>JAZLBF010000058.1:0-19329 GCA_045613565.1 Bacteroidaceae bacterium
GCGAGTATCTTTGTCTATCATACGCTTTAATTCTTTACGAACACAAAGGTATTGACTTTGAATTCTACCGGACTGGTTAATCACCTTAAAAGTGGTGGATTAACTTTACGAAAAATTGAGGGAACAAAGTTACTAATTACACCTTTGCAATATTACAACGGGCATCCGATGCTGTTGCATTTGCTTTTGTTACATTACAACGCACATCTTACGTCATTCCGAATAATTTTGCAGTTTCACAATGGGCACTCAATTACGTTGAAAATGCTCTTGTTGAAAAACAAAATCACTCGCAACAATGTTTCTTATGGTTTTGTTAAGCCACAAAGGTACTCGCATCGGTATTCCAAATGCCTCCATAAAATCACAAAGGCGGTCTTCAGACCACAGCAAATGATCTTGGATTATTACGATGATACTCTCTTCGATATTGAAACTCTCATGTGAAATAACAATATCAGTTTTAGGCCTTTCAGAAACCAACGTTATGATAGTTTTAAGGCTCTGTCCGTTACCAGTGACAACATCGTGTTCATCGGAAACAGTCTGAGGGTGTGAAGGCTTATGTAGCTACAGAGAAACCCGTGATGAATGGTACAGACAGTCAAGGTAATGCGGTGGGTACTATCACAATGACTGAGCTAAAGGGTATCATCCCTGCTAAGACAGGTGCTGTACTTCGTGGTGGTGCTAATACCTATAATTTCATTCCATCTATCAGCTATGGTACTGCTGTAGAAAGTAACATGCTTGTAGGTTATGAAGGTAGCGATAATAAAACTGATACCCAGTCTGTTGTTGCACTTCCTACAGATGGTTCTGTTAACTATGTGCTTACAGTTAAGGATAACAAGGCAGGCTTCTTCCGCAAGGATGCCGCTTTCAATGTGTATAACAACAAGGCATATTTGAATGTTCCTGCAAGTGATTCTGGCGCTCGTTCTATCATTCTAGACTTTGGTGATGATGCAACAGGCATTGACGAGGTAGAAACAGAAAACGGAAAAATGAAAACTGAAATCTATGACCTAAGCGGTCGTCGTTCTAACATGCTCAACAAGGGTATTTACATCGTCAATGGCAAGAAAGTAGTAGTTAAGTAGGGTAGGGTAGAGTAGAATAAGAAATGATAAACGCAGAGCGTTATTCATTGTAACGTTAGAATTAAGAAGTAAACAATTAAAAAGAAATCCTGACCTCTATTTCTCCCTTTGGGGAGGGATAGAGCAGGTACATAAGATTATGAAAAAGATATATGTAAAGCCCGTTATGGAGGTGACAGAAATTGAGGTTTGCAACATGCTAGCAAGTTCTAAGGCAGGTTCAGTTCGCATTTCCAACGAAACGACAGATGACGATGCAGCAATGTCTAGACAGCAAGGTGCTTCATGGAGTAATTTGTGGGAGTAGACTTAGAGTACAAATAGAAGAAAATAGATAATAAGAGCGCTAACCCGGTTGATATCTGGGTTGGCGCTTTTATTGTTACATAGGCACTTAAGAACTCATCTTCTATGCTATTTTGAGATGTGGAAAATATTATGTAGCTTTGCATCGCCTTTGTTGCATTAACGTATTTTATCAACCTAAACAATATGTGCGCTATGAGTAGATTCATCGCTTTCCTTGTAGTACTATTGTGCCTTACGGGCAAGGCCCTGGCTATATCTGGTGACGGCACAATGCGCTTCTATCGATTGGCAATTCCTGTAACCAAGAGTGCTTACGAACAAGACCTCTGTAGTAGCAGCGACAAAGTAAAGGCGTTCTGGCAAGAGTGCGAGGACTTCGTCAACAAGATGTTTGTTCCCCTTGGATTCTGCTTTGATGTTGTTGTGGATGATAAGTTGACTAATGTGACTGATTTGACTATTGGTGGTAACGGTTTGCCGGAGATTGGCAATTGCACATCTGACCTCAACGACATCATTGGCGAATCAAACTATGATGTTGCCATGTGGGTAACGCACCGTGATGACTTTGAAGAAAACTTTGGTCTCTCTGCCTTGAAGGGAGCCTATAGCTGCAATACTAAGGGTAGCGGATACGCAAAGACAGACAAGTGGGTGGTAGCGCATGAATTGGGGCATATGTTTGGTGCTGTGCATACACTCCAGGGTGAAGGTAGTTTGATGGACAACATGGGGGAATACTTCTCATACCCCTCTATCAAGGCAATTCGCAATAGTGCTATTGGAACTACTTCTTATAATAACGTGGAGGTGATAAACAATGCTCCTCAGTTTGATACAGAAAAGATGCAGCAAACCTACCGCATTCCCCAAGGTGCTTGCCTAGCTATCGATGTACATGCTACAGATATTGAAGGCCATAAACTAATGTACACCGCTATCGGTTGCATTAGCGCCAATGTAGACAATATGCAAGAGGGCCATAACATTACACTCCCCTTCGCTTCGTTCGCTCCACAGGAGAGTAATGTAATTCGTTATGCGCCTATCTATACTGCAGACTTCTTTTATGATGACTACTTCTATTTGAAGGAAGGTACTGGTATACACGAATTGGAGGCTGGTTCTTATCCATTGAGCATCCTTGTGAACGACGTGCCCAATGTAGCATGGAGCTACGCTGCTTTGACAGAAAATCCCTTCTACAGCACATATGCGATTTGGGAAACTCAAGTGCAGGTGGTAGCGGGCGCTGCCTTCAAGGCAAGAATTATTGGTAATAAGACTAGCTTCACTGCAGGTGAAAAGATAACAGTTGAGTGGGGTGTAAACGAGAATTACTTCAACGCTGATAGTCGTCTCCGCATTACCATGTCTGACGACTATGGCAAGACCTTTAATTACATACTTGCAGAGAGCGTTAAGGCTACAGACGGCCAATACACCATAACCATGCCTAACGTGAATATAGGACAAGTGAATGTTGATTTTTCTACTGCTGTGCGAAAAATGAATGGTGGTGTCATCAAGGTGGAAGAAATAGATGGCCCAGCATTTACATTGACAGTACTCAACCCCAACAGCGATAAGGGTTTCACTATTACAGGTGGGGTAGGCATTGACGAGGTAGAAACGGAAAACGGAAAGGTAGAAACTGAAATCTATGACCTAAGCGGTCGCCGTTCTAACATGCTCAACAAAGGTATCTACATCGTCAATGGCAAGAAAGTGATAAAGTAAATATTGAACGTGGAGCGATTAGTGGTGAGTATACTCATCACTCACCACTAATCGTTTTTTCTTTCTGAAACTCCATGATAATGTCAACGACTTCGTCGGGGTCGTCGGTGAGAGATAGAAGGAGGTTCTTGTATATGCCCTTTTCCAGGAGGTCGGTGAGGAGGGGATAGAAGGGGGTGGTCTTTGTCCAGAATTCTGTATCGAGGAAAATCATGGGGCTGGCAAAGCCAAAGGTGAGATAATGATTCTGAACGGCTTCCTGAAAGACTTCCTGAATGGTGCCTGCTCTGCCTGGAGCATAGATGATGCCTCCATAGGCGATGGTGAGCAATGTGTCCTCGCGCACAGAGTTTTCAAACAATTTGGCTATGTGTGTGGCAAAGGGTGAGGTCCATTCATGACCGTAGAGCCATGTGGGGATGCTAAGGTTGATGTACTTGCTTTGCGGATAGTCATTAATGATGGAGAGGGAGGTTTGCAAGTAATTGGGACAATGCTGAGAGGGAACTGCTGCTAGGCGAGCCAAGGCCTCGGCAAATTCCTCCTCACTACGCCCTGCCATCCATGATCCGAAACCAGTTGCCTCCATAGCACCACTACCTCCACCAGAAACCATCAGCGACCCTAGTTCTGTGAGTCGTTTGCTGATGCGTGCTATCTTGGCATATGAAGCATCGTCGCGACCCATGGCATTTCCACCCATTACGGCCACCACCTTACACTTGTCCCACTGAGCAAGGAGGCGCTTGGCACTTTGCATGATGCAGAAGTCGTGCAGATTACGTGCCAGTGATTCTAGCGGATTGTCCGTCACCTTGCCCTCGGCCAGGAAATGCTGATATACACGCTGGTCATAGCATTGAGCAAAGCTCTCGGGGTCAGCTAGGTCAAGACCAGCATAGAGAGTTTGCGTAGAATAGAGTTCCTTGGGGTCCACACTAAAGGGAACGGCCTCGAGATAGTCAGCAATTAGCTGAGCATGATGTATCTTTCTTTCAATCATAAGTGGTAGTTCCTTATCTATTTTAATAGCAATAAAGTTGAATTACGATTTGTGTAGCATCAGGTAGTGTTATCACGGCAGGATATGGGCCTGCTGGAGTGCCGGGCTTGATTTGTACCGCTGAGAGTCTGTTGCCAGCAAGGACTTCAGAGGTGATAGATGTCTCTGGATCTGCTCCAAAGATGGGTGTCAAGTTGATGCTAGAGCCTGCCTTGGTGGGTATGATAAGTTTGTCCTGGAATTGATTTTCCAGGTGACGATAAGCGTAATAGGTACTGTTGCCAAATTTAATAGGGATGATATACTTGCCCAACAGTTTCTTTGCCTCTAGTACAGTATTACCCTTGGGGGCACGGCTATATCTGTAGCCTGGTTGTCCTTCTGTAAGATTGATGTTACTCTTCTCTGCCTGACCAACATAGTGTTCCTTGCCATGAGCCCAGTTCCACTCGAAGAATCCATAGTTAGCCCCTGTGCAATCGTTGTTGAAGAAGTGTTTCCATCTAGGTAGATAGACATCCTTCATCAAGCCCTGCCATGAACGATATGAGTAATCGTTGAGGTTGGTATTAGGCGATGACCATGTGGTGAGCAAAGTACGTGCATTGTTGAATTCGTACCAGTCGGGAGTAGCGGTGGTTGCACCCTTAACCTCCAATGCTGCATCGCGAGCCTCTTGTGTCCACTTGCCTAGTCGGAAATTAAGATTTGTGCCCTTGAACTTGTCCACATCAGCAATAAGTGCCAGGAAGGCATCACGGCGTGTGATATATGTGGTGTCGTTAGGGAAGTCATTGCCAGCAGCATCCTTGGCACTCTTTATGCCTAGCAAGAGGTCGTAAGCATAGTCGGCCATCACTCCACCACCCAATTCTACGAGGTCGTAATGGTAATTGCTTTCGTATACGGACCCACTCTTGAGTTTGAGTTCCTGGTGCTGACTGAGCAATTGGAATGTTGCATGTATCAGCATCTGACGGCGCTCCTTGGTATATGTGCCGCTAGCATGATTTAGTGTCTTACCCCAGGTGCTGGCAGGTCGAGCATTGAGGTTGGGACGAGCTCCCCAGACATCCTCTACTGGTCCTTGGATAGCATCAGCACCATAGTTGAGTACACCAAGGCGGAGCAATTCCCATGCATTTTGCACTACACTATTGTTGGCACCATAACGAGCAGTAGCATATTGCTTAATCCACTGAGCCATATCAGGCTTTCTTTCCATCCATGGCAACTGGAATATCAAGTCGTACGTAACGGGAGTTTGCTCGATGGCTTCAGGAGCAGCGCCAATACCCTTGATACTAGCATACTTGGCCGTGTAAGCAAAGTAATTGTCGGTAATATTATTCAATCTGCCCATTAGTCCTGAGCGTCCGCCAAAATTAGGAATGGCACAGAATACAGCATCCTGAGGAGCATATCCATTGTAATAGTCAAAGGCAGGCTTACCATCCGAGAAAAGGTCAAGCACGATTAATCTGCCCTCGGGAACGGCATTGATGGCACGCTTTTGATTACCATCCCATTGCCATTGTTGTATTACCCATTGCGAGCCTTTCTTGGCAGCCTCCATAGCTTGGTAAATGGCATAGTAAGCCTCGGTGTACTTACCACTACTGATGGCACCACCCTCGTGGAAGGGGTCCATAGAGTAATATTGACTCTTGCCCATCACCTCGTCAAGACAAGTGTAGTAGTCCTGGGCTATCTCGGCAAATCTATCTGCTGTTGGGTCAATGATACGTGGGCGCTGAAAACCACCAGCCCATTTACCACCATTGGCGTCAGTGGCAACACCCGTTTTCTGGGTAAAGTTGGTAGGCACCATGCCAGAGAAACCAGGCAATACGGGTTGCATACCTAGTTCGCGCTGACGATTGACTATACTCTTGGCCAGGGTGGTTTGGCGCTTGTACCAAGCATCATCTTGTACGCCACCTGCACCTTCCCATGTGCCGCCATTCAACTCTCCAGAGGTAGTGCCTCCCCATCCCTCCAGATTGTTCATACCCCACCAAGCAGTAAAGGCAGGACCGGGTACAAAGGCTTTGGCCTCCTCGTCGGTATAGTTGTATTTGCGCACACCCTTCTTCTCCATAGTGAGGAACTTGCGCCACACCTCTTCCAAACCTACTATCTGCAAGGGCATATTAATACCATGCAGAGCCATCCAGTCAATCTCCTGTTGCCAACGCTTCCATGTCCACGAGGTCATCGAGTAACCAAAGGTACAATAGTTGAAGAAGTAGCGATACTTGGCATTACACTCGTGGATGTCCTCAGAGGTGGGTACGGGGATATTGGACAAGTCAGCATAAGCACCTCCCTGAGCCGTCTTCTCGTTCAGTGAGTTCCACGAAATATTGATATTAGCATGATAATTCAGATACCAACCAAGTCCAGTAGTCAGAGCACTGATGGTAGAACCCTTGATGAGCACCTTACCCTTGTCTGCACCAATCACGAAAGCCTCCGCCTCGGTGTTGATAGATGGATCTAGGATGAAGGTAAACTTCTTGGAAGTACCCTTGCCACCGATACGGTTCACTAGGTCCACCACGGCACGAGGATTCTTCTTGGCATTGCCAGCAAAAGCCACACTATGAGCCATGGGCACTATGGCAAGACAAAGGAAGAAAAAGAGAGAAAAGAGGAAATGCTTTTTCATATCTATTGGTATTTTTTTTTGGGGGGGAGGGTTAACGATTAGTATACTTCTGGTATTTGAATGCAGGCATCCCCAAGCCCATGATGGCAAAAGCCTTGTGATTCCTGGGGATGCCAAGGATGCGAGAAGCCTTCTTCACACCCATCATGAACATTCCCACCTGAACGAAGCCCATGTACACCTGACTCACACCCAGCGACTCAGCCATGAGCGAAGCATTCTGATAGGCTAGATTGCAATCCTGCATACCAAAGTCGTATCCCTTGGGAGCAGAAATCACTAGCAAAGCGGTGGAGTTGCATATCGTGGGACGCTTGCCCTGTTTGAACTGCTCGTTCATGGCATATAGGGCAGGCACCTCGTCATACAGTTTGCTCAGGAAAAGCTTAGCTATCCACTTGATGGGAGGAGAAAACAGCACCCTGGCCAATCGCATGAAATAACCAATGGTAGCCTCTTCCACACGATATAGAGCATCATCGTCGGTGATGAGGTGTAGCTGCACCTGTCTGCTATTCTGAGCCGTAGGCGCATAGCGAGCCGCCTCCAAAATCATGTCCAGCGAATGCTGAGGTATAGGCTTTGTGGTGATAGTACGATTGCTGCGGCGCGCTCGTATCAGTTCCATCAAACTCTCTGGCGAAGGCAGTATCTCGCGGTTGATGGTATGTATCGTATGCTCAGGGAATTTGTCGTTAAGGAAAGCCCCCGTGGGACAAACATCCACGCAATGTCCACAACCGATACACACCTCTGCATGGCGCACTCGTGGCAACCTATCCTGCTCCACCACGGGGATGAAGGCAGGGCATACTCTCTGGCATTTGCCACACTTGTTGCAAAGCTCGTTGTTGATGCTAATCATCGTGTTTTTAGGTTAGTAGGATTTAAGGTTAGCGGGGAGGAAATACTTTTTCTTGGTGAGGGAGGAAGAACCGTCTATTGATTCTCCGCCTCCTCGGGGTGCTGAGCATAGTACTCATCCCATTGCTTCTGCACCTCTTGCCAATCCACTATCTCGCCATCAGCCACGGCATCCGCCTGGCGCAGAGCCTCGTCGCGCAAACGCTTCTCAGCATGTCTCTGCTTCATAGCCTCGATGGTAGCCTCGTCAAGGATTTGTATACGACCTTTGCGCACGCACTCCTCCAGGTCCTCGGGACCAAAAGCCTTACCCTGAATATTGAAATCAGCGATATTAAACTCGAAGGTAGTACGCAATGTATGTCTCACCATCTTCTGCTGAAAACGAGTACCCGCCATCTTACGACGGAGCAATTTGCTGATGATATCAATTTCTCTCTGCGAAAATTTCTTTCTTCCCATGTATCTATTCTAATTATTCGTATTATGCGGGACAAAGGTACGATTAAGCGAGCGAAAAAACAAATCATATTTGATTTTTTCCGAGCGAGAGTACCTTCGACCAGAGGTCAAAATTACGAATAAGCGAGCGAAAAAACAAAAGAATTTTGATTTTTTCCGAGCGTGAGTAATTTAGAGACATAGTTTCAAAGGTACGATTAAGCGAGCGAAAAGGTACGAATCTGATTCGACGAAGTCAAAACGGAAAGGTTTAGTTCTCCGTTCCTAATGTGTATAATTAAACTGGATAAGGTAAATAGACTATGATACGTACCGAAGAAGTAGAGTCTTGCGGGGTAGATTCTCCGCAAGGCCTGTCCTTAAAGACTCAAAAAGGCGATTTTGATTCTGTCCGAGGGGGTGGATAGCACCAAATAAGGCATCTCCCACCGGTCGAAAATGATTTCGGAGGCCTTCGATGGCGTCTCCCACCGGTCGAAAGTGATTTCGGAGGCCGTCAATGGTGTCTCCCACCGGTCGAAAGTGATTTCGGAGGCCTTCGATGGTGTCGCCCACCGGTCGAAAGCGATTTCGGAGGCCTTCGATGGCGTCTCCCACCGGTCAAAAATGATTTTGGAGGCCTTCGATGGCATTTTCCACCGGTCGAAAACGATTTTGGAGGCTTGGGAAATGCTCTCCCGATGTGGGAGAGGACTTCAGAAGTCTAGAAAATGAGTTTTAGCGTCAGGATTCAAGTTATTTTTCGTTGTCGGGAAGTTCCGATGGTGCTTAAATAATTATTTTTATGCTTTCGGGAGTTCCCGATGGTCCTTTACAGGTTATTTATCGTTGTCGGAAAGTTCCGATGGTGCTTAACAAGGTTTGTTTTGTACTGCCGGGAGTTCCCGACGAAACTTTGGTTTTAACCAGATGGTGCAAATGCGATTAGAGTCCTGGAAATATTTTAAAGCCATTAAAACATTACTCCATTTGGATAATTTTCTATACATTTGCATTTGATTTGGCAAAAATATCTGGTGCATGGAAATTAAAATACGAAATCTTTTCTCGGCTTTGCTTGTTATAGTATTTGCTTCCTGTGTAGCAAAGGCGTCTCAAGAAAACCACAAGATTGAGCCTATAAGAGGCGAACAGATACTCCAGGAGGAAACGGTAGTGCCTTCTAAACAGGATACAATCAAGAAAGCTCCACAAATTTATATAGCTCATAATAGGACGTGGGAGTTTGACTACAAGAACGAGTATTTTCCATGGGATTCGACCGACGCACTTGTAGTTAAAGGTATTGTTGTCGATTCGGATGATGTGTTTTACATTCTGGGTGGAAATCCTGTTAGTATAGCTAAATACAAGGGAACTTCTCTGCTCGGGAAAAGAGATTTGCACATCAATCTTGAGGGGTCGTATGATGCAATGATGGTAGCAAGTGACGATTCCATTTATTTTGTAGACGAGCAAAACAAAACCGTCTATTCCCTTGACAAGGAACTGGAGTGCTCGCCAATAGCATACAAACTTCCGATGGCATCAGAGGATAGTATTGCGTTTGGTATGATGGAGCAAAATACATTTTACATTCTGACCCATAATCGTAATGCTGAGGAGATATGGAGGGAGGAGAATCATACAACCTGGTGCTTTGAATATCCCAATACACTCAAGAATGTATATCGAGGAAAAAACTGTATCTGGGAAATAATGAGTGGCTATTGTAAATTGAAGGCAGAGGCTGAATATCACCAGTACCAAGGTCAGATTGGTGAGTATAGAGTATTTTTGAATCACTATGGATATGATGAGTGTTCAGTCATTGTGGCCAATGCTGATGGTGATGCTATCTATCGCGACTTGATTAAGGGGCTTCCTCCAACAGCGACGGTATCGGCATACGAAGAGCACTATGGTGCATTACAATCGAATAACCTAAACTCCATAGCAAATGATAAATTATATCTAACGGGGTACAATGGTGACACATATCATTTCTATATTCTGGAGTTTGAGATTAAGTGACAAGTAGACATTAGAAAGACAATAGATAAGATGGAAACATTTATCGCATCAAATGGGTTGAGAGTTGTTCTAGCTCCAAGTCCCACTAATACAGTATATCTGGGTATTGCTATAGCAGCTGGCACTCGTAATGAAGAGGATGGCGAGAGTGGCATGGCACACTTTGCCGAACACCTTAGCTTTAAGGGTACTGAGCGCAGGACCTCCAGGCAGATTATCTCCAGGATGGAGTCTGTGGGTGGCGACCTAAATGCCTTTACTGGTAAGGAGGAGACGGTGTATTATTGTACGTGCCAGAGAGAGCATTTTGCTAGAGCTATGGACTTGCTCTTTGATGTAGTTTTCAATAGCACCTATCCTCAGGAGGAGATGAACAAGGAGGTTGAGGTGGTGATAGACGAGATAGAGAGCTACAAGGACTCGCCATCAGAGTTGATTTACGATGATTTTGAGGCTATGCTCTTCCAGGGGCATCCCTTGGGTAGAAATATCTTGGGCGATGCTGAGCGTCTGCGCCAATTCCAAACGGATGATGTACTTAATTATATTCATAGACTTTACACTGCTGACAGGGCTGTGCTCTTTGTCTATGGCAATGTTGATGCCAAGGAGGTAAAGCGTAGAATTCCTCAGAATCTGCCTTCTGCCCCTAGTTCACAGGTAACAACCATTCAGAAGAGTTTGCCCAAGCGTGAAGCTCAAAGAAAGGTTGTCAACAAGGACACTCATCAGGCGCATGTGATGATGGGTGCCCAAGCCTATGGTGGTAGTAACAAGAATCACTTGGCACTGTTTATGGCAAATAATATCCTTGGGGGGCCAGGGTTGAGTAGTAGATTAAATCTTGCTCTGAGAGAGAAGCGTGGCTTGGTGTACACGGTGGAAAGTACGTTGACCACATATACCGATACAGGAGTGTGGGCGGTGTACTTTGGTTGCGATAGAGAGGATGTGGAGAGGTGCAAGAAGTTAGTCAAGAGAGAGTTGATGCGCCTTTGCGAGGCTCCATTGTCGGACAAGGCTCTGAAGGCAGCCAAGCAACAGATTATCGGCCAGATAAGTATGTCGTACGACAATTTTGAGAGTGTAGCCATAGGTATGGGCAAACGTATGTTGCACTATGGCAAGACTCAGACTAAGGATGAGTTTATAGCTCGTATTCAAAACATAACGGCAGAGGACATCTGGGTGGCGGCCAAAGAAGTGTTCAATCCTGAGGCTCTCTCCATTCTGGAGTACAGGTAAAAGTCATTGGCTCTAGCGTGATGGGGTGTGTGAATGCCAACATAGAGGCGTGTAGCATCAGACGAGCACTTGCCGTCGCCACATTGCCGTACAATCTATCATTCAGGATGGGGTTGTGCAAGCCCTGAGCCATGTGCACTCGTAACTGATGTGTGCGCCCCGTGTGTGGCCATAGGATAACGTGGGCATGTCCATCACGATTGTCCGTTACACGATATTTGGTCAAGGCACTCTTGCCATTTACATGGTCAACTACTTGTTTAGGTCTATTGTCTATGTCGGGACGAAGGGGTAGAGTCACTTCACCCTCCTGACCAATAGGTATCTCGACCTCCAGTACAGCCTCGTATTGCTTACTAGTGAGGCGTTGCTCAAACTGAGCTCTGAGTAGTTTCTGCACCTCCTGATTCTTTGCCAAAAGCAATATGCCACTAGTATCTTGGTCAAGGCGATGAACGGCTAGGCATTGGGTGATACTCTCGACAGAGGGAAGATATTCCTTGCCTGGCACGGAGAGAAGTCCCGAGGGCTTATTGACGAGCATCAAGTGTTCGTCCTCGTAGATTACCTGCAAGTTGTTCACAGCTCTCTCGTAATCAGCTATTCTAGGGTCTGGTTCGGCATTGAGTCCCTTGAGCATGTGAGCAAGTATGGGTCGGCAACGGCTGATGCATGGTGGACAAAAGTGTTCGGTTGCCGAATTCCACTCGGCAATAGCCAAAGGGCGAAGACCTCTCCTAAAGGCCTCTTGCAACAACTTGGGAGCACAACAATCTCCTGCACCACCTGGGGGGATGGAGGGCGAGAAGATATTGAGCAAGTCGGTACTCTCGTCAAAGGTATTCAGTACGGAATAGCGGCTAAACAACCATCGTTGCAAGGCACGAGAGCGTGTCTTACGCTCATATTTCAGGTCACATATTTCGCGTGGTGTTGCATTGCCTGAGTCAAGATAATGATTGATGGCACTAATTTCTGACTCTTCCTTGCCAAAGTATAATCCCTCGCCCTGTTGAATATCAAAGATGGGTGGAACAAAGCCCGGTTGACAAGTCTTGCCGTTCAACGTACCAGAGAAGGCTGCCAGAAAAGGTAATCCGCCATATTGAATACCACGGATGATGGGCTCAGAACAATCGGGGAAGGTGCCATCAGTAGACTCGTATATCAAGACTCCAAAAGTCTTACCCTCGGCAACATCCTTGTGCCATTGAGGCTGGGAGAGATAATATTGCTTTATCAGCTCAATGGCTGGAAGGCATCGCTCGTCAAGGGTATATATCTTCATAGGGGAGGGAAGGGGTTGCTCGATACTAAAGATAATACACCGATTCGGGCCCCATATTGAAGAGTAAATCTACAATGCTGAGGTCCTCGATAAAGCCGTGACGAGAGGCAAACATCTGATAGTAGGGTAGGTCGATGCGCTTGTCCTGGTCAATCAATGGATATGGCTCCAGAAGCCTCATCACCGTTTGATGCAGGTCGGCATTGAAATCTGCTAGGCGTTGCCAATTGTGTTCGTGATAGAAGGGATAAAAGTCCTCTTCGAAATAATCAAAATAAGGTGTCTGACGATAACTGGACACTAGGGCATTCCAATGCTGATGGCGCCAATTGCCATGCTCGGAGATGAGTATGTCGGCAACGGGGGTACGACCATGTGGATTAACAACGGGCACCGTGAGTGCCAATGCTCCGTGTGGCGAATCAATATAGCAACGATTCATGCATGTTTGCTTGCGATAGGGTACTGACAAATCTGGTGTGATGCCATCGCGAAGCAACTTGCGATAATACTGAATAGAACCTAAATATGCTGTTGTCATACGGCAAAATTATAACAATTTATTACCTTGGCAAAGAGAAATGAGCTCTTTTTGCCAAAAGAAACTTGATTATCATGCTTGTTTGACTAGAAATAGAAGAAAAAAAATTACCTTTGTGGAGATAAAAAAACAGAAAATAACCTTTTTAAATATGTCCAATCTACACATCAAACGTATTTCAACCCAAAAGGAGTTGAAGGATTTTGTTCGTTTCAATCACTCTCTTTACAAGGATTGTAGCAATGCTGTACCCGAATTGATAGAGGATACGCTAAAGAATTTTGATAGGAAGAACAATGCCGCATTCGAGTTTTGCGATGCCGAATTCTTTGTTGCTTATCGCGATGGCGAGATAGTGGGCAAGGTGGTTGGTATCATCAACAACAGAGCCAACGAGAAGTGGGGCACCAAGAATGTGCGCTTCGGATGGATAGATTTTGTTGACGACAAGGAGGTGAGCAAGGCTTTGTTAGATGCCGTTATCGCTTGGGGTAAGGAACGAGGCATGGATACTATCCTTGGTCCCTTGGGATTTACCGACCTTGACCAAGAGGGTATGCTCTTTGAGGGTTATGAAAAACCTGGTTCAATGTACACCATCTACAACTATCCCTATTACAACGAGCATATGCAGGCTCTAGGATTTGAGGAGGATGCAGTGTGGGTGGAGCGTAATATCAACATACCCAAAAAGGATGGCGAACATTCTGCCAATCAGCAGAAGTTCTTCCGCGTGGCTCAGTTGGTAAAAGATAGATATGGTTTTACTATACACAAGTTCAAATCGAAGAAGGAACTGCGCGAGAGTGGCTATGTGAAGAAGGTTTTTGAAATCATCAATGCATCGTACAAAGACCTATATGGCTATAGCAATATGACAGAGCGTCAGATGGACATGTATGCCGATATGTATCTGCCTGTACTTGACCATAGATTGGTATCTATCGTTGACAACAAGGAGGGCGAACCCATTGCCATTGGTATTTGTATGCCTAACCTGCGTGATGCTCTCAAGAAGGCCAACTCTAAGCTATTCCCCTTTGGTTGGTGGCACATGCTAAAGGCTTTGTATTGGAAGCGTAGCAATATCCTGGATCTCTTGCTCATTGGTGTATTGCCCGAGTATCAGGATTCGGGTTGTATAAGTTTGGTGTTTGCCGACTTGATTCCTACGGCTCAGCAGATGGGTTTTGTGGTTGCCGAATGTTGTCCACAATTAGTGACCAATAGCAAGGCACTGAGCGTATGGCGCTCTTTGGATACCGTAGAGACAAAGAAGAGACACACCTGGAAGAAGAGCATCTAAAAAACGCATTTCCAAAGCTTAGGAAATTCATTTCCCACTTGCAAATATGATTTTCAAAGGGTAGAAAGCCCAATTTTTATCATGGAAGAAATCAAAGAAGTAGAAGAACAGCAGAATATTGTCTACGACGAAGAAAATATACGCCATCTGTCCGATATGGAGCATGTGCGTACCCGTCCCGGTATGTATATCGGTCGTTTGGGTGATGGTCAGCAACCAGAGGATGGTATCTATGTCCTGCTAAAGGAGGTGATAGACAATAGTATCGACGAATTTAAAATGAATGCCGGCAAGCGCATAGAGGTGGACATTCAAGACAATCTGCGTGCTAGCATTCGTGACTATGGTCGAGGTATACCTCAGGGCAAGTTGGTCGAGGCTGTTTCTATGCTAAATACTGGTGGTAAGTATGATTCGAAGGCCTTTAAGAAGAGTGTGGGTTTGAACGGTGTTGGTTTGAAGGCCGTCAATGCTCTGAGTAGTCACTTTGAAGCGTATTCATACAGAGATGGTCAGGTGAGAAAGACCATCTTTGAAAAGGGTATCCTTGTAAGCGATGTGACAGAGCCTACTCAGGATGAGAATGGTACATACATATACTTTGAGCCAGATGCAACCCTATTCAAGCACTACAAGTTTAGGGATGAATTCATCGAGGTAATGCTTCGCAATTATACCTACCTGAATACAGGACTAACCATCATGTTTAATGGTAGAAGAATACATTCGCGTGATGGTTTGTCGGACCTGCTGAACGACCGTATGGATTACGATGCTCTCTATCCCATCTGTCATTTGAGGGGAGAGGATATTGAGATAGCCTTTACTCATACCAAGCAGAATGGCGAGGAGTACTATTCTTTTGTCAATGGTCAGCACACTACTCTTGGTGGTACGCACCAGGCGGTGTTCAAAAAGTATATTGCTGAAGTAATCAAGGACTATTCTGGCAAGAACTATGAGTATGGCGATATCCGCAATGGTATGGTGGCTGCTATCAGCATCAACATACAGGAGCCAATGTTTGAAAGCCAGACAAAGGTCAAGCTTGGTTCTCTCACTACAGCTCCCGAGGGTGGCATAAGCATAGACAAGTTTATTGGCGACTTTATCAAGGAGCAGGTAGACAATTTCTTGCACAAGAATACGGATATAGCAGATATCATTCTGGCTAAGGTGCAGGAGAGTGAGAAGATACGCAAGGAGATGGCTGGTGTGGCCAAGAAGGCTCGCGAGATGAGCAAGAAGGCCAATCTGCACAACAGAAAACTGAGAGATTGCCGTGTGCACTTGTCAGATGCTAGAGGTACCCTGCAGGAGGATTCATGTATATTCATCACCGAGGGTGACTCTGCTAGCGGAAGTATCACCAAGAGTCGTGATGTGAATACCCAGGCAGTTTTCTCGCTTAGAGGTAAACCTCTGAATTGCTTTGGCATGACCAAGAAGGTGTGCTACGAGAATGAGGAGTTTAACCTACTACAGGCCGCACTGAACATTGAGGATGGATTGGATGGTTTGCGTTACAACAAGGTTATCGTGGCAACCGATGCCGATGTGGATGGTATGCACATCAGATTGCTGATAGTGACCTTCTTCCTTCAGTTCTTCCCCGAGTTGATAAAGAAGGGACATGTGTATATTCTTCAAACTCCACTATTCCGTATTCGCAACAGAAAGAGCAAGGTCAGCAAGAAGAAGATTGAGGCCATAGAGCATGAACTAAAGGCTTATGACGAGGGCACGGATGTAAACGATGGCTCGGAGCATCGTTCGCACAAGAGACACATCACCTTTGGTACTGACTTTATCACTCAATACTGTTACAACGAAGACGAGCGCCTACAAGCTATTGCCGACCTAGGACCAGACCCAGAAATCACACGATTTAAAGGTTTGGGTGAGATTAGTCCCGATGAATTTAAAAACTTCATTGGAGATGACATACGCCTAGAGAAGGTTACTCTGAGCAAGAGCGACCAGGTGGCGGAGATGCTTGAGTATTATATGGGTAAGAATACGATGGAGAGACAAAACTTTATCATCGACAATTTGGTGATAGAGGAAGATGTCGCTGATGATTTTGAGGTATGAGAAAAGTAATTTTTCCTGGTTCTTTTGACCCATATACTATCGGACATGCCAACTTGGTAGAGCGCGCCTTACGTTTGTTTGACGAGGTAATCATTGCCGTTGGTTACAACGAGCACAAGCATGGTTGGCTACCTGTGGCAGAGAGGGTTAGGGCTCTCAGAGAACTGTATCAGAACAACCCTAAGGTCAGGGTAGAATGCTACTCGGGACTTACCGTTGATTTCGCTCTCTCTATGGATGCACGCTTTATTCTCAGAGGTGTGCGCTCTGTTAAGGATTATGAGTATGAACTAGGCATTGCTGACATCAATGCAAGATTAGGCGATGTGGAAACTGTTGTCTTGTTGGCCGACCCAACTATCTCAGGCATATCAAGCAGCGTAGTGAGAGAATTGCACCATTTTGGAAGAGACATAACACCTTGGTTACCCCAAGGACTAAAATACAAATACGATGAATAAAAAGATATTTTTTGCACTAATAGCACTATGTGTTTGCATATTGCCCTCTAAGGCACAAAAGGATGTGGACGAGCAGATGCGCAAGTTGATTATTTCTGCTGTTACCATCAATGAGCATTATGTTGACACGGTAAATCTGGAGAAGTTGGTAGAAGATGCCATTCGTGGCATGATAGAGAAGTTGGACCCTCATTCTGCCTATAGTACTCCTGAGGAGACCAAGAAGTTGAACGAACCTCTTCAGGGCTCGTTTGACGGTATTGGTATTCAGTTTAATATTCTTGACGATACCCTATTGGTGGTACAAACCGTTACTGGTGGTCCTTCAGAAAAGGCTGGCGTGATGGCAGGTGACCGTATCATCTCCGTGAACGATACCACTATTGCTGGAGTGAAGATGCCTCAGGAGGAGGTAGTAAAGCGATTGAGAGGTCCTCGTGGCACTAAGGTTCACTTGGGTGTCTTGCGCGATGGCATTGACGAGACCATATATATAGATGTGGTGAGAGACAAGATTCCCTTGAACTCTGTTGATGCTTCTTTCATGGTGAACAAGGAAACTGGTCTAATCCGCTTTAGCAACTTTGGTGCTACAACACACAAGGAGGTGGTAGAGGCTATCAGCAAGCTCAAGAGCATGGGCATGAAGAACCTGATTATCGATGTCACACAAAATGGTGGTGGATACCTACAGGCAGCAGCCGAGATAGCTAGCGAGTTCTTGCCTCAGGGAGATATGATTGTGTACACCAAGGGCAGAGCTTATCCTAGCCAGAACTTCAAGAGCCGTGGAGGCAATGCCTTTCAGGATGGCAAGGTGATAGTTCTTGTTGACGAATACTCTGCCTCTGCCGCAGAAATTCTTGCAGGTGCGATACAAGACCAGGACAGAGGTTTGGTTGTTGGTCGTCGTACCTTTGGCAAGGGTCTCGTGCAAAGGCCTGTTACTCTGCCCGATGGTAGCATGATTCGTCTGACAATCTCAAAATACTACACTCCCAGCGGCCGCTGCATACAGAAGCCCTACGAAATGGGTAAGCAGAAAGAGTATCGCATGGATGTAATCAACCGTTTCAACAAAGGCGAGCTCACCAATGCCGATAGCATACATTTCCCTGATTCGCTCAAGTTCCAAACACTTCGCGAGGGTCGCACCGTATATGGTGGTGGTGGCATCATGCCCGACTATTTTGTTCCCCTCGATACCACAAAGAATACCAAGCTCTACCGACAGATTGTTGCCAAGAGAATCCTGGTGGAGGAGAACATGAGATTCATGAACAAGAACAGAAAGTCGCTCAAGGCTAAATATCCTACCTTCGAGGATTATAGAAAGAATTTTGTGGTGCCTGAGGACATCATTGCCAATATCATTGCCGAGGGCAAGAAGAGCATGAAGGAAGAAATCTCTGAGGAGGAAACCGAGAAGACCAAAGGCTTGGTGAAGCAGATGCTCAGAGCACTCATAGCGCGCGACATTTGGGATACCAATGAGTACTTTGCCATCATCTACGAGGATGACGACATAGTCAAGAAGGCATTGCAATTACTAGAGAAATAAATTAGGCAAATAGTCGATATGATTACATACAATGCAATAAACGTCGGCCTGCCTAATATCAATCAAGAGGCCATCTCCAAGTGGATAGAGGAGGTGGCCTTTGGTTATGGCAAGCGAGTAGACACCATCAACTATATCTTCGTGGACGACGAGGAGATTCTGCGCATCAACAGGCAATTCATAGGTCACGATTACTATACTGACCACATAGGCTTCGATACCTGCCAGGGCAATCTCATCTCTGGAGATACATTCATCTCACTTGACACGGTGCTCACTAATTCGGAAAAGTTTTCTACCCCCTACGAGGAAGAGCTTCATCGCGTGATGATACATAGCGTGCTCCACCTCTGTGGTATAGATGACCTCACCGACGAGGAGGCCGCAAAGATGCGCCAGGCAGAGGACAAAGCCCTAGCAATACTTCACAACTTTATCTGAGCACAAATAAAGATTGTTTTCTGTAGTAGAGTAGGGTAATGTGTGTGGGATGAAGTAAGCATAGAAATATTCCCTCAAAAATAGCTAAATTGCACAAAAAAGGCGATTTGTGCAATTTTACAAATTGAACTCAGCAGTCTGCGGAGTAGTGCTTGCAGTTTTACAAAACGTACTCAGCAGTCTGCGGAGTAGTGCTTGTAGTTTTACAAATCGTACTCAACAGTCTG
>JAZLBF010000059.1:0-14047 GCA_045613565.1 Bacteroidaceae bacterium
AGTTAATTATTAGATAGTTATACATATGTTATTTTGATCATATTTACAAGGTCAAAATGTTTGTTTGTTTCTATCGTGCTGAACTACATGAAATAAAGTTGAAAACCTATTATTAAGAAGTTTGTTTGTTTGCTCAAAAAAATGTATCTTTGCAGATGGTAAGCCTTTTTTAGCGAAGAAAGGCAATGTTTACTACTTTTGCATAAGCATTTCTATAATAGTTCACATAGACCCCATAAAGTCAGAAAAAAAACTATTTTGACATAGAAGGAATAAAAATGTGTTTACATCAAAAAAAACTATAAACACAAAGCTGCTTATTTTACTGGAAATCAAGTAAAGTTCAGCACCCCTTCCGAATCACAAAGCTTTTATTTGCTAGGAGAGTTCCAATCAAGGAACTCTCTTTTTTTTCTAGTAATTAGAGTTGTTTTGACGCTGATGTGATGAGGTGTCATGGTTAGCATAAATTGCTTAATATTAGCTATTTATACTTATACAAAAACTACTATCCTATAGTTACCATTGTAGCTCCAAAACCATATTGCTGAAATGAAGCATCCTGATGGCGACATGTCTTGTATGAATACTTCAGTTCTGTTAGTATCGCCTTGCGCAATACTCCATCACCATTACCATGGATGAATACTATGCGGCGACCCTTGTCCTTGCGATACTCTTCCATTGTTTGGCGAAATATTTTCATCTGATAATCCTTTATTTCTGAGGTAGATAGTCCATCTGTGCTATCCAGCAGAGCATGAGCGTGAAGGTCTATTTCTAGTATCTCGTCCTTGCCCAGTTTGCCCTTTTGGGTGTGAGGTGTAACATTGGTTTTGGCATGAGCGCGCAATGTGTTGGCAGCCTCCAATTCTTCCAAGCGACGAGAAAGTTTTTGCACCAATTGCTCCAGTTTGTCCACTCTCTCCTCTAGGCTCAATACATCCTTTTGAATGGAAATACCGCTCTGCGAGGGTAGACTGTGTGTGTATGTATCTGATTGTGATTGAGTTGATTGCTTTGTGTTTTGTACATTGGGTTTATCGCTAGGGATAACCACTAAGTCGCTCTCTAGCATTGGTATTTCGAAGCCATCCTTGTCCTCCACCAAGATGAAACCACCCTTGCGGAAGCCAGTTACTGTGCCGCCGCCGACTTCCCTCAGGAATCTGACTGTATCTCCAATATTTATTGCCATACTGATTTTATATTATGTTTTAATTCCTGTGCAAAGATAGAAATTTACTTCGAAATAAGCATATTTTCAAAAAATAATGGCACAGACAATTTTTTTTTTATTTTTTTTTCTGCCACAAAAAAGTCTGCCACAGTTTTTGGCAGAAAGTCTGCCATTTTTATGATTTTGGCAGAAAGTCTGCCACGAAATTCTGCCAACAGAGTCGTTTTTCAGCTACTATAAATCACATTTCGTAGATCTAAGCCAAATACATGGAATTAGAATGCTTGATTTCTCATTATTTATTTTTATATTTGTGTGCGTATTGTGCCTGATATGGGCATTTTAATAACTTAATCAAGGTAATATTAACCCAAAACAAATAAAAAACTCATGAGAAAATCGTTACTAGCAATCTTCTGCCTAATGCTAACCGTAATGGTAGGTGCACAAGAGTTGAAGCCGCTAAAGATCAAGACAGCAACAGCTTCGAGCCAAAATTCTACATCAGAGGGTGCTGCAAAAGCAATTGACGGAGATTATTCCACTTTCTGGCATAGTGTGTGGAGTGGTGGTACTACCTCCTTCCCTGTAACCTTTACCATCACCATGGCAGAGGAAGAGATGGTGGATGTAGTTCGCTATGTACCTCGTCAAGACCAGCCAAATGGTAACTGGGGTAAGGTGGAAGTTTCTTACCGCAATACTGAGACTGGTACTAAATACGTAAGCCTTGGAACTTTTGACCTTGGACAGAGTAGCAACGCTTATGAATTTGAGATTGGACAGCAATGTAAGTGGATACGCTTCAGCATCAAGGATGGTAAGGGCGGATGGGCCACTGCTTCTGAGATAGAGGCATTTGCCTTTGATTATGCCAAGCAAAATGCTTTCAAAGCATATTTCCAAGATGATCTTTTCACAGAGCTTAAGCCCGAAGTAACCTCTAGCGAGGGTATTGAAGATGCTGATGTAAAGGCTTTGGTGGACAATCTGCTTAACACCGAGGATTATGGCAAGTTCCGTATAGCAGAATACGAGCCCTATCGTCCCGTAGGTTCTTTGCAGAGCGAACTAAAGACTAGTGCTCCCTACAACCAGTGGGAGAACCCCACCGGTGTGTACGTGAAGAATGGAGAAAAACTCATCGTTGCCGTCACTGCTCCTGAGGGAGAGAGACTGGGCATTAAGGTAAGAAACTGGGTAGACTCAGAGGCTGGTAGCACATATAGCCTACGTTCAGGTCTAAATGTTATCACTGCTAGCACCGAGGGTAATGTCTTCGTAGACTATTACACTGACAATTACAAAACTGCTCCCAACGTGAAGATTCACTTCATCAATGCTCCTGTTCGTGGATACTGGGACCAGCAGACTATGACCAATGCCGACTTTAAGAAAATGCTTGGCAAATTGAAAAGCGACAATAGTATCTTCATCGTACGTAGCGAGCACGCACAATTGGCTTACCCCGTATCAGCATGGAAACAGTATTGCCCCGAGAACGTCGACTCGCTCATGACTCTATACCAGCAGGTACAGTGGGCAGAGCGCGATATCATGGGATTGAACAAGTACGGACGTCAGACCAAGAACCGTCAGCTGTACTTTGCTACTACCTATGGTTTTATGGCTGCTACTGGTGTAGGTGCTTACTGTAATGTGAATAGTTTGCAGGCATTGATGACCCCCGACTCAAAGAAGTTTGACTTCTGGGGCGTAGGTCATGAATGGGGACACAACAATCAGATTACTCCTGGTTTCCATTGGAGCGGTTGTGGTGAAACCACCAACAATATCTATGCTTCTTGGGCTCAGCTGCACTTCACAGGCAATCGCCATAGCCTGCGCCTGGAGGACGAGGTAACTGGTGTGAATGACTACTCTGGTATGCGTGGCGGTCGTATGCAGACTTATTTCGAGGAAGGTCTGCGCAAGGGTGTTCAGTGGCAGTTGCAGGATGGCCCCGACTATCATGGCGCTAACCCCGACACCAAGACAGTGAAAGGTTACGATTACAATGGTAATTCTATTGGTCAGGTAACAACCACCTCTCGTAACTATGACCATTTTGTTAAACTAGTTCCCTTCTGGCAATTGAACCTTTGGGGTACATTGGCTGGCAAGTGTCCAGACATCATTCCCATGGTTATCGAAGGCATTCGTACCTCTAGCAACTATGGTTCGACCTACAATACTAATGGTAAGCAACAGGTAAATTGGATGAAGCTGGCTTGTGACAGTTCAAAGCTCAATCTGCTTCCCTTCTTCGAAAAGGCTGGTATGCTCAAGCCCATTAAGGCATATATCGAGGACTATGGTGCAGGATGGAATATGATTAATCAGACAATGATTGACAACCTCAAGAAGCACGTTGAGACAAAGGGTTATCCTGCATTCACTGAGGAAATCAACTATATCAACGCTCACAACTTTGACATTTATCGCGACAATAAGAAGTTGAGCGTGCCTTCTACTCTTGGTACAGGTTGTACATATAGCAATGGCAAGGTGAAGGTTCAGCATAGCCAAGTGAAGAATGCTGTAGCATACGAAACCTACAATAAGAATGGCGAATTGATTCGCATCACCATGTATGGCCTTGGCTCAGACGATAAGCACTCTTTCACTCAGGTACTTTATCCCTCTTCTTCCGAGGAATCTGAGGCTGCTGCATATATCATGGCTGTTGGTTATGATGGTACTCGTGAGAAGATTTACGAGAAGCAGAATCAGACAAAGACTCTCTCTGCTATCTATTGCACAATCAATAGCACTGGCAAGGGAAATGCCTTGAGTTGTGGCGCTAATACCACTATCAATACTAGTGGCAAGATTAACTGGTCACTAGAGCGTGCAGCTCTGTCTGCTTCTCTCAATTTTGTATGGTATCTAGAAAAGAGAGATGGCAAGACTTATCTCTACAATCCTCAGAGTAATTCATATTTCACAGGTACAGCAAGTACTGCTACATCTTCTTTGGCCGACAAGAAATCGGCTCCAGCATGGGAAATCTCAAGTGTAGATGAGCAGAAGAATACCTACACCTTCAATATGGCTGGCTCTGGTCAGTACCTCAATTCATATTCTGCCACCAATACTGGTCTTTGGAGCGGTGGTGCATCAGATGCAAACAATATTTGGGTTGTTAATGAGGTGACTGACTTTGAGATCACCATGCCTAAGGTTGGTTATTACATGGTTCACTTCCCCCTAGCTGTAGAATTACCTGAAGGTCTTGATGCTTTTGCTGTGTCTGAGGTAAAAAAACTCAACTATCAGGGTACTGATTATGTATATGCTGCACTTGCAAGAATAGATAGCCGCATCATCCCTGCCAACTATCCCATGATTCTTAGTGCTACTCCTGCCAAGTATCGTCTTACAATCGTAGCCAACGACTCCACTAGTATTGAGACAACTAATATGCTCAAGGGTACAAACTTGAAGCTCACCGGCATCGCCAAGGGTACAGGCCTTTACTCTCCCGTGGTAACTACAGATGCTGGTTGCACTGCTATGGTCAAGGCTAGTACTACTTCCACAAATGTTACTCAAAACCGTTCATACATGCTTACCTCTGATATCAATGATGAGACTTCAATATATTTCGCTAGCGAGGAGTTTGTCACAGGTGTGAATGATGTGGAGGAGAGCCTGGAAGAAAGTATCCTATATGAGTTGAATGGTATGCGCGCTGACAAATTTCAAAGTGGTCGTATATACATCACATCTTCTGGTAAGACAATCTTGGTCAAGTAATTTGACTCGCAAAGGGGATATGCTCCCATCTTGATAAAACTTTTCTATAAGGGGAGCGATGCTACAAACTTTATGGTGTCGCTCCCATATATTTTAAATTGATGTCCTCATGAAACATTATTACGTCGAGGCTACGATTATAGCCATTGCCATCGTGGTGTTTGGTTCTTTTATCCAAAGTTCCCTAAATAGATATACCAACAAGGAGCGTGTGGTCACCGTGAAAGGACTTTCCGAGCGCGAAGTACAAGCCGACAAGGTGATATGGCCTTTGATTTACAAGGAGATTGGCAACGACCCAGCTGAGATTTATCAGCGCATTGCTAAGAAGAATGCCATCCTGGTATCTTTCCTCACCAAGGAAGGACTTACTGACGATGACATAACAATCAATGCACCCGACGTGAAGGATAGATTTGCCGATAGTTGGAGCCAGGAGAACATCACCAACAGATATGTGGCCACCAGCGTCATCATCGTTAGTAGCGAGTATGTAGCATTGGTGCGTGGCATCATGCAGCGTCAGGCCGAGTTGATGAAGCTAGGCATCGCTCTCATTACCGAGGACTATGGTAAGAACAATATCCAATACGAATTCACCAAGCTCAACGATATCAAACCCGAGATGGTGGAGGAGTCAACAAAGAATGCTCGTGCCACCGCAGAGAAGTTTGCCGCCGATTCTGATAGCCAGTTGGGCAAGATTCGTCGTGCCACTCAGGGACAATTTTCCATTCAAAATAGAGATGCCAACACCCCTCACATCAAGAACGTGCGTGTAGTCTCCACCGTTGAATACTATATTAATGACTAGACAATCTAAATATGAAGGGTTAGATGTAAAAGCATTCCGTTTAACTTAATTCTTATATAATAAAAAACATGAAAAAATTTTTCATTGCAAGTACATTGATGCTTATGTCTGCATTCATGGCTATGGCACAGGTTTTTCCCACCATCAGCAACGACTCTGTCACTCAGTGGTACTTGATTCAATTTATGAATGGTGGCAATGCCTTGACCGCTGACAATAGCGGAGCGCAGATTACCACCTCTGCTGCCACTGGCAAGGACTCTCAGTTGTGGAAGGTCACTGGTAGTAGCACTTTGGGCTATCGTCTTACCAACAAGAAGGGATACACCCTCTATGTTGGTTCTGCCGAGAAGAATCAGATGGTGCATGCATCGTCTAATCTAACTGGTGTCAATAGATTTGCCATCAACAAGACCACCAACTCCACTTACAATGACGCTTACGAAATTCAGCCCAAGTCTAATACCGCCGTATCAATGAATCTGTGGGGAGGCCCCTCAGAGAATCGTGGCGTAGGTTTGTGGGACAAGGCGGACAAGAACAATCCCGTTCAGTTTGTCGATGCTGAGAGCTTTGCTCAGATGAGCAAGATTTCCATTATTCCTCAGCCCCAGAAAATGCAGGTCAAGTCGGGAGAACTCGCTCTCTCTTCGCTCAATGCCATTGCATACTCTAGTGAGCAGATGAAGGAGCATGCCGAGCGCTTTGCTATTCAGTTGGCCACCTCTGCAGGCATCTCTTTGGAGGTGAAAGTTGCAGGTTCCGATCCTGTTGACGGAGAGATATGGTTTGGCACAGACGAATCTCTTCCTGCCGAAGCTTACACAATGACCGTTGATGCCAATGGCGTGCGTATCCAGGCTTCAGAATTTGGTGGATGGTTCTATGGATTGCAAACCCTCTTGCAATTGATGCCACGTGAATACTTTGCCTCTACCGCTCAGTCAGAAGCCATCGCTTGGGCTATTCCTCAGCTATACATCGAAGACCGCCCACATCTGGGTCATCGTGGCTATATGCTAGATATCGCTCGTCATTTCTTCAACAAGGAAGAAGTTAAGAAGGTACTCGATATCATGGCTCTCTACAAGATGAATCGTTTCCACTGGCATCTGACCGATGACCAAGGCTGGCGTGTGGAGATACCCGAATATCCTAAGCTCACAGAGATAGGTTCCATTCGCTCTGCATCGTTCTCTAACACGGGTGATGGTCAGTCTTTCTATGATGACACAGAGTATGGTCGTGGTATGTGGTATAGTCAGGAAGAGTTGCGCGAGGTGGTTGCCTATGCCAAGGCACGCAACATTGAGATTATCCCCGAGATAGACCTTCCCGGTCATATGGTGGCTGCGGTGGCTTCCTATCCCGAATTCAGTTGCGACTCTACCAAGCAATATCAGGTTCGCGTGGATGGTGGTATCTCTCATGACGTGCTCAATATTGGTGACGACCGCGTAATAGATTTCCTCAAGTGCGTACTTAACAATATTGCCAACATCTTCCCCTATGACTATATCCACATTGGTGGTGACGAATGTCCCACTGAGCAATGGGCCAACAATGCCCAGTGTCTAGCTCGTGTCAAGCAGTTGGGCCTCTCTGGAGTGCATCAGTTGCAATCATGGCTCGTGGAGGAACTCGGTATCTATCTCAAGGAGAAGCACCAGAAGGACATCATCGTATGGGACGAACTTCTTTCCAATTGGAACGACAACAATAAGACTAAGCCCATCATCATGGCATGGAATAGCATTGGCAAGAGTGCCGAAGCTGCTCAGCGAGGTATGAAGTCTATCATTGTGCCTTATAGCCATTTGTATCTAGACTTTATGCAGAGCAATGAGAACGACCGCTTCGTGGATGAGCTCTACAATGGTGGTTGGGGCGTCAACACTCTTGACGAAATCTATAGTCTCAATCCTCTAGGCTCTTTGAGTGGCAAGGAAAGCTACGCCTTAGGTGTACAAGGCAACATGTGGACAGAGACTACCAATGATATTGACGAGGTAGAGTACCAGCTACTTCCTCGTATGCTAGCATTGGCCGAGATTGGATGGTTGCCAACATCACAGAAGAATTGGTCATCATTCCTCTCACGCCTTCAGTCGCACGATGAGATTTTCGACCTTCTAGACTATCAGTATGCCAAGCATTTCATCAATCCCACCGAGTATACAGAGAGCGAACAAGTCATCAACGAGGCTCAGTCCATCCTAACTAATAGCGTGCGTGGTGCCGTAGGTTATCCTGAGGCAACCCTTTATGATGCCCTTCACTCAGCCCTCGAAGCTCAGCAGGGCGAAGATATCACAGCTCTTGCCCAGGCATTGCAGGCCTACAAGGATGCTCCAATTGTCATGCCACAAGAGGGTAAAACCTATCAGATAATCTCAGCCTCTACCTATTACAAGCGTCAGTATGAAGGCTCCACTATGTATCAGAAGGGAGATGCCGTTCGCTTCCACTATACACCTCAGACAGAGCCCGAGGAATTGTGGCAATTTGAGCAGACTGAAGATGGTTATCTATTGAAAAACCTCCTGAGTTCAAAGTACATCCAAATGCCTTCTTACAACAAGGCCATCAAGATGGTAGAAGCCAATGCCACCGCCCTCCGTGTGGACAAGGCTACCATCGCCACTAAGAACTTTACCTACATCCCAGGCGTAGTTACTATCTCAGCCGTAAATGGTTACAAGCAGAGCATGACAGGTAGTGTCAAGCGCCTTAGCGCAGAAGGTTCTGGCGAGGTCTATGCCAAGGATGAGGCTGCCCTTTGCTACAATGGTACATGGAAAATCATCGAGGTATCCAACTTTACCAAGCAACTCCAAGGTCTTATCTACAAGTGTGAAATTATCCTCCTTACCGCTAAGCCCGGTCAGATGGGACATTACACTCAGGAAGCACTCGATTTCTTGCAGGCAAAGCTCATCACACCTGCTACAGCAGACGTGGCTGAAGGCATTGTCAATGAGCAGAAGTATAACGTCTATGTGGATATCTACGAACAGTTCACCCAGATGCCCAAGGTGACCATATCTCAGTCGCTCCGCGAAGACCGCTATTACCATATCCACAACGTATGGTTTGGTCGTTATGCCAACTATAATTCTTCCAACAAGACCATCTCACTATCTACCAGTAAGAGCACACAAGACAAAGCCTTGTGGCGCATCAAGAAGAATGCCGATGGTAGCGTCAAGATTTACAACAAGGCATCAGGCACCGCAGCCTATATCTCTTCCAATGCTACCGACCAGCAGGTCAAGTTAGGTCAGGATTACAATTGGACACTTGAGGAGCGCACCCTAGATGGCAAGACCGGTGTCTGCATCATAGACGGAAGCGGAGTAGCCAGTTGGTACACCAACCCCGACGTATGGAACTATATTCTCATGAAGCCCTTCTGGGGAGCATGTACCTGGGAGTTCATCGATAGTGGTGTAGAGGTACCCACTTCTATCACTCAGATTGAGTCAACCACCTCTCCTTCCGAGCACATCTACAACCTTCACGGTCAGAAGCTAGTAGCATTGCCCAAGCAAGGTGTAGTCATCGTTGATGGCAAGAAGAAGATTATCAAGTAATGCCCACTCGTAAAGATGTAAAGGTGATTATAGATATTGATAGATATTCTAGTCCCCCCCGTAGCAACTGCTTCGGGGGGGATTGTTTAATACTAAAGCATAAACCTAAATAACTAGGGCAGTACGTTTTAATTACTTGTTGTAGCTATTTACTTGTTCATCGCGTTTACCTTAAATCCAAGTGGCTTTGTGCCACAAGGATTCGAGGGGGCCTTGCTTGTGATGACGCATCCAGAACTTGGTGAATTGGAGTTGGCAGAGGAACATAAGGATGCCGGCTACAACACTCAATGTTACTCCTACGTGGGGTGCAAGGTATAGGCCGAAAGGCATATAGAAGAGCATGCCTAGGATTGACTGAGATACGTAGTTGGTAAGGCTCATTCTTCCATATAGGCGCAAGGATGCGGTGTGTTTCTGTACTAACTTGTTGCGATAGGTTAGGATGAAGGAACTTACCAAGATGAAGGTGAATGCTAACTTTTGCCACATATCCAAGGCGGTGCCTAGTGTGCTTTGTGTGGCTGTGCTATAATCTGATGTCATCTCTTTAAGACAATAGAGGGGAGAGAAACTAATGGCACAAAGAATGAGTAGACGTGTCCAAAAGCGAGTGCTCTGCTCTGATTCTATTAATAGTCCTTTGCGACCGACGTATAGGCCAACGAGGAAGAGGCCTACGGTTTGCTCCACACGACCAGCACCGAGAGCCCACAGTAGACTGGCCAACTGTCCTTGGGTAATGTTCTGCCATAGGAATTGCAGGAAGGTTCCATTTTTAGTGGTTTCGCTTAGAGCCGCGTACATCTCTCCAACACCATAGTCGGGGAGGGTATAGTTGGCATCAAACGTGCTCATGGCAAAGAGTATCCATTCATAGGGTTGAAGAAAGAAGATGATGGCAAGGATAAGGATGGCCTTGTTGCTCCACTTTCTCACAAAGAAGAGTGAAATACCCATCACGGCATAAAGCATGAGTACATCGCCTCCAGGGAAGAATGCTGCATTGAGAGTGGCAAATCCGGCTAGGAGTAATAGTCGCCACAAGAATCGAGGACCGAAATCCTTGCCCTTCTCTTTCTGATTCTGAAACTGAATGCTAAAGGTGAAACCAAACAACAGGGCAAAGATAGCATAGGCTTTGCCACCAAAGAGATTGAATGCAAGATTTTGCACCACAGAGTCCATGGTAGTGAGCCATTGGGGGGAGTCTGTAGGGAAGGAAGCAAAGATGAAATGTTCCACATTGTGAAGTAAGAAGATGCACATTACCGCCAATCCGCGCAAGGCATCTGCACTATCTATTCTTTGTGTTGTAGTTGATGGTTGGTTCATATTTTTCATAGGTGTGAGATTTGTGTCTTAAAAAAAGATAAAGCGTGCAAACCAATAGGGTATATCAGTATGCACGCTTCGTATAGGAAAAAAAGTTTGTTTACGAATTCATTGAGATGAGGAATTCCTCGTTGTCCTTGGTGCGTGCTATTCTGTCCTTTATCTCGGTCATTGCCTCGATGGCGTTCATATCCGCAAGGAACTTACGCAATATCCACATACGATCCAAGGTTCTCTTGTCCTGCAACAAATCGTCGCGACGAGTACTTGACTGAACGATGTTGACGGCAGGGAATACGCGCTTGTTGGCAAGCATGCGGTCTAGCTGCAATTCCATGTTGCCAGTACCCTTAAATTCCTCAAAGATAACTTCATCCATCTTACTACCAGTGTCTGTCAAGGCTGTAGCAATGATGGTGAGCGAGCCACCACCTTCTATATTACGTGCCGCACCAAAGAATCTCTTGGGCTTGTGCATTGCGTTGGCATCCACACCACCAGTTAGCACCTTACCACTAGCAGGAGTAACGGTATTGTAAGCACGAGCAAGACGAGTGATACTGTCAAGGAATATTACCACATCGTGTCCGCATTCAACCATGCGCTTAGCCTTCTCCAGAACGATGCCGGCGATGCGTACATGGCGCTCAGCTGGTTCATCGAAGGTAGAAGCAATAACCTCCGCCTTAACGGTGCGTGCCATGTCGGTTACCTCCTCAGGACGCTCGTCGATGAGTAGCATCATCAGGTATGCCTCGGGGTGATTCTTGGCAATGGCATTTGCTATCTCCTTCATCAGGATGGTCTTACCAGTCTTGGGTTGTGCCACGATGAGTGCGCGCTGACCCTTACCGATGGGAGCAAACAAATCTACGATGCGCACGGACAAGGGGTCGTTGACACCGGTGCATAGATTGAACTTCTCGTCGGGGAAGAGAGGGGTAAGATTTTCAAAGGGAGAACGGTCTCTAATCACTCGTGGGTCGCAACCATTGATGCTGAGAATCTTGCCTACGGTGTAATACTTCTCGCCACGTGTAGGCATGATGATGGTACCCTTGACCACGTCACCAGTTTTCAGACCATAAGTCTTAATCTGCTGATTTGAGATCTGGATATCATCGGGTGAAGGCATGTAATTGAAATCAGAAGAACGAAGGAAGCCATTGGGGCTATCGTTGCTAATCTCCAGTACACCCTCGGCGGTGAGAAGGTCGGCAAACGTGTAAGCCTTCTCATCTGGTTTGCTAGCTACCGCAACCTCTGTCTCGGCCTGTTCCTCTGCCATCTGCTTTTGTACCTCAGCCTGAATGAGTGCTACAATATCAGAGGTGGGACGAATGTCGCGTATTATCTTGAACATGGAAGACTGCTCTGCCTGAGCCGCAGGCGCTTTCTCCTCAGCCACCTTCACGGGTGCTTCAGCCTCAGCCTTGGGTTCAGCCTCAGCCTTTGTCTTTCTGCCACGCTTCTTGGGTGCCTTTTCCTCTTGTGCGGGAGTTTCTGCGGTGATGGCCTCCTCTGTTGCCTGTGGAGTCTCAGCTACCTTTTCTGCTTTCGTCTTTCTGCCTCGCTTCTTGGGTTGAGCTACTTCCTCTTCAGCCTTGGGGTCTTCCGCCTGCTCTGTTGCCTTCTCTTCAGCCTTCTGCTCCACAGCCTTTTCTGCTTCCTTTTCGGCCTTTGACTTGCGTCCGCGCTTCTTAGGCTGAGCGCTAGCGGCAATCTCCTTCGAACCCACTTCGCTCTCCTTATCTATTATATTATAAACAAGGGTGATTTTATCTTCACTATATTCAGCTCCAATATCAGATGCCAGTGACTTCAATTCATCCATACTCATGGACTCTAATTGACTTTTTGTATGCATAAAGAAAATTTTTGGGAAAATGTGAAACCCAAATGCAGGTTTCTGTCACTTTTTTACAACGCAAAGTTATAACATTTTCCTTAAAAACCTGCATATTTTGGTCATTTTTTTGAAACTTATTAGTAATTTTGCGCTATGAAAGTATTTCTCCAAGCAAATGAATTGACAAGAAGAGTAGGCGACAAGACTCTTTTTAGTAATATTACCCTCGGTATTGGTGAGGGTCAGCGTGTAGGACTTATTGCACAGAATGGTACGGGCAAGACCACCTTGCTCAATATTCTTGCAGGCGAAGACACCGCCGATGATGGCGAGGTGATTCTCCGTAGTGGCATCCGTGTGGGATACCTGCGCCAGATGCCACAATTTCCCCCAGAGATGACTGTTTTGGATGCATGTTTCTGGCATGCCAAGCAGGACAAGGATGATTCCGAAGAAGCCTTGGACCTGGAAGTGAGGAGCAAGCAGATTCTTGGCAAACTGAAGATTGGCGACACTTCGCGCAAGATGGGTGTTCTCTCCGGCGGACAGGTCAAGCGTGTGGCCCTTGCCAATGTGCTTATTCAGAATCCCGATTTGCTCATCCTGGACGAGCCCACCAACCATCTTGACCTGGAGATGATAGAGTGGTTGGAAGGCTATCTTGGTCGTCAGTGTATGACCCTGCTCATGGTTACTCACGACCGTTATTTCCTGGACCGTGTGTGCAACCTGATTGTGGAGATGGACGAGCAAACCCTCTTCACCTATCGTGGCAATTATGCATATTACCTGGAGAAGCGCCAGGAGCGCATAGACAATGCCAAGGCAGAGATAGCACGCGCCAACAATCTTTATCGTACCGAACTGGAATGGATGCGCTCCACTCCTCAGGCTCGTAGCCACAAAGCCAGATACAGAGAGGAAGCCTTCTACGAATTGGAGAAGAAAGCCAAGCGACACATCGAGGATGAGAAGCTACGCCTTCAGGTCAACAGTACCTACATCGGCAGTAAGATATTCGAGGCAGAGTACGTTAGCAAGTCCTTCCCAGCCAGCGAGGGTAGGGAAGAGCTCGTCATCCTGAAGGACTTCTACTACAATTTCTCTCGCTACGAGAAGATGGGTATCATCGGCAATAACGGCACAGGCAAGAGTACCTTCCTTAAGTTGCTCCTTGGCCAGTGCGCACCCGATTCAGGCCGTTTTGTCATTGGAGAGACCGTCAAGTTTGGATACTTCAGCCAGGATACCATTCAGGTGGACGAGAATATGAAGGTTATCGATGCCGTGCGCCGTGTGGCAGAGTATGTAGACCTAGGCGGAGGCAAGCACCTCACCGCCATGCAATTCCTTCAGCACTTTATGTTCTCTCCCCTCCAGCAGCAGAACTACATCTACAAGCTCTCTGGTGGCGAGCGCCGTCGCCTGCAATTGTGTATCGTCTTGATGCAGAACCCCAACTTCCTCATCCTCGACGAGCCCACCAACGATATGGACATCGTCACCCTGCAGATTCT
>JAZLBF010000060.1:0-127757 GCA_045613565.1 Bacteroidaceae bacterium
ATATCGCACAGTACATCGCTACCATCAATGCCATCATCGGTGAGGCAAATGCGAGCTACAATCAGCGCACGGCGGTTAAGAAAGACCCCAAAGACCCCTCCCAGCCTCCCCAGCAAGGGGAGGAGGAGGTGAGCCCCGAAGCCTCTGAGCCATCTGAAACTGAAAACTGAAATCGGAAATCGGAAAACTCCGTAGAAAACGGACTTGCTTTAGCTTGATGAGCGAATGCGAATAAAGGGGAAAACGGAAAACTCTCCCGAAGCCTCTGAGCCTAGAGGATGCTAGAGGAGTTTAGAGGATATCAGCGGATATTAGGTGAGCCTAAGCGCATAAAAAAAGAGGTTGCGGAGAAATGAATCTCGTGCAACCTCTTCACGCGTTTTAATGTATAGATATAGTGTTTTTTTCCTGTTTATAGTGCGTCGTTGTTGAATAAAGTGTTGGGTTCGAAAACTATGTTGTTGGGGTTCACTTCGATAATTTCTCCCTTGGGGCATGATATGATAGTGAATCCATCGCGCTTAGCTCTATTTACCAAGCGTTGCTGAGCTAGGAGAATACCTTTCTCGATGGTGGTGCGCAATTGGCGTACTTGCTCATCATTGGGGTATACTTCAAAACTCATGCGAGCTTTTTCTCGTTCGATAGGAGAAACTAGTTCGCGAATTTCCTGTATAATAGTTCTGTTCATTTTTTAGTAGTCTTATTGTTGTCCGCTTCTTCTGTTGCTCCATACTGCTCTTTCATTTCGGCAAATCTCTTTGCGTCGGTCACCTCTAGGCGTTCGCCTTTGCGCCATCCGCTGGCAATGCGCGAGGTGGGGCAGGTGTTGTTGTCATAGAGTGACCAGAAATCGACCACGGGAGTATAGAGTTGGAAGAAATTCTTCAATCCTGCCTCGTATCTGCGATAGATGACATCCAAGGGGATGTTGTGTCCGCCTTGGCTCACACGTCGTGCCACACGCTGAACTGCCTGTTCGGGTGTGGGCAGGGAGAAGAAGAGCAGGGTAACGAAGTATCCAACACTTTGTGCTTTCTTGATTAGCTTGATGTAGGAGCGAGTGGCCAGGGTGGTTTCGAAGGCAAAGTCTTGTCCCTCTTTCATCAGTTGTAGCACACGCTCGATCATCAGTCTACCAGCTTGTATGGCTGCTCCTTCGGGGTTGAAGGGGGAGAGTCCTCGAGCAATTTCGTCGGCATTGACAAATTCTCGGCAACCAAGCATTTCTGGTAGTACAGTGTAGCTAGCGGTTGTTTTGCCAGCACCATTACAGCCGGCTATGATATACAAATGTTTCATAGATGGGTGGTAAATGTGTTTTATTATTAGTATTTAGGTTTATTTCTTTTTGGTAGAGGGTTGGAGCAGGTCGGGTCTGCGCTCCATGGTGCGCTTGAGCGATTGCTCTAGTTCCCACTCCTTGATTTTGGCTTCGTGGCCAGAGAGCAGGATGTCGGGCACGCTGCCCCAGTCTTTGTATTCGCGAGGACGGGTGTAGACGGGAGCTTCCAGCAGATTGTCCTGGAAGGAGTCAGAGAGGGCAGATTGCTCATCGCCAATGACACCGGGGATGATGCGCACGATGGCATCCGTCATGACGGCAGCTGCCAATTCGCCTCCAGTGAGGACGTAATCGCCAATGGATACTTCGCGAGTGATGAGCCTTTCGCGAATGCGATAGTCAATGCCCTTGTAGTGTCCGCAAAGGATGATGATGTTTTCCTTGAGAGAGAGCTCGTTGGCCATGGGTTGGTCAAACTGTTCTCCGTCAGGGGCGGTGAAGATTATCTCGTCGTAATGGCGCTCGCTCATTAGTTTGGAGATGCACAAATCCACGGGTTCGCACTGTATTACCATACCTGCCGAACCTCCAAAGGGATAGTCGTCTACGCGGCGCCAACGATTGGTGGAATAGTCGCGCAGATTGTGAACATGTATCTCTACAAGTCCTTTCTTTTGTCCACGTCCCACGATGCTTTCCTCGGTGAAGGGAAGTACCAATTCGGGGCATACTGTGATGATATCTATTCTCATACGTGATGCAAATTTACGCATTTATACCCACTCGTGCAAGAAATAGTGCACTAAAACTAATCTTTTGTGGTGTATGGTGCATTTTTTTCTTAACTTTGCATACCCATAAATTAATGTGCAGGTAGAGAAAAAGTCGTTGATGAGCAAGATAGCCATAATAGGAGCAGGAGCGGCAGGATGTTTTGCGGCTCAGAGGATAAGGGAGTTGTGCCCAGAGGTGGAGGTGGAACTCTTTGAGGCGCAGGATCGTCCGCTGAAGAAGGTGGCCATCACTGGTGGTGGCAGGTGCAATCTGACCAATAGTTTTGAGCAGGTGGGTGATTTGCGCGAGGTGTATCCGCGAGGTCATCAGTTGCTGAAGCGATTGATGTACTCATGGAGCCAATGGGATACGATGTCATGGTTTGAGGAGCATGGAGTACAACTTGTCACTCAGGAGGACGAGTGTGTCTTTCCCAAGAGTCAGAGAGCCATGGAGATAGTGAATACGCTGAAGCGAGGGCTTACCATACACTGTGGCCGCAGGGTGGCTCTGGAGGACCTGGAAGGCTACGATGCCATCGTGGTGACCACGGGAGGTAGTAGAAACTTTGCATGGTTGGAAAAGGCTGGTGTAGAGATAGTTGATCCGATTCCTTCGCTCTTTCCCTTTAAGTTGCAAGCATCAGGTTTAGAGCAATTGAGCGGAGCATTGGTGCAGGATAGTGTGGCTATGATAGGAGGCACTAAATTTCGCGCCGAGGGCACCACGCTGATTACCCATAATGGAGTGTCGGGGCCCTGCATCTTGCGCCTGTCTTCGTATGCTGCACGATATCTGGCCGAGCATGGATATGTGGCTCCTTTGGTGATGAATTGGTTGGGAGATACCTCTGAGCAGGAGGCTCTGCAAATACTGAAGGATATGGCCAAGGAGAATGCTCAGAAGTTGGTGGCGAATACACATCCAGAGCAACTGACATCGCGCCATTGGGAGCATTTGCTACAGAGAGCTGGCATCGGTCGCGAAGTGCGATGGAGTGGAGTAGGGCAGAAGCAGATGAACCGTTTGGCTAGTGTCTTGACCTCAGATACATATCAGATAGTGGGTCGTGTGCCTCACAAGGAAGAGTTTGTCACGGCTGGCGGAGTGAGCCTCGCTAGTGTTTCCTCCACCACATTGGAGTGCAAGACACGCTCAGGGCTATACTTTGCGGGCGAGGTATTGGATGTGGATGGAGTAACGGGTGGTTTCAACCTGCAAGCCGCATGGACAATGGCAGATGCCGTGGCAAGGGCATTGGCAGAGAAGTTTCAGTAATATATTAAGCAAGGGGAAAGGCAGTATATTTTCCTCACTATTTTCGATAGGAACTATGATAACAAAGATAGAAGATATCAACGACGAGAGAGTGCGTCACTTCTCTCAGCTCACGGAAGCACAATTGCGCAATCGTCTGGACCCCTCTCAGGGAATATTCATTGCCGAGAGCCCCAAGGTGATACAGGTGGCTCTGGATGCAGGATATCAACCACTTTCGCTCCTTTGCGAAGAGAAGCATATTCAGGGCGATGCTAGTAGGATAGTGGAGCAATTGGAGGCCTTAGGAGCAGAGGTGTACACCGGTAGTCGCGAGTTGTTGGCCACGTTGACGGGTTATACCCTCACACGCGGTGTGCTTTGTGCTATGCGTCGTCCCCAGGAATTGCCCGTAGCAGAGGTGGTGCAGGGAGCGCGCAGAGTGGTGGTGATAGATGGTGTGGTAGATTCTACCAACGTGGGTGCTATATTCCGTAGTGCGGCAGCTTTGGGTATGGATGCGGTGCTTGTCACACGTAGTAGTTGCGACCCATGGAATCGTCGTGCCATCCGTGTATCTATGGGTAGTGTGTTCCTAGTGCCTTGGACATGGTTGGACGATTATTCTCAGTTGAAGCAACTTGGTTTCAAGACCTGTGCCATGGCTCTCGAGGATCGTAGCATCGGTATTGACCATCCTATCCTTCGTGAGCAAGAGCGCCTGGCTATCATCATGGGCACTGAGGGTGATGGCTTGCCCCAGGAAACTATCGCAGATGCCGATTTCGTGGTCAAGATACCTATGGCGCATGGTGTTGACTCGCTCAATGTGGCTGCTGCTGCTAGTGTGGCATTTTGGGAATTGACTAAATAGTATTGAGAGGGTTTTCAGATTATTCTGAATACTCTGAATTACTAGGATTGCTCAGATTATTCAGATAATAATATCAGCTTATGAAATTGCTCGCTTTAGATATTGACGGTACACTCACACGCCCTGATGGTACTATCTCTGAACGTACCATTAGGATAGTGAAGGATTTGCAGAGTAGGGGAGTGATGCTATGCATAGCTAGTGGTAGACCTCCATTGGGTATTATGCCAGTAGCCAAACTATTGGGTATGGATGAGTATGGGGGATATATCATCGGCTATAATGGGGGAAGTTTGCTAGAATACAAGAGCGGTGAGGAATTGTACACGGCCACTTTGCCTGCCGAGGCGATACCCGTAGTGGTAGAATGCGGTAGGCGCGAGGGACATACTATGCTCACATACGTGGGCAATGAGATATGCACCGAAGATGCCTCTGACCCCTATGTCAATGTGTCACATCAGCGCAATGGTTTGCCTATCCGTCAGGTGGAGGATTTCCTTCATGACCTTCCCTCGGCCTTGCCTAAATGTATCATTACGGGTGACCCTTGCGAGATGCCAGCATTGCAACGCGAGGTGTCGGCACGCCTCTATGGCATTGCCGATGCTTATCTGAGCGATGCCTTCTTCCTGGAGGTGGTGCGCAAGGGTATAGACAAGGCAGATGCATTGGTGAGATTGCTTGACCATCTACACCTGACACACGAGGATTTGGTAGCTGCTGGCGATGCCCATAATGATATGGGTATGATACGCCTAGCAGCTTTGGGAATAGCTATGGGTAATGCTCACCCCGATGTGAGAGAGGTAGCAGATACGGTGGCACCAAGGGCAGAGGAGGATGGATTGGCACAGGTGTTGGAGACACTCCTTTAGGCACAAAAACCTATCTTGGGGCGCATGGTAGTGAGTGTAGCCTTCTCAGCATTCTTCTTGATAGCAGGAATGTCGCAGGCTTGTATTTTGCATAGGGAATCTATGTCTGTAGCCTTGCTTTCAATAACTCTATTGGCCATAGCAGGGATGATTTCTGCCTGAATCAAGTTGATGACATGGCGAGCATTGCCAAAATTCTTGTCCTTGTGGTTGAAATCGTACTCCAATCGCTTCTTCAGAGCTGTTCGTGCCTTGCTGGTCAGTTGGTATTCGTTTTGCTGAATATATTCCTCTGCAATCTGCATCAGTTCTTTTGGGGTAAAATCGTCAAAGGTATACAGATTTGTAGCAGGGATACGCGATTTTAGGCCAGGGTTCATCTTGAACATATTCAGCATCTGGTCGGTATATCCAGCTAGGATTAGCATCCAATCACGCTTTTCCTCGTCGGCCAAGACGGTCAGGAGAGTTTCTATTACAAATTTACCAGGGTCACGAGGGTCTTCGGGTTGATATAGCTGATAGGCCTCGTCTATGAAGAGTATGCCGCCTTGAGCCTCTTCTATGGCCTGTCGGGTATTGGTCTCCTCGTTGCTATAGTATGGGCCTAGGAGTGTGGAGCGTTCGCGTATTACAACATGACCATGTGATAACAAACCTATGCGTGCCAACATCTTGCCCATCAGTTTGGCAACGGTAGTCTTGCCTGTGCCAGGAGAACCAAGAAACATGGCATGCAGAGGGGTGCTGGTGATATTGAGGCAGTTGTCCATGCGTAGTTTGTTGAAGAGGATAAAACTCTCATAGTTCTTGAGCTTCTTTTTCAAATCGCTAAGTCCTACCAGGTGTTCAAGGGCTTTGTTAAATTCTCCAGGTTCGTACTTCTCCTCTTGGCTGAGTTTTTTCATTTCTTCTTCAAATTCTCTTTCCTCATCCTCGTCATACCAATCGTCGTCTTCTTCGTCGTTTCCTTCCTCGTCGTTCTCTTCTTCTTCTTCCCCATCATCATCGTTGGTGTCGTCGGGGTTTTCTTCCTCGTAGTTGTTTACCACTTCGGTGTCTTCTGCCTCATCATCATCATCTTGGTAAGGCTTTCCCAGTTGTTCCTCCAATTGTTGTTTGATAAATTTATCCAGGAGGATATCAAAGTCGTCCTCCCAGGTTTTCTTGTCCGCTTGAGTAGTGTCTTCTTCAGAGGTGCATTCTTCTTGTTGTGTTTGCGCCTCTTGTTCGTTAGGGTTGTTGTTGATTGCTAATATATCTTTCTGAGAAGCAATTTCTTCTTGCTGGATAAAGTTTCTTGTTTTCATAATCATATTTCGTTTTTAGGTGAATAAAAATGTCTTTCTCGTGACGAGAGACGATATCCGATACTAAATCCCTTTTTTTCAAACAATAAGTCAAAGAGCACACATACCTAGCTTCAGCACCAAGTGTAAGGACACACTACGGGCTGTAGACAGATTTCTTGTTGTTTAAAAAGAGCAGGTTGATACCATTATGCACTACATCCACCTAGCACCAGGTGGTGCCCACTCTTCTGCCAAGAAAGTTGAAAGATGCTGCATAACTTTTAAAATATGTTTATGAAAATATTATGTTTTGCTAGCCAAACAAGCGGCCAGCGGTGCGAAGGTATGAATATATTTTTGATTGCCAAAGTTTTTTAGTATTTTTTCTAGTGTTTGCATAGGAATAGAGGCCTCTACTCCATCAAAACTATCACCCACACATAATATTTATATAAAAAAAGGATGCGCCCATTCATCTTGTGGACGCATCCCTGTGTGTATTGTGAAGCCTAGTGCAAATCTCTTATTTTGCAATGTTTGGCTTTTCAAGACCGTAGCCCTTCTTGCCATCTTCAGACTTTAGCCATAGTGCAAGTGCAAGTGCAACGACACCAAATGCAGCAAAGATGAGCATGGGGATGGTATAGTCGTACTGAAGCACCTCGTTGCCATCACGCACCACGGTACCTACGATGCAATATTTGCTCAATACGTTACCAATCAGCAAGGGCACACCACCCAAACCAATATTCTGCACCCAGAAGATTAGAGCATATGCCGAACCTAGCAAGCGCAAGGGGATAATCTTAGGTACTGAGGGCCACATAGCACTGGGCACCAAAGAGAAGGCTACACCAAGCAGAATCATGATGATAGCAGCAAACCACCAGTAGTTGAGCAATGGCATAGCAAACAATAGGTGTACCAAGATGAGCAATATAGAACCAATCACCATGATGGTAGCACCCTTACCGTACTTGTCGTAGATGCCACCAAAGATGGGAGTCATCAATAGATTGCCAAAGGGTAGGATAGAGGGTAGGAAACCAGCCAAAGTGGGGTCCACATTGTATTTGTTAATCATCAACGATGTAGCGTACTTCAAGAAGGGGAATACGGCAGAGTAGAAGCAGAGGCAAAGCAATGCTATTAGCCAGAAACCCTTGTTCATGAGGATGATGCTGAGGTCTTCCAACTTGAATGTCTCGTCGTCAGCCTCGCTAGATACAAAGGCACCTTCCTGCTTGTCCAAGCGACTATCCATTACGCAGAATACCAAGTATGCCAATAGGCCTACTACCAATAGCACCAATGCCAACAATAGTGGAGTTGATACCTCAAAGTTCTTAGCCAATATGGGACTTACGGCCAATGCCAAAGCTGTACCCAAACGTGCTACGGCTACCTGTATGCCCATTGCCAAAGCTGTTTCGTAGCCTTGGAACCATCGTGCAATAATCTTGGTAACGGTGATACCACAGTTCTCAGTACCTACGGCAAAGATAGCATATCCCAAGCATGCTACCAATACCTGCTTGTTCAAGCCCAGGATGATAGTTTCACCACCTGGCTCGATATATTCCACGGCATAGTACTTGATACCTGCACCCACTACCATAAACAAGCAGGTCATGATACCTGTCAGGCGCACGCCAATCTTGTCTAGGATGATACCGCCAAAGAGCAGCATGAAGAAGAATACGTTAAACCACATGTAGGCCCAGTTGAAGTTGCCAAAATCGCTGGCACTCCAACCCATACCGCCCTGTTCGATAGAGATGCCTAGCATATCCATCAGTGGCGACATAGCGTCGGTCAAGAAGTAGCCCCACATCATTGTGAAGCTGACGATGATGAGGGCCGTCCAGCGAGCAGCCTTCGAATCGCGGAGAGTTTTTGTCAGTTGTGATGTCATTTATGTTTTGTGTTAGTTGATTTTGGGGATTTACGGAGTTCTAGATATTCTAGTATTTCTAGATTGACTAGATTCACTATTAAGAATAAATGGAATTACTCAGCCTTTAGCCACTTATCCAGCCAGCTGAAGAAGGTGCGTTGCCATAGGATGCCGTTTTGGGGTTTTAGCACCCAGTGATTCTCGTCGGGGAAGAGTAATAGCTGAGCGGGTATACCACGTAGGCGAGCTGCGGTGAAGGCACTCTCTGCCTGGGTGTATTCGATGCGGAAATCCTTCTGACCATGGATGCAGAGGATGGGAGTATCCCAACGGTCTACATACAGGTGGGGAGAGGTTTCGAATACCTTTGCGCGCTTGCCCTGAGCGTCTTTGTACCAGGGAGCCTGACCCATATCCCAGTTGGGGAACCATAGTTCTTCGGTCTCCATGTATTGTTGCTGAGTATTGAAGATACCATCGTGAGCAATGAAGGCCTTGAAGCGCTTGTTGTGATTGCCTGCCAACCAATATACGCTATATCCACCAAAGCTTGCACCCACGGCACCCAAGCGGTCGCTATCTACCCATGGCTCCTTGCAGATGTCGTCGATAGCTGACAAGTAGTCCTTCATGCACTGACCAGAGTAGTCGCCACTGATTTGCTCCAACCACTCCATGCCAAAGCCTGGCAAGCCACGACGGTTAGGAGCAATGACTACATAACCCTGATTGGCCATTACCTGGAAGTTCCAGCGGAAACTCCAGAATTGGCTTACGGGCGACTGAGGACCGCCTTCACAGAAGAGTAGGGTGGGGTATTTCTTGGCAGGGTCAAAGTTGGGAGGCAAGATTACCCAAGCATGCATCTGCTTCTTGTCGGTAGTTTCTATCCAGCGCTCCTTGACCTGACCAAACTCAAAGCGAGCATAGAAGGGTTCGTTTTCAGCTGTCAACTGATTTGTCTCTCCATTGGCAATGTTCACGAGGAAGACTTCGTCGGCACGGCTCATAGAATGACGCTTAGCCAAAAGTTGTTCGCCATTGGGATGAATGCCTAGCAATACAAAGTCAGCCTCTTCGTTGGTAATCTGGCGCACTTCGCCCTGTAGGTTGGTAGAGTATAGGTTGGTCTTGCCATGCCATACACCGGAGAAGTAAAGGGTATTGTTGTCCTCGGCCCAAGCAAATTCGTTCACACCACTCTCAAAGTTCTCTGTTATGTAGCTCTTCTTGCCGGTGTTCAATTCATAGATACATAGGCGAGTGCGGTCGCTCTCGTAACCATCACGCTCCATGCTGCTCCATGCTACATAGTTGCCATCGGGCGAGAACTGAGGATTCTGGTCATAACCAGCATTTACATCCTCCTCAAACTGATTTACGGCCTGATTCTTTAGCGAACGTGTAGGGTCGCATGCGGGGCGTACATAGCCCTCGGGCTTGCAGAGGTTCTTCACCTGGTCCGACTCTAGGTCATACAGGTATATGTCGCTATCGGTGCTGATGGCATAGTCTAGGCCAGCCAACTTACGACAAGTGTAAGCAATCTGCTTGCCATCGGGGCTCCATGCCAATTGCTCTACACCACCGAAGGGTAGCATGGGGCTCTCATAGGGTTCGCCTTCTAGCAGGTCCTTGCTCTCAGACACCTTCTCGCCATCGAAATTAGCCACAAAGGGATGAGGAGCCGACTTGGTATAATGGTCCCAATGCTTGTACATCAGGTCGTTGGCTACGATGCCTGTGGTCAAGCCTAGGTCCTTTGGGTTCTTCTGCACGCTACTCTCATGAACAACGGTCTTTACCAATAGCACCTTTGATGCACAGGGCGAGAAGAGGTAATCATCCACGCCATTTTCCTCAAAGCTAATCTGCTTTCTATTGCTACCATCCAACTCCATCATCCATAGCTGCATAGTGCCATTGCCGTCGAGGGCAAGATAAGCCACCTTGTCAGTGCCAGGGATAAACGAGGGTGCATACTCAGAGGTTGCCTTAGAGGTTAGTGCCACAGGGGTCTCTTCCTTGCCAGGAGTACCAGAGTAGATTACCGAACGGCTCTTGTTCTTCTCCACGCTGTAGTAGGTTACGCCCCACACCGCCTTTTCAGCATCAGCAGAGAGATGATAACCTCCAATACGACCCATTTGCCACATCACCTCGGGGGTGAACTGATGCGACGAGTCAGAAAACTCACTCACTCTATCTATACCCATAGCCTCCTTGCTGCCATCCTCTGTGGGTGCACAAGCTGCTAGTGATAGAGCCACAATACTAGTAGTTAAAAGTTTGTTCATTCTATCTTATGTTTTTAATGTTAATTCTGTACGTATTCATGCTAGTTGCCCCATCTAAAACAGGAATCTGCAACTATATCGCGTGCAAAAGTATAAAAAATACTTCTTACTAAGACACACTTACCTATATTTTATACCAAAAAACATCATTTTGGATGATTAGTACCTGGTTGATTTTAGGACGTCAATATATCAGCCACCCTGCATCCGTCAGTATTCAGGGGCAAGACTACACTTCGCCCGTAGGCATTTTTGGCTACTTTGAGCAGGTCACGATCAGTTATCCATCTCCCTTGCCAAGGAAACTGAAGGTCATAGCACAAGACCTGGCCAGTGACACTCCAGTGGATATTACCTCGAGGGTGAAGATTAAAGGCAATCACCTAATCATCCCCGGCAAGGTAATCAACCAAATAGGTCTCATGAATGCCACCCCTGGTGACCTATCAGCTCCAGGTATGGCCATCCAAATGCAAAGTCTCATTTTTTTAATGTTTTACAAAGGGCACGTTTTTAGAGATTTTAACTGCTCGGCGAGTCACTCACTCGGCTATAAATAAAAGTACTCTGAATAGCCTGATTGCTCAGATTACTCAGAGTACTCCGTTATTTTTCGCTCTATGCTAAAGGCTCATCCGCTTATTTCCTCAACTTGAATGATACGGGGAGTGTCATTTGTACGTTTACAACCTTGCCTTCGTGCTCACCAGGAATCCACTTGGGCATTTGCTTTACGGCACGGATGGCTTCCTTGTCTAGCAATTCATGGCCAGCACTTTTCAGAACCTTAATCTTTTTTAGCTTGCCTTTCTTGTTGACCACAAAGTTCACTAGGGCTCTACCTTCTTGCTTTTGCTCTAAGCATGCCTTGGGGTACTTGATTTCGCTTTGCAAGAACTTAATCATCGCTTGCATACCACCAGGGAATTCTGGCAATTTGTCTACGAAGCTATGCACCGAGTCTTTCTTGGCTATTGCGTATGTGGCATACTCGGCGTTGCTGGTGTGTGCCTTACACTCAGTGGGGCTGAGTATAGACAACACTAGGGCAATACCTGCTAGTAGGGTGCTAATATTGTTTTTCATTTTATTTAATTAAGGATTACGGATGGCGGCAACTTAGTATTGCACTAGGTTGCCGCCACATTATTATTATTTGTACGTTTGTACTTTACTGTCTATTACTTAGTAGCCAACTGCTTTGCCATAGCCTTTTCAGCCTTAACAACAGCAGCGTCGTACTTCTTCTGAGCAGACTTGGGGTTCTTAGCTGTCTTGATAGCATCGTAAAGGTCCCAAAGCTTGAAGTCAGCAGTAGCCTTCTTCTGAGCAGCGGTGTAAGCCTCAGCAGCAGCCTCGGTCTTAGCCTCCTCGTCAGCAGGAGCGTAAGCGTGCTTGTAACCCTTTACCATGTTCCAGTGACCACGAGTGAAGTCGGGGAAGGTAACAGCTGCACAGTTGTTGTCCATAGAGATAGCACCTAGCTCAGCAAGTGAACACCACTCAGCCATGTCATATACGTCCATGTCAAGGGGTAGACCATTCTGCAAGCAGTATACCAAACGAGCGTCCATGATGTAGTCCATACCGCCGTGACCCATCTCACGACCCTTCTCACCATACTTGGTAAGGATGGGGTGGTAGTACTTCTTCATAAGAGCAGCCTTCTGCTTAGCGTTCATGAAGCTGTGTGCGTTTAGGTTGTCCATCTGAACCTCGCCAGTGCCCTTAAGAGCGTCACCAGAAAGAGCGAACTCCTCGGTGGGGTACTTTGTAGCATAACCCTTAGTACCGGTAAGCTTGAACAAACGGTTGTAGGGCTGGGGAGTCATTACGTTGTGCTGAATCTCAACTACCTTACCCTTAGCGGTACGCATAAGTGTAGTAGTGTGGTCACCATTGCGGAACTCCTTGCACTCCTTGCCAGTCTTCTTCTCTACGAAGTCCTTACCGAAGAAGCTCTCGGTATCCATAGCAATAAGAGTAGTGAAGCGGTCACCACGGTGAATGTCCATGCACTGAGCAACGGGGCCAAGGCCGTGAGTAGCGTAAACGTCACCACGGTTCTCCTGGTTGTACTTCAAACGCCAGTGTAGGTTGTCCTTGTCGTTGTCAGCAGGATCCTTCCAGTACTGACCCCAGAAACCGTCCAAAGCGTGGATGTAAGCACCCTCAGCGCGGATAATCTCACCGAAGACACCATCCTGAGCCATAGCAAGAGCGTTCATCTCGTAGTAGTCATAGCAGCAGTTCTCAAGAATGAAGCAATGTAGACGAGTCTTCTCAGAAAGGTCGATTAGGCTCCAGCACTGCTCAAGGTTCATTGCGCTGGGCACCTCGATAGCAGTGTGCTTACCATTCTCCATAGCGAACTTAGCTACGGGATAGTGGTGATTCCAGTCGGTAGCGATGTACACTAGGTCGATGTCATCACGCTTGCAAAGTTCCTCATAACCCTTCTCGCCAGAGTAGATGTCAGCGGGCTTCAAACCAGCCTTGCGGAGGTAGTCCTGACACTTCTCAGCGCGCTCTGCCTCGTAGTCGCACAATGCAACGATTTCCACACCGGGGATGTGGCAGAAACGCATTACGGCCCAGGGGCCACGCATACCAAGACCAACGAACGCTACGCGAACGGTCTCCAACTTGGGAGCTGTCAAACCAATAGCATGCTGCTGACCAGCAGGACGCTCGGGAGTCTCCACTACGATAGTACCTTTGTCCCAATGCCACTTAGTGCTGGGAGAAAGAGATTGAGCACTTACAACCACTGTGAGGGCTGCAAGAACAAGAGTCAGAAAGCTTTTCAGTTTCATGTCTTTGTAAAATTAATTGTTAAATTGTAATTTAGGTTAAATCTTTCCGCTTGCAAAGTTACTAAATTAATTTATAACGACCAAGAAAATTTTGATATTCTAGGAAAATGGTGTACCTTTGCCTACGATTATGAATAAGAAAACGACAATACCACTCTTGGGAATGAGCATTCAGGAGCTAAAAGAGGTGGCACAGAGTGTCAATCTCCCAGCTTTTGCAGCCAAGCAAATGTTTGCTTGGATATATCAAAAGCATGCTCAGGATATCCAGGAGATGACAAATATATCTCAGAAGGCTCGCACCCTCTTGGCAGAGAGCTATAGTGTGGGTATCATGCCTCCCGTGGAGACAAAGCGCAGTGTGGATGGCACGGTGAAGTACTTGTTTCCTACTTTGTCAGGAGATACGGTAGAGAGTGTGTTTATCCCTGATAAGGAGAGAGGTACGCTATGTGTCAGTTGCCAGGTTGGATGCCGCATGGGATGTAAGTTCTGCATGACTGGCCGACAGGGTTTTCAGGGGCATCTTACCCCCACGGATATCCTCAATCAGATATATGCCTTGCCCGAGAGGGATAAGTTGACCAATATAGTGTTTATGGGTCAGGGAGAACCCTTTGATAATCTGGATACTGTGCTGAAAGTAACCGAATTGCTGATGCACCCCGATGGATGGGCATGGAGCCCCAAACGCATCACGGTGAGCACGGTAGGAGTGAAGAAGGGTATGCTCAGATTCCTGGACGAGAGCCCTTGCCATCTAGCCGTATCGCTTCACAATCCCTTTGCCAATGAGCGCAAGGAGATGATGCCCGCCGAGAATGCTTTCTCGCTGGAGGAGTTTTTACCTCTTTTGGCAGAGAGAGATTGGACACACCAGCGCCGCCTCTCATTTGAGTACATCGTCTTTGGCGGTATGAATGATACCCCCAGACATGCCAAGGAGTTGGTGCGATTGCTGAGCCCTATGGAGTGTCGTGTCAATCTGATAAGATTTCACGAGATACCTGATTCTCCCTATCGCAATAGCAATGAGCAGACGATGGTATGGTTGCGCGACTATCTGACACAACATGGTGTGACCACCACCATACGAGCTTCCAGAGGACAGGACATCTGGGCGGCGTGCGGATTGTTGAATACAAAGCATATTCAGTCGAAACAGGAATAATTTACACAAACATACACAAACTACACAAACATAAGTTGTTATGAAACATATACTTTTCTGTCTTGCCCTATTGATGGGTGTGATGTTGACCAGTTGTGAGCGCTCCGACTTTTTGCCCACGGCTAGTGGTCGCCCCTACGAGGTGTTGGTGGTGATGGACTCTGTGGAGTGGAATGCCCCCCATGGTAGAGCTCTCTTTGATATATTGGATACTGATGTGCCTATGCTCCCTCAGAGCGAGCGCTCTTTCCGTATATCTCAGACGGAGAGAAAGAACTTTGATAGAATGCTGAACATCTTCAGAAATATTATCATTGTCAACATTGACCGCACACAATACACAAGAACGAGGATGAAGTTTACTCGCAACAAGTATGCTATGGAACAAATCGTTCTTACCATCAACTCGCCTTCGAATGAGGAGTTTAGAGAGTTTTGTGTCAAGAACAGACAAAACATCGTAGACTTCTTGACAAAGATGGAAATGAACAGATTGGTGCAGGAATTGAAGAAGGAGAACTCGAAAGTCACTTTTGACCTAGCAAAATCCATTTTCCAATGTGAGGTACACGCTCCCAAGGAACTGACTTCATATAAAAAAGGTGAAAACTTCCTTTGGACATCCAATAATACGGCTAGTGGCATGATGAGCATGGTGATGTATTCCTTCCCCTACGAAGGACCTCATATCTTTAATAAGGAATACTTGGTGCACAAGCGCGACTCTGCCATGAAGGCTAATATCCCAGGTGAGAAGCCCAATATGTTTATGAAGACAGATACCTTGTGCACAGTGGTGAAGCCCATCGTGGTGCACTCTAAGTATGCCATGGAGATGCGCGGCCTCTGGTACATGGAAAATGATTGCATGGGCGGACCTTACGTGAGTCATCATAGAGTGGACACCGAAGCCAATAGGGTGGTGGTGATAGAAGGCTTTGTGTATGCTCCTGAGAAGATGAAGCGAGGTCTCATTCGTCGTTTGGAAGGCTCGCTTTACACTCTGAAATTGCCCGAGGAACAGTATTTCGCAGAAATTACCCCTGGTATAGAAGAGGAGCAGACGGATAGCGTGGCTCAGAAGTAATACGAAGGCAATAAATCATTTAACCATAGAAAATCACATACTCAAGACAAGTAATACACGATATGAATATACTAAGAATAGGTATCACACATTTTGACCAAGAGGGATTGGAACTTATCAATTCTACCTTTGAGGAAATCCTCTTGGACGAAATATGCGCCAAAAAAACTTATACCAGCACAGGCGAAGATGCTATCGATGAGGCACTCAACGATTGGGATGATGGCAATACTGATGCTATCATGGTAGTGCCTGCTAAGGATGAGCCCAAACTCAACCCTGCAAGCTTAGAGGGTTTGGATATGATAGTTTGGGGCAACCTGAGAATGGCATTCACCAACGAGGATGCAGACTTTGAGGGCCAGATGGAGATGCTATGCAGTGCTATGAAGAGAGATTTCGATATAGACATACCTCGTATCACTCCCATCCTAGATGCTGCTAACTACAAGGCTTACGATGTGGTGCTAGTCAACGATAGAGAGCAGGGATTGAAGGATTTTCTTGAACTCAGTCATGGCAATGGCGTGGCTTATACCACTGGACGTGAATTAGTTTGCACTAGTCCTTTTTCGGCAGAGTCCTTCCACGAAAGCATATATTTGGCAAAGGATATCTTGAATGCAAGAGAGCGATATGACGAAGCTCACAAGAATCCTCTACCAAAACTATTTGTTGATAAGAAAGACGATAATAAGAAGCACTAAATGAGTCTGATAGATAATGTAAAGGCTACACTAAAAAGCAAGGACACAGAAGGCCCATTTGAATTGTATGTGACTAGAACTCCAGGGTATCTCTGGGCATGTCTTTTCAGATGGTTGGGCGTTCATCCCATTGCTGTCACACTGATGAGTATTGTCATTGGTGCGGCTAGTGGTTGGTTTTTCTATAGCACAGAATTAGAGCAGAATCTCATAGGCATGGGATTGCTCATATGGGCCAACTGGTATGATTGTGCGGATGGGCAATTGGCTAGAATGACCAACAAGCGCACATTGATAGGACGCATTCTGGATGGGTTTTGTGGCGACGTGTGGTTCTTCTCCATATACCTGTTCCTTGTGCTTAGGATGCAGGGGCAGTATATCCCCTTTACAGAAGTTAAGTGGGGTATATGGATATGGTTGTTGGGCGCATGGTCGGGCTTTAGATGCCATGGACGCCAATGTGCTGTAGGTGATTATTATCGCAACATCCATATGTACTACCTGTTGGGTAAGAACAAGGCAGAGTTAGATTCCTCGATAAAAATCAAGGAGGAGATGAGCCAACTGAAGTGGATGAGCAAGGATTGGTTTAATAAGCTATACCTATATTTCTACGCTAGATATACTGGTTCTCAAGAGAATCAGGTAAAGGCCTTCCATGTAATGAAGCAGAGGTTGGAAGAGAAATATGGTGAGCATCTGCCCAAGGAGGTGCAAGAGGACTTTTGCAAGCATAGTCGCCCTTTGATGCCAATTACAAACATACTGAACTTTGACACTAGAGTTGGAGTACTTTTCTTGAGTACTGGTTTTGGAGTGCCTTGGATGTATTTCGTATTTGAATCTGTTGTGCTTGAAGCACTTAGATTTTATATGATTAGACGTCACGAGAATCTCTGCAAGAGAATTACCGAACAATACACATAGGATGAATAAAAGTATAGCATTGATATTAGCAGGAGGTGTGGGAAGCCGTATGAAGCTTTCCATCCCCAAGCAGTTTGTTGTTGTAGACGGATTGACCGTTCTTCAGCACACAATGCTTGCATTTCAGCAGCATCAACTTATCAGTGCTATATACGTGGTGACAAGTCCTGAGTGGCATGACGAGGTAAGACAACAGGCAGAAAAGGCTGAAATAAGCAAATTTGCCGCTTGTGTCAATGCTGGAGAAAATAGCTTTATGTCTGCCAAGAATGGTATACAATATCTTTGTGAAAAGGAGGATAAGAATACCGTGGTGCTAATACACGATGCTGTTCGCCCCCTAGTGTCTCAAGATGTAATTAGCAGAAACATAGCTGTTTGTCTATCTCGTGGTAATGCTATCACGGCTCTTGCGAGTCAAGAGAGCTATATGGTGATTGCCAATCAGACGGCTAGTAGCGACACCGAAATTAACTCGCATGAATACATACCTCGAGAGAATCTGTTGCGTGCACAAACTCCGCATACCTTCTTGCTAAAGGAATTGGAAGAAATGATGCAGGAGTGTGAAGAAAGGGGTATAAGATACTCTCAATCGATATTCACCCTGGCCAATGAATTGGGGCATGTGCCCTTGCACATCGCTGAGGGTGAAATGATTAATTTCAAATTGACTCTGCCATCAGATTTTACCTTCTTTCAAGCAGTGTTAAGAGAAATCAGAGAATATTAGGCCAATATTTTCAGATGAGGCAAACTAGATTTTAAAATTTTTATTATACCTTTGCACCCTCATTATGATACCTGAACATATCCAAGACATAAAAACTCGCTACGGCATCGTTGGTCGCGATGAGAAGCTGATTTTGGCACTTGATACAGCTATTCAAGTGGCAAAGACTGACTTGAGTGTACTCATTCAGGGAGAAAGTGGTGTGGGTAAGGAAATCATACCTCGTGTGATACACGATTGTAGTTTGCGCAAGAACAAGAAATACATCGCCATCAACTGTGGTAGCATACCTGAGGGAACCATTGATTCTGAATTGTTTGGACACGAGAGAGGTTCGTATACAGGCGCTATTGGCGAGCGTGACGGATATTTTGGCGCGGCAGATGGTGGTACTTTGTTCTTGGACGAAGTAGGTGAGCTACCAATGACCACTCAGGCAAGACTTTTGCGCGTACTTGAAACGGGCGAATACATCAGAGTGGGTAGTGATACTCCTCGTCGCACAAATGTGAGAATAGTAGCGGCCACCAATGTGGATATCCCCAAGGCCATCAAGGAAGGAAGATTCCGTGAGGACCTCTATTATCGTTTGTGCTCTATCAACATAATGATGCCTCCACTGAGAGATAGAGGTTATGATGCTGTGTTGCTATTCAAGCTCTTTGCAATGAATACGGCCAATAAATACCACATCCCAGAGCCCGTAAGATTGAGTGCTGATGGTGAGCAGACGGTAATGTCGTATAAATGGCCAGGCAATGTGCGCCAATTGAAGAATGTAGTGGAGCAGATAAGTATCTTAGAGCAGGGAGCTCAGATAAACTCCGATGTGCTTGCACGATATGGTATCATTGCTGGGCAGGGCGAGAAATATGCTATCCAACCCACAAATAGGCAAGGTAGTGAGGAATCGGGACGTGATTGGGCGAATGAAATCAATTGGTTGGCAAATGCGGTGCTGAAACTACGTGCTGAGGTGGACGAATTGAAGAGCATCATCTTGTCCGAGCGTAATGCTCCATCAGCTCCTCTCCAATTGGAAGACTTTAGCACTACGGGGCGTACAATAGTGCCAGAGGAATACATCCCAGCAACTACCTATGTACAAACGGCACCAAGTGTTGATATACAGCCAGCTAGCTCGCCCGAAGTAATAGTTCCTCCGATGCCTTCAAGCAATGAATATGACGAAATAGAAATCCTCAAAGAGGAATCCAATCTGAATATCGTTGACCAGGAGAAGCAAAATATAATTCGAGCCTTGCATAAAAGCAAAAATAGAAAGAAGTTAGCGGCAAAGATGCTAGGAATAAGCGAACGAACACTATACAGAAGAATAAAGGATTATGACATTGAGTAACAACATACTTGCAACTATATATAATAAGGTATCTGCACGAGTGCTTGCTTTAACTCTATGTTTGTCTAGCCTTTTGCTATGCACCTCATGTACTATCAACTACAAATTTAATGGTGCTAGTATTGACTATACTAAGACTAAAAGTATTCAGATAGGCAACTTCCCCATACGTAGTACATACGTTTGGGCTCCTATGCAGGGTATCTTTCAAAACAAACTGACCGACCTCTTTGCCTCACAAACAAAGTTAAAGCAGGTAAAGAAGAATGGTGACCTTGTCTTGGAAGGAGAAATTGTTGGTTTTGACCAATTTAACAAAGGTATTTCTAATAGCGGTTACTCTAATCAGGTGCAGTTGAAAATGACTGTAAATGTGAGATTTACCAACAATAATAAGCATTCTGACGACTTTGAACAGAAATTTTCTGCTACGGCAACATACGATGCTACACAACAGTTGGTCAACGTGCAGGAAGAACTCGTAACGGAGATGTGTAAGGACATTACCGAGCAAATCTTCAATGCAACGGTAGCTAATTGGTAGTACAACGCACAAAAGTAAATCAGAGAGCCACAAATAGCCAGATATGGGAAAACAGGTTATTGACTATATACGCCAGCCAGAGAGCTTAGATAATCAATCCTTGGAGCATCTAAGGAGTGTGGTAGATAAATATCCATATTATCATGCTGCACGCATTTTGCTTTTGCGCATACTCTATCAGAGGCATGACCCTAGCTTTGACGAACAACTTCGCAAGGCTGCTATATACGTTCCCTCTCGTCAGACTCTTTTTCAATTGTTTCAGGCTCCTTCGCTTATCCCTGATTCGCCATCAAAGAGAGCATCCAAGGCAGAGCAGGAGAATCTTGAATCAAAGTGTACTACGGTTCTTATCGATAACTTCTTGGATAGCATTCCTCAGCAAAATCTCAATACTCCTCGTATCGTAGATGCTACGGTGGATTATATGGCTTATCTGATGCAGATAGAAACAGGGCCTACCACACAACCAGTTCCTCGAATGGCAGGTGAGGATTACATTGATAATTTCCTTACCAAGAACAATGGTCGTTTCGACTTTGAAGACCTTGAGTCAGAAGAAATATCATCAGGGCCAATTGAACCAGAAAAAGAGGTGGAAACAGGCGCTTTGACCGAAGCAATGGCCCGAATTTACATCAAACAAGGCAAATATGACAAAGCCGTAGAAATAATTCGTCGCATTTCCTTGAAATATCCGAAAAAAAATCGTTACTTTGCAGACCAAATTCGCTTTTTAGAGAAATTAATCATAAATCAACAATCATAATATGTACACAATTATTGTAATTCTTATTGTCTTGGCTAGCGTGCTAATGTGCACAATCGTAGTTATCCAGGAAAGCAAAGGTGGTGGTTTGGCAGCTGATTATGCAAGCGGCAATAGCCTTTTGGGTGCACCTAAGACCACAAACATTATTGAGAAAATCACATGGACACTTGCTGGTGTGATGGTTGTATTGAGCGTCCTCAGCACAGTCTTCTTGACAAGCACAGAGACAGTGAACAGCGTATTGCAGTTGGAACAGCCTGCTACTGAGCTTCCTTCTCTTCCTGCTGTTGAAACAGCTCCCGCTGTAGATGCAGCTCCTGCTACTGATAATGCAAACTAATATTTGCTTTCTAACACATTCTTATGATACTTGTAGCAGATAGTGGTTCCACCAAGACAGAGTGGATTACTGAGCAACTAACTGTTACTACTAATGGCATCAATCCTGTGCGCGACTCCGAGGAAGAAATTTCTAGGATAGTGAGCACAGAGTTGATGCCATCATTGTATGCTCAGCAGATAGAGGTGGATAGCATTACGGAAATTCATTTCTATGGAGCTGGATGCATTGACCCCTTCTCCGCTAGTGTGTTAAACGCACTGAAGCAACAGTTCACGCACGCAGAGATACGTGTTTATAGCGATTTGCTGGGTGCTGCTCGTGCTCTTTGTGCTAAGTCGGAAGGCATTGCATGCATATTGGGAACTGGTAGTAATTCCTGCTATTGCAAGGATGGAGAGATTGTGAGCAATACTTCTCCGATGGGATATATCCTGGGAGACGAGGGTAGTGGTGCTGTATTGGGTAAACTTCTCATTTCAGAAATGCTCAAGGGAGATTTGCGCTATCTTTGGAATCAGTTTTCTGAGGAATACTCTCTTAGCACAGCTGATATAATAAATAATGTGTATCGCAAGCCTTTGGCCAATAAATATCTTGCATCGTTTGTCCCCTTTATCAAGCGTAATCTAGACAAGGAGGGCGTTAGAGAAATGGTGGTAGAGGAGTTTTGTAGATTCTTGCATAGAAATGTAGTTCCTTACAATCGACCAGATTTACCTATCAACTTTGTAGGAGGAGTTGCTAATAATTTCTCTCACGAAATCAAGCTCGCATGCCAGCGTTGTGGCCTTGTTTCTGGTAAATTTATCGAACGACCAGCCATAGAAATGCTAAAATATCATTTTTATGTTTTTTAACATGTAATAAATACTTGTAGCGATGAAAAAATAGTGATACCTTTGCTACAGTTATCCTGAAAACAATCTTTTTACCTTAAACAAACTAATACCTAAAGGATGGTATAGGGGCGCTGTGAAGCGGCCCTATATTTTATTTTACTGGTATAGTGAGAGTGGGGGAGAGGATATTCAAGGTTTTGCTTACGTGTTTCTGTGGTGAAAAAAGATATTCCAAGCACTTTTTTGAATGTTTCCTATGCGGGAGAGCATTTTCTGTGCTTGGAATATATGTTTTGGCGAAGGAAAAAGTATTAGAGGAATTATCCCACTAGGTTTGTGTTCCCAGGGGTTTCCTTCTATATTTCTTCGAGATTTTCTTTATGAAATTATCCCTCTTGGTTGGCTACTGATGTATTGATTTCGCCAATGTATTGGAGTAATTCTTCACGACCTTTGCCAGTTTCGCTACTGGTGACGAAATAGGGTGGGAGTTCTTCCCATTGTTGTGAGAGAACCTTGAGATAATGCTGTACATTTCCGCCTAGACGTCCCTTGCTTACCTTGTCTGCCTTGGTGAAGACGATGGCAAAGGGGACACCATTCTCACCCAACCATTCGATGAATTCTAGGTCAATCTTCTGAGGTTCAAGGCGTACGTCTACGAGTATGAATAGTAGTGTCATCTGCTCGCGCTCAAGGATATAGGAGCTAATCATGTGCTCAAACTCCTCTTGTGCCTTCTTACTGCGCTTGGCATAGCCATAGCCAGGGAGGTCTACCAAGTACCATGGTGCATCTGCGGCATTAGGTTGTTTGCCTTCCATGGGACGATTTATCAAGAAATGGTTGATAAGTATGGTCTTACCAGGCATAGACGATGTCTTGGCCAACTTGGCATTGTCGGCAAGCATATTGATGAGCGAGCTTTTGCCCACATTACTTCTGCCGATGAATGCATATTCTGGGTAACCGGCTTTGGGGCATTGCTCTACCTTTGCACTAGAAATAAGATATTCTGCTGTATTGATTTTCATATATTTACCAACTATAATTCATACCCAGAGAAAGCCATTCCTTGAACATGAGGAATCCGCAATCGCCTTTGTAGGATTTACTACTATCGTCAAACTTGGGATATAGCTGCATCTGTGCAGACATGTACTTGTTGATGGAGAAATTGATATTGTTTTCCCATTCGATATTGGTGTAAGACATGTTACTAATCCAATAAATGCGAGTTCTCCAGCTGATATCTTTAGTGATTTTCCAAGTTGCATTGATGTTGATACTAGGACCAAAGTTGTGGTACGCATGACGGCCTTTCTCTATACCATAACGACCAGCAAGTGACTTTCTGTCAACGTAGCGCATATTGTATGAGCAGGGAGCTACGTATACACTACCGCTAAACTTATTATCCTTCGTAGCAAACTTATAGTCAAGACCCACGGAGATGGTCATATTCATGGGCGAGAGGAAACTAGAAATAATAGTTCCTGTGTTTGTCTGATACTGAGGTACGAGCTGTGTAGATGCCTGAACCTGAGTGGTATAGTACAGTGTCTTATAGGCCTTATAACCAAGCTTTGTGGTCAAGCGAAGTAGGTTGCTCGTGGGGCGTGCTGCTCGCTGAGTATCAGTGTCGCCTGTAGTTTGATAACCAAGTTCGGCATCGATTCTGTTTTCCCAACTAATATTTTGCTTGTTGTCAAATTTGATATTTATGCTACCCTTAGCAAGGATGGTGTAGTTGTTATTGCCACCTTGGAACCAGTTCTCAGAGAAATAGTTTTGAGAGAATTGCAGAGAGCCATTACCATTGATTTTCCAGAAGTTGGGACGTCGAGTAACCAATTGCATACCATCATTCATGTTCGACTCCAGATTGACATTCACCACTTTGTCCGAGAGTTTGGTTTCTGTGGTCAGTGAACCATGCACGTCGTTGCGCAGAGTACCAGATTGCTTCACCTGTTCGTCTGTTTGTTGCACCAATTCGGGGTGGCGCACATACATCTTGGCCAAAGCAGTGTTGACCATGTACATACGTATGAGTTGAGGGTCTGTACAATCGTCTATATCAGAGGCGTTGAATTGCTGTAGCACTGATGAAGCATAGAAGGTGGGGGGCATGGCTATGCGCATGCTATATACACCCAGTTGATTGAGATATGGTGGGCTAGCCAATCTGGAATTGCGTCTTTGAAGCAAGATGAGGAAAGCCTTCTGATATGCCGTAGCGATGGAGTCAGCTCTGTATTGCCATGACACGGTTTGCGCCATAGCTTTCTTGTCACTGACGATGGTATCCTTCACGGGGTGCTCTACGGCAGCTTCTGCTATTCTGGTGCTATCTTCTGCTATTTTGACGCTATCTTCAGCCACTTGGATACTATCTTCTGCTACTTCTACGGTGTCTCCTGCCATAGCTGTAGAATCCATCTGAAGACTATCTCTTTGCTCCTGAGCAAGAGCTCCTATCGTTGTTAAAAAGAGTGTAAGAAATAAAATGTATTTGTGCATAGTCTTACCTATAAAATAAGTATAGCGCAAAGGTACGATATTATTTTAATTTTCCTCGTTTTAGACGAATATAAGTGTGATAAAACAATGAAAATACTACTCTAAACGTCCACAACTGATTATTTTTATATCACTAGGAGAGTAATTATTTGCATTTTCGGTCGCTTCTTTGTACCTTTGCCCGCGTTTTGCGACAAAAATATAATACAAACATATGGATAAGAACACAATTATTGGCATTGTGCTGATTGTTTTGGTGCTTTTCGGCTTCAACTGGTACAGCAAACCCTCTGCCGAGGAGGTTGCTCAGATGAGAGAAATAGCTCGCCAGGATAGTATTGCACAAGCGCAGAAAGTTGAAGAAGCTATCAAGGCTCAGGAGAAGAAGAATCAAGAGTTGGCCATGATGGCATTGGACAGCACCTCGCTTTTCTTTGAAGCACGCAATGCTCAGAGCGAAGAGGTGATGTTGAGCAACGGTTTGCTTAATCTTACTTTGAATACCAAGGGAGGTAGTATTCAGCATGCAAGTTTGAGCGAGTACAAGAATCAGCAGAAGGAAGACGTGATGCTGTTGCGCAAGGACTTGAATAGCCTCAGCTATGTGCTTACAGGCAAGGACTTGAACATAGACACACGCGACTATACCTTCCAGGCTCTGAATCGTACTGATAGCACCGTGACCATGCGCCTTGGCAGCGAGGCATCTCACTTGGATATCAACTATCAGCTAGTGAAGGATAGTTATTTGGTGAAGATTACCATGCAGGCCGTTGGTATGGGCAATGTATTGCACCCTGGCACTCATAGCATGAGCATCAACTGGCAGGATGTAGCAGCTCAGCAGGAGAAGGGTTTCGACTTTGAGCAGCAGTTCTCATCTCTTACCTACAAGGAGAAGAATGGCGACACTGACAAGCTCTCTGAGACAGGCGATGAGTCGGAAAACATGGAGATGCCCCTTGAGTGGGTAGCTTTCAAGAACCAGTTCTTCAGCTGCGTATTGATTGCTCCCAATCAGTTTGATGGTGCTACCCTCAAGAGCACAGCATGCAAGAAGGGTAGTGGCGACCTAAAGAAGTACTCTGCTCAGATGAACTGTGCCTTCGATCCCACTGGTGTGGAGAGCACAGAGCTCAATATGTACATTGGTCCTAACGACTTTCACATCCTCAAGGACCACGACAAACTGATTGCTGCCGACAAGGATTTGGAGATGGAGAAGTTGGTTTACCTCGGTTGGCCCTTGTTCCGCATCATCAACCGTTGGTTGATTCTTCCCTTGTTTGACTTCCTCTCTGGCTTTGGTATGAACATGGGATTGGTAATCCTATTGCTCACTCTTATTGTCAAGGTATTCGTTTATCCTACCACCAAGAAGAGCTATTTGAGCAACGCTCGTATGCGAGTTCTTAAGCCCAAGATTGATGCTTTGAATGCCAAGTATCCCAAGCCCGAGGATGCAATGAAGAAGCAGGCAGAGATGATGCAGATATATCGCGAATATGGTGTGAGCCCCATGGGTGGCTGCTTGCCTATGTTGATTCAGATGCCCATCTGGATTGCGCTCTTCAACTTTGTGCCCAATGCTATTGCCCTCCGTGGCGAGAGTTTCTTGTGGGCAGAAGACCTCTCTGCATACGATTCACTATTGAGCTGGGATGCCGACCTATGGTTGATTGGTGACCATTTGAGTATCTTCTGTGTACTATTCTGTGCTACAAATATCATCAACACCTGGATCTCTATGCGTCAGCAGAAGGACCAGATGTCTAGCGAGCAGGCACAGCAGATGAAGATGATGCAGTACATGATGTACATCATGCCCTTGATGTTCTTCTTCATGTTCAACAACTATTCTAGCGGTTTGTGCTATTACTACTTCCTCTCTGGTCTTACCAGCATCTTGATTATGTGGTACTTGCGCAAGACCACTGACGACAAGAAGTTGCTTGCTAAGCTAGAGGAATACCGCGAGAAGCACAAGAACGATCCCAAGAACATGGGTGGTATGGCAGCACGCCTTCAGGCTTTGCAGAAGCAGATGGAGGAGCAGCAGAAGGCTCGCCAGCAATAAAATGTAAATGCAATTATTACTCACATAATTGATTGAAAAAAAGAACTGGAGATACGAGGCTCGCATAGTCCTCATCTCCAGTTCTTTTATTTTTTTTTCTAGGAGGACAGAGGATGCAAGAGGAAATCAGAGGAAGCAAGAGGACGCAAGAGGAAACTCTAGGAAATCCAGGGAGGCTCTAGAATTATCTGTCATCTGTGCTCTGTAATTTGTACTCTGTACTCTGTCTCTTTATCTTAAGCCATCTTCTCTGCTAGAGCTTCGAGGTTGGGCAGGTCAGTGTCCTTTAGCTTGCCCCAGATGGTAACGGTAGGTTCTACTATCTCGCACTGCTTCATACCCTCTATCATTTGGCGCATCACCTTGGCAGCTGTGGGAGCCCAAGTGCCATTTTCTACCAGAGCAAATTGGCGGCGCTGGAAGTTCTTGATTTGCAGATGATGAAGGAAATCATGCATGGGAGGGAATACACCAGCATCATAGGAGGCAGCACAGCACACTATCTTGGGATAGCGGAAGGCATCCTCTATCACCTCAGCCATATCGTCACGGCTCAGGTCGCTCACTACCACCTTCTTGGCACCCTTCTCTTTCAGTATCTCAGCCAACTTGTTTGCCACCTGTGCTGTATTGCCATGTATGCTAGCATATGCCACCAGTATGCCATCCGATTCGGGCTCATAGCGGCTCCATAGGTCGTAGAGGCATATAGCCTCTGCTAGGGCCTCACCCTGCAATACGGGGCCATGCAAGGGCATGATGGTTTGAATATCCAGATTAGCAGCCTTCTTGAGCACATTCTGTACCTGCACACCATATTTACCACAGATGTTGAAGTAGTAGCGACGAGCCTCGCAAGCCCAATCGTCAGTTTCATTGCACAGAGCACCAAATTTGCCAAAGCCATCAGCTGCAAACAAGATTTTCTCGCTAGATTCGTAGCTCATTATCACCTCTGGCCAGTGTACCATGGGAGCAGCAACAAAGTGCAAGGTGTGAGCACCCAACTGAAGGCTGTCACCCTCCTTGACCACCATCACACGGTTGGCAAACGCCTCATAGTCAAAGTAATGAGCAAGCATCTTGACTGTCTGTGCCGAGCATACGAGCGTGAGAGTAGGGTATTGTAGCATGGTCTTGCCAACTAGTGCCGAATGGTCGGGCTCCATGTGTTGGCACACCAAGTAGTCAGGTGTACGTCCCTCCAAGGCCACCACCAGGTTCTTCTCCCACTCATCACCCTTACGAGCATCAGCTGTGTCCATGATGGCAATTTTCTCATCCATTATCACCCAGCTGTTGTAGCTCATGCCCTCTGGCACAACGTACTGGCTCTCAAACAAGTCAATATCCAGGTCATCTACACCGATGTAGCGTATATTGTCATTAATTTGGTTCATCATTGCTTTACCTTTATTTTATTATTATCCACGTACAAAGGTATTTCAATTTTAGCAACTGAGCAAGAGAAAAGAAGAAAAACAATTTAGCAATGGTAATACAGCAACAGGATTTTTACAACTTGCGGAAAAGAGAATGTTGTGTCATGCCTTGGCTTTCACGATAATAATGTGTACCTTTGCGTCTTGAAATTGTTGCCAAACGTATATCATGAAAACGTCTTTTGTTTTCGTTGGTGTCGCGTGACAAATGTATAGACATAATTGTATTATATTATATATATATATATAGGTAAATAAGTAGTGAAAAGTATATCCAAATTCTATGTGTTGTTTATGAAACAGGTATTTTCCGTATGCGTATTTGCAGTATTGTGTGTTCTACAGGTCAGTTGTGTGCATAACAAGGATGTGGATCATATTGTTTCTAATGCAGAGCAATTATTGAATACTAATCCCGACTCTTCCCTTTTCATTCTGGACAACATCAGAGAGGACAAGTCTACATGGTCCCGTTCTCAGCAGATGCGCTATGAACTGGTCTATGCACAGGCACAAAACAAAGCTTTTGTAAACTTCACCACAGATAGCATCGCACTGGAATTGGTGGACTATTACGAGCGACACGGCAATGCCAACGAACAGATGATGGCCAATTATATGGCTGGTTGTGCGTATCGTGATTTGGAGGATGCGCTTTCGGCACTGAAATACCTGAACCGGGCGGTAGATGCCGTTGATGAAAGCGATGATGACTGTGACCTACACACACTGATGCGTGTTTATAGCCAGATGGGAGGATTGTATCAGAATGTTTCTGCCTTCGAAAACGAACAGATGGCAGACTCTCATGCTGAACGTCTTGCATGGCAAATAGGAGATACAATCTCTGCTCTTCGCCTAATGTGGACTAGGGCAGGTGGTCTGTTTGTTGTTTATCGACAAGACGAAGCAGTTATGCTTTTGGATAGCATTGAGCAATTCATTATGAATCATGGTATTCAAGAGGACCCAGGTTTAATCTATCCGATGAAGATAACCTATTTATTGGAGAAGAAGGATTGTAAAGGAGCTGATTCTTTGTTGCGCGAATACGAGTATAAGATGGGTATCTTACCAGACACTCCTGATTCTAATATACATAGTATTTTTCACTTCCATAGAAAAGGCGCATATTATAATCTTATTCAAGAACCAGATTCTGCTATTATACAGTTTCAACGTCTATTGAGACTAGTTGATTCTCGAGCACAAAATGCAGATGAGCGTTTTTCATTGAAGGAAGTATCATACCAAGGACTATCCGAAGCTTATTCTTACAAGCATCAAGCAGATTCAGTTATTAAATATGCCAATCTGTATTGTCAGTGGAATGATTCTAGCACTCGTACTAAATCATCAGAGCATTTATTGCGTTTTCAATCACTGTACAACTATACAAAGATTCAAGAGCAGGCTCTGAAAGCAGAGCAGAGGGCATCACATCTTCGTGTGACAATGATTTTGCTGATGTTTTTCGTCATAACAATTGCTTTTGTAGCATGGTCTATATACAAGAAACGCCTTAAGGTAGAAAGACAAAAACAAATAGATACCAACAAGGAGTATCAGTTGTTGTTACATGAGCTGGAGAAATCAGCAGAGGAATTGCTATTAGTCAAAACGGATTCCGAGAGATTTTTGAAGGAAAAAGAGTCAGAAATACACAGTCTCCAAAAATCACTGAGCTTGTATCAGGGTAACTCTTTGAACTTGGAGCAATGGGAAGACGAACGAGAATTCCTGTCATGCGATTTGGTTAATCATTTTCACGATATGTCATCTCGCACGCAGATGGCAACTGCCACGGAGTTAGATAAGTTATTGGATATAGCCCAAAAAGCCTTTCCTAAATTATATAGCACCGTGACAGATAGCTCTCATGGATTATCCCATACGGAAATAATAATATGTGTTTTGATACGTTTTCGTTTTATCCCCTCGGAAATATCAATACTCTTGGGTCATAGCTCTCAACGTATAACCAACCTCAAGTCCTCTATTAATCAGAAATTATTCGGTACTTCTGGAGCAAAGACACTAGATGCTCATCTTATTACATTAAAATAGCACATGACGAGTGCTTCAATTAACATCCTCAAGCGACCATTGCTGTAATTCTGGCAAGGTGCTTGAGGATTTTTCGTATCCCAATCCCTTTAGTGTAAAAAATGTAAAATGTGTCGTATCATACTATATATCAATAAAATTCTGTCTGTGATAATTTTGGGCAGTGTAAAAAGTGTAATAATATAAATTGAGCAATTCGTTTTTTATGTGTATTTTTGCAACGCATTTTCTGATTCTACGTTATAAATATTAGAGGAGTAAAATTAGATGAAACTCAGTTATTACGACATAATACTTGGTTGCAAGATGTCAGAAAATAGAGCCTAGGCTTTCACGCATATTGTACGTACCTTTGCACCATCAGAATATTAAACAAAATCTATAATCTATTATTCTTATGAAACACTATCTTTCTATCTTATTATGCATTCTATTGGGGTGCAGTTTCGTGTCTTGTGAAAAAGAGGTTACAGTACGCCCATATCCTCCTCCATACGTTAAGGGAAGGCTTGAAGATGGCGGACGTATTTCTCAAATCCTACTTACTACAAAACAATATTCGTACCCTAATCTTTATGGTGAAACGATCTCCAGCTATTCAGAACTAGAGATGGAGTTGGATATTAGACACTCGTCGAAGAGTTCACCTTTAATTAATCCCAGCAACTATGATAAAATTAATGAATTGCAGAAGGAATATGTATTAGCCAAATCTGCGTTCATCCAAGATCGTTATGACAATGCAATTAAGACTCTAGGCTTTGGTGCTTGGAATCATCAATGGCCAAATTTGTATACAGCATATGTTAACGGAGAAGTCACTATTACTTGTGATAAACCATTGTTTGGGGAAGAGCCTGGTACAAATCTTAGTAAGTATCTCAAGATTACTTCTACAAGTTGTTGTTTGCCAGTGGGTGTGACAGAACCATATCTGTTGTACGATTTTGGTGATTCTATCCCTACTAACATGCACGAGTATTTTATCAAGGAAGTATGGTTGCAATTATCTTACAAATTGTATTTTTGCGAGGCTCCAAGCGAGAAATACGATGATTTTACCTTGCGTATATCCATCCCGATGATTCAGGAATGCTGTGAGGATTATATCTTAGCAGAGTACTATGGATACCCCCTTGAGTCTAAGTATAAGGAATCTACTTTTACATCATCCTTGAAGATTAAGTTTGATTGGAAATAAATAAACACCTATGATTATGAAAAAACATTTTGTTCTATTGGCTATTGCCTTGCTCACTAGTGTATTGAGCATGGCTGAGAGTACTTTCGTGGATTCTGGTATTACGTACAAAATTACTTCGGATAGTACGGTAAATAGAATAAAACCCAAAGAAACAGATAATGCATGGAAAAAACAATTAGACAACGTACTAAGGAAGCAAACAAGGAATGCTAGCCAAAAACTTTCTTTAATAGAATATAACTATGATAAAGAAATTCTATCGTTAACCGATTTAGATGATGGCTTGGATGAGATTTTTGCAGACACAACCTATATCGCTTATCAAAATTATGTAGATTATGATTTTGAAATTTATAGGATTGGAGATGCTAAAAAATCAGAGTACGATTCCATTAGGACTCGTATTGACTTTGATTTATTCAGAGATTATATGTATACGGAATTACGTCCTGCAATAGAAGAAGGCATCAAATTACATCTGATAAAATTGAAATGGTTGTACAATGGTAAAGTTGTTTATTCTATTGCTATAGCTACCGATGAGAAGGGTCTCCTTTTTGACACTATAGGTCATTTTATCGTGGTAAACCGAAAAACAACTATAACGGAAGGAAATTGCAATTCTTATGACGCTGATGATAGATTACCGAAATAACGAAATTAACAAAATTTTAAAGCTATGATTGTAATTGTTTTATTCATTCTGATTCTACTTACTGATATCTTCACTTTAAGGGATATTCTATCCAGTAAGATGGTTAGCAGTATGAAAGTGTTTTGGTCTGTAGTAGTATTGGTTATTCCTATCATTGGTATGTCCATCTACTATTTCACCAAAAGATAGTTTGCATGTCAGATAATACTAGCAAGAGCAGTGGGGTGTGTGCCTCACTGCTCTTGCTGTTAGAATATGTTACTTTTTGGTTAAACTAGTATTTCAAATGTTGGGGAAAGCCTCCTTTTGCTCTAGGGAGCTTGTCAAAACGTTTTTTTTACCTCCCTTTACTCTAGTGAGCTTGTCAAAACGTTTTTTTGGCCTCCCTTTGCTCTAGTGAGCTTGTCAAAATGTTTTTTTGGCCTCCCTTTGCTCTAGGGAGCTTGTCAAAATGTTTTTTTGGCCTCCCTTTGCTCTAGGGGACTTGTCAAAAGAGTTTGGAAATTGTTTTAGGTTTATTTTCTCTCTGTGGTGCCACCGTTTTCACCTTCCTTTTCCCGTTTTTCAGTCGCTTACACCCCTGCGAGAGCGATTAACGATTAACGATTAACGACGAGCGACGAGCGATTCTACAGAGTACAGATGAACGACGAGGATTATTCTATCAACTGATTTCACATGATAAAACAAGATTTATCTTTGCTACCAGTACATTTCTTCACTAGATGGCCACTCGCAGCTGTGCACGATGGCCTACGGATGAAAATATGATGTGGATGGATGGTTACTACGGCATCATGTTTCATCTTGTTTGAATCTGTTGATGAATTAATTAACATCAGATAAAGATATTATCTCACACAAAATCCACAGAACTCATGGATTTTACCATACAGTGGCGCTATCGCTGGAACTATTACGTAGCTTCGCGCGTAGAACCCACAGAGAAGTATCCAATGCTTTCGTAAACACTGCGCCAGCCGTCGTAGCGAAGCTTGCGACAAATTCTGTGGGTTCAAACACACTCGCAAAATGCCCCCTTGAGAAGAAGATAATCTGAGAAATCCGTGAATTCTGTGTGAAATATAATCTTCTAACAGCACGAGGGATATAGATTCGACGAAGTCAATAGCGTGGATTATTTTATCAACTGATTTCACATGATAAAACAAGATTTATCTTTGCTACCAGTACATTTCTTCACTAGATGGCCACTCGCAGCTGTGCACGATGGCCTACAGATGAAAACAAGATGATAGGTGCGGCACCCCGGCTTCAGTGTCCATCTGTCGTTAATCAAGCGAAGATTTAATTAACATCCAAGGTGAATGAGCTCACACTCTACAAGAAAATAAATCACGTTAAATCATGTGCAATCTTGTTGATAAACTACCAATTTAACCAACCTAGTAATAATCGCATCAATAGAGTACAGATGAACGATGCGGTTAGCGACGAGGGGTGGGAGTGGTTATGAGGATTTGTTTGCCAGAAGTAGTTTGCATGTTAGCATTACGGTGCGGCCAACGAGGTTAGTGCTGTACACGAAATGGTCAGTATCTATGAATGAGGTACTGGTGTATCGGCGTACATTGAGCAGGTTGTCTCCAGTGAGCCTCCATACTGCCCACTTCGTTTTGTACTGTACAGATGCTGAGAGCATTGAAGCGTTTTTGTACTTGCCTGGCTCCAGCATATTGTGCAGAAAGTTATATGTACCGCGTATTTCAATAGCAGATACCGGGAATACTGCCAGCGAACCGGTACAGCGTAGATTGTCGGACGAACGATTGGACGATTCCTTTGCGGACTCTGTGCGCAGGAAATCTTTTCCATAGTTGCCATTTATGTTAAGTTCCAGCCATGGAACTGGTGTCACTTCTGCTTTCAGATGCAAAGCGTAGCCCGTACGGTAGGAGGTGACAAGGCTGTTCTGCATCATGTACTCGCTACTGCTCCACGAGACATTGGCATCGGCAGAGAGTTTGGTGAAAATAGGCAGAATATTTTTTGATACGTTTATATCACCGTTGGCTGATTGCGTATGACTGTCTTGGAATATGGCAGTGCTTTCTGTAGTCGTTTGGCTGATTATGCGCGATGTGAGGACATTGCGTTTGCCTCGGTTGTAATTAGCCGTTGCTGCAAGGGTGAAGTAGCTCAGGGGTACTTGCTTGGTGTATCTGAGGTCGGTACTCCACTTCTGGCTTCTGCCAATGACTCCCGATGCTGTGGCAGTGTTGCGATAATCCGTTTGGACAGGTGTGGTAAGTAGATCCATGATGTCGCCAGCAGCATTATTGAAATCACTGCTGAGTTTGAGTTCGGATGTTGCACTGAAAGTATAGCGTAGAGACAGATGTGGCTCGGCAAACAGTTCTGCCATTGCAGTTCGTTTGTCGTTGTAATGTGAAAGATAGTTCATGCCCAGGACTTTCATCTTTATGCCCATGGATGCATAGAACTTTCTGTCAGCCGATGTCCATGAGGTGGAAGGATTGATGCTAGGAACAAGTTTCCAACCGCTCAATCGCTGGCTTTGGTCGTCAACGCTGGGTTTTACTAGTTCTGTCTCAATGAAATTGTAGTTTGCAGTGAGGTCAATAGGCATGTCTATCTTCCATTTGCTACCAAGTTTTACCTGCAGTGAAGTACTATGGCGCGTGTTGAGCTGAGTACTCTGACCGCTCTGCGAAATATCGTTGACTTCGTCTTCGTCCGTCACGACTCGGCCATCTTCGAGCAAGCTCGGATGGCTCTCGCTGTTCCGTCCGTTCATCAGCATCTGCACCTCAGGAGTACGAATGAAATTGATGTTGCTTGTAAACGATAGTTTCTTCTTTCCCTTGCGTATTGTTGCCCAAAGATTGTTGCTCAGATTGATGGCAGTAGCATCCCTGTGTTGAGTATTTAATACAGCATCATCTCCTTCCGAGAGTGTGAGGGTGGGGCAGTCATTCGAGAGGAACTGTGCCCTTGCACTGAAGGTTTCGGAGAAATAATGATTGCTGGCATTGTTTTCAAACTTTATGTTGAGCATAGGGCGATGAGCCTTGGCAAGAGGATTGACCGACTCGGAGATGTAAATGTTGTCGCCTCCAGCATAGTAGTACGCCTCAGAAGTAGCGTTGCTATTCATGCGCTCGTAGGTATAATCAGCATTGACCCTGAGCTGGCGCACACTATCAATCTTCAGTATACCATTGATACTGCCATAAGCATTGGTGCGATAGACGGATTCGCCCACACTGCTGCCAGCCTGTCCCCATGCAGGCAGTTTGTCGGTAGCCAACGAGCTGAAATTGTCGCCACCGGAGTGATTGACCATATCATGGAGACCAAAGTTGCCGTTGTTGCCATATTTGGCAGAAGCAATCAACTGAAAACTATCAGCAAACATCATGCCGGTAGCACCAGCGGCATACAGCACATCGTCTTCTCTAATGCCAATGCCCAACTCTGGTTGTCCAAAAGGTTTGAATTGTGCCTTTTTGCTCAGTTTTATATTGATAGCTACAGCATCACTCTCTTCGTCGGCATCAATTTTGCGATGCTTGTGATGCTTCATGATATCCACCTGAGTGGCATATTCGGCAGGGATATTCTTTGTGGCAAGGTTATAACGACCACCAAGCATATCAAGCCCACCGATGTAGAAGTTGGAAATACTCTTGCCCATATAGCTGATGGCACCATTATCCGAAATGTCTATGCCAGGCAGATTCTTTAGTCCGTCTTCCAGTGTCACATCGCCTTTCCTGAGGAATGATGCTAGATTGTATGTGAGCGTATCGCCCTGTTGGAACAATGGGGGAGCCTTCACCGTTACCTCCTTCAGATTGATATCCTTTGGAGTCAGCACCATGTCCACTTTGGTCAACCGCTCTTTCAGCGTCAATCGTTCCGACTCCTTCTCATAGCTGATGTGGGTGAACTGTAGTGACACCTCCCCGCTGGTCGCACTCTTCAATTCCAGTGCATACTCACCCTTCGCATTCGTGCTGGTAAACGCCAGCGTCTTCGTGCCGCTCACCATCTTCACAATCACGTCACTCACGGGCTTGTTTTGCAGGTTCAACACACGTCCCGTTACCCGTATCTGAGCAGCTGCCGCCACTGTCAGCATCACGCATAATATGATAAATAGGAGTCGCTTCATTTCTGTTCTATTTAATTTCCAAAGGTTGATACACATGCGCTTTCGTCAGCAATGGATGACCACCATTGGCAAACAAGTGTGTTTGCCCTTTGTGTTTGAGTACAGCAATGTCCGTGATACTACCATTGATGTTAGGCACATAATACGTAGGGTTCTTAATATATTGGCGGTTGCCATAAATCTCGTTCTTGTGCTTCAGTAGCTTTGCGTATTTCATCCGTTGCACATTGGGTTGCGGCTCTGGGGCTGTGATGGGTGATGGCTCTTGTCTCAATTGTGCAAGACAGAACGTATGCGCCTCGCATTCTGCTTTTATTATCAGTCCAGGCAAGCCACGCAATCGCCATGGCCCTGCCGACGAGGGAATCTCTTCGGTGTAATACACATACCATTCAATGCCTCGGAATGTGGCCGTGGCTTTTTGGCAGAGATAGTCGCTTATGCTCACCGTATCGGTGGTAATAGTCCACATGATTTCGGGTGTCTGCTCATAGCCCTCATACTCATTTGGGAAGATAAATTCGCGCACGGTGGTCTGTCCTATAGATCGGTCGTTCCATATCGTTGGCATGTGCATAAGAGCCTCTTGAAACTGTGCTGCTACATCTTCTTTTGAAGAAGCCTCATTGCTAAAAGTATAGGCGGATAACGGCATCGATTTCGTTACCGTTCGACCTACTTGTACTACTATCTGCATTCTGTCCGTGATATTCTGCTCTTCTTCGTTCTGTGTTCTACACTCGTAATCGTACACAGCCACAAACTGCGCCGTGTCAACAGACTCTTCTTGCCCCTGTGCTGCTATCGTCAGCACTAGGGCCATCATGGTTGCTAAATACTTTTTCATTTTACTTTTTCATTTTACTTCTAAATGTTGACTTTGTCTTCCGCTGTAGCGATTCGGCAAAACTCAAACATGTTTGATTTTGCGCTTACTGCTCCAGTGGTTGATATTGATGAGCCTTATCGGGTACATATACTCCTCCCACGAATTGATAGTCTCCACTGTTTTGATATACATTTAGGATTTCTTTTGCACCAGTCATATAAAACATAGGATTGCTGGGGTACAGACGATTGCCAAACACGTTCTTTTTCTGTTTCTGTATCTGCTCTCTTGTGGCTTTCTCGTGTGGTATCACAGTCTTTATCATACGACGTTCTTCTATAGAGAACTTTGAGACCACCGAACCAGCGGAATATGTGATTGGTACAGTTTCCTGATAAATGCCGATAAGTTTGAATGTATGGATACCCTTATCATCTGCGGCGTATGTTATCAAGCCAGGCAGCCCCTGCAATTTCCATGGACCTGCTGTGGTGGGAATGTCCTCGGCATAAAGTACATTCCATGTCTTGCCACGGAACTTCCCGCTTGCTTTCTGACACAGATAGCCGCAAATAGAGTCGCTTCCTTCCACCATATTCCATGTCGGCGTTTCTGTATCTTCCGTTACCTCATACTGAAGCGGGGGAATCGATTCGAGCGTAATGGTCTTGCCTTCGGGGGAGCCAACCGTCGTTGTGGCGATATGCATCAGCGCCTCATTGTGCATGAACCAAAAGTGGTCTTCGCCTATCTCCTCGTCTCTTTGCTGCTGAAACAGATAGCGTTCGTAAGTCCACGTCTTCCACACGCCATCGCCCACCTGCAAGGCCAGACGGATGGAGTCGGTGACAGGCTGTTTTTCGACATCGGTTGTGTTGATTGAATACTGATACACTGCCGTAAACTTTGTCTGGCACAAAGTATCAAGCTTTTCGTTGTCTCGTGTAAGCATCTGTCCCTGTGCTGCTATCGTCAGCATGAGGACCATCATTGTCGTAAAAAACTTGTTCATTGTCTGTGTCTTTTATCGAATACCAATAAACATTATTATTGGCATTATTTGTGAATAGAATTGTTTTTGTAACCTTACAATAAGGGTATAGTACAGGCCCTCCACCTAAAAAAGATGGATGCGTTAACTCTTTTAATATGTGTCTGTTAGTTTATTTTGAGCTGTAGTTGATAGTTCTTGTCATCTTCACTCTGACAGGTTTGCCGTGATGTAGCCCAGGCTCATAAGGCGGCATACTGCGAAAGAGTTCTTCTGCCGATTCGCGCAGAGCACGCTGGCCCTCTTCGTATTCTTCCAGAGATGGATGTTGATCAGATGTGCCGTATTTGTTTACTACAGCATCACTATCTCTTAAAGTTGTATTGATGGCTTGTACATTGGTTATGCGACCATCAGTTTCAACGATGAATTGCACCTTGAAGGTTCCATCTATACCACTTTCTGCAGCAACCTTTGGAAAGCGAATATGATGAGCCATGTATTGCTTAAAGGCTGCATCGCCACCGGGGAATTGTGGCATTTGCTCGACTTCCTCAAAGTATACATCCTCTGGTCTTACTCCAGATATTTGCTCTCCTGTATCTATTTGTTCCGATATAGTCTCTATAAATATCTTTTTTTGAGGGTGATTCACAGTTACATGTTTTATTGTTGCGGAATCAAGCTTCTCTATTTTTTCTCGTATCGCTAGTTTGTCATTGATATAAACCTGGTATTTTTCCGTTTTGGCAGATACCCATAGTGAAGCGGCTAAGGCTGGGAGCAGATACAATAGTTTTAGACGTGACCAACTGGACGAACGGCCACTGTGCATCATAGCGAAACGCTTCTTTACCGCTCCACGGCGCAGGGTGTTCATGATGGGCAGATATTGTGCTTGTATTGCCTTTCGCACCAATAGATGCTCGTAATTCTCCAACTTTACTCCTCCTTGCAATACGGCCTCGTCAGCCTGAAATTCATGCACATCCACCAGGTCTTGACGCAACATCCATGCAAAGGGTAGACACCATAACAGACTGCACGTGAGGTCGCAGAGAATCACATCCCACGAATGCCCCAACCTTACGTGTGCAAGTTCATGCTTGATTACTGGCTCTGCATTTTGTTTCAAATCTATTGGCCCAATGATAATCCAGCGCATCCAGCTACTTGGTTGCTTGATACCCATGCCCAGCATTAGATGAACATTATTAGGAACCATAGGGTGGGAGATATGCTTACATCGAAGTAAAAGACGGAACAAAGACAAAAAACGAAAAACGTATATAGCAAAGGAAACGACGATACCTATTATATAAAAGTACGCACAATATCGTACCCATAGGTCCGTTGTCACGTTTTTATCCTCTTGCATAGCTGGTGTACTTCCTTCGGTATTCCCAGTAGATATATTCATCAATGGCGTCTCAATCATGGTAAGTACCTCATTTATAGTTGTTGGTTCGTCTATATGCAGAGGTATAAGTGGAAGTAGTGGGCTAGCTATGAGGATAGCCAACAATACGGCACGGTTAAGACGGTGAAACGTCTCGCGCCTAAGCAGGAGCCTGTAAAGTGAGTAGAGTAGCACCAGCGTTACTGCCCACCGAATAGAGTAAATAATGAATACTGCCATAAATTAGTTTTTCTTACGTTTCAGGTCGGCCAGATATTGCAATAATTCGGCTTCGGTAACCTTCTCTTCCTGCATCAATGTAGACACCACACTCATGTATGAGTCACTGAAGAAACGATTGACCACACTGGACAATCTTCCTCGGCCGTATGCTTGTTTGTCTACGATGGGACGATAAACGAAACCGCGTCCTTTGGGTTCATGTGTGAGATATCCTTTCTTTTCCAATGTCTGGAAAATCTGTGCAATGGCATTAGCGCTTGGACGAGGCTCTGGATAAAGTGATGCTACATCCTTAGGCGCACAATGACCTGCCAGATTTTCGCCTTCTTCCTCCCTGCAAGATGTGGCGCCTGAAGGTTTGCTATTCATTTTGGGTTCGTTAGCCAGTTGCCAAATCAACTCCATTACTTCCTCTTCTTTACTGGTAAGTTTTTCCATAATTCATCTAATGTAAGTATTGTTTGAACAATTTTGTCTATTGATTTTGATGCAAATATACAGCTATTTGTGGAAATGACAAAAAAATCGTCTGTTATTCAACAGAAAATATTGTTGAATAAGCAAAATTTGTAATATCTGGTATAATTATATGTAGGTTCATAATCTAATTATCTACAATATTGCTTCACTAAACGAGAAGCCATTGGTATAAATCAATTATTACTGCTATTTGTGGGATTTTGCATAAAAAATTAATCTGCGAGGGGGAACGATAGATATGTGCTTCTATTTTGAGAGAGAAATATAGACTTTGCAATATGAAGCTTCGTCCGTTTGCCCGTTTTCCTTGGCATCCCTTGTCTCTCTCAAAAATATATCGTATATTTGTGCCTGTTTTAATATAAGGTGTAAATATATAGATTATGCTGAAACACTTTTTGAGCATCATGGGGCGCTACCTGAAGCCCTATAGAAAATATTTGGTAGGGTCGGTGCTACTCAATTTCTTTGCACAGGTGATGAACGTGTTTTCCTTCGTTGTACTCATTCCTATTCTGAATATACTTTTCAAGATAGACCAAACGGTGTACACGTATCGCGAGTGGGATTGGACAACGATAAACAAGGAGGTGATAGTGAACAATGGTTATGCCTTTGTACAGAGCCTGATAGCAGAGCATGGTGCTTTCTTCACGTTGATAGTGATGGGTGTGGCCCTGGTGGTGATGACTGCTATAAAGACGTTTGGTTACTTTGCCTCTAGCGCTATAATGGTGCCCCTGCGCACTGGTGTGGTGAGAGATATCCGTACGGAGTTGTACAACAAGGTCTTGCGCCTACCACTGAGTTTCTTCTCAGAGGAGCGCAAGGGTGATATCATAGCCAGAATGAGTGCCGATGTGCAGACGGTGGAGACGGCGGTGATGTCGTCAGTGGATATGATGATACGCCAACCGATAGCCATAGTGGTGTGCTTTGTGACACTGTTTGTGGTTAGTTGGGAATTGACACTCTTTGTCTTCGTAGTAGCTCCCATAGCAGGATGGGTGATGGGCAAGGTGAGCCGTAAGTTGAAGAGTCAGTCGGCTGCCGTGCAAAAGCGATGGGGCGATATCATAGCACAGTTGGACGAAACACTGGGTGGATTGCGCATCATCAAGGCCTTCATAGCAGAGAAGAAGATGTCAAAGCGCTTTTGGGACGTGAACGAAGACTATCGTCGTGGTATGAACGAGATGGTGATAAGGCAGCATGCTGCTCACCCCATGAGCGAGTTCTTGGGTACTACTATCATTGTGGTGGTACTATGGTTTGGCGGATGGCTAATACTCAATGGCACTAGTATGATAGATGCTTCTACATTCATCTTTTACATGGTGATATTGTACAGCGTGATAAATCCTCTGAAGGACTTCTCTAAGACCTCTTATCAGATACCTCATGGCCTAGCTTCTATGGATAGAATAGACTTTATCCTGAAGGCTGAAAACCCCATCAAGGAGTGCACAGAGCCCAAGGAATTGACTTCGTTTGACAAGGAGGTAGAGTTGCGTGGCGTTGGCTTTAGCTACGAGGAGGGTCGTCCTGTGCTAAGTGATATCAACCTAACCGTAACACGTGGCAAGACAATAGCATTGGTGGGTCAGTCGGGCAGTGGAAAGTCCACCTTGGTAGACCTGATACCCAGATATCACGATGTGTCAGAGGGAGAGATATTTATTGATGGCAAGAACGTGAAGGATGTGCGCATACGCGACCTTCGTGCGCTGATAGGCAATGTAAATCAGGAGGCAATCCTATTTAACGATACCATCTACAATAATATCACCTTCGGAGTGGAAAATGCTACGATGGAGCAGGTGATAGAGGCTGCCAAGATAGCCAATGCACATGACTTTATCATGGAGACGGCCGATGGTTACGATACCATGATTGGAGACCGCGGTGGACGTCTTTCTGGTGGTCAGCGTCAGCGATTGAGCATAGCGCGTGCCATACTGAAGAATCCTCCCATCTTGATTCTTGACGAGGCTACATCCGCCCTTGATACCGAGTCGGAGCGACTGGTGCAGGAGGCTTTGGAGCGACTGATGAAGAGCCGTACCACTATAGCCATAGCCCATCGCTTGTCTACCATCAAGAATGCCGACGAGATATACGTTTTGCATGAAGGCAGAATAGTGGAGCGCGGTGGTCATGACGAACTGATAGCCAAAAATGGTTACTACAAGAGATTGTATGATATGCAACAGCTTTGAAAACTGAAAACGGAAAGGTGAAAACGGAAAATTCAAAGCAGAAAGTTGAAATGTTAGAAGTTAAAACCCTAAAATACTTAAAAGCTTAAATTAGTTTTCCGATTTATTCGCTAAAGCTCATCAAGCTTCGCAAGTCCGTTTTCCCCTTTCCGTTTCCTCGTTTCCTCGTTTCCGTTCTCCGTTCTCAGATTTCCGTTTTCCGTTTTCCGTTTATATGAAAGTGTTTCGCATAGCAATAGTAGATGCCAATATTCTGGCTTGCATGGGTTTGCAGAGAGTATTGTGCAACATCATACCAATGGCAGAGATAGTGGTGTGTGAATCACTAGATCAGTTGGCTGCCTACGAGGAGAGCGAGATAGTGCATTATTTCGTATCCTCGCGCATATACTTTGAGCATACACAATACTTCCGTTCGCGCAAGGGTCGTTGCATAGTCATGGTGAGTGGTGCAATGTCCATCAATGGAGTGTCCACACTGAATGTGTGCCAGAGTGAAGCAGGAGTGATGCACGACTTGTTGGCCCTGCACAAGAGAGCGCACACTCGTCCTTCCGCTAATGTTGATGATGAGACGGAGATGCCCACTCGTATGCCTAAACCAGTGCAAGAACCACAACTGTCTCAGCGCGAGGCGGAAGTGGCAATACTGCTATGTCAGGGATGCATAAACAAGGAAGTGGCAGACAAACTGAATATCAGCCTCACCACCGTAATTACTCACCGCAAGAATATAATGGAAAAACTAGGAGCACGCTCCCTGGCCGATGTCATCATCTATTGTGTGATGAATGGTTTGTATCACGTTTAGAAGAAAATAATTCTTTATCTGTTTTATACCCAATAAGATAACCCATGCGAAACGCTATGATAAAGGTTGCTTTTATTCACAACAACTTCCCTGCCGGAGGTGCCGAGCGAATTACCATAGATATTGCCAGATATCTGAAGGCGCAGGGTGGATGGCAAGTCTATGTGTACGCCTCTAGAATAGCAGAAAATATGCTTTCGGACGAGGTACGCTCTAGTGTGGTATTACGCAGCATTCCCACTCAGGCGATACCTTCCAAGCGAGCCAAACACATAGAACAACACATCGTGAAGGATGGGGTGGACATAGTGGTTCAGGTGATTAAGTCGCTCCCTGGCATAGAGGGCATTAAGCAACGCACTGGAGTAAAGACAATAGTGGCATGCCATGGAGAACCATTTTGGCAGAGACATGCCATTGTGTTTAGACGACAGAAGGGATTGCTGAGAAAGCTTATGTGGTATGCCTTCAACAAAAAGCGCTTTGCCGATGGTACTTTGGCTATGCGTATGGCTGTGGCAAGAACCATGAAGGATTATTCCTCCTCTGATGCTTATACCGTGCTATGTGAGGCATACAAGGAGGAAACTGCATCCAGATTGGGCTTTCCTGCAGAGCACTCACGCATCTATGCGATAGAAAACTCGGAAATGGCCGTGAGCAACGTAGATTACCACAAGGAGAAGACAATCCTCTTTGTAGGCAGATTTGAAAACTGGTCAAAGCGCATAGACCGTTTGCTGAGGATATGGGGCATGGTGCAGGAGCAGATGAGCGATTGGCAGTTGGTGCTCGTAGGAGATGGACAGGACATGAAGAAACTCCAACTAATGTCTGAAGAGATGGCACTGGAGAGAGTGCATTTTGAAGGCAGGAGAAGTAATGTGGCCGCCTATTACAGAAAGGCTTCCGTCGTGGCTCTTACTTCGGAAACGGAAGGGTGGCCTTTGGCACTTACCGAGGCACAAGCGCAAGGGTGTATCTGCATTGCCTTCGGATGCACATCTGGAGTCAAGGAGGTTCTCTCGCCTGATGGTGAGTGTGGCTTCATAATACCGCCTTTTGATGAACAACAATATGCTGATACTCTTTTGAAAATAGCCTCTATGAGCGAGGAAGAGAGAGAGAGTATTGGTCGTAAATCAGTGGCAAAGAGGCTAAATTACACACCAGAGATTATAGCAGAGAAGTGGAAAGCCTTGTTTGAGAAATTGTACAAGGAAAAGGTTCAGAATATATAAAGAAACATACAATATATGAGACAATATAATCCAGAGGGTTCTGTGCTGAGAAATGCACAATTGGAGATGCTTCAGGTACTGAAGGACTTTGCAGAGATATGTGCCAAGCACGACATCAAGTGGTGGCTATGCTCGGGTACATTGCTTGGTGCTGCACGCCATAGTGGATTCATTCCTTGGGATGATGATATCGACGTAAACATGCTGGAGGACGACTATAAAAAACTAAAAAAGATACTCATCAATCTTGAAAGTGATGAATATTTCTTTCAGTGCACGGAAACTGACCCTGAATACATCAATGTATTTGGAAAATTTCGTAAGAAGAAAAATCCTGTTGTCACAACGGATAAGCGTTCTCCTTACTTCAAATACCAAGGTGTAGGCATAGATATATTCTTCATAGAAAAGTCTACATGCAAGGCTGCTCATCTAGCCAAGTTCTTCTATTTGAATACCCAGCATCCAACGCAATACATTAAGAATAAGTTCCTTCGTCGTACGGCTATTAAGGTGGTACAGATACTGAATTTTTACTTGCTCATACCATTGGCGCGTGTCATAGGTCTACTCTGTAGTAAAGATGAGTATCATGTGTGCTTGGGGTCTGGTTTCTATAAGAGTAAATTCTATCTGAAGAATATATTCCCACTGACGGAGATGACTTTCGAGGGTATAAAATTCCCAGTACCTAAGGATACGGATAGTTATTTGCAAGATATTTATGGCAACTGGCGTGAATTGCCCACAGATGAACAGATAAGACGCTCGATGCATTCACCCGTATACCTCAAGGAAATATTTGGCGAGGAGTAAATCTTTGCCATATATTAGAGAGCATTCAGGGAGAATTATTTCTTGAAGAACTTTGGAGAAATCTTAGCCGCAAGTTTTACAAGCATCTGCTGGGGTAGGGTAGCTTGATAGCGTGTGCTCATCTGTGCTTGGCGAATAGCGTCCACAAACCACGGGTATTCCTTGGTGAAATTGTATCCGTGCAAAAGGGCATGCCAACCAGCGCGAAACAATATTCCATCAGCTACACGTCTGATAGGGCTATTGACTATATCGTGCATATAGTTTTGATAGAGGTTGAGCAAGTTGCGCGACGAAGCAATATGCCTGGTAGACGAACTTTGTGAGCACATGGATGCCTTGTTGGTCTTGCGATAATGATAGAGCACCTTGGGCATCTGCACTATACTCTTGGCATAGAATATTATCTGGCTCATCAGATAAATGTCTTCGTGCATACCAAGGATGGGTGTGTAGATGGTATTGTCCGTATAGAGAGAGCGGCGGAAACATTTTGTTACACAATAACCGAAGGACCTATAGTTGAAGATATTTTCTATCCATAGTTCCTTGCTCTCTGCTGTATAGTGTTTCTCGCGCTTGATGCTTTGTCTATGACCATATTCTTTCACCAGGTCGAAATATACGATGTCAGCATCTGTCTCGTCTATCTTGGTAAGTATCTCTTCCACAGCATTTGGAGAGAGCCAATCGTCGGGGTCGGCAAAGAGAATATAATCGCCAGTAGCTTGTGAGATACCACTTTTGCGAGCCATGGGCAAACCTTGGTTCTCTTGATGGAAAATAATGATATTAGGGCGCAGATGAGAGTATTGCTCATATATCACTCTTTCAAGTATTTGTATGGAATTGTCCTTTGTGCCATCGTTGACAAAAACGTATTCTATATCAGTATACGTTTGGCTAAAGATGCTATGGGCATATTGCTCGATATATTCCTCTACGCCATAGACACATGTGACCAGCGAGAGTGTGTGCTTAAACTTCATACTTTGACACATTGGGAAGGATTTTCTCAAAAGCATTGATGAGAGTAGAGCGCAACTCCTGATAGTGGCTTTCGCTCAATTGTACATCGTTGATACAGGTCAGTTGATGTGTGGGTTGTTCGATAAACTCTCTCAACTTCTGAGCAGAAACGATACCCACGGAGAAGTGCTTCTTGGAAAGTCTTTCGTTGATGATTTTACCCTTCAAGTACATGTAATCCAGATAGAGATACTGATTGAGATTGTTCTCTGTGCGAGTGGTAGACATTGATGATAGTATTTCCTTCTGAGCAAGATTGTAAGCCTCTGTCACTTCACTCTTGAGCATAGGAGTGCAAACGTGCTGAGGACGAAGGAAGGTGAACGAGGGGCTCATGTGCAATAGCGTATAAGCAAGGTCGCTGGAGTTGCGACATATCTTGCGAAACATACCCATAGAGAAGATATGTCTACTCATTCCTAATACACCCTTGCCTTGGCGGAAGAAATCAGTTGGCTGACAAGGTTTTAGTGGGAATATGTCATCATTGAAATACAGGTATTCCTCGTCAAGGTCTTTGATGTTGTGAAGGTGCATTTCTATAGGGTTGCAATTGAAGGTGGGCAATAGATGGTGGGGGATGATATCCTCGTGCAATACCACGTTTACCTCCTTGCGGTTCAACCACTCAGGCACCTGACTTTCACCCGATACCACTAGATGTACCTTGCGTATGAAAGGCATATTTTTCTCTATGCCACGAAACAAGTATTTTAGTGTGCCCCAGTCGCGAAAGCGCTTTTCTTCTATGGGGGTGTTGGTATGCTTCTCGTAGCTCTTCTGCCATTCGGGGTCAAGGCCATTGACGTATGTTATTACTATATCCATAAGGGTAGTTGTTTTTCAATCTTAATTATCTGTACTCTTATTTAACTTTCAATTGTACTTTTTCCAAAGAGACGTTCTTGTATTTCAGGAGTGTGCTTCCACCTCTTATGGCTCCACATCCATAGCTCAGGGCTTTCCATTATCATTTCCTCCATGCGCTGAGCGTATCTTCGTGTTATCTCATACTTCTCCACCACCTCTTGGCCATCGTATATTTCCTCTAGCACCACGGTGTATCTGCCTGGAGATTTGCGCTTGGTGTAAGCAAAATATATGGGCAATTTATACTTCATGGCAATACTTTCTGCACCATCTATGAAAGCCGTATCTTGATTTAAAAATCTAAACCAATGAGTGTCTGCTCTTAGGGCAGGACTTTGGTCGGAAAGCAAGCCTAGGATAACTCCATTGTTTCTATTCTTGAGATAATATCCAAAGGTGTTGCGCATGGCCACTGGGATAATATTAGAGGAGAATTTGCGCATACGAAGGAAGAACTGGTCAAACACCTTGTTGCTTAGCGGGTGATACACACTCATAAAGGTATTACACATCTGCTTTCGGCTCCATAGTGGGAGGTATTCCCAACAACCGTAATGTGCTCCCATGGCTATCCAATCCTTGCCATCAAGACGCTCGTTTATCTCCTTGGCATTCAACCAATCCACGGCCTTGTCCTTACGCTCTTCGCTAGCTCCTACTAGGCTAATGATGTCTATAGCCACTTCAGCCAAAAATATATAGTATTTTCGTGCAATCTGTTTTATCTCCTTTGTGCTCTTCTTGGGGAAGGACCTAGTCAGATTGCCTATAATCACCTTGTAGCGATAATGTGTCAGTATCAGCAGGACACCAATCAATGGTTTCAGTACATAGTACCTCACACATCTGGGCATAATGCTAATCAGCAAGCATAGCATCCAAAATAATTGCAATGCCACTTCCTGATACCACTTTAATTTATCTTCCATGTAAATCTCTTTCGTTTCAAGTTTATCTTGCGCAAAGATACAAAAAAGAAACGTTTTCTAGGCTAAATCCCTCACTTATTCGTGCCATTGGGTAACTCTCTAAAGTACTCTCGTTTGAAAATGCACAAATTCCTTGGTATTTTGCTCACTTATTCGTACCTTTGAGGGCTGAAAATACATATTTTATACGCGTTATGCTATATCCATTATTGTTTGAAACTAGTTTGTTTCCCATCGTATGGGGTGGTAATCGTTTGAGAGAAATCAAGGGTATGACACCATCTGACGAGCCTATTGGCGAGAGTTGGGAAGTGAGTGCTGTACCTGGCAAGGAATCCATCGTAGCTAATGGTGAGCTCAAGGGCAAGAATCTTCGTGAATTGGTGCTAGAATATGGCGCAGAATTGCTTGGTAAGCAGGTACAGAAGAAGTTCGGTTACGAGTTTCCCATGCTAGTCAAGTTTATTGATGCTGAGACAGATTTGAGCATTCAGGTACATCCCGATGACAAGTTGGCCATGGAGCGCCACGGATGTATGGGTAAGACAGAGATGTGGTACGTGGTAGATGCTAAGCCTGGTACATATCTCTATGCGGGTTTCTCACAGGTAATCACAGGTGATGAGTATTGCCGCCGAGTAAAGGAAGGTACCATCTGCGAGGTATTGGCTAAGCACCCCATCAGTGCTGGCGATGCTTTCTTCATCCCAGCTGGACGTGTCCATGCCATCTGTGGTGGTGCCTTAATAGCTGAGGTTCAGCAGAGTAGCGATATTACCTATCGCATCTTCGACTACAATCGTATGGGTATGGATGGTAAGCCACGCGAGTTGCACACTGAGCTAGCCGTTGATGCCATCGACTACAATGTACACCCCGAGTACTCAATCTCTTATCCTCAGGAGATGAACAAGGCCAATATGGTATGTGAGTGTGAGTATTTCACCGTGCGCCAGTTGCAATTGGATACCAAGCGCGAGCGCAACATGCAGCACTATGACTCCTTCCTCATCTACATCTGCCTTGAGGGTGAGTGCCTCATTGGCGAGGATATCGTGCTCAAGAAAGGTCAGACCTGCCTCATCCCAGCTAGTTGTGCTGATGTAGTTATTACTCCCACATCTCCTGCTGGTGCTGAATTGCTAGAGGTATTTGTAGACAACGAGAAATTCTAAAGATATTTTAAGCCAACGGGAATTCAATAGATTTTGGATATCCCAAAGGCTAGAAAGTGCATTCCCAAGACGGGATGAGGCTTCCGAGGTTTCTGAAGTCCTCTCCTATGTTGGGAATGCATTTCCGTAGAAACGCAGTAGCTTCTGCTCTAACTGAGAGCATTTGGTGAATGAATATGGAAAACAAACAAGTGACATTTTTTGACCTTGGCTATGAGCATTACATGCGCATGGAGTACGAAGAGGCAACAAGATACTTTACCAAAGCCTCCGTAGAGCACTTGTCGCATTATGCTCAGGGATGGCTCGGCTCTTGCTATGAAAGTGGCTTGGGAGTCGAGAAAAACCTTATCATTGCCAAGGATTTATACAAGGTGGCACGCCTTTGGATTCGAAGCGACCAAAGTAAGATGAAGCAGTGGCTTGATGAAAGGTTGAAGGTGCTTAGCAATGTGCGCGAGGTCAGAGAATGCCGAAAGATGGTGGATGGAGTAGGGCCAGTTAAGGTACTCAAATACAAAGAAGCAACCAAACCTCAGATTAGATTCAACAAGAATGAAACCGTGGTGACAATCAATTATCAGATGCCTTTCACCGATGGTTTTTACATTGCCGAGCAACGGTTGGCCAATTGGACTTGCGATGGTGAGAATAGATTTTATGATGGTTATACTCTTGAAACAGATTATCTCAACCTAAAGGTTCTTAAGAGCACAGGAGAAACTTACAGGAGCACAATGGAAGGCAAAAATTGTGTACTATATTTCCCCAGAAATCTGAATCTTGACCACGCCTATGCTCAGGAGCAAATACTAGGTCAGGTGCATGACTTGCTATTCGAGCGAGCAAAGGTTGTTATCCCCCAACGCTTGAAGGAGATAACCACCCAACTTGGTCATCAAGAAAAAGAGTGCAAGATTGTGAAGAAGGGTAAAAGAATTTTTGGTCGTAATTACATTCTCAATAACACCATAGAGATTAATGCCATGTGCATACAATTGCCTACAGATAGTCTTGATTCCCTGCTTATTCACGAGATAGCACACGATTTTGTCCCTAATCATAGCCCCGACTTCTATCGCAAGATGAAAGAACTTTGGGGTGAAGAAGTTTGCCAATTAGACAGAAAACTCTTTAAAGAAGGCAAATGGCTTTACATCAGAAACTGATTTACTCCATTCTTGCCACACCATCAGCAACTGAAAATTTTATATTCTCGCCTCTAAATTCAAAGCTATAGATGCGCTGAGGGTCATTTTGGTAATGTGGACGTGGGTCGCTAGCAAGGATACCTTCCAATGCTTGCCATTGCTGAGGAGTGAAATTGTAACGTTGGCGCACTTCCGTTGGGATACATACCTCTAGTTGTGGTGTAGTAACCTCGCTTGTCCATCCAGCCGTGGCATCTGGGTGAGAATCAGTAAATGGCAAATATGGTTTGATGTCTAAGATGGGAGTGCCATTCATCAGGTCAGCACCCTCTATACGGATAATAGGTCCCTGTGGCGTGTCTAATTCAATGCCAAGGATGCGCACTGAGGAAAGTCCTATATTATTAGGGCGAAATGGCGAGCGAGTGGCCCATACTCCCATGCGCTTATTGCCTCCAAGACGAGGTGGACGCACCGTTGGCGACCACTTGTCGGTGTGTGCCAAGCTAAAGTCCCAAAGAAGCCATATATGTGAAAATCCTTCCAAACCTCGTAGGGCTTCGGCATTGCGATATTCTGGGGTGAAGACGATACTAGCTTCTAAGCCTGCTACAAGTCCACTCTGACGAGGAACTCCAAACTTAGAGTCGAAATCGTTGTGTATATGAGCAATGATTTTCATGAGCAGAGAGTTTGGTAGAGGTACTTTAGAAGGAAAAACAAGGCAGGGATAAATAGCGAGGGTAGAAGATTAAGTGTCTTGCAATCCTTGATATTTAATATGCCTAGACCTGAAGCTGCAATGAGTGTGCCACCAACGATACTCATTTCGCATAGTAGAGCAGATGGGATAACATCACCAAAGAGGCTTGCTATAGTGTACCACATGCCTTGCCAACAGAAAAGCACTGGTGCTGCCCACACCATACCATAACCATAGGTGGCCGCAAGAATAGTGGAGGTAACTAGATCCAATGTGGCATTGGTAAAAAGGAATGTATTGTCTCCTAAAAGGGCGCTATTGATGGGGCCTAGTATGCTAAGAGTGCCAATGCAATAGAGTAGAATACCCGTTGAGAGTCCTTGAGCAAGGTTGTTCTTCTTGTTAGTAGTGGATGATTTTTGATTAAGTTTTGCTACCAACGAGTCAAAACGACCAGCTAGGTTGAGCATGGTACCTATTAGCGAGCCAACAGACAAGGAAACAATAAAGAGTACAGGATATTGACTCTGAGGCATATACTTGCATACGGCATTAAATCCAAGAGCAAGTGATGCTAAGCCCATGGCTGTAAAGAGTACACTTTGCCATTCAGGACGAATGCGCTCCTTCATCTTGGCGCCTACAAGGCTACCTATAACGATACATGTGGTATTTACTATTGTGCCTAACATTTCAGTTAATTTCTATCACCTCTAGGTCGCGAAAGTCTTTGCCATCTATGGTGAATCGGATTAGAGTACGTACAGAGTGCCATCCTTGTAAGCCTGCTGCTCCTGGGTTGATGTGAAGGCATGAAAGTTTGTCATCGTATATCACCCTGAGAATGTGACTATGTCCACTAATGAATAGATTAGGTGGATTAGCTATGAGGCGTTTACGAATACGAGGGTCGTACTTGCCTGGATATCCACCAATGTGGGTCATCAGTATGGTTGCCTCCTCGCATTGCCATTCAAGTACTTCCGTAAACATACGCCTAACCTCACCTCCATCTATATTGCCATAGACGGCTCTTAGGGGTTTGAGCTTTTGCAGACGCTCTACTATCTCCATGCTACCAATGTCACCTGCATGCCATATTTCGTCACATTCGCTGAAGTATTTTTCGTAGCGTTCGTCCCAATAGGCATGGGTGTCAGATAGTAATCCTATTCGCTTCATTCTATGTTCTTTCTTATCTTGTAGAGATAGGTATTCATGGCCTCTTCATCCTTATCATCAATGATTTGGATGAGTTGTTTTAGCTCTGCTCGTATGTTCTCCACGTGACTCTTGGTACGAGGGTTGAAAAGAATTTCACGCAAAAGGGTATCATCCTCAGATAAAACTCCACGAGCAATCTTGTGATGACGCTTAAATGTGGTGCCTGGGGCATCCTGGTGCTTCATCACCGCAGAAAAGACAAAGGTGCTAACGAAGGGTACAGAAAGCGAGTACGCCATTGCCTCGTCATGCTCGTCAAAGGTATATTCGTGAACATTAAGTCCCAGACGACGGTAGAGGTCAAGGAAGAAAATTCTTCCCATATAGTCACCCTCAGAGATTACGATAGCATTTTCTGTGCTAAGTTTGCCCAAGTTGGCAAATGTGGGGCCAAACATAGGGTGAGTGCTAACAAAGCGCATACCTGTTTGCTGATAAAACTCCAGGAAACCAGTTTTGACACTTGATATATCGCTGATGATGCAATCCTTTGGGAGATAAGGAATTATCTGACTAAAAACAGAAAGTGTGTATTTGAGAGTAACAGCATTGATTACCAACTCAGGACGAAACTCTTCAATCTCCTCAAACGTGGTAAAACGGCGTGTGTTGTACAGATAGCGCATGCGCTTTACGTCTACTTCATACACAGCACACTCGTGGTCAAAACTGAGGGTGTCCGTGAAGAAACAACCCATTTTACCAGCACCTAATATTAATATTCTCATATATGTTTAGATAGAGAGAGCAGGAGGTTGAGTGTGATTATTTGTTGATGAGGTCCATTTGTTGGCGTACACTTTCCTCGTGGATGCTCTCGAAAATCTTTTTGATACATTCCGCATCAATCCCTTTAAGAGACCCCTGAGCAGCACGTTTGTCAAGGATTTCACTATAGCGTTTCGTTTGTACTATAGTCATACCATTTTCGCGCTTGTAAGCTCCAATCTCTCTAGAGATAGCCATACGTTTTGCAAGGAGGTCGATAAGTTCATTGTCTATTTCGTCAATGCTCTTCCGTAAAGTGCTGAGTGATGCAGTAAGGTCTACATTCTCGCGGATGATAAGCATAGACAGAATATAATCCAAAACATCGGGTGTAACCTGCTGAGAAGCATCGCTCCATGCCTTGTCTGGATCGCAATGACTTTCTACCATCAAACCATCCATACCAAGGTCCATCGCCTGCTGACAGAGAGAAGCAATCAAATCGCGACGACCGCTAATGTGGCTAGGGTCGTTGACAATGGGTAGGTCGGGCAGACGACGATGTAGTTCGATAGGAATTTGCCACATGGGAATGTTGCGATACAACTTCTTTTCATAGCTAGTAAAACCACGATGTATAGCACCAAGTCGCTTGATACCTGCACCATTGATGCGCTCGAGGGCACCTATCCATAGTTCAAGGTCTGGGTTAACGGGGTTCTTAACCAAAACAGGAATATCTACACCCTTCAATGCATCGGCAACAGATTGGATGGCAAATGGATTAGCAGTAGTACGTGCACCTATCCATAGGATGTCGATTCCATACTTGAGCGCCTGTTCTACATGCTCAGCGGTGGCCACTTCTGTAGCCGTCATCATATTGGTTTCTTGCTTTACCATTTGCATCCATGGCAAAGCCTTCTCTCCATTACCTTCGAAGCCACCAGGCTTAGTGCGAGGTTTCCATATACCAGCGCGGAAGATACGAAAACCTTTACTAGCCAATTGTTTAGCTGTGTTTAGAACTTGCTCTTCAGTTTCAGCAGAGCAGGGACCTGCTATCACGAAGGGACGTTCGCTATTGCTAGGTAAATTGAGTGGCTGTAGGTTTAATTCCATAATATGTTGTGTTTTTTAAAGTTCAAAATGTAATTTTAATAGAAAATTCTATGCCCAATCAAGAGCTTTGATGCGAGCTACTGCTTCTGTAAATTTCTCATCCTTAGCACAAAGGCTAATGCGGATGTATCTGTTGCCATTGCTTCCGAAGATAAAGCCGGGAGTGATAAATACTCTAGCTTCGTGCAAGACACGCTCAGTAAGGTCTTCTACGTTGGCATACTTTTCGGGTATCTTACCCCAAAGAAACATACCAATTTGATTTGGGTCGTAAGAGCACTGAAGTGTGTCCATAATCTCCTGAGCCATGGCGCGACGATTGGCATATGTTTTGATATTTGCCATAGAATGCCATTGTTCAGTATTCTCGTAAGCCTGAGCAGCAGCCAATTGTAAGGCGCGGAATGTTCCGCTATCTATGTTGCTCTTTACCTTCAGTATCCATGAGATGAATTCGCTATTGGTGGCAAGCATACCTACACGCCATCCTGGCATGTTGTGGCTCTTGGACATGGAGTTGAACTCTATGCAACAATCCTTAGCACCAGGAACTTGTAGTATGCTTAACTTTTCTCCCTCGTTGAGGATAAAGGAGTAGGGATTATCGTTGACAATGACGATATCATGTTTCTTGGCAAAGGCAACAAGTCTTTCAAATGTTTCCATGCGAGCACGACCACCAGTGGGCATATTAGGATAGTTTGTCCACATCAGTTTGATGCCAGAAAGGTCCATCTGCTCAAGTTGATTAAAGTCGGGTTGCCAACCATTTGCCTCAGACAAGTTATAGTTCACTATCTTGGCTCCCAAGAGATTACTGAGGGAGGTGTAGGTAGGATAACCAGGGTTGGGCACCAAGACACCATCGCCAGGATTAACGAAGGCAAGGGTGACGTGCAAGATACCTTCCTTAGAACCAATGAGAGGTTGTATCTCCGAGTTAGGATTGAGTTCTACATTATACCAACGCTGATAGAAATTGGCCATAGCTTGGCGCAATTGTGGTATGCCTGTGGTAGGTTGATATCCGTGTGCATCAGCCTTGCGAGCCTCTCGGCAAAGTGTTTCTATTGTTTCTTCAGAGGGAGGCATATCGGGACTACCGATAGCTAGGGAAATGATATCTTTACCCTGAGCATTTAGTGCCGCAACCTCTTTAAGTTTGCGTGAGAAGTAGTATTCGTTGACTGTATTTAATCGTTCGGCAGGTTGAACCATTTTGTTAAATCTTAGGATATAATGTTCTGCTATTGAGTTTGTTGCCCCTCTTTGTATACACCAAGAATTTGTAGCTCTTGAGTTAAGGGGGTGATGGCATTGATGGCTTGCTGAAGTCGCTTGTAGCTCTTAAAGTTCACATCAATATAGAACATATATTGCCATTCCTTGCCAATGATTGGTAGTGATTGAATCTTGCTTAGATTTAACTTGTAGAAGGAAAGCACGGAGAGAATGGCTGATAACGAACCTTCTTCATGAGGAAGGGTAAAGACAAGACTTGCTTTGTTGGTGTCATTCATGTCGCGCCACTTGTTGGCATTCTCCTCATTGGTTAAGACTAGAAATCTTGTGTAGTTGTGCTTGTTGGTTTCTATTCCTTCTTTTAATACTTTGAGGCCATATATGTCAGCAGCATCTTTATGACAGATGGCGGCATGACCACGTAGTTTCTTCGTGCCAATTGTCATAGCAGCACCCGCCGTGTCAGATACTTCCACTACCTTCATATTGGGGACGGAGTGAAGGAAAGCGCGACATTGCATTAGTGCCACGGGATGGGAGTTGACTTCGGTGATATCCTCTATATTGTCCTCGGGTAGGCACATGAGGCTATGTTGTATGCGTAATTTATGTTCGCCAATGATAGTGAGGCCAGAGTCGCGCAACAACTCGTAGTTATGCAATAGAGAGCCTGCAATGGTGTTTTCTATCGCCACCAAAGCTATCATATCTGCATCTGTTTTCATCGATGCAAATACTTCCTCAAATGTATTGCATTGTACGAGTTCCAATTCCTTGCCGGCAAAGAAACGATGCGCGGCAATGTCGTGGAAGCAACCTCTAATTCCTTGTATAGCTATTTTCTGTTTCATTTCATTGGCAAAGTTATGTCATTTGGAGAAATCTACCATATTTGTTAGCCAAAAAAGATAAAAATTCTAGGATAAAGGTAGAAACTAGACCATTATTTCTTGAATTCTCCATTGATGTTATCCACGATGGAGGGGTCAAGTTTGACGGCTTCTCGCAAATCCTCCATGGCACCTTTTTTATCGCCAATGACCATCTTCAAGCGCCCACGCTCTTTCAATATGTTTGCATTGGGTCCATTCTTCTCTAATTCGGCATTCATGGCTTCTATCATAGCCGAAATCATATTGTTTTCCATCATATCTACAGATTTGTATTATCGTTAGGTAGTTTTATAAATTTGATAAGTAGTCAATCACTCGAATATTGGTTTCCTTCAGGGCTTGACTAGCTTTGGAGAGATTGCGTGAGAACTCCTCAAATGTCTCAGCACCGCTATCGCATAGGTCGGTTACGCTCTTGACAAATACGATTGGTGTATTTAGAAGTGATGCCACGAAGGCAACGGCAGCACCCTCCATGTCTTTTAGTTCGCCACCATTTTCTTGTATGATTTCAAGGTCGCAGGGTTGCATGTCTAGTGAAGAACCTGTGGTGACCTTTCCCTGAGGCAGATTTAGACTTTCGGCCATTTCTTTGGCTCCTCCCCAAACGGGATAGTTTCCCAGAGCTTGAGTTCCCCACTCATCGTCTCCAGGAACGCGTCTGTCATGAAACATACATGCACTCCCGATGTAAACTTTGGCTATCTCGGCTCCTTTTGCTTTAAAACCTCCACATGTGCCACTATTCACGATGATATCGGGTTGTAAGCGTTGGATAGCAGCAAGAGTTGCTACTGATGCGGCTTCACATCCCACGAGGTCGCTTCCATGTTGCTGACCATTCAAGACGATGCTCAACTGCGAGGGGATGCCATTTGCAGAGGTGATGGTGGTTTGATATAGTTTGCAGGGTAGGGGAGAGAAGAAATCTTCAACCTCCTTCACACCATAGTGGTCAATAAAAGGTTGAGCTTCTGCCTGCATGGCTACGATGTACAAAATATTCATTTTGGGGTCTATTTTTTATATTATGTGTGCTACAAAAGTGTATATTTAGATGCAAAGTTAATAAAAGATATTTTTAATGCCGTTTTTGTTGAATGAAAATTGTATCTTTGTACCCGTTTATTCTAAAATTAAAAGCAATAGATATGATTTTTACAGCCGAAAACATCCTTTTGATAGGTTCAATCTTGATTTTCTGTAGCATTATGATTAGTAAGACTGGCTACAGATTTGGTATTCCCACCTTGTTGTTATTTCTAGTGGTGGGTATGTTATTTGGAAGTGATGGCTTAGGCCTCGAATTTGATAGTGCCAAGGATGCACAGTTCATTGGTATGATTGCTTTGAGCATTATCCTATTCACTGGTGGTATGGATACCAAGATTAGTGACATTAGACCAGTGTTGTCACAAGGTATGTTGCTATCAACCGTAGGTGTCTTGCTCACTACGTTGCTAACGGGAGGTTTCATCTATTGGTTGTCAGGTTATTCTGAGATGAACATAGAGATGCCTATTTTGACCTGTATATTGTTGGCGGCAACAATGTCTTCTACTGACTCAGCTTCAGTGTTTAACTTGTTGAGGTCACAGAGGATGAATCTAAAGGAAAATCTAAAACCCATGCTAGAGCTAGAGAGTGGTAGTAATGACCCCATGGCTTACATGCTTACCATTGCCTTGATTCAGGTTATACTTAGTGGTGGTGACTTTAATGTACTAGATGTTGTCAAGGCCCTATTGGTACAGTTCACCGTTGGTGGTACTATGGGTTATGCCTTTGGTAGAATGGCTGTATGGCTTGTCAACAAGGTAAATCTTAGCAACAGCTCTCTATATCCAATTCTATTGCTCAGTTTCGTTTTCATTACTTCTACCTCAACAGAAATGATGGGAGGTAATGGATATTTGGCTGTATATATCCTAGGTGTAGTGGTAGGTAATACACGTTTGGTCTTCCGCAAGGAGATAAACACTTTCATGAATGGATTGACATGGTTCTTCCAGATCGTAATGTTCTTGTCTTTGGGTTTGTTGGTAAATCCTCACGAGATGCTTAACGTTAGTATCAGTGCCTTATTGATAGGTTTGTTCATGATTATTGTGGCTCGTCCATTGAGTGTAGGTCTATGTCTATTACCCTTTAATGAGATGAGTTTCAAGGCTAAGTGTTTTGTGTCATGGGTGGGTCTTCGTGGTGCTGTACCCATCATTTTTGCTACATACCCCGTAGTGGCTGAGATACCTGGCTCAAAGGTTATCTTCAATATAGTATTCTTCATCACCTTGATTTCATTGATTTTCCAAGGCATGACCATTGCTTCCGTGGCTAGATGGTTTAATCTTGACTTGCCAGAGGAGAAGGAAGGTAATGATTTTGGTATTGAGATTCCTGAGGAGATCGATAGCCAGTTGACAGATGTTACCCTCACCGCAGAGATGCTTCAGAATGGCAATCGTTTGATGGATATGCATATTGCCAAGGGTACTTTGGTGATGCTAGTAAAGCGTGGCAAGGAATTTATCATTCCTAATGGACGTATGGAGTTGAAGGAAGGTGATAAACTATTGTATATCTCTGAAAATAAGAAGGAAGATAATACAATAAATCTCATCTAAGAATTACACGTAGACAAAGTATAATATGGTATTTTCTGATTTATTTTTCTTATTTGTATTTCTGCCACTATTTTTTGGTAGTTATATGCTAGCCACTCTTGTTGACAAGAAGTGGCTTTCCTCTCATAAATGCCGTAATATTGCTTTGGTATTGTTCTCCCTGTTCTTTTATGCGTGGGGTGAACCTGTGTATGTATTCTTGATGTTAGCATTGGTGCTATTGAACTTCCACGTCGGAAAAATAATAGATTCAACCTATAAGCACCGAAAAATAGCCTTAAACGTAGGTGTTATACTGAATGTTTTGGCGTTGGGTATATTTAAGTATGCATCAGTTACGGTGCTCACCTTGAATGCCTTTGGCTTTTCGCTCAACGACCCCAAGATTGCCCTTCCCATCGGTATCAGTTTTTATATCTTCCAAAGTATATCATACTTGATAGATGTATACAAGAAAGAAAGTCCTGCTCAGAGAAACTTTATGGATTTGCTTCTCTATATCAGTATGTTCCCCCAACTGATAGCAGGTCCTATTGTGAGATATGGCACTATTGCTAGCGAGATACATGATAGAAAAGTTAGCATATCAGACATTGCCGATGGAGCATTTCGCTTTATTTATGGTCTTGGCAAGAAGGTCATTATTGCTAATCAGATGAGTATTGTGGCCGAGCAATTTCTTGTACATGGCTTTGAAGATTGTACCACAACGGGTGCTTGGATAGGCATTCTTGCATACTCTCTACAGGTGTATTTTGACTTCTCTGGTTATTCAGATATGGCCATAGGTATTGGCAGATGCATGGGCTTCCATTTCAATGAGAATTTCAAGCATCCCTATTGTTGCAATTCAATAACAGACTTTTGGCATAGATGGCATATTTCGCTAGGTAGCTTCTTCCGTGACTATGTTTACATTCCCCTGGGAGGTAATCGCCGTCATCAGTGGTTTAATATCCTTGCCACATGGTTCTTGACTGGTTTCTGGCATGGTGCTAGTTGGAACTTCGCATTTTGGGGCTTGTACTTTGGTATTATCCTATTGTTTGAGAAATATACCTTGATGAAGAATGTTGGTCAACCATTGCCAACACCAGACGCTAAGGGTCGTCCACGCTATCGCAAGGTAATGGATTTCATACCCTCTCCCTTGCTTCATTTGTATGCTATGGGTTTGGTAACTCTCGGTAGAGGATTATTTTACTTTACCGACTTCTCTCAAATGAAGGTCTTTTTTGCAAAAGCTTTTGGACAAGCAGAAGAGTTGCACTCGTATATTTCCATAAGTGCTATTACTGACCATTTCTGGTTGTGGATAGTGGCTATATTGCTATGTATGCCTGTTCGTGAGTGGTGCTACAATCGTTTGGTAAAGATAGCTGGCAAGGAAAGTCTTCTTACTCGAAATGCCGTCTTTATTACTCGCTCAGTACTGTCGCTAGCAATTATCATACTCAGTGTGGCATTGTTGATAGGAGAGACGAACAATCCATTTATCTATACACGTTTTTAAGCACAGACAACACTATGAAGCACGATAAGATATATGTGATTTTAGTGGCAATTGTCTTTGCCATTTTCACCCTAGTGTTTGATACCTTGCCACGTCCTACGTACTCGGAATTGGAGAAGCGTGACTTGGCAACTTTCCCCACCTTTTCGCTAGATAGCTTGTGGACAGGTGCTTATGCAGAAGGAATAGGTTCATGGTTTTCTGATACCCAACCATATCGTGATAGGTTTATGACATTCTCCATGACCGTAAAGGATTGGATGGTGTTGAAGACGGGTGATGACCACGTAACATTTCATGCCTCTACTGATACACCAGATGAGTTTGCTGAAGCAGAGGTTGACATGCCTTTGGAGGAGGTTACTATTGATGATGGTAGAAATCCTAAGGAGTATGTTAATAAATTGACGGCCGATGAGAAGGCCAAGGTGGCTAATGCAGGTATAGTTATCGTGGGTAGAGATGAATATGTTCGTGCCTTGATGTGCTATGGTGGTAGTGCTAAGGCTGGAACTCCCTATGCCAATGTATGTAATCTATACAACAAAGAACTGCCAGAGGTTAACATATATTGTATGATAATCCCCTCGGCAGCAGCTTTCTATATGCCAGAGAAAGTGCAGAGTATGAGTAAGGACCAATCTGCAACTATTCGCAATATTTTCTCACATCTTGATACTGATGTACATGCAATAGATGTATATACGGTATTAGGAAATCATGCCGAGGAGGATATATATCTGCGCACTGACCATCACTGGTCGCCATTGGGTGCTTTCTATGCAGCTAGGAAGTTTGCCGAGGTGGCGGATGTTCCATTCCATGATATAACAGATACTGTATACTATCAACCAGATACGGTAAGAAATTTCGTAGGTTCTATGTATGGCTACTCCAAAGATATTGCTGTAAAGAAAGCCCCCGAAGACTTTATATTCTATCGTCCAGTGAAGGCCGTATATGAATCTACATTCCAAAATTATACTATCGACGAGAATTATCAAATCACATCAGTAGGCACTCCTCATAAGGAATCCTTCTTCAAAGATTTTCGTCATGGTAGCTCTATGGCATATAGCACATTCATGGGTGGAGATACCAAACTTACTCAGGTGCGAACAGATGCTCCCAACACAAGACGTTTGCTCATTTTGAAGGATAGTTATGGTAATGCCTTACCTGGATATCTCTTCTATTCTTTCCAGGAAATACACGTTGTTGACGGACGTTATTTCACTCATAACATGAAGGAATATGTCAAGAAGCACCAGATTACGGACATTCTTTTTGCTAATAATATCTTCCAAGCTTGTGGCGGACGATATCGTGCATATGAGTTCTTCCTTACTATGCCTGAGGGATGTGTAGACAATCCAAGTACAGCTTTCTACAAGAATCGTTCAACTGATGAGGCTTCTGCTGATTCCACGCATCAAGAAGTAAAGGATAGTATAACTCCTAGTGTTGCTCCTGTTCAAGAGGAAAAAGTTGCAGATAGCATACGTGTTGAAACACCAGTTGGCGCTTCTTCCCCTTCCGTGCCAGGTGATAGCACATTGTTAGAGCCTAAGACTGAGAATCAGGTTGAAGAGCAAGAGATGGTAAACGATTCTATTTAGTATTTCTTCTAAATATACATTGTCCAAAGCCTAAAACTCCCATTGTAGAGGTCTATATTGAGAATCTTCTAGCTCAGAAGTGATGAATTATATAGTAAAGCGTTGCTTCTATCAATAATTATCAGTAACTTTACGCTTCGAAAACCAAATCTAATATTAGAATACTATGAAGGGAATAGTTTTAGCAGGTGGTTCAGGTACTCGCCTCTACCCAATTACCAAGGGTATTTCCAAACAATTGATGCCCATTTACGACAAACCAATGGTATATTATCCCATCAGTGCATTGATGTTGGCTGGTATACGTGAAATATTGATTATCTCCACTCCACACGACCTACCTGGTTTTAAGCGTCTTTTAGGTGATGGCTCAGATTATGGTGTTGAGTTTACCTATGCTGAGCAACCCTCACCTGATGGACTTGCTCAGGCATTTACCATCGGAGCTGATTTTATCGGTGATGATAGTGCTTGTTTGGTTCTTGGTGATAATATATTCCATGGTGCAGGTTTCACAAAGATGCTTCGCGAGGCTGTACGTACGGTTGAAGAGGATGATAAGGCTTGTGTCTTTGGCTATTGGGTAAACGACCCTGAAAGATATGGTGTTGCCGAGTTTGACGAGGAAGGTAATTGTCTTTCTATTGAAGAAAAACCCGCTAATCCAAAGAGCAATTATGCTGTGGTTGGTTTGTATTTCTATCCCAATAGAGTTGTTGATGTGGCACGTAATATCAAACCCTCTGCTCGTGGTGAATACGAGATTACTACCGTTAATCAGCATTTCCTTGATGCAGGTGATTTGAAGGTACAAACACTAGGCCGTGGTTTTGCATGGCTAGATACAGGTACTCATGACTCTTTGAGTGAAGCTTCTACATATATTGAAGTTTTAGAGAAGCGTCAGGGCCTTAAAATTGCGTGTCTTGAAGGTATTGCTTATCGTCAGGGTTGGATTACAGAAGAGCGAATGAGAGAGTTGGCCGCTCCTATGCTCAAGAATCAATATGGTCAGTATCTAATTAAGGTGATTGAGGAATTAAAGGAGAAGCGAGCCAAGCATATTTAGTTCTCTTATCTTTCTTTTGATTAATATATACTGATGAGAAGTTTTGCTGATATTAAGATTGCCGTTGCAGGTACTGGTTATGTGGGACTTAGTATAGCTACTCTTTTGTCCCAACATCATCAAGTAACTGCCGTGGATGTAATTCCAGAGAAGGTAGAGAAAATCAATAAGCGCATTTCGCCTATACAAGACGAGTATATAGAGCAATATTTTGCACAGAAGACTTTAAATCTTACTGCCACACTTGATGGGGCTAAGGCCTATGCTGATGCAGATTATGTAGTAATTGCTGCTCCTACCAATTATGATCCAGTAAAGAATTTCTTTGATACTCATCATATCGAGGATGTTATAGATTTGGTGTTGGAAGTCAATCCTGAGGCAACAATGGTAATTAAGTCAACCATTCCTGTTGGTTATTGCCGTAGTCTTTATGTCAAGTATCAGCAGGTCTTTGCTGCTCGAGGATGGACTGATAGAAAGTTACGATTACTATTTTCTCCAGAATTTTTGCGCGAAAGCAAGGCTCTGTATGACAATCTCTATCCCTCACGTATTATTGTAGGATATCCTCGTCAGATAAATCTTGTGGACGATGCAGAGAGGGAGAATGAAGCTATCCTCCATCTTGCTGCTACTGATTTGCAGGAATCTGCTCATACATTTGCCATGCTCCTTGCTCAGGGTGCTATCGGTAATGGCGAAGAAATAGATTTTGCGAAGGACTATTCTGTTCTTTCTCAGCAGAATGAGTACAAAGGTATTCCTTGTCTATTTATGGGTATGAAAGAGGCAGAAGCAGTTAAACTCTTTGCAAATACTTATTTAGCTCTGCGTGTGAGTTATTTCAATGAGTTGGATACCTATGCAGAGATGAAAGGCCTTGATTCTGCATCTATCATACAAGGCATAGGCCTTGACCCTCGTATTGGTTCTCACTACAATAATCCTAGTTTCGGTTATGGTGGATACTGCTTACCCAAGGATACCAAGCAATTGCTAGCCAATTATCAGGATGTGCCTCAGCAGATGATGACGGCCATCGTGGAGAGTAATCGTACTCGCAAGGATTATATTGCTGATGCAGTATTGCGCAAGGCTGGTTGGTATGCATACACCGATAACAATCAGTATGATTCATCGCTTGCAGCTCATCTTTCTCCGCTTCCTGTTCATACCCCTCCTATAGTGGGTATTTATCGACTAACGATGAAATCCAACTCCGATAATTTCCGTCAGAGTGCTATTCAGGGTATTATGAAGCGCATCAAAGCAAAGGGTGCTACAGTGGTAATATACGAGCCTACACTAGAAGACGGAACCACGTTCTTTGGCTCGTTGGTTGTCAATGACTTGCAGAAATTCAAGGATATGAGCAAGGCTATCATTGCTAATCGTTATGACCCTATTCTGGATGATGTACAGGATAAGGTATATACCAGAGATATATTCCGTAGAGATTAGATTTCTATATCTCTATGCTTAAAAGAAAACTCCCGTCATGTCTTTTCTATGAAGGACAGACGGGAGTTTATTATTAAAGGTTTGTCTTGTTATGTGGTTATTCAATTAGGGTTAATCGTCGATACGAAGGAAGTCTCCTTTGTGATTGAATTCTAGCTCAAGGTCGTTATTTAGTTCCACCACCTGAGTGTTTCTTTTCTTTTTCCACTCAATAATTTTAGCCTTGGGGTAGTTGGTCTTGATGTATTGTGACATCTTGCTAGGGATTACAGAATAGGGTAGTGCCACTCTTTCGCTCTTTGATTCGATGTTTTCGATATTACCTTTCTTATCGAAGTTGAGCTTGTAGGTATTCTCGTTGTTGGTTATATACACCTGATACTCTATGTCTAGGATATCAGTATCCTTTTCATAGTGGTTAATCATGTAACCCTTAAAATGCTTTTCTATGTACTCCTTTGCGCTTTGTGGCAAACTTGGGTAATTCTGAGCTTGTGCCAATTGGCTTGTGAAGGCTGCTACTATAGCAACAAACACGCTTAGTAATGTTCTTTTCATAATTGTGTAGTTGTTAAAAAAGAGTCTTCTCTTTTTGCTGTTTTAGGTTAGTTTTATTGTTATATATATAATGTTTATTGTATGTTTTGCGAGTGGAAAGTGTTTGTTTTTTCTCTTTCGCAGTTCAAAAGTATGCCATATTTGCAAATCTGACAAGTGTTTTTTCTCTGCCAGCCTCTCGCACGCCAATCTTTTAAGATTTTTTAACATTTGTCAAGCGTTATTTATTTTATACACCTTATATATATAGAAATAAGGATGCATAAATGCTTTCTTTTTGTTGAAATATTATCACCCTTTTTGAGGTACTGTTTCTCTGTTAAGTCATTATAGTTATTTTCAGAATGCTTATATAGAGCTTATTCAACTATTTTACTTCGAAAAAAAACTAGGTTGTTTATTGATTTTTACTCTGTCAAGTCTGCTTCATCTCGAAAAAAAGTGTAACTTTGTATCGTCTTCAGTAAAAATAGTGTGTTTTTCTCTGAAGTGTAGCAAAAAAATATGAAATAAATCTTTTAATACAGTTAGACTTATGTACGGAAAAATGAAAGAGCATCTTTGTCAGACATTGGCAGAGATTAAGGAAGCAGGACTTTACAAGAACGAGCGTCTTATCGAGAGCCCCCAGCAAGCAGAAATTCAGGTAGCTGGTAAGGAAGTGTTGAATTTCTGCGCCAACAACTACCTTGGTCTTTCTAATCATCCCCGTTTGATTGAGGCTGCAAAGAAGGCATTGGATAGTCGTGGTTTCGGTATGTCAAGTGTACGTTTCATTTGTGGTACTGCAGATATTCACAAGGTACTTGAAGCTGAGATTAGTGAGTATTTCAAGACCGAGGATACTATTCTTTATGCAGCATGTTTTGATGCCAATGGTGGTGTATTTGAGCCCCTTTTGACTGAGGAGGATGCTATCATCTCTGATGCTCTTAACCATGCATCTATCATTGACGGTGTACGTCTATGTAAGGCAAAGCGTTATCGTTATGCTAATGCTAACATGGAAGAGTTGGAGAAGTGCCTTCAGGAGGCTCAGGCTCAGCGTTTCCGTATCATCGTTACCGATGGCGTATTCTCTATGGACGGTAATGTAGCTCCCATGGACAAGATTTGTGATTTGGCAGAGAAGTACGATGCGTTGGTAATGGTAGACGAGAGCCATTCAGCCGGTGTTGTTGGTGCTACTGGCCACGGCGTGAGCGAATTCTTCAATACATATGACCGTGTTGATATCTACACTGGTACCTTAGGCAAGAGCTTCGGTGGTGCTATGGGTGGTTTCACTACTGGTAAGAAGGAGATTATTGACATCCTACGTCAGCGTAGCCGTCCTTACTTGTTCTCTAACTCATTGGCTCCCTCTTTGGTTGGTGCAGGTATTGAGATGTTCCGCATGTTGAAGGAGAGCAATGATATTCACGACAAGTTGGTTGAGAACGTTAACTACTTCCGTGACAAGATGATTGCAGCAGGCTTCGATATCAAGCCCACTCAGAGTGCTATTTGCGCAGTAATGTTGTATGATGCTAAGTTGAGCCAGGACTTCGCAGCACGCCTTCAGGATGAGGGTATTTACGTAACTGGTTTCTACTATCCCGTAGTACCAAAGGGTCAGGCACGTATTCGTGTACAGGTTTCTGCAGGTCACGAGCGTGAGCACCTAGACAAGTGTATCGCAGCCTTCACCAAGATTGGTAAGGAAATGGGTGTGTTGAAGTAATCAACGGCTTCTTTACTTAGATAAATTAGAAATAACATACCGTCCCCGAATTCCGCCAACCGACGGTATTCGGGGATAATAATAAATGTATGTAACTATGAACGTAGGAGATAGAATACCTGAGTTTCTGGGTAAGGACCAGGATGGCAATGAGATAAAGGCTAGCGACTACAAGGGCAAGAAGATAGTTCTCTATTCCTATCCCAAGGCTAATACTAGTGGATGTACTGCAGAGGCATGCTCTCTTCAGGCTCATAAGGCACAACTCGAAGCTGCTGGATATAGTATCATTGGTGTGAGCAAGGATAGAGAAGGCTTACAGAAGAAGTTTGCCGATGCTCAAGGACTTGAGTTCCCCTTGATTGCAGATGTTGATACTACTCTTTTGCAACAGCTTGCTTGCTGGGGAGAGAAGGTAGCATGTGGACGTCGTACCATCGGTACCTTGCGCACTACCTACTTGGTCAATGAAGACGGCGTGATAGAGAAAATCTTTTCTCCCAAGGAGATAAAGACCAAGATTCATGCTGAGCAAATACTAGATTATATAAATGGAAATAATTAAGACAGAGATAGAAGGATTGCTCATCATTGAGCCCAAAATCTTTAGCGATGCCCGTGGCTATTTCTTTGAGTCCTTCTCTCAGCGCGAATTTGAAGAGAAGGTAGGACCCATACACTTTGTACAAGACAATGAGAGTATGAGCACCTATGGTGTGATGCGTGGCTTGCATTTTCAACGTCCACCCTTTACACAGAGCAAGTTGGTGCGCTGTGTCAGTGGCAGAGTACTAGATGTGGCTGTGGATATTCGCCAGGGTTCACCCACGTATGGCAAGCATGTGGCTGTGGAACTTACAGGCGACAATCATCGCCAATTCTTCATTCCCAAGGGCTTTGCACATGGCTTTGCCGTGCTCAGCGATAAGGCTGTTTTTCAATATAAGTGTGATGAGTTTTATCATCCCGAGGCAGATGCCGGTATAAGTATCTTGGACGAAAGCCTAGGTATTGATTGGCGTATCCCCACTGCTGATGCCATCCTTTCCGACAAGGACACACGTCACTCTATGTTGAAAGATTTTGAAAGTCCCTTCTTCTTTTAACCTTAATATCTTTACATACATTCAAAATCACTATGAAGCGAAGTATAGTTATCACAGGTGGTGCTGGTTTTATTGGTAGCCACGTAGTACGCTTGTTTGTCAACAAGTATCCAGATTACAATATTATCAATCTAGACAAATTGACCTATGCTGGCAATCTAGCTAATCTCAAGGATGTGGAGCAGTGTCCCAACTACAAGTTTGTACGCATGGATATCTGCGATTTTGAGGCCTTCTATGCTCTAATGCAAAAGGAAAAGGTGGATGGTATCATACATCTTGCTGCGGAGAGCCATGTTGACCGTTCTATCAAGGACCCATTTACCTTTGCACGCACCAATGTAATGGGTACGCTGAGTCTTCTTCAGGCAGCAAAGCTATACTGGGAGTCATTGCCTGAGAAATATGAAGGCAAGCGCTTCTATCATATCTCTACAGACGAGGTTTATGGAGCTTTGGAGATGAATTGCCCAGAAGGCATAGAGCCTCCATTCTCCACTACAGCTTCTTCTTCTGAGCATCATTTGGCTTATGGTACCGAGTTCTTCTTGGAGACAACCAAGTACAACCCACATTCGCCATATAGTGCCAGCAAGGCAAGTAGTGACCATTTTGTGCGTGCTTATCACGATACCTACGGTATGCCTACTGTGGTAACCAATTGTTCTAATAACTATGGTCCTTATCAGTTTCCTGAGAAGTTGATACCTCTCTTTATCAATAATATACGTCATCGCCGACCTCTACCAGTTTACGGTAAGGGAGAGAATGTTCGTGATTGGCTCTATGTAGAAGACCATGCGCGTGCCATCGACCTCATTTTCCACGAAGGCACCACAGCAGAGACTTACAATATTGGTGGTTTTAACGAGTGGAAAAATATTGATATTATTCACACTATTATTCGCACCGTAGATCGTCTTCTCGGACGTGCTGAAGGCGAAGACCTCGATTTGATAACATATGTTACTGACCGTCTAGGTCATGATGCACGCTATGCTATCGATTCTACCAAGTTGCAGAAGGAACTCGGTTGGGAACCCTCTCTTCAGTTTGAAGAAGGAATAGAGCGTACCGTGCGCTGGTATCTTGACAACGAAGAGTGGCTCACCAACATTACCTCCGGCGAGTACGAAAAGTACTACGAAAGCATGTACGGAGGCAGATAGGGTAGGAGAGACCGATTTGTTGTGTCTCTCACTCTGATTCCTTTTCTCACACAGAACGAGCTAAAATCACAAAAATTGTCGCTAGACACAGAAAAAGCCAATTTACAGACTAGGTAAATTGGCTTCGTGTGAAAAGTCAATAGCTTTGAAGAATATTCGAGTTTCATCGCGTGTCCTCGTGTTGTTAGAAGGATAATCAGCAGCGTTTCTTTTATCAACAACAGAATTTAGACAAGAACTTACTCTTGACAGGTTCGTTTCAAACGAAATGAAGGTGTAAATTCTGTCGAAAGGTCCGATCCGAACGAAATGATGTTGTAAAAGCCTTTGAAAGGTCCGATCCAAACGAAATGACGTTGTAAAAGCGTTTGACAGGTCCGTTTCAAACGAAATGATGTTGTAAAAGCGTTTGACAGGTTCGTTTCAAACGAAATGATGTTGTAAAAGCGTTTGACAGGTCCGTTTCAAATGAAATGATGCTTACTCAAAAAACAATAGCAGCGGTTATCTCAAATGGGTAACCGCTGCTATTGGTAGTATAGATACACTGACTTGTAGTTTATCGGATGCTTACGATGTTTGCTGCTGGCTTCCTTCAGATTCCACCTCACGATGGACACCCTTGCCTTGGGCTATGCGATTCCCGCTATTAGGGCTCGCTCGGGACTTGCACCCATTAGCTAATGCTCATGCTGAGCGTACTACACTCACCGGCAACCACAATGTATGTAGTTGCCGGTGATAAGGGACCTGCTTATGAGGCAAGAGAGGAATTGGATTAATTGTTACGCTCAGTAAAGGTCAAACTTGCACCACCTTCCTTCATCAAATCGGACAATAGAACTGTGGCAACATAATAAACATATCTCGGGTTCCAGTTCGTTCCCTCATTTATTCGGTATCTCACATAGACATTTCCTCCATTAGTTTTCACTTGCGTAATTTGATCATTACTCAACGTTATATCATTTCTATTACTATTGTTTCGTATAGTAATATTGGTGCCAGTAACATTATCAGAAGTGCCTGGATCTGTAAAGTAAAGAGTATAGGTGGTATTTTGTGTTAGTCCCTTGATGTTACCCGCAGGAATAACAATCACAGGATTCAACATTTCCGAATCACTATTAAAGCAATCAGCAGAGAGTGTTACTGTTACAGGGTTATATGACTCCTTCACTTTGAAGGTAAATTCCATTGTCTTACCCAACTCTTCATCAGTAGGATAGTACTTGTATGAGGTTTTACCTTCTGTAGTCACAAGGTTATCCAAAGTAATGAGGATATAACCACCGGGCAATTCTGCAGGCACTGTGAAGCTACATGTAACATTCGAATTAGCAGTTAATTTGCTATCGGTTGCTGTTAATTCCAAACCGGTGAAAGAACCTGTATCAGGCTTCTTCGATACTTCATTACTATCCTCAAAGTAGTCAGCAGACAATTTGGCACTTACTGTCTGGAAGGAAGTTTTAACCTTAAGTTGCAGGGTAATTTCGGTATCTGCAGCTACACCTGTAGGATCAAATCTGTAAGTTCCAGCCTTTTCGTCAATGACAGTCAGAGGTGTTTCGTTATCTGCTGGAACAAGATTACCTAAGGTTACTGTGACATAACGTCCTTGTTTGATTTGTCTTGATAATCTAAACGTGAATGTTCCTTCAGAGTTCTGAGTAAGATATTTGTTGAAGTTCGTTAGACTCAGATTTGTGAATGTACCCTTCGTATAATTCATTGACTTTTCTGCATCCTCAAAGTGATATGAAGAAAGCATTACCTTAGCCTCTACATTCACATCTGTATTTTGCAGTTTCAGAGTTGCACTGGTACTTTCAGGACTAGGAGTAAAAGTATAGTAAGCTATTCCCTTAGCGGCATCACTACTAATTTGTGTCAATCCGTTTGTGTCACTGTCTGATAATTTTAGGTTACAGAGAGCTATTGTTACCTTACGATCACTGCCAGTTACACTTGAAGGAGGTGCTGACATCTTGAAGGTGAATTCAATATTCTGATTTAGCGTAGCAGGCAATGTCGCAGGATTGAAGTTCAAATCAGTAAACTGCTCGGCATCAAAGTATCCTAAATTGTCACTTGCTTGATTGAAGTACTTGTTGCTTGCGTAAATCGTGGTTGAAGTTCCTGCTGTATTGCTCTTATTACTCTTGAAATGACAAGTAACAGGCATGTCGGATGTTCCCGTATTTGCTTCAAAGAACGCCTCATAATCGGCCCAACTTACTTGCTTGATAAATCCGATTGTTGTTTTATTCTTTTCAGGCACTATGCTTGGTCCTGTCACTGTGGGCAGGTTGTCACCAAGGTTGGGAGTCATACTCTGATTTTCAGCTTCAAGTTGGATTTCCAATGGGAACATGGAGCGTCCTAATCCACCAGGTACATTAACAATCACATCAAATGGTTTGCCCATGTCTGTAGGTATTTCGCTGGGGTTACACTCTATAGCCATGGTATATTTATTGCGCAAGGTGATGTTAACCGTACGTTGCAACTTTTTTCCATTATAGGTACCAGTGATAACAAAAGTCTGCGTTTTATTTGCAGAAGTAATATCTGTGGTAGAGAAGGTAATCTCATTCCATCCATTCCACTCACCGCTACCAGGAGTTATGTGATTATTCACATTATAACCCTCAGGAATAACAGTACCTGTAGTTGTAACAGTTGCTGTACTGGTTTTATTATCTTCTGTTACAGTACCATTACCAGCTGTCTCAAAAACGATATACTTATATCTAAGCTTTACATTGTTAGATTTTTCTACCAACGTAGTATCTGTATAGCTGACAAATAGACGTTCATCGCCATTAGATATGTTGTTGAAACTTTGTGTTTCAATAGCACTGGACACATCACCACTACCTGCACCATTGGCAGCAGCCTCAGCAGAGTCATAACCAGAATGGCCTACACTTGTAATGTTGATACGGTACTTGAAGTTACGGACGATAGGGAAATAATTACCATCGCTGTCGCGTAAGTCAACTTTATAATATCTATTTGCAGTTCCATCGTATGTAGCCTTAAGCAATATAAATGGTGGATTAGACAGAGCTTTTTCACGTTCGTAGACGAAATAAGCATAGTTTGCTTTAGAAGACTCAGATGATGTGTCAAACCACGTACTATCTGTAGGAATATCGCTGTTAATCCTTGCTACTGAAGGTATGAAACCATTATAATTGTCTTGATTAGTACCATTAGCAGTGATATTATCATAGGTTTTGTTGTCTGAAAAGGTAACAAACTCATTTTTATTTGTATTGTAGGGAGCTACAGAACCAGCAGTGCGTGTATTAACAATACAATATGAATTTATGACGAACTTTGGGTCAGAAGAAATTACATTAATCCATGCAAAATTACGGATGAGCTTTACCCCAGACAAAGCAGTTATAGTCGCATCATCATTTTTTATACCATTACTTAATGTTACCCTCTGCCAATATGCTTCTGAACCATTTTCGGTGTAAAGGTTCTTAAATACTTCGCTTTCAGAACCGAAATCTAAACTTGTTTTCGGTGCATTTCCAATGAAATGGACATAAGTGGTAGACTCAGTTGGTTTAAGGCTTACCTTATAATTATAGGTAGTTCCATTTTCGGTTGCCATTTCTGTGTTGTCATCATCCGCCTTGACATACTCCAGAAGATAACCATTTTCATCGAAAACAGCCAGATACAGGTTTTTCATATCTGGCTTCATTGCCATGGCACGTGTTTGTGGATGTGCATCGGGCAATTGAGGCACAGTGACAGATATGGTGGTACTGATTTTACCATCTAGTGTCAATTCGTTTTCCGCCAAATCTTCCGTACAGGACTGCATGGCCAGCAACGGTATCAAGCAGAATAATATGTATAGTATCTTCTTCATAGGTTCAAATAGTTAAATTTCATCACCCCAAATGAATCTTTCACGGTTGCCTTCTGGCAAGCGATAGACATCTGAATGTTGCCAATACCAGTCATCGTATACGGGTCGGACGGAGCGCATAGATTCATAAGCATTTTGATCCTCATTTAACTCTACTGTTGTTTTTCCATTATTTATAGTTGCGCTAACTAACCCATTAGCACACCAATAGTGAACCATATTAGATAATAACTGTCCTATTTTTTCGTCAGAACACAACTTTGCGACAAATTTCATTTCAGCCCATGTTGGGACTCGCCATCTACCTGCAAGATAGCCATCTTCTTGGTAAGTGGCAGCTCGATTGTACGCATTGTTATAATCAATAAAATTTTGCACAGTACTATGCGAAGATGCAAATCTAATTTTGGGAGCAATCATATTCTTGACAGATGCATCCTTTTGAGTGTAATAATAGTTTGTCAATTGTCTACTATCGCTACCTTCTACACCTGGAGCCCAGGCAAAATTACCAAAGTCTAATCCTTGCCTATTAGAATCAGTTGCAGGATGTTTTGAACGAGGGTCTCCCAAAATGTATTCTGATCCTTCAGGAAGAACACTTACTTCAATCACATACATGTAGGGATCTGTTGTTGCACCCCATAGCCCCTTAGCGCCACCATAGCTACCACTACCAGCGCTATTTCCCAATGTTCCGTTCACATATTGATAACCATGTCCAGTGCCAGGATAAGAGTTCTTTTCCGCGGTAATACAAAGTGCGGGTTTCTGTATAATTGTAATAGTTTCATAGAATTGGTTCTCATACTCAGATTCGTTATGTCTAAGTTTTATTGTGAAAACATAGGGTGTGCAGTCATAACTCTTATCAGTTTCGTGCAAGAAATTGTTATTGAGGGTATGATTTAATTTTATGGTGTTACCATCAAGCGTAAGCCAATTTCTCGATTCACTAGAAGTAATTGTATTTTCAACCAGCGTTTTCTGAGTACTATTATATATAGTATTCTTTACAGTCCATCCATCAATTTTACATTCATGACTACTGATAAATGGAATTTCATACTCATTCTGATTGTTTACCACATAATGATTCTGGTCTACAATTAGATATCGTGCACCTTGAATTGAGGTACTATCATCTACACCTGTAGACCAATCTGCACTGCCGTTGTTCCAGTCCATGACACTATAATTAGGTTCAAGGATAACATCAGCCTCTGTTGGGTTTAGAGAACCTAATACACCGATATGTAAGTCAACATTATACCAGCAATTTCTTTCCAATTGCGTAGTGTTAGGGAAGACTTTATAATAATGTGGAATAAACTCATTTTCGCCATCTGTTCTTTTCCAGGGAAGCATAATAAATATAGCAAAGGCGTTTTCTTCACGCAAGCCCCATTCACATGGATAGGAATAGAATGGATAGAAAGTGTATTTATTATCCTCTATACTGGTATATTTGCGGTCATTGTAGGAGAAAACGGATTTAATAGTTTCTCCCGAAAGCTTTGTCTTATTTACCGCATTAACAGTATGTACTGTCATATTGTTAACGTCAGGACGCCATGTGACTTCATTAATATCAGTAAATGTTTCGTCTACGGAAATTCGAACAGTATACTTTGCAGCCAAACGCTGAAGGTCGATTGTATCTCTAACAGCATCTGGTTGCTTACGACTTATAAGATTTGCTACACCCTTACCAGTCATCACAAAGGAGGGTTGAGGTGCAGGCTTTCCATCTGCTGCCAATAATGTAAAGTTGGCTTCAACAACCATAGCTTCAAGTTCTGCCAAACTGGTGTTTTGGCGAGTATCTGTGTCTATAGAAACAGTGGTCGGAAGATTTGCTATTAGAAAGACCTCACAAGAGGTGTTTGGATATGGGATAAGCTCATCGTTCAAGATACCTTCATTCAAAGGAATTTTTATAGTTGTTCCATTCAATTTGTTCGCTTCAATCTTACCTGCCAATACCGCATTTTGGTTAGTTCCGTTAGTTGAGTAGAGGAAATAGTGCAATGATTCTATCTTATTTTCATTAAGAGCATCAACGCCAGCCATTGTTGCTCGTGTCTCATTAAGGTTGACGCAACTTACCTTCAACTCGATGTACATAGAATCACCAAAAGGCGTCACCTCCATCTCTGTGCAAGAGGAAACACTAAAGCAGATGAGCAGCAGAATTGCTATATAGTGGTATATACGTCTTTTCATAATTTCTATCATTATTTATTAATTGGCCTTTTGTAGCACAATGCTATAAATTTCACTATGTCCTTGAGTCTGAACCAAGTTTGCTAAGTGCGTATCTCCATTGGCTGTCATAACCACAAATTGCAGTTTTACAGAATAATCACGCTCAGGGCTTAATATTTTTGGCTTAATCATTATACGGTGAAGATTCCCATCAATCGGACCTAAGTTATTCTCGATTTCAAAAGCGTCTACATCGCCAACAAGAGAGACATACCATTGTCCACCTTCAGGAGTTGAAAAACCAAATGTAGCCTCTACTGGTTTTATTCCTTCAACAAATACCTTATGACTAGCAGTATCTACGATACAGGTGTTTTTCTCAAACGTTCCGTCCGCTTTCTTTTCGCCATTTTCCCAATCAATGGGAGATGCAACCGTAACTGCTCCATCCTTGAAGTTAACATCAGAATCAATATAGTCCCACTCCTGTATGGTGTAGTTCAGTGTTACAATCTTGTCGGCAATTTGCACATTGTAGCTATACAACTTACCAGCTTCCCAATTCAGACTAGAGCTAGGAATTTTCATTCTTTTGGTTATTACAGCATCATCATCACCTTCTACAGTATATTTCATCACCAAGGTGAACTCTTCGTCCTCAGCTTCTTCTTCCTCTTTTTCTGTATTGAAACTGATTTCTGGAAGCGTTTGTGGCCATACCAAATAGTATTTATTCTCTGTCTTTGTTCCTGGAACAAAGATGTTGTGCTCTAAATCACCAGCTTTCACTACGTACCCATCCTGTTTTGAGTAACTTAAGAAAGATGTTTCTGGAGCCGTTTGTTCGGATAAACTATAAGTAACCTGACGGGTGACACTAGGATTAAAATTAACCGAAGCAGAGCCTTGTGTCTTAATATGTCTGAGGGTTACCTCTTTGATAGTAATATCTTTTTCAGACAAGTTCTCGATACCAATGCTGAATGCGGAGAACAGGTGCTGCATATTCAATGCTACTGGACGGCTTTTCTCACTAGCCATATTCTCATTGGTCAACGTACGTTCGTCAACAGCTGAGTAGAGGAAGTCTAACTGTTTGTAACCACTATTCAGTTCTTCGCTTACTGTAAGAACCTTCGTGCTTTCATTGTAACTATGAGCTAATATTTGGTTATCTGCTTTGAGCCATCCATAAAAGCGGTATGTACCCGTTCCTTCCCAGAAGTAGGTGATGGGAGTATTGGGCTTTAGTGTATCGTTGTCATCTACTACTGCCCAGCGCTCATTCATGTATGTTAAGGATTTTCCATTAAGTGGTTTCTTTGTACTAGCCAAAACAGTTCCATCGTGATAGCCATACAGGGTAATTTTTGTACCCAGCGTACCCAGATTATTGATTAGTCCTCTAGTGGTGGGAGAGTTTGTCTGGAAGACAATCTCGTTTCCCTCTGTGTTAACACTGGGGTCCAACTCAATGTCTTGCGCACATGATTGTAGGAGCATGCCGCAGAGGGGTAGGTATAGTGTATATTTGAATATCTTGTTCATCAGTATAGTATTTATACATCAATATGATGGATGTTTCTAGTTGCTGGTGTTTGCCTCCCAATCATTGGCTCCGGCTTCGAATTCGATGCGTGTGGAGCATATTGTGAATGTAAGGGTATGGCTATATCCTGATACGAAGCGGCTGAAGGCTTCTGTCAGTGGCATGTGGTAGTAGCATTTTTCGGAGTGACCATCTTTATAGTGGTAGGTGTAATAGAGGTCTACGCTGCTATCAGCGCCGATGTGGTGAGGTATCACCAATGATTCTATGAGGTAGGTGGGTGTCTCGGAGACTTGACACGAGTGTGTGCCTTTTACATATAGGTCAGTGTCATAGGCTGTCCACTCTTGGGTGTCGGCCTCTTTGGGATTGCTGATGATGGGTGTGTGAGTTAGCTGTTGGGCAAAGTTGCCGTGTGATGGCAGTTTGCCTACGATGATACTGTCTGCAGTGATACTTGACAGATAGGGTCGTATGGCTAGTTCTTCGCATACTTTGATACGAATATTGAATTTACCTAGAATATGCTGCATGTTAAACTCTACGTCCATGCCAGCAGTACCAACGGCAGTTTGTCCGGCGCGAGCTACCATCCAATCGGTATCGGTAGTGCCCGTAAATAGTTCTTTTGTCTTTGAGGTGGGGGAGTCTTGTAGGTTACAACCGTGAAGGGTCACGTTGTTGATAGTAATCATGTGTGATGTATTGTCTACGCAGACATCACATGTTGTGCCTTGCTGGTGTGGAGCATAGGCGCAGAAGGTATATTGGCTATTTTCAATCCAATATTGTAGGGGATTGTATTCCCAATGTGCGCTATCTTTGTTGTATGTTACGGCCTGGTCTGAGAATACTAGTGTATTGTCGTCATTCATGTCATTGCACCATCCCCATACTCCCATGGTAGAGAAGTGTGTACTGAGGGCATTGATGCTACGTGTAGCGGCATTGTCTACATAACTGCCTACGAAGTTGATAGGCACCGCATGATTATTAGCTATGGGGTGCACCAATACTTCGCTCTCTGTACATCCACAAAGGAGTAGCGCACAGATGCTAAGCAGATATGTATACCAATGTCTCTTCACGTTATATTCGTATAATTTCTGTCTTTACGATGGTAGCTATGTGGGGACATTCAACCCCACATAGCTTAAATATAGTTTTGCGAATTGATAATACTAATCGATTAGTCGATGTCTTCTGAACCTGACAATATATCCCAAGATGCTACTGAACTGTTGAAGCTGATTGCAGCAGGATCAATTGTGATGGTCAAGGTATTCTGGTATCCTTCATTGAAGGGGATAGAACCAGCGCTAGCACCAAACACAGCAGCTAAGTTATAGTATGCTTTGAATGTTTCTCTGTTGATGTTGTAAATAATTTCCAAGTATGCCTCAGGACTTGCACCAAGGTTAGAACCGTCGGTTTTTACTGATTGATAATCCACCTCTTGAGGAATTACCAAGCTCTGGATTACGTAATTGTTATCTTGAGTCAATGTGAAATCGCTGGTAAACTTATAGTCAGTAGTAGTCACCGCAGGATTGGCACCAGTCCAACGACTAGTTTTACCTGAACCATTAGCTGCTACCAAATTTTCGTTAAATGTACCTTGCAAGTTAAGACCTTTAACTGTTACACTATTTAATGTAATTACTGGTGCTGTTGCAGATTTCTTAACAATAACATTCAGGCGTGAGAGAATGTGGATGAAATTAAGTTGTACAGTTTGCTCGAATTGAGCAGTTCCTATACCACATTTAGCAGCAATCATCCAATCAACATCTCCACTTAAACCTTTGAATGTTTTCAATAACGCGGTAGAAGGAGTTGTTACAAAGTTTGTTGCAGCAAGGGTCGCATCTGTTAACATGAAATATGCTTTGTCCTTATTTGCTGTATTTCCAACAAACTCCCAAGCAGGTGTAGTTGTTTGTGGTGCTGCAGCATAGAACTGATAACCTGTTGCTGTTTTGTCCCAATAACGAAGGGGGCTATACTCATAATTAGCAGAGTTTACCTTTGTATTATTAAAGACCAAAACATCAGAGGTGTTCTTATATGCCCAAACAGCAAAATCATCGTGATGTTCTTTCATTTCACCATTGTCATAAGCAGCACCACTATTCTCTGTACCGCGAGTTGCTTTGTTAGTGAAGGTCTCGAAACCGATTGCCTGCTGAGCTGATTCCTGTGCCAATTCATTGACCACGTCGTTCTGTGCGCAAGCTGCGAACAACATTGTAGTTGCAGCTAGCATGAAATAATTTTTTTTCATAATAGTAATAAATTTATAAATTGATAATGTTCTTATTTCCAATAGAATATATATTATGTTAGTTGAGGTCTAGGCCGCTGTCCTTACCATCTTCCCATTCTGCTACCACTGCGGTAAACTCGATGGGCTTAGGACCTACAGTGATATTTATAGTGTACTGCTTGCCGCCTTCTAGGTTGTAGTTGGCAGCTGTGCTGAAGATGTTTGCCAAGGGGGTGAAGTTCTTGAATACCTCAGTGCCGATGGTGTATTCTACATATACACATGCCTCGTCATACTCGATGAGAGAGGGAACTGCTGCAACAGCACTCTTGATGGTTTGAGGGATGATGAGTTGCTCCATCACATAGTAGCCATCTACATTGTCCACACCATTGAGTGAATATCCTGCATTTGCAGTGGGTACATAGGTGTCCGATGCAGCAACGAGAGTCCAACCGCTAACGCCTTCAGCTGCGTTGATGTAGTGTGCCTTATCGCTCAGGTTGTGCACCTGAATGGTGTTTACCTTAACCTCCTGAGATGTGGAGATGCTTGTATCCAACAAGATGCGGATGTTTAGCTTAGCCAACAAGTGCTTGAAGTTAAGAGCAACGGCAGTGGTCATATCTGCAGCATCTGTGCTGGGCTCTGCGGTAGCCTGTGCAGTCATGTAATCCTTGACGAAACCAACGTAGGCAAGATTTTCTGCTGGGGTCTCCATCAGGTTGGTGTCATCTATGGTTACAGGAGCTTCTGCAGTACCGATGGTGATAGTGCCATCTTCCTGGCATGAAACCTCATCAGCAGCATAAGCAGGTACATAGGCACTGTATTGGTACTTTGATGCCATCTTGTCCCAATAGCGAATCTCGTTATAGTACCATCCATTAGATACGTCGCCCCATTCCTTGCCAGGAATGAATCCGTCTTCTGCTTTTGATTCTACGTCGTAGTAGTTTACTGCTACGTTTTCGAATACGTCAGTGGTTTCCTCGCCTACGGTCTTCCAACCGCATATAACGAACGAGGGATAGAAATCCTGCAAGTTGGTAGAGTTGTTGCTTGCAGAACGTGTGGCTTTATCAACAAATGTTTCAAAGCCGATGTGGTGGTTCACCTCGGGCTGCAACTGAGGCTTCTCAACCAACACATCCTGATTACAGCTTGCCATTAGGGCTGTGGCTGCTAGTAAGTAGATTGCCTTTTTCATATTTAGAGGATTTTAGAGGATAGATATTATAGATGGATAGATGATATAGATACTATAGAGAGTGCAGGGTAATATTAATATTCAATTATTGCGCTGTCGTTTTCTGTCCATTCGGTTACACCAGTGTCGAAGGTAATGATGTTCTTCTCAGGTGCAATGTTGAAATTGACAATATAGCTGTTTGCCGCTGCAAACTTTGTTGTCTTTCCATTGAATACCTCTGCTAGGGTAGTAGTATAGGTAAACTGCTCTGTATATGTGCCAGATGTAATGGTATAGTCAAGTCTGACAATGTGGTCAGAGGTAATATCCTGAGGCATGGTTAGCGACTCGATGAAGTAAGTCTTGCTGGTAGCCGAAAGGTCAGTGGCAGGATAGGTGAACTCATAGTCTACAACTGCATTGCCATAGGTTTCCCAACCAGTGGCGTGCTTGTAGATACCGGTGCTGTACAAATCGCTTACACTAACCTTGTTGATAGTGATAACGTAGGGAGCAGCTGCATTGGCCTTGACTGTAACGAGTAGCTTTGCCAAAGTGTGGCTGAAATTAAGTGTAACCACGGGAGTGGTCTTGGGGTCATTCACAACGAAGGGAGCAGAACGCATCACATCACAGTCGGTATTTTCTTCGCCAGTGAAGCCTGTGTTCTTCTCTGCATCAGAGGGATCACCTTGCTGTAGGTTCTGACCTATTAGAGAATACTCTGAGGGAGTAAAGAAGCCAGCATCCTTATGATTTACTTCCACAAGATTGTGCTGATAGGCTAGGGGAGCATGAGCAGGTGCAAAGGCAATGAACTGATAGTAGTCAGCCTGCTTGTCCCAATAGCGGTCAGTTTCATATTCCCATGTGTTGGGGGTCTCTGCATCTTCTGCTATGTTGGCAGTCACAGTGACACCCTCAAAGAGGGGTTGTATAGTTGCGCCATTGTGGCTGGTCTTGGTACCATATACTTTGAAAGTAGTGTGATAAAACTCAAGGTCGTTCACTGTAGCTGCCGCACGTGTGTTGCGGTCGGCAAAGGTAGCGAACTCGATAAGGTGATCTTTTTCAGGTTGCTTAAGTTCTACTCCACTTATCTCTCTGTCAATAAGGATATTGTTGTGCTGACATGCAGCTAGAGTTGATAGAGTTGCTGTTGCCAGAACTATATTTTTAAATGTCTTTTGCTTCATAGCTACTATTTGTTTTTATTTTAGGTTGATTGGTTTATTTGGATTGATAGGTTTGTCTCGTTTAGATGATAATATCAGCTTCAATTTCGTTTTCCCAATTGTCTACTGAGGCATCAAAACCACCGCCAGATTGAGGTTTGTTGTTTATGACACTATCTGGAATCTCTGCGGCATCTACCACCAGGGTGATTATTCCTCCAGCAGGGCGTCTCTTTATCTGTTCTGTGATATTACGTTGTATAGAGTATACTGAGCCATTGCGAAGAGTGAGTCCTAGACCCACCTGAATGGAATCCTTGGGTTCAACATTGGTACGAGCTAAAACCTTTTCCAATGGATCTATACCAGGAAGTCCCCATGTCATGACTCTCGCTGCACAGATGTCGCCTGTGGTCTCTGTACCATCAGGTAAACGTAGTGCACGATTGGTTTGCATGGGTTTGATGTCTTCTTGGGTAAGGGTAACAAGATTCAAAGAATCCGTGATACGAGTGAAAAGGTCTACACCACTTGACATACCATCAATACTGATACCTTCACAACCATTGACGCGTTTGCCCTCGCTATCAGTATTGTTGATAAGCATTATCTGATATAGATATATGAATGTATACGGTGTCAATGAAGCAGTTACCTTGTACAAGAAGTATGGAATACCATCCTTGTCATATTGCAAGGTGTAGTCTTCGGGGTCGTCGCTGACATACAAGTCCTGAATATAGGTACCCAAGAGCTGGTCAGGCTGATTGTAGTGAGCATATGAACGAGTATAAGCAGTCTTCATGTTTGCACGCGTAGTAGCATTGTAGTATGTATTCTCGTCGTCAGTAGAGAAGAGAATGTACTCGGTGTCATTATTGAAGAATATCATGTCATACGTTTGTTCGGTAGTTAGATTTACTCGTCCACCATTCTTAGGCATATTTCGAGTAGTATATCTAGAACGCTGGTTATCTTCATTCAAACAATACACATTGGTACGCACACCTGAAGGTTCGGTATATCCGATAGGACCATGTAGAGACTCGTCCCATAGGTACTGCCACTCGGTTCTCCAATCTATACCCCACAATAGTTCCAATTGAATATCATATACAGATACATCGACACTAAGGGTGCCACGCTGAGCCAAATATAGAGGCTTGCGCTCGCATCCTGTCAGTACCGTAATGAACAGCATCATTACGATAACCAAGGGAGATATGTATCGACGTGAACGTGACATGAACCTATTGATTTAGTACTTTTTTGTTCTTACTTTGAAAATATCATAACTTATTGATACACCCAAACCTGTGGGGCCAAACCAACGTAGTCGGTGGTTACGACGCTGGAAATTCTCAATGAGGCCTTCCCAGTCGTAATAGTACTTGCCAGCATATGGGTCACCTGCATGATAGGGGTCGTAGTGACTTTGGTAGAAACCAACTCGCAAGAATGCATCAAGCTTCCAGCGCTTGTTTTTGAAAGGTTGCCATATATAGCCATAACCAATACCTATGCCAAAGCCTTCACCCTGCCATGCACGCTCAGCATCAAAACTGAAGTCATACAGATTGGCATGACCGTAAACAGAAAGATAATGACCTGTATGAGTGTCGTTGCCACGGAAATAACGACGGCCTTCCAGTTCAACATCTATTAGCTGCATATAGTGATGACGTGGATCGTTACTCCACCAAGCCACACTATAGTTGGCTGCAACTGAGTATCTGTTATTTAAATAGAATTCAACACCTAGATTAGGTACAAGCAAGGCATCGTACAGCAGATTGGACTTGATGTTCATGAGGAACGTTTTCTCTCTTTCCACTGGCATGGGGATAGGGAGTGTGATAGAGTCACCTATTTCGCATGGTATTTGTGTGATACCCTGGGTGTTAAATGGTGGTACTACGATGCTTATGGGGTTCCAAACCTTCTCGTAAGAGATGAGCATGCGTGATGCACGAAGTCTGGGGAACAACACCTTATATATATATTTATAGGGCTCACCATTGCGAAGGTTGATCAATTTGTTGAGATTAGCATCAGAGGCCTTTTCTCCATCGGAGATACTTTGCACGATGCTTTCTAGCAATGCGATGACCTCATCTTGGTATGGAACGTTTGCATCCAAACGAACCAATTGTAGTAGACCGTTCCAGTCTCTACCCAAATATATGAAATGCTTGGATGAAGGAAGAAGTACTGTGTACTTGGATAGGTAGTCAAACAATACGTTAGCACGTTTTTCTGAAAGTCGTTTGTTCAATTCTATACTACCTTCAGGAGATGCACCACCAATTACCGTTACGTCCTTAATGCTATAAATGGAGTCTGTGCTGGTAATTGCAAGGCTATCTGTAATGCGTTGCAATACCTCCTTGTTTTTACCTAACGACATATCAAGCGTAGAATAACCCTGACGGAAATGAATTTCGACAGAGTCTTTCCTGTCCTGAGCTTGCATAAATGTGCTTAGCGCCAGAACGAAGATAGTCAACGCGATATGGTTAATATAAAAACGCATTAATTTCGGTTTTTGTAAGTATTTCTTCTGAAATATCGGTAATTAGCCGTATTTATCCGTATTTTCATTTGCAAAGGTAAGCATTTTTTTTTTTTGTAATGACTTTAAAATGAAAAAGTTGCGAAATCTGTATAAAATATAGAGTTTTTGTGCTTTATTTGGCTAAAAATAGAGTATAAATAGTATATTTATAGTTGTGACGCTAACACTTAAAAATACATTTTGCTTTTTAAATTTTCAAAGATTTGTAATTTATATTTATTTGGTTGATGTTATTCTGTTATTCTTTTTCGATAGATGTAGGGGTACGTAATATTTTTGCTCTTGCTTGAGAGAAATAATGTAAAACTTGAAAATTATATTCAAAAAAAGTGTTAATTTTGCCACGCAAAAAATAATAAATAAAAGAAATAGTATGAAAAGTTTTGTTAAGTATACCTTCGCTACGGTGGTAGGTATTTTTATTACGCTAACCATTTTTACAGTGATAAGTATTGTGTCTATTGCTGGAATGATAGCAACAGAGGGTATGACAGCTCCCATAAAGGACAATAGTATTCTTCGTATTAACATGGCAGGCGAACTGACAGAGCGCGCTGATGCTAACCCATTTGCTTCACTAATGGGTGATGCAGCAGCCACCGTTTCACTAGAAGATGCCTTATTGGCGCTAAAGAAGGCTGCTACTAATGACAAAATCAAGGGTGTTTATTTGACTGGTTCTTCATTGGCAACACAACCCGCTATGGCACAGGAGTTGCGTCAGGCACTAGTTGAGTTCAAGAAGAGTGGCAAGTGGATTGTAGCTTATGGTGATTCTTATAACAAGATGGCCTATTACTTGGCTTCTGTTGCTGATTCTGTTTTGCTAAATCCCGAAGGTGTAGTAGAATTCAGTGGCTTGGCATCGCATGTGATGTTCTATAAGGATGCGATGGACAAGTTGGGAGTGAAGATGCAGGTATTCAAGGTGGGTACTTATAAGAGTGCTGTAGAGCCTTTCATCGCATCAGAGATGTCACCCGCTAATCGCGAACAAGTTACTTCTTACTTGTTTAATGTTTGGGGCAATATGCTAAAGGATGTGGCAGAGAGCCGCAATATTGAAGTAGGTAGACTGAATACCATTGCTGACATGCAGACAAGTTTCTCTACTCCTGGTGTGAGCCTACAGAATGGTCTAGTAGATGCACTTTGTTATATGGACCAGGTGAAGACCATCTTACAGGAAAAGTGTGGTCTTGATGCAGATGATGAGTTGACTTTTGCTAGCATCGATGATGTGGCAAAGAGTGAGACTTTGAACGAGAAGGTGGACAAGCAGGTTGCTGTATACTATGCAGACGGACAGATTGTACAAGCTCCTACAACTGGTCTTGGACAAACTAGTGCAGAGATTGTTGGTTCTAAGATGATAAAGGATTTGCAGAAGTTGCGCAATGACGATGATGTAAAGGCTGTGGTAATCCGCGTGAATAGTCCTGGTGGTAGTGCTTTTGCCAGCGAGCAGATTTGGCGTGAGGTTTGCCTTTTGAAGGAGAAGAAGCCTGTAATCGTGAGCATGGGTGGTTTGGCAGCTAGTGGTGGTTACTATATCAGTTGTGCTGCTAACAAGATTTATGCTGAGCCTACTACATTGACTGGTTCTATTGGTATCTTTGGTATGATACCCGATTTTAGCGAGTTGGTGACCAAGAAGATAGGTGTGAAGTTTGATGTAGTTAAGACCAACGAGATGGCGGACCTCGGTTCTATTGGACGTCCTGTAAATCAGATAGAAGGTGCTCAGTTGCAGCATATGATTAACCGTGGTTATGAACTATTTACACAGCGCGTTGCTGATGGCCGTGGTATGTCTCAGGATAGTGTTAAGTTGATAGCAGAAGGCCGCGTATGGACAGGTGAGCAGGGCTTGAAGATCGGTCTTGTAGACGAACTTGGTAACCTTGACGATGCTGTAGCTTATGCAGCAGAAGTAGCCGAGTTGAGTAAGTATCGCACTGTGGCTTACCCCGCACCAGCAAATCCATTTGAGCAACTTCTTGAAACTAAGAAGACAGGTTATCTTGATAGCCACTTGCGTTCAATCATGGGAGAACACTATGCTGCATTCTCTATTTTGAACAACATCCAAAATCTCGACCGCGTGCAGGCACGTATGCCTTACGAACCTAATATTCAGTAAATGAATAAACTACAACTATATCGCTGGATAGTAGAGCAACAGAAGCTGAAAGACAAGAGAAATCCGATGTTCGAGAAGAATCGATTCGTGAAGATTCTCTTGTGGCTCACCTTCCTCTACTATGCAGCAATATTAATATTCATGGGTAGCGTATTGTCCCTGTCGTTGGGTGCGTTCTATCCAGGAGTAGCGGCTTTTCATGTATTAGACGGAGCCTTGATGTGGATACTGATAGGTGACTTTTGGGTACGCTTTATTTTTCAGGAAACTCCTGCTCAACAGGTGCGCACCTATGCTCTTCTGCCAATTCGCAGAGGTTTCCTTCTTAATGTCCACCTCTTTCGCTCTGCCATGAGCCTAGGTAATCTCTTCTGGGGCTTTTTGCTAGTACCCTTTGGCGCCATTGCTATAGTGCCATTGCTAGGGATGAAGGGTTATTTGCTATGGCTACTTGGTTGGTGGTTACTGGTGGTAGCTAATAGTATGGTGTATCTCTTTTGCAGAGCTTTGTGCATAAAGCACATCCTATGGTTACTTTTGCCATTAGCTGTCCATGGAGGTATTGTGGCACTAATGTTACTGCCAGAGAGCAATCCTTTGGATATGCCATGCACCGTCTTGTTGTACGAGATGGCTAAGGGTAATGTCCTCTATTTCTTGCCTGTACTACTTGTCTTTGCTTTGATGTATAAGGCCAACTTTGCCTTGCAAACAAAGATGTTGCACAATGAAGTGGCTAAGAAGGAGGAAGTTACGATGAAGTCAACCACACAGATGAACTTCCTTAACAGATGGGGAGCTTTGGGTGAATATCTGAAGATGGAGATAAAACTCCGTATGCGCAATAGTCAGGTGAGACTTCAGTTTATTATTTCTGTTGTTTTGATATTGTTATTCTCTACTATACAATACTTTAGTGATATTTATAGTGGAGCATTTATGAAGTCATTCATCAGCTTGTACAATTTTATTGTCCTAGGTATGATGACTTTGGTAACTATCATGTGCTATGAAGGCAACTATATTGATGGTTTGATGTCTAGACGAGAAAGCATATTTGAATTGTTGCGCGCCAAGTATTACTTCAATACCATCATCCTAATTTTGCCAATGCTTATAATCTCCCCATTGATTATCGCAGGAAGAGTCTCCTTGTGGATGAATCTAGGCTATATGTTCATGGTGGCAGGAATTATATACCCATTGATATTTCAATTGGCGGTGTATAATAATAATACCTTGCCATTAAATCAGAAACTTACTGCTAAACAGGCGGATACCTTTCAGCAAATAGTTAGCATCTTAATACTATTCCTGCCCATAGGTTTTGAGAAAATATTCGTTCTCTTACTGGGTGACGTGTGGGGATACATAGCGTTGATAGCGATAAGCATGGTGGGTATCGTTACTCACAAGGTATGGTTGCGTAGCATATACAAACGATTGATGGCTCGCAGACACGTAAATATGGAAGGTTTCAGAGCTAGCAGAAATGCATAGATGTGAGAATTTAGAACTCCTAAATACAAACCCAATGCTCATTACAATACAATGAATATACGAATTGAAAACCTAAAGAAGACCTTCGGTGAGAAGGTGGCCGTAAACATAGAGAGCTACGAGATTAAGAGTGGTGAGATGCTAGGTCTTGTAGGTAATAATGGTGCAGGTAAGAGTACTATGTTTAGAATGATACTTGATTTGATTAAGCCTGACGAGGGTAGGGTGGTGATGCTCCCTTCAGCAGAGGATATCAATCAAGGTATTGCAACTAAGGACATTGATGTGTCAACTTGCGAAGATTGGAAGGATTGGACAGGTGCCTTTATTGATGAGTCATTTTTGATTGATTATCTTACTCCCGACGAGTATTTCCAATTTATTGGTCGTATATCTAATCGAACCCCTGAGCAGGTGGATGAATTTCTCTCAGATTTCGAGCAGTTTATGGCAGGTGAGGTGCGTGGACAAAATAAGTTGATAAGAAATCTTTCGGCTGGTAACAAACAGAAGGTTGGTATCGTTGCAGCTATGCTTTTGCAGCCAAAGGTACTAATCCTAGATGAACCATTCAACTTCTTGGATCCCTCTAGCCAAAGCGCCATAAAGCGTCTGTTGCAGGAGTATAATAAGAATACTGGTGCTACTATCCTCGTTTCTAGCCACAATTTGCAGCACACTGTTGATATCTGTCCACGCATAGCTTTGTTGGAGAATGGTGTCATCATTCGTGATATAGATAATAGCAATGGTCAGGCTGCAACAGAATTAGAAAATTATTTTGAGGTTTAGTTGCTACATTCTCGTCCGTTTTAGAGACATACTCTAATTTTAATTAAGAATCTTTTTCTTCAAATAATATCTTATGGAGAAGCACCTTGCTCATCACGAACATAAGAATGCTAGGTATGAGCATATTTTGCGCAGCGCTGGTATTCGTGTTACTTCTGTGCGTATTCTTGTATTGAAGGCTATCATGGAGAAGATGCATGGTGGTGCTTTTTCTTTGCAAGATGTTGTAGAAGAGCTGGTAACGGCAGATAATTCATCTGTATTTCGTACTTTGTCACTCTTTGCCAAGGAAAGGATTTTGCATCCGATAGACGATGGTTCTAGTATGCAGAAGTATTGTCTATGTACTTGTGGCGATGATGAACATAGACATCGCCACGTACATTTCACATGCACTCAGTGTCAGCGCACAATATGCCTAGAGGATGTTGCTGTGCCTGAGGTCGTACTTCCTGCTGGCTTCGTACAACATGATATGGATTTTATCATCAAAGGCATTTGCCCTAAGTGTTCATCAAAGAAGATTTAGCCTTTTATGCAAGAAATATTACAACTCGTTAATAGTATGTCGCCCTATCTGCTATTGGGCTTCCTTTTGGCAGGTATTATGCACGCCTTTGTGCCAAGTAACTTCTATCACAAATATCTCTCTCGTAAGTCTTTTAGTAGTGTACTCAATGCAGCCCTCCTGGGTATACCCATACCTCTTTGCTCGTGTGGTGTGATACCTACAGCTATGTCATTGCGCAAGGAGGGAGCTTCGCGAGGAGCTGTGACTTCATTCTTGATTGCTACGCCTCAAACGGGTGTAGATTCAATTATAGCAACATTTTCTCTGATGGGTTTGCCATTTGCCATTGCACGCCCATTGGCAGCCTTGCTAATTGCTATTGCCGGTGGTAGTATCGTAGATAGATTTGGTGAGAAGAAATCTTCTGTAGCAACATCTTCAGAGGAACATTCTTGTTGTTGTGGTAGCAAGAATAAGGAGCATAGTGAGCATAGTTGTTGTTGTAGTAGCAAAGTAGAAGAGGCCAATGAACATAGTTGTTGCGGTAATAATACCCACGAAGAGCATTCTTGTTGCTGTCATTCCTCTGAATCGTCGTCGTGCAGTATTGGTAATGAGTCTGGTTTTGGGACAAAACTTCTTCTTGCTCTTCGTTATGCCTATGTGGATATGATACAAGATATAGGCAAGTGGTTGGTTGTTGGTCTTCTTCTGGCAGGAGTTATTACTACTTTGGTGCCTACAGAATTCTTCTCTTTCTTCAAAGAAAATACTCTAGCCAGCATGCTTTTAGTACTTCTTATTTCCATTCCGATGTACCTATGTGCTACTGGTAGTATACCTATTGCTGTAGCTCTGATACTCAAGGGATTAACACCTGGCGCTGCCTTAGTACTTTTGATTGCAGGACCAGCATGTAATTTTGCATCAATCTTGGTTGTACGTAAGGTGATGGGCACTCGTACTATGATCACTTATCTTCTTTCTCTAGTACTAGGTTCTGTAGTTTTAGGATGTGTGGTAGATTGGCTTCAGTTTGCAGGTCACGTCAACTTTCTAGGCCAATTACGCATACAGGAAACATGCTGTATAGAAGAAACATCATGGATGGCATGGGCATCAACCATTTTGCTCATTATCCTTTTGGTTAATGCCCTTGTGCTTCCACGCTTAGGTATAGGAAGAAAGAGTGGCTCTTGCCATTGCTCCAAATAAAATATCGTCTTTTATTTCAATAAATTTTTCAAAATTTTCTGTAACTCCTTGGCAAAGTGACGACTAGTGTAATATCTCCAATAGTTGTCGCCCTCGGCATTGTCGATGCAGAATTCGGAAATTTCTCTGCTATGGTCGATGAGATATTCTAGGTCTTTCTTTGTGAAGAGGAAGCGTGGATACACATAGTATTCACTAGTGTTGCCACTGGGAGAAAACTCATCGTTGTTTGGATTGTTGAATTTGTCCGTGAGGAATGGGGTATAGGTTTCAGGTAGTCCTTCTTCAGGTGAAACGCTTTCAATATTTATAGCAGTAGCCATGATGCGGCTATTTGTATTTCGTACTACGGTTTTACGTCCAGCGGGATATTGTTCAACCAAGGTATTTGTCTTAACTGGAACAACAAGTGCAAATGTGTTGTCTGTAAGGTGTTGCACCCACACTATTTGTGGCAACTCTCTGCCATGCGCAACGCCAACGAGTAGTTTGGTACTCTCTATACTGCCCTTTACTTTCAACTTGAGGTAAGCATCAGATTCCTTCTGCATGTTAATTTTCCAAGAATCTTTCTTGCCTATCTTGCGTGTGAATCGTTTCATTCCATTAGAGGTGACACGAATATATGTGTTCTTACCACTAGCAGGCATGGTGAAATATCCTGAATTATCTGTGACAGTTTGATTGATAACACGATAATTGGAAGTGATTTCTGTAACGCGAGCATTAACAACGGGTTGGCCTTTGTACATTACTCTGCCTTGTAGATTTAGTGATTGTGCTTCAGCGCTGATAGCCATTATAAGTGAGGCTATGCCAAGAATTATCTTTTGTTTCATAATTTTATGGTTATTTCGTGTATTTAATGGCACAAATGTATGGTATTCTATCCGAAATGTCCACAAAAATATTTATAAAAAATGTTAAGACAGAATAAAATGTTGCTATTTCTTGTGTATTTCGCGCTAAAGCCTTACCTTTGAAAAAGAAAAATAACATACACTATATGAAAAAAATATTGTTTTTGCCCTTGTTCTTATGTGCTTTGACTGCATTTGCCAAGTCAGAGAAAATTCCTTCATACAAATCTTTTGTCTATTGGATACAAGATGCGGATACTATATACGAAGAGAATAATACTTTGTTGCAGGAATCAGTTTCGCCAGATGGCTCGGTCGTGGTGAGAGTACGTCACGAGGATTGGAAAAATACTGTAACAGAGAAGAGTATTGCTAGATTGGCACCTTGGCATGCAGTTATGTCTAGGAGTAGAGGTATTCGTGCTATCATACATCAAGGTAAATCCAATACAGATGCGATGATGCCTATGAAGAAGGTACCTGGAATGATGCCCAATGCTTTGAGCATTAATAATCTCTCTAGGATGACTGATGAATTTGATATGAAATTCGCTTGTGAGTATATGATAGAAAATACTAGTAAACAGGAGATCGTAATTAATGACTTGAATAGAGGCTTGGTGTGGTATGTACCTGCAAATTCCTATCTTTTGCTCAATATGGGTACCTTACCACAAGCCTGTTTGCTTAGAATAGCAAATACTGACCCATTGCAACCATCCATCAAGTATGTTACCATCGGTAGCGCTAGTTTGTCGATGAAGTTCACCGTTGCATACGAAGATGATGATTGTTGGATTTTCCTTATAAATGAGGATGCAAATAACGATAAAGAATTATTAGACTTTAGTAAGGTAATGGAGCAGAAGGATAGTTATCTCCATACCATTTATATTAAGCGCGATAAAGATTCTTTCCAAGAGACTCCCATGGTTCAGGAGGAGGTTTTTCATATCATCAAAACTGCTAAGGAGGAGAAGGAAAGAGCAAAAAAGAATAAGTAATTACTTTTAAGAATTAGAAAATCTAAAACAAAAATTATGAAGAAGTATTTGATATGTGCACTCTCAGCAGTGCTATTTTCTATCTCTAGTCAGGCTGGCAATGAGATGAGTGCAGCCCCTCAGAAGAAGGCTAAGAAGGAGTTGAAGAGCGACGATTTTAAGGATGCTCGTTTGGTTACTCTCAAGGGTGATAGCGTATATCTCTCTGATTATGTGGGTAAGCATAAGTATGTTATGGTAGACTTTTGGGCAAGCTGGTGTGGTCCTTGCATGCGAGAGGTTCCCAATGTAAAGGCTGCTTATGAGAAGTACAAGAGTCGTGGTTTGGAAATCGTTGGTGTTAGCCTAGATCGTGACCCTAAGGCTTGGGAAAAGGCTGTGAATGAAAAGGGTATGACATGGATTCAGACTGGCGGTATGGGTAGCGATATTTCAAAATCTTATGGTGTACAGTATATTCCTTATATTGTGATATTTGATAAGAAGGGTAATATTGTTGCTAAGAATCTTCATGGTGAAGGTCTTTTGACTAAGCTAGAAGAGTTGATGCCTGGCAAGAAGTAAAAAGCCCTCCCGCCAACTCTCCCAAGAGAGGAGGTGCTTACTACAGTACTATAATTAAATACGATAAATAATAGCGTCAGTTTAGCTTTTGCTAGGCTGACGCTATTGTTATGTGGGTTGACTGTTTTGTTTTTAGATTATCTAGAATGTATGGTCTCGTAGTACTCAGCAAAAATACGAGCAGCATCTTCTACTTTTTGTGCGCAAGGACGAGTGCTATAATAATGTGCGTCACGCTCGTCGGGTATGTGGGTGTCGGTAGAGGCTTTACAATTGCTTTGCTCTAGCAAGTCGGCACATATTACGCTACTATTTTTCTGTTTGAATTGTTCGAGCAAATCTTGTACTACTTTATAGCAATGTGCTTTACCTTCGCGGTCGTCACCATCCACAGAGCCACATTCGAGGCCAACTAGGGTGACAATGCCTGATACGGCACCACATATCATTCTTAGACGACCAACACCACCGCCAAAACCAGCACCTATGCGTAGGGCTGTTTTCTCATCCATATCATATAGGTCGGCAAAGGCTGCAATCACACTTTGACAGCATCCGTAGCCCTCCATGAAGTAGTCAACAGACTTACGTACACGTGCTTCCATTTCTGCCGTTAATTCTTTCATATTCTGTAGTATTTATGCGTTTTTATGATTCTGGTTATATTATTTCCAAATTAAGTTCATCGGCCAAGCGTTGGATGTTGTGATTCTTTTCGCACATTACCTTGAACATTGCAGGTTTGCTGGTGATGTACTGTACCTCTTGAACTTCTGCTATGCGTATGCTCATCTGTATTTGAGAATTGTGAAGAGCTTCTCGCATGTTACTTAATATATGGTCCTTAATATTATGAAGGTATTGGCTCACTTGGCTATTATTGGCAATTATCTCGAATGTATTGGCATTGATGAGCTTAGGTGTCATGTTTTTCATTCTCATTGCCATAGCACGTCGCTCTACAGGCATACGCTCAACGTAGTAATACCAATGATATGTGATATCCTCTTGTGTGAATGGCTTATCCGTAGTAGATATATTGTTTTCGGCAGTTTGTACTTGAGGCATCTGATGTGTAGCGGTTGTGCTTCTGATGCTAGGTCCGACAAGGTTTAAGTTGACTCTTTGTGTTTGTCTAGCAGAGCCATTATTCAGTTCGGATATACTTTTTATTGTAGGTACTTGACTGTTGGCTTGAGGTACACTCTTGACTACTCCAACATTATTTTGTTGGGGTACAGACGATTGGGTCGTTTGCTGAGCAAGCGACTCCAATCTGAATATTGGTTTAAGAATCTTGTTGGGGCAACGCCCCGAGCTAGCATCTTCGTCTTCTGCCGTTAATTGGGCGCATTGTATCAGACATATTTCTATCTGCAAGCGTTTGTTATGGCTTTGTCGATAGGCTTGGTCACAATTGTTGCACAACTTAATGGCATTGTAAATAAATTTAGAAGTACACTTGCTCGCTTGCTCTTGATATTTTGCTTTAGTGCGCTCAGAAACTTCCAATAAGGGTAGGGTGGTAGCATCTTTGGCAACCAATAATTGGCGCATATGGCTAGCCATGCCAGCTATGAAATTACCACCATCAAATCCTTTGCATAGGACTTCGTTGAAGATTAGCATACATGGTGCTACTTCGTTGGCGAGGAAATGGTCAACTAGTCTAAAATAATACTCTGTGGAAAGAACATTAAGGCTAGCGCATACTTTCTCGTATGTGAGATTTCCGTTGGTGAATGACACCATCTGGTCGAAGATACTTAAGGCATCACGCATACCGCCATCGGCCTTCTCCGCTATCAATTGGAGTGCTTCATCTTCGGTAACAAATCCTTCTTTCTCAGCAACATGACGAAGATGAGCAATGGTGTTTTCCATTGTCATTCTGGAGAAGTCGTATACTTGACAACGAGATAGAATCGTTGGCAATATCTTGTGCTTCTCTGTAGTGGCCAAGATAAAGATTACGTATGCAGGTGGCTCTTCCAATGTTTTGAGGAAGGCATTGAAGGCTTGTGAGGAAAGCATGTGCACCTCGTCGATGATAAATACTTTGTATTTACCTATTTGGGGAGGGATTTGCACTTGTTTTATTAGTTCTCGTATGTCCTCAACACTATTGTTTGAGGCAGCATCCAATTCATGAATGCTCATAGAGCGACCAAGGTCAAAAGCTTTACAACTTTCGCATTCGCCACAACTTTCACCATCTTCTCTAGGAGAAAGACAATTGATGGTTTTGGCAAAGATACGGGCACATGTTGTCTTACCCACACCTCTAGGACCACAAAAGAGGTAGGCGTGCGCCAATTTGTCCGTGGCAATGGCATTCTTCAGTGTAGTGGTAAGTGAGGATTGTCCAACTACAGTGTCAAAAGTCATCGGACGATATTTACGTGCCGAAACAATATATTCTTGCATTCCAGTTAGTTAGTTATTTTTGCTTAAAAACTATGCAAATTTAGCAAAAAAACTTATAAATCAATACATCCCTTTTTGCTTTTTTATTCATCTTTTGTTAAACATCAAATTTTTCTTTATTTGCTGTACAAATATTCAATCAAGCCTGTGATTTTTGCTCGCTTATTCGTATTTTTGAGACTATGTCTCTAAAATACTTCCGCTCGCAGTGAAAAATATTCAATCAAGCTTGATATTTTTCGCTCGCTTATTCGTATCTTTGCAGAAAAATCAAAGGTTTATGGGTAAGATTCAACAAGTGATAAGTTCTATCAGGCATAATAAGGCAACAAAATACATCATCACTATTGTTTTCTTTGCACTACTAATCATTTATGTGGATGAAAATAGTGTGATGAATCGTATGGATCGTATTAGAGAGATAGAAGCTCTTCAGAAAGAGATTGCTGATCTTAAGGCTAAGTATGAGGCAGATACTCGTAAACTGAATGAGTTGGATGAGTATGAGCATGTCGTGCGCGTTGCTAGAGAAATGTATCAGATGAAACGTCCTGACGAAGATATCTTTATTATCAGATATGAGGAATAAGATAAATAAATCCGCAATGCACAGACATTGCGGATTTATTTATTGGTTATTGAGCATCTTCTTGTCTGAAGAATTTTAGGAAATCTTGTGGGATAGGTGTTTCGAATTCCATTTCTTCATGAGTGACAGGATGTACAAAATTTAACTTATATGCATGAAGTGCTAGGCGATTGATTGGATCACGTCCATTGCCGTATTTTTGATCACCAACAACAGGGTGTCCCATATCTGCCATGTGCACACGAATCTGATTCTTGCGACCCGTTTCCAACTTCATTTCCACTAGGGAGAAATTTTCGTTGCTCTTCAAACGATGATAATGAGTGATAGCAAGTTTGCCACCATTGTCTGTTGGAGAGGAATAGGTAACGAAGGATTTGCTTTCCTTTAACCATGATTCAATGGTACCACCTTCTTGCTGTAATTCTCCACACAGTAGAGCTACATATCTGCGGTCATACACCATTTCGTGCCAATTATCTTCAAGAATCTTTGCTGTTTCTATGTTCTTGGCATATATCATCAAACCACTTGTCTCTCTATCCAAACGATGTACTACGTGTGCTGTGCATTTGAAGTGTCTTTTCTCAAAATATGCATCCAATACATTCTTTATACAATACTGCTTGGGAGTAGAGGCCATAGAGAGGATGCCGACATTCTTTTCAATAACAACGATGTCTTTATCTTCGTAAACAATCTTGACATACTTGTTTAGTAGCATTGTGTTTTGACGATGACGAGACACTCTTACCACCTCACCCACATGGAGTGGTGTGTCATAGCGAGTGGTTAGCTTGCGATCTACGGTAACTGCTCTTCCTGCCAATAAGTCTTTGGCACGATTGCGAGTTATGCCCATTTGTTTCAGCAGAAAGTCCATCAGAGTACATTCCTCTCTGACAGGAATTTCGATATATTTACTAGCAGCATATGCTGCTCCAGAGGTATTTCTCACGTTTAATTGATAATATTTATTTTTCTATGTGTATTTATTTACGTTCTTTTAGATAACCATGCTTGTAGGCATATACAAGATTACGTAGGTCTGCAATCTGTGTTTGTAGTTTGCCTCCAAGGTCAGTATCCCTTACACGTAGACGATGTCCAGTCATCTCTACCAATTGTATGCTTGAACGTGTGTCTGAACCATTCTGTATGGCATCCTTCTTGCTGGTAAATGGTTCGTGCTGAATCAATTCAAAGCCACGGCTATGATATACTAAGGTATAGCCCGCGATACCAGTTGTAGAGTGATAATGTTGAGAGAATCCACCATCAATCACCATCAATCTTCCATCTGCCTTGATAGGGCTTTCACCCTCGGCTACGTGTACAGGTACATGGCCGTTGATGATGTGTCTGTGCTCTCCCTTGACACCGAAACTATCCAAAATATAGTCGCATACCTTGGCATCGTTTCTTAGACGGAAATATGCACCCTTTTCTTCGTGAATGAGAGCCTTATCAGAGGTAAAGTATCTCTCGAAGGTTATCATGCGTTTCTTATCAAAGAGTGGAGATTCTGGGCCGCACCATAGGTACATGAGATAGTCTCTAGCTGCAGCTTTTTCCTTGTGTGGAGTGTCACGGTTGAAAGCTGTGCGCACTACCATACCGATTCTATCCATTAGTTCGCGTCCAGAACTCTTTTTGCCCATTAATTCCACCTCCTTTAGAGTTCCATCCTCGTTGAGAGGAATAGAAGCATGGAAGAGAAGGTTGCCATTGCAGATGTTGTACATACCACCATGTGATAGGATGCATTTAACATGCTTCTGCAATTTATCTGATACTCGGAATGAGTGGTTTAGCTTGGCAAGCATATCTTGCTCTTCAGGGGTGAGCTTATATGGATCGTTCCAATCCACGGTGGGGAACAATGTGTCTCGCATGGGATATTCCTTACCATTGACACTGAAGGTACCGCGCTCTGGGTTGACGTGCTCAAGAGTTCCTTCTCTAGAGATAACCCATTCAGGATGAGCATTTATCATCTGTTGCTCTACCTTAAACTGAATGATGGTAATAGCCTTGTGCATCTTACCTATCAATTCTCTTTGTCGGTCGCTTAGTTTGCCATATCTGTTGCTTGGAAGGAAGATTGTGCAAGGGTCGTCCTTGTATGCCTCTAATGCCAATGTAGCTAGTGGCAATAGGTTGATGCCATAACCATCCTCCAATGTGTCCATATTGCCAAAGCGCAAGCAGAATCTGAGCACTGTGCAGATACAACAATCATTACCAGCAGCCGCACCCATCCAAAGGGCATCGTGATTGCCCCAGGTGAAATCGAAATTGTGGTATTTCATCAATGCGTCCATGATGATGTGCGCACCAGGACCTCTGTCCCAAACGTCTCCAAGAATGTGCATCTGATCGATAGCTAGATGCTGAATCACCTTGCATATAGCTGTGATGAAGTTGCTTGCCTGACCCGTTTGAATGATGCTATCAATGATGCATTGGAAATAAGCTTGCTTATTGTTGTCCTCTGCTCTCTCGTGCAACAATTCTTCGATGATGTATGCAAATTGTTGGGGGAGGGCTTTTCTGACTTTACTACGAGTGTACTTGCTACAGATATTTTGACAAACACGTATCAAACGTACCAATGTTTCGCTGTAAAAACTATCAGATACGTTTTCCTCTTGAGCTTCAATCAACTCTAGCTTCTCCTCGGGGTAATATATGAGGGTACATAGCTCTCGTATCTCTTGTGCAGAGAGTTCGTCAGCGTATATTTCCTTTACTTTACGCTTGATATTGCCAGAGGCATTGCGCAAGATATGCTCAAAGGCTTCGTGCTCTCCATGAATGTCTGCCATGAAATGCTCGGTGCCCTTGGGAAGGTTGAGGATAGCCTCCAAATTGATAATCTCAGTACAAGCTGCTTCGACGTTTGGAAAACTCTGTGCGAGTAATCCTAACAATCTCATATCCGACTTGATGCGTTCGGCCATATCTTTCTTTGTTTGCTCCATAGCTATTATTTCTGTTCAAAATCATCCACAAATTTACTATTTTAATAATATTTGCGCAAATCTTAGACGATTTTTTTCTAACTTTGCAACCGAATTAATATAAGAATTAGTAGATGACGATGTTTATTAAACGACATTTGCTCGTATTGGGCTTTATTTTAGTATCGGTTAATGCTTTTTCTAACCAATATCCAGTGGCAGAAACACGTGATAGTGTGGTGGTAGATCCAGTCACGGGTCAAGCACGTAAATACAAGCTCACTGACAACAAGTGGTTGCAACCCGTTTATTGGGTGTATAATTACCTGGCCAATTCCAATAAGTTGCGTAGTGATAAGACTTACGATGGTGGTTTCGTCTTTGGTCCTGCTTATAATATCAACACAGGTTTGGCCATCGGTGGCGGATATAGTGCCTTGTATAGTTTTGACAAGAACGATCCTAACCTTCAGAAAAGTATTGTCAATGGTTTCTTCCAGGCAAGTGTTAAGGGTATTGTTGCTATTGGTGTCGAAGGACATAATTTCATGAAGAACGACAAGCATCGTTTCAATTATGAATTTAGTTTCACACATTACCCATCAGCCTTTTGGGGTATTGGATATGAAACATCTCTGAATAATTTCTATGCCAATAGAATGGTTAGCTCAAAGCAATTGTTGCTGAAGCTTGAGGGTGACTTCACATGGAAATTGGCTAAGAACTTGTACTTTGGTCCTAAACTGGATTTCTTGTACTCTTACTTGTATAAAACTACTGACATATTGCCAGAGAATGAAGGTATTCCTGTAGATCCTGCATATCCTGATGTTAAATACTCTAACTTGATGGAGTATTTCCTAAGATTAAATGATGGAAGTGGTAAAAGTCAGCCTGGTACGCAGGCTGCAGTAGGTCTAGGTCTCACTTTGACTTATGATTCTCGTGACTTTGCAACCAATGCATATAAAGGCCATTATCTTAATCTACAGCAGTTGGCTTTCATTCCAGGGATAAATAAGTATGGCTTCTTTACCACGGACATTAAGTATCAGACATATGCACCTTTGTGGAAAAAGTGTACTTTGGCTTTTCAAGCGCATGGACGCTTTAACTATGGCAATGACGTAATTCCTTGGATACGATTGGCAAGCACAGGTAATCAGGGTATGGGACGAGGATATTTCTATGGCCAGTATCGTGATAATAATGTTGTAGAAACTCAGTTGGAATTACGCCAGCGTTTGATATGGCGTCTAGGTGTAGTAGCATGGGCAGGAGCCATCAATATCTTCAATTTTGATAATTTCAGATGGGATCACACACTTCCCACCTATGGTTTTGGTATACGTTGGGAGTTCAAGCCACGTGTGAATGTACGTGTCGATTGGGGCTTCACAAAGACAGGTAATAGCATTGTTTTCAATATAGGTGAAGCTTTCTAGTTTTTCTGAACATTGTAATTCGATATAGAAAATGAAAAAGGTATTAGTTGTGTCATTTTTGATGTCATTCTTTGCGCTTAATGTCTGTGCGCAAAAGGAGGAGTTGATAAAATTTGGCGACTTTGAGCAATGGCTCACACGCGATATCAAGGAAAGTGCTGTAATTGGTGGTGCAACCAAGACTCTTTATGAAGTTGCGCCTTCTGCTCATTGGGGCAAGGATAATAAAAAGCTCAATATCCCATATACCAATCAGGGTGGTTCGCCATGGGCCACTAGCAATATCTATGCGCGTGTGAGTGGTATCAACAAGACAAACATCAGTGTTCACCGCGATGTACACGATACGGGTTATTGTGTCAAGTTGCAAAGCCATGTGGAGAATGTCAAGGTCTTAGGCTTGATAAACATTAGTGTATTGGCTTCAGGATCCATTTTTACAGGCGAAATGGTAGAACCAATTACCGGAACAGACAATCCCATGTCAAAAATGGACTTGGGAATTCCCTTTAGTGGTCGCCCGCGTGCAATTAAGTTCGACTATCGTGTGAAACTCTCAGATTCCCCCAATCGCATACGTCAAACCGGTTTCTCCAAGGTAACCACTGTGCCCGGCAAGGACATGCCCGAGATGATAGTGTATCTACAGAAGCGAGTGGAAGACGCTAAGGGCAATATTACCGCTAAGCGTGTAGCTACACTCATTTATGGCTTCTCCGAGAATACCAATGGATGGCGCAATGCACAGGAATTTACCCTACACTATGGCAACATCACCTCTCAGCCCTTTTATACCGAGCGTATGGGCCTTCTCGCAGGTGACCGTTGCATCTATGCTCGCAATAGCAAGGGTGTCAATGTGCCCGTGCTCGAGATAGGATGGACCGACCCATCAGAAACTCCCACCCATGCTATAGTTAAGTTTGATAGCAGCCACGGCGGGGCATACATAGGCAGCGAAGGCACCACCATTTGGTTGGACAATATCAAGTGGGTTTACTGATTCCCCCACAGTCAACTCTTTCTTCCTCCGACATCAGAGAGCGAGAATCGTATGGCAGACCATCAATATAATACTATATATAATTCAAATTCATCATCTTGAAAACTCCATATTATATGATAGAGGAAAGGTTGCTCAGACGCAACCTTTCGCTCATTAGTGATGTGGCAAAACAGAGCGGTGCAGAAATCATCCTGGCCTTCAAGGCCTTTGCCCTGTGGAAGACCTTCCCAATCTTTAGAGAGTATATTGCCCACACCACAGCAAGTAGTCCTTACGAGGCTCGCCTTGCCATGGAAGAATTTGGTAGCCCTGCTCATACCTATAGCCCTGCTTATAGTGAAGATACCTTCGACGAGATATTGCGTTGTTCTTCACATATTACATTTAATAGTCTCTCTCAATTTCATCGATTCTACCCATTGGTTCAGCAATGGAATGTTGAGCAAGGTGCAGAGCGACAGATAAGTTGTGGTTTGCGCGTCAATCCTGAGCATTCTCATATCGAGACAGAGTTGTATAACCCCACAGCACCTGGTTCTCGTTTTGGTGTAATCTCCACTCAGATGCCTTCCGTGTTGCCAGAGGGTATAGAAGGCTTTCATTGTCATTGTCATTGCGAAAGCTCTGCAGAAGATTTGGTTGATAATCTCCTATATATTGAGGAAAAGTTTAGTCCCTGGTTTTCTCAAATCAAGTGGCTAAATCTTGGTGGTGGCCATCTGATGACTCGTCAAGGTTATAATGTTTCTCTCTTGATAGAAACCATACAAGGACTTCGCCAGCGTTATCCTCATCTGCGTGTCATTCTCGAACCAGGTTCTGCATTTGCATGGCAAACAGGCCCTTTGGTGGCTTCTGTGGTTGATATTGTAGAAAATCACGGCATTCGTACAGCTATTCTTGATGTTTCATTCACCTGTCACATGCCCGACTGTCTAGAGATGCCTTATTGGCCAGCAGTAAGAGGGGCAGAAACAATAGAAGACCCCGAAGGACATGTTACTTCTTCTGAGGACAATGGAGGATATGTCTATCGCCTGGGAGCTAACTCTTGTCTCAGTGGTGACTTCCTAAGTTCATGGCGCTTTGATCATCAATTGTCAATAGGTGAGAAGATTATTTTCGAGGATATGATACACTATACCACGGTGAAGACCTGTATGTTTAATGGTATTCATCATCCCTCGCTCACTATTCTTCGCCAGGATGGTACTCATGAACTTCTCCGCCAGTACACCTACGAAGATTATCGAGATAGAATGGATTAATAGCAATTTTGTAGTTTGTATATAAAGCAAGCGCATCACTACCTCTTTAGTTTAAGAGATGGTGATGCGCTTGTTCTTTTCAAGGTAATATTCGTAGGGTAGGAGATAAGTTTAGATTTACTTAGTTCCTTGCTTCATAGCAGAAGTGAAATTGTTGCAGAAATATAAGAATTGATATTTGACTGCATTCATCCAATAAGGCCAATTGTGAGCACCTGGGCGAACGTAAAATTCATGAGGAATACCCTCTTTTTTCAACTTTTCATGCATGTCACAATTTACTTTGTAGAAGAAATCCTCCATGCCACAGTCGAAGATGATATTCATACTACCTGGCTTCAGTAGATGAGTCATGTTTATCACCGTATTCTCATTCCATCTATCCTCATACTCTTCGTAAGTGCCGAGTCGACCTGCTATATTCCAGTTCTTAGGGAAAGGACGTATATCCAAGCCTCCCGACATACTACCCATGTTGCCAAAGATATCTTGATGCTTCATGGCTAGATAGAATGCACCATGTCCACCCATTGACAATCCTGTGATGGCTCGATACTTTCTATCCTGAAGGGTAGAGTAGCAACTGTCAATGTGTGCTACAAGTTCTTTGCCAACGAATGTTTCATAGCGATATTCTGCAACAACAGGGCTATCAAAATACCAACTGTCTCTTGCACCATCAGGCATTACAACAATGACATTATACTCATCCGCCAGTTTGCCTACCACGCCATCTTTTGTCCAAACCGTATGATTGCCACCATGTCCATGCAGTAGATATATCACAGGAAAAGAGTTGGCTTTATTGTAATCATCTGGAGTTATCACGGTAGTCTTAACCTCTTTATTCATACTTTCACTCCATACTGCGATTTCCTTCTGCTCATAAGCCATCGCATGTTGTGTACCCATCCAAATTAAGGTAGACAGCGATAGAACTTTTCTAAATGAAATTCTCATCATCAAACTATATTATATTATTGTAAAGAAACTAATTATCATCCATCATTATTATAATATCTGTCTGCAAAGATACTATTTTTCATTTAAATGACATATTTATTGGAAGATTCTTTTATTATTGCATGTGACATACGCATATCTGTCTAGATACAGAAATGCGTTTGTAAAATTACAAAAGCATTTCCAACATTTGCTGAAGCCGTTTGTAAAATTACAAAAGCATTTCCAACATTTGCAGAAGCCATTTGTAAAATTACAAAAGCATTTCCAACATTTGAAGAAGCCGTTTGTAAAATTGCAACGGCATTTTTATCATTTTGTGAAATGCGTTTGTAAAATTACAAAAGCATTTCCATCATTTGCTGAAGCCGTTTGTAAAATTACAACGGCATTTCCAACATTTGCAGGGGCCATTTGTAAAATTACAATAGCATTTCCAACATTTGTTGAAGCCGTTTGTAAAATTACAAAAGCATTTCCAACATTTGCAGGGTCCGTTTGTAAAATTACAACAGCATTTCCATCATTTGCAGAAGCCATTTGTAAATTTACAACGGCATTTCTATCATTTTGTGAAATGCGTTTGTAAAATTGCAAAAGCATTTCCAACATTTGCAGAAATGTGTTTGTAAAATTACAACGACATATTCTTCTTATGTGGAAATTGTTTTGTGAAATTACAGTTGTATTGTGTCTGTGTGTTATCTAGTGATTGTTGATTTAGATAATCAAGCTAGAGAAGGTGGGAGATGGATACAAAAAAAGTCCCAGATTTCTCTGAGACTTTTTAGAGCGGAAAACGAGGCTCGAACTCGCGACCCCAACCTTGGCAAGGTTGTCCTCTACCAACTGAGCTATTTCCGCATAATAAAGAAAGTGAAGAGGAGGAGACTCGAACTCCCACGCCTCGCGGCACTGCCACCTCAAAGCAGCGCGTCTACCATTCCGCCACCTCTCCATGTACTACAATGTATTGTCGTGCCCAAGACAGGAGTCGAACCTGCACGCCTTTCGACACACGCACCTGAAACGTGCGCGTCTACCAATTCCGCCACTTGGGCAAGAAATTGAGCGGAAAACGAGGCTCGAACTCGCGACCCCAACCTTGGCAAGGTTGTGCTCTACCAACTGAGCTATTTCCGCATTTGTTAACTTGCTTGTAGTTTCAAATCTTTCAATTATTCTGCCTAGGCAGAAGCATTTCCGTTGAATTGCGGTGCAAAGGTATTGCTTTTTTTTGAATGCTGCAAGTGTTTTGAGAGAAAATGTGTGATTTTATCGTGTTTTTCCTCTTTTCTTGCTTTGTGAGCTGCAGGGTGGTCTTGAATATAGTTGTTATTGTAAATCCTGACAGTCTTGGTGAAGAAGATTTGCTAGGTAATTTGTATGTGATTCTTTGTGTGTGCTGGGGTAGGGTAAACTATATATGAGTATATAATAAAAACAAGGTCCCGAGGCGTAATGCCACGAGACCTTATGATTTTTCTTTGCGAAAGTCTGAACTTATGCTTCTGCAATGGGCTCAACGTTTACTGTAGAGCGGTTCAAACGACCCTTGCGGAATGTAACGATACCATCTGCCAAAGCATATAGAGTATCATCCTTACCGATACCTACGTTCTTGCCAGGATAGTGGCGTGTACCACGCTGACGAACGATTACGTTGCCGGCAATGCACTTCTCACCACCGAAGATTTTGATACCGAGTCTCTGTGAAGCTGATTCACGACCGTTCTTTGAACTACCAACACCTTTTTTATGTGCCATTTCTGCGTTCCTCCTGTGATTTTAGTGATTAAGCAATAACTTCCTTGATTGTCAACTCTGTGAACTGCTGACGGTGACCGTTCAACTTGCGGTAACCCTTACGACGCTTCTTGTGGAAAACAAGAACCTTGTCGCCCTTTACAAGGGGAGAAACCACTTCACATACAACCTTAGCACCTTCTACAGTAGGAGCACCTACGGTGATAGTACCATTGTTGTCTACCAACAACACTTTCTCAAATTCAGCAGCCTGACCAACTTCTACACCTGCGATGTGGTGTACGAAAAGCTTCTTGCCAGCCTCAGCCTTGAACTGCTGACCGTTAATCTCAACGATTGCGTACATTTTATTAATTATTATTTAACGGGTTTGACCGCGGGGCGGAATTAGCTCGTAATTCACTTTTTCGAGCCTCAACGGCATAAATCGGGTGCAAAGGTAGTTTAATTCCTTGAATTGTGCAAGAAATCAAACTGCTAATTGCTTATTTTTTTGAATTATATCGCTTGTTTAGGCCATTTACGATGTCCTTGGTGATGTTGTAGCGTGGATTTGCAATCAGAAGGTTGTCTCCAGCTTTGATCATCACGTAGTCAAATTTCTTGGTTTCGTTGTATATCTTGAGGAAGTTCTGGATGCTATCGCGTGCTTCCTGATTGATGCGTGCCTGTTCCTCATTAAACTCGTTGTTGAGCTCTGCAGCTAGTTGCTGTAGTTCTAGCTCTTGCTGCTGAAGGCTTTGTTGTGCGCGCTCTAGTTCGTCACGAGTTTGGAAACCATTGCTTTCGTATTTGCGCTGCATAGCAGTAGCGTTAGATTCTAGCTTGCGCTGCTTTTGTGCGAGAGTGTTTTGGATTTCGGTGCCCTTCTGAGTAAGTACTACTTCGTAATCCTTGTAAAGCTCGTATTGGCTCATTAGAGAATCCAATTCTACATAGGCAATGCGTAGGCCTGTGGTTTCTGTCTCTGAAGTTTGGTCAGCAGCAGCTGTTTCTGCGTTGTTTTGATTGTTGCATGATGTTAGGCACATGCCCATAATCATAGCAAGGAATAAATACTTTTTCATTTTATTGTGTTTTATTATTTTGTTGTTCTTTTTTCGCTTACTTTGTTTGGGTTCTCTTTTCGCATGATTCTGTCCATACTTTGCACGCAATGTATGCCTTTTTTGCGCATTTCTGGGCTTTGTCCGATATGTAGGCTACGAAATTTTCCTTTCTTTTGCAGAAGTATGCGTATGGATAATAGGGCAATGCTTATTGCGCAAATTCCGAGCGTTAGAATTAATATTTTCAACATTTATTTGTATATTTGCATCGCAAAGTTTTGTTTTCGGGTGGCAAAGATAGTGAATATTTGCTAATTAGCCAAATAAAACCGTGAAGCAAGTTGCATAAGATATTACAGACATTATAAATATAAATAGTATGGAGAATTTGAAACCAGCTTCTGTATTTGAAGCATTTTCTGAGATAAACAAGGTGCCACGTCCCTCGAAGAAGGAGGACAAGATGATGGACTACCTGTTGGAGGTAGGTCGTAGTTTAGGCCTAGAAACTAAGCGCGATGAGATAGGCAACGTGGTTATTCGCAAACCTGCTACTCCTGGTATGGAGGATAAGCCCATCGTGGTCTTGCAGAGCCATATGGACATGGTATGTGAGAAGAATAATGATGTTGAGTTTGATTTCGAGAATGATGCCATTCAGGCTTACGTGGATGGTGAGTGGATGAAGGCCAAGGGAACTACTCTAGGTGCGGATGATGGTATCGGATGTGCTATGGAGATTGCTATCTTGCGTGCTACAGATATCAAGCATGGTCCATTGGAGTGTGTCTTCACCCGTGATGAGGAAACAGGCTTGACTGGTGCTGAGGCAATGCCTTCTGATTTCTTGGAAGGTAGAATGATGGTCAACCTTGATAATGAAGAAGAGGGATATATCTTTGTAAGTTGTGCAGGCGGTTGCCGTACAGCAGCTACTTTCCACTATGAGGACGAGGCAGTAGAGGATGGTATGTTCTTCGTTCGTTTGACTATTAAGGGATTGACTGGTGGCCATTCGGGTGATGATATCAATAAGATGCGCGCAAATGCCAATAAACTTTTGGCACGCTTCTTGTATATGCAGCAAGCAAAGACTGACCTACGCCTAGCAGATGTCCAGGCAGGTGGTCTGCACAATGCTATTCCAAGAGAGGCATCATGTGTGGTATCTGTACCTTATGCATATAAGGAGCAGATACGCATTGATTGGAACATATATCAAGCCAATGTAGAGGAAGAGTATAGTCGTACTGAGCAATCTATGGAATTTATCCTAGAGAGTGAAGATGCTCCCAAAACTATTATCGATAAGAAGACCAGCCGTAATCTAATTCTTGCGCTGCAGGCGGTAGACAATGGTATTTATGCTATGTGTCAGGATATCGATTTGGTGGAAACAAGTAGCAACTTGGCTAATGTTCGCAAGAATGAAGCTGACCACACCATTGTGGTGAATTCTAGTCAGCGTAGCAGTATCTTGAGTGCTCGCCACAATATGGCAGCTACTATCCGTGCAGCATTTGAATTGGCTGGCGCAGAGGTAGTGAGCGGTGAAGGATATCCTGGATGGAAGATGAATCCCAATAGCAAATTGTTGGTAGTAGCTGTAGAGCAATACAAGAAGCTATACGGAAAGGCTCCCTTCGTAGGCGGTATTCATGCAGGTCTTGAGTGTGGCTTGTTTAGCGAGAAATTCCCTGGTATGGATATGGTGAGCCTAGGTCCCACGATGCGTGGAGTACATAGCCCTGATGAGCGTATGCATATACCTAGCGTACAGTTGGTATGGGATCATTTGTTGGCTATTTTGGCTAATATCTAAAAAGTAAGGAGGTCCCTTGAATAGAAATCGTATCTTATATACATTGGGTGTGGTCTTTGTGCTACTATGTTCATGTACCGATTATGATACATGGACAAGTGACCCACGCGCCCATCTCACGTTTGGCAAGGATACCATCAGTTTTGATACTATTTTGAGCACTGTTAGTAGTAGTACTCAGCGCTTGTTGGTATATAACAATAATAAAGAAGGATTGAGAATAAACGAGGTGAGGCTAAAAAAAGCTTCATCCTCGCCCTTCAGAGTTAATGTAGATGGCCAGTTCTTGCAAGGTGGTATTGGGTATGATTTCGATGTAAGAGGTAATGATAGCATCTTTGTCTTGTTGGAAGTTACCCTGCCAGAAGGTAATGTAGATACGATTACCGCATACAGTGATAGTCTTTGTTTCTTCCTAGAAAGTGGTGAGATGCAATATGTTACACTCTTAGCAGGAGGACAAGATGCTCTCCACTGGCGAGGTGTGACCGTAGTGGATAGGGACACTACTTTTAATAGTCAGCGTCCGATAATCATCTACGACAGTTTGTATGTTTCGTCTGGGGTGACCCTACAAATAGAGGCTGGAACGAACCTATATTTTCATCAGCATGCATCAATGTGTGTAGATGGAACTCTGAAGGTTAATGGTACTTTGGAGAAGCCAGTAGTGTTCAGAGGAGATAGAATGGACAATCTTTTCGACTACTTGCCTTACGACAATACTCCTCAGCAATGGGGTGGAGTGTATTTGTATGGACATGGGCATAAGTTCTCATATCTTGATTTGCACAGCAGCACCTTTGGTATAGTGGCAGAGGATACCGATATTGAGTTGGCCAATTGTGTGATACATAATACAGGAGGTAATGCTTTGTACATAAAGAATACCCGTTTGAATGCCCATAATACACAGATAAGCAATGCCTTTGGCAATCTAGTGGAGATGATAGGTGGTGAGACAGAGATGGTATTCTGTAGCTTGGTACAATTCTATAACTTTGATGCAAACAGAGGATGGGCACTAAGTTTGAGGGACTATGATGTAGAGTATGCTGACACCTTGTTTTACGATGTAGCCAAAGCTCATTTCTATAATTGTGTAATCACTGGCTATGGCGATGATGTTATTACAGGTAGTTTCATCAAGGAAAGCAAGTTCCAGGACTCTGTACGATATTGCTTTGAGCGTTGTTTCTTGAATACAGTTTATAGTGATGGCGATTCTGTTAGATTTGTACGTAACATATACGAGAATGCAGAGGATACCATGTCGTATGGTCGTCAGTTCTTAGAATTTGATACCTATGCACGTTTGTATGACTTCACACCAGACACCTTGGCACATTTCTGTGATAGTGCAGATGCAAGGTGGGCAGAGAAATACCCTGTGGATCGTCTTGGCGTGAGCCGTCTAGATGGTAAAGGTGCCGATATAGGTGCTTATGAAAACAATCAGCGTCTGGCAAAATAGTTCTTACTCTTTGTTAAAGTGAATACGTAATATTATGAAAGTCACTCTTTTAGTTGTAGGTAAGACAAATGATAAGCATATCATAGCTCTAGTGGATGAATACTTAGGGAGATTGAAGCATTATCTACCAGTGGAGATAGAGGTGATACCCGAATTGAAGCAAACTAAGGCCTTAACTGAAGCTCAACAAAAGGAGCAAGAGGCAAGCATGATTCTAGGACGAATACAGACAGGCGATAGGGTAGTGCTTTTGGACGAACATGGAGTAGAGCGTCGTAGTATAGAATTTGCTCAGTGGATGCAAAAGAAGATGGTAGCAGGAACTAAGAGACTTCTATGTATAGTTGGTGGACCTTATGGTTTTGCTCCCAGTGTATACGAAAGAGCCGACGAAAAAATATCTCTCTCGCAGATGACACTATCTCATCAGATGATACGTCTCCTCTTTGTGGAACAAGTATACAGAGCCATGACGATATTGAATGGAGAACCATATCATCACGAATAGGCGTTTGGTGAATAGAGATATTGGTTAATTATAGATATAGAAATGATAATAATATAAAAATGTAATAATATGTTGACAGTAGAAGAATTGAACGAGAGACTCATCGATTTGGCATTTAGTGAAGATATCGGTGATGGTGACCACACTACATTGTGCTGTATCCCAGCAGATAGCATGGGTGAGAGCAAGTTGTTAATCAAGGAGGAAGGTATCTTTGCAGGTGTGGAGATAGCCAAGCAGGTATTCCATCGTTTTGACCCCACTATGGAGGTTGAGGTATATATCGAGGACGGAGCTCACGTAAAGCCCGGCGATATCGTTATGAGTGTGAAGGGTAAGGAGCAGAGCCTATTGCAGACAGAGCGCCTTATGCTCAACATACTTCAGCGTATGTCTGGTATTGCAACCATGACCCACAAGTATCAGCAGGCATTGATTGATGCAGGTACTAAGACTCGTGTGTTGGATACTCGTAAGACTACTCCAGGTATGCGTATGCTTGAGAAGGAAGCTGTGAAGATTGGTGGAGGTATGAACCATCGTATAGGTTTGTTTGATATGATTTTGTTGAAGGACAATCATATTGACTTCTGTGGTGGAGTACACAACGCAATTTCTCGCGCTAAGCAGTATTGCAAGGACCACGGCAAGGATCTCAAGATCGAGTGTGAGGTTCGCAATTGGAAAGAGTTGGAAGAGGCTCTAGCGGAAGGATGCGACCGTATCATGTTTGACAACTTCTCTCCCGAGGATACAAAGAAGGCGGTAGAGTTGGTAGCAGGTCGTGCTGAGACAGAATCAAGTGGTGGAATTACCTTTGATACCATGATACCTTATGCTCAGGCTGGAGTAGATTTTATCAGTTTTGGTGCTCTCACCCATAGCGTAAAGGGCTTGGATATGAGCTTTAAGGCAGCAGGTTCAGATAAATTGATTATTAAGTAATTACAATATATGCGTAAGATATTTTCTTTTGTATGCCTATTTTTAATGGCATTGTCTGCTATGCCTTGTACCAATTTGATTGTGGGCAAGAAGGCATCAGTAGATGGTAGTGTAATAATCAGTTATAGTAGTGATAGCTATGGCATGTTCTCGTCTTTGTACTACAAGCCACACATGAAGCATGCTAAGGGTACTATGCGTCCCATCTATCATTACGAAACAAGCAATTATCTAGGTGAAATTCCCGAGGCAGAGGAGACATACCAGGTAACAGGTTTCTTGAACGAGTATCAGTTGAGCATCATGGAAACCACTTTCGGTGGCCGTGAAGAACTAGATGGTGGTCCTGGTATTATGGATTACGGTTCATTGATGTGGATTGCTCTTGAGCGTTGTAAGACAGCTCGCGAGGCTATCGCATTGATAGATGAGTTGTGTCAGGAATATGGTTATCAGTGCAGTGGTGAGAGCTTTACTATTGCTGATAAGAATGAGGTATGGATTATGGAACTCATTGGTAAGGGCAAGGATGAAAAGGGTGCTGTATGGGTAGCACGCCGTATGCCAGACGATATGATTTCTGCGCATGCAAATCATAGCCGTATCCGTAAGTTCCCTTTGAAGGACAAGGAAAATTGCCTATACTCAAAGGATGTTATTTCATTTGCTCGCAAGAAGGGATATTTCAATGGTAAGGACAAGGATTTCTCTTTCTCTGAAGCTTATGCTCCTGCAGATTTCGGCGCTAAGAGATATTGCGAGGCACGTGTGTGGAGTTTCTTCAATAAGTGGGGTGAGGGCGATATGAATGTCTATCTTCCCTATGCTATGGGTGAGGATGTAGACCCTGTTACAAAGCAGCCTATAGAAGGTGTTGCTCATGAGATGCCTTTGTGGATTAAGCCTAAGAAGTTGCTAAGCACTCAGGATGTGAAGGATATGATGCGCGACCACTATGAGGGTACTCCTATGGATGTTACTGAGGGGCTTGGTGCTTTGCCTTGGCAGATGCCTTATCGCGTAACTCCTCTTTCTTATAAAGTGGATGACAAGAGTTATTTCAACGAGCGCCCCATCAGTACTCAGCAGTCAAGTGCAATCTACGTAGCTCAGATGCGTGACTATTTGCCCGACTACATTGGTGGTGTACTATGGTTTGGTAACGACGATGCTAATATGGTAGCTCTTACTCCTGTGTACTCATGTTTGGAGAGTGTTCCCGAGTGCTATAGCTCTAAGTTGGCAAATGCTACTCAGTTTAGCTTCCGTAATGCATTCTGGATGTGCAACTGGGTGAGCAACATGGTTTACTATCGCTATAATCTTCTTTTCCCTGAATTGCAGAGCGTTCGTGACCGCCTAGAGAAGGATTTCAATAGCCTACAGGCAACTATGGAAAATAAGGCTAAGGAGATGGGCGAAGAAGAGGGTAAGAAGTTCCTCAGTGACTATAGCCTACGCATGTCAGGTATGATGATGGATGAATGGATGCAGTTGGCACAGAAACTCATTGTTAAGTACAATGATATGTGTGTCAAGAAGGTAGACGAACAGGGTAATTACATTCTTACACCTGGTGGTGAACCTATAGCTCCCGAGCGTCCTGGTTATCCCGAGGAATATCGTCGTAAAATGGTAGAAGAAAGTGGTGATAAGTACTTGCTCAAGTAAATAGTACACTATCCCTACATAGATAAAAAAGTTAACTACGGCATACGCATGCTAATGATGGCATTCGTGTGTCGTAGTTTTTTATTCTTTTAATCGATTTTATCTCGCTTTTTGGAAAACTTTTATTCATGAGCGAGGATTTTAACCCTTTATTTTAGGGGCGAGATGTCACAAGAGTATAGTTTTTTGCAATTTGTTTACAATATCATTACCCAACGTAAACAAAAAAACTGTATATTTGTGTGGAAATTTGCTAAGTCCATATGACAAAATCTACAAATATTGAATGCCACGGATGCAAAATATCGATGTTTTGTAGCCGTAAGGACAAAGAGAAATCAGAACCATGCGAAACGAATCTGAAAGCGGTACTGATAGCCTTTGTGATACCATTGATAGGAATAGTTCTCTTGCTTGTTGTTGCTCAGGGTAGAGTAGGCGAGGGGTATCAGGCATTAGGGATATTGCTGTTTTTAGCTCTTTATTTCTTGTTGATAAGAGTTATTAGACCGAATTTTAGTAAGTAAAATCCCTTTTTTTTCGGGTAAACAATATCGTGATAGGGGAGTTTTGCTCTCATTTTTTCAAGAGAAATACAAACAAAAACATCTAAACTAATATGAATGTGATTCTAATTGCGGTAATCGTACTAGGCGCGGTAGGATTGGTGTCAGCACTGGTTCTATTCGTAGCTTCTAAGAAGTTTGCCGTTTGGGAAGACCCTCGCATCAAGCAGGTTTCTGAGGTGTTGCCTCAGGCCAATTGCGGTGGTTGTGGCTATCCCGGTTGTTCTGGTTTTGCATCAGCATGCGTGAAGGCAGCCGAAGGTGGTAGCTTGAGTGATTTGAATTGTGCCCCTGGTGGCCAGGCAGTGATGGAGCAGATTGCAGGCATCCTCGGATTGCAGGCATCGGCTGCAGCCCCCAAGGTAGCCGTAGTGCGTTGTCAGGGAACATGTGATGTTCGTCCACATGGCGTAGAGTTTGACGGAGCTCATTCTTGTCGTATTCAGAATATGACAGGTATGGGTGAAACTCAGTGTCAGTATGGCTGTTTGGGCGAGGGTGATTGTGCTAGCGTATGTCTCTTTGGAGCTATCACAGTAAATCCTGCAACTCGTATTGCAGAGGTAGACGAGAGCAAGTGTACTGGTTGTGGTGCATGTGCTAAGTCATGTCCTCGTGGTATCATCGAACTTCGTCCTCAAGGTCCCAAGAACCGCAAGGTAGTTGTGCTCTGCAACAATAAGGATAAAGGAGCATTGGCTACCAAGGAATGTAAGGTAAGTTGTATCGGATGTGGTAAGTGCGTGAAGGTTTGTGAAAAGTTTGAGGCTATCACTCTTGGTGCAAACTTGGCATACATTGACCCTGACAAGTGCAAGATGTGTCGCAAGTGCGAGGAGGCTTGTCCCCGTGGTGCTATTAAGGCATTCAATTTCCCTCCACGCAAACCCAAGGAGGAAGCACCTAAGGCAGCGGAAGCTCCTAAAGCACCTGTAGCTGCAGAAGCACCAAAGGCTGCACCTGCTCCAGTGAAAGAATCAACAGTAGAAACCCCTAAACAAAATTAGCCTACGGTATGAAGACATTTTCGATAGGCGGTGTACATCCCGCCGAAAACAAACTGAGTGCAGGTAGTCCTATCCGTGAGGCTGCGCTGCCCAAGCAGGCAATTTTCAGCATGTTCCAGCACATTGGCGCACCAGCAAAGCCCGTAGTTAAGAAGGGTGATGTAGTGAAGGTGGGCACTTTGTTGGGCGAAGCTGGAGGCTTTGTGAGTGCTCCCATCTATTCTAGTGTGAGCGGTAAGGTAAGCAAGGTAGATGTTGCTCTAGATGCAAGTGATACACGCAGAATGGCTGTGTATGTAGATGTAGAGGGCGATGAGTGGGAAGAGAGCATAGACCGCTCTACTGATTTGGTCCGTTTGGAAGACCGTCCCGACCTTGACGCAAAAACCATTGTAGAGAAAATCAAGCAAGCAGGCATTGTTGGTATGGGTGGTGCTACATTCCCCTGCCATGTCAAGTTATGTCCTCCTCCTGGTGAAAAGGCCGAGTGCGTTATCATCAATGCTGTAGAGTGTGAACCATATTTGACCTCTGACCATAGTCTTATGCTAGAAAAGGCCGACGAGATTCTCGTTGGTGTGGCTTTGATTATGAAGGCAGTTGGTGTAGAGCGTGGATATATTGGTATTGAGAACAATAAGCCCGATGCCATCCAGTTGATGACAGAAAAGGCTAAGGCATATCCCCAGATAGAGGTTGTACCCTTGAAGGTGCAGTATCCTCAAGGCGGTGAGAAGCAGTTGATTGATGCTGTCATTGGTCGTCAGGTACCTGCTCCTCCTGCAATTCCCATCAATGTAGGTGCTGTAGTACAGAATGTTGGTACTGCCTTTGCTATTTACGAGGCAGTGATGAAGAACAAGCCTCTGATTTCACGTGTCATCACTGTGACTGGTAAGAGTGTGAAGCAACCTTCTAATCTCTTGGCTCGTCTAGGTACTCCATTCTCTCAATTGATGGAAGAATGTGGTGGTTTGCCAGCCGACACTGGTAAGATAATTGGTGGTGGTCCTATGATGGGTAAGGCTCTTATTTCCTTGGAAATTCCTATGACCAAGGGTTCAAGTGGTTTGCTTATCATGAACAACAAGGAAGCACGACGCGCCGAGGCAGAACCCTGTATTCGTTGTGCCAAGTGTGTGAGTGCCTGCCCCATGGGATTGGAACCCTATTTGTTGTCAAACGTAAGTTCGCAGCACATGTGGGAGGAGGCTGAGCGCGAGTGTATCGTCTCTTGTATTGAGTGTGGTTCTTGTGCCTATACTTGTCCTAGCAATCGTCCCTTGTTGGATAATATTCGCCTAGGTAAGACTACCGTTATGGGTATTATTCGCGAGAGAGCTGCTCAGAAATAGAGTACAGATTGAGAGTGTAATAGACTATAGAATATATAATATAATGTCAAACAGATTAATAGTTTCGCTTTCTCCACATGTTCACTCAGGTGATAGTGTGCAGAAGAATATGTATGGCGTATGCTTGGCTTTGGTGCCAGCATTGATAGCCAGTTTATACTTCTTCGGTCTTGGCGCCGCAGTGGTATTGATTACCAGTATCGTATCTTGCGTAATGTTTGAGTGGCTTATTTCTAAGTTCATCCTCAAGCGCGAGAAGTTGAGTATTCTTGATGGTTCTGCTATTCTTACTGGTCTTTTGCTAGGTTTCAACCTTCCTTCTAATCTTCCTATTTGGATTGTTGTGGTAGGTGCGTTGGTAGCCATTGGTATTGGTAAGATGACTTTTGGTGGATTGGGTCAGAATCCCTTCAATCCTGCTTTGGTAGGACGTGTATTCCTTTTGATTTCTTTTCCCGCACAGATGACCACATGGCCCGTGAGTGGTACAGTTGGTTATGTTGATGCTCAGACAGGAGCCACTCCTTTGTCTTTGATGAAGTTGGCTATCCAGTCGGGCGATGCATCGGTGTTGAACGATATGCCATCTGCAATGAGCATGGTGATTGGTCAGCACGGCGGTTCGTTGGGTGAGGTTTCTGCCATTCTTCTTCTCTTGGGTTGTTTGTTCATGATTTGGCGCAAGATTATCACATGGCATATTCCAGTAAGCATCTTGGGCACAGTAGCTCTAGTGAGTGGATTGCTCCATTATGGTGTGAGCGATGTATATGCCGACCCTATTAGTGTGCTATGCAGCGGTGGTTTGATGCTAGGTGCATGTTTCATGGCAACTGATTATGTTACATCACCCATGGTGGCAAAGGGACAGATCATCTATGGTATAAGTATTGGTGTGCTTACCATCATCATCCGTAACTGGGGTTCTTATCCCGAAGGTATGTCGTTTGCCATTCTCATCATGAATGCATTCACTCCTCTTATCAACACATATTGCAAGCCACGTCGTTTTGGCGAGGTTATCAGAAAGGAGGCTAAGAAATGAAAAAGCTAGAATCTACTTGGTACAACATGGCCATCGTGCTTACCGTCATTTCTGTGGTGGCAGGTGCTGCGCTGGCTTACGTCAATGAGATGACTAAGGGTCCCATTGCTGAGATTCAGCAGCGTAATGAGGCTCAGGCTATCAAGACTGTGTTGTGTGACGATAATGCTGTGATTACCGACACTATCGAGGGCGAGGCTGGAGTAGTAGTTTACCTCACCGAGAATGGTGCAGCAGTCAAGACTGTTGACCCTCAGAATGGAAGCTTCTCTGGTGGCTTGACCATTATGGTGGGTTTGAACAAGGAATTTCAGGTACTTGGTTACACCGTGCTAGTGTCTAACGAAACTCCTGGTCTTGGTGCTAAGGCTAGTGAGTGGTTTCAGAAGGGCAACAAGGGTGATATCATAGGCAAGACAGCGGGTCAGTTGGCAACCACTAAGGACAATGGCGAGATTGATGCCATTACTGCCAGCACCATTACCTCGCGCTCTTTCTTGCGTGCTGTGAACAATGCTTATGCTGAATATGCCAAGGTTCTCACACCTGGTGTAGCAGCAGACGTGCACACCGCGGCAACATCTCAGAATCATTAATGAATAAGGAGGACTAATAATATGAATCATTTGAAAGTACTTTGGAATGGTATTATCAAGGAGAATCCTACCTTTGTTCTCCTACTAGGTATGTGCCCCACATTGGGTACCACCAGTTCTGCGCTCAATGGTATGTCAATGGGTCTTGCTACTATGGCGGTGCTTATCTTCTCTAACCTCATCATTTCGCTCATCAAGAATCTTGTGCCCGACATGGTGCGTATTCCTGCCTTCATCGTGGTGATAGCATCGTTGGTAACTATCTTGCAGATGTGCATCAAGGCTTTTGCTCCCGAGATAGACAAGTCATTGGGTCTTTTCATCCCACTGATTGTAGTAAACTGTATCATCCTTGGTCGTGCTGAGGCTTTTGCTGCTAAGAATGGTCCCATAGCATCTATATTCGATGGTATCGGTATGGGTCTTGGTTTCACTTTGGGTCTAACATTGCTAGGTGCAGTGCGCGAATTGTTGGGAACTGGCAAGGTGTTCTCACTCACCCTCTTCCCCGACAACTACGGAGCTCTAGTCTTTGTCCTAGCACCTGGTGCCTTCATTGCATTGGGTTATTTGATTGCGATAGTGAACAAGCTAAAGAAGTAACACCATTAGAAACGATGAGCGAAGTGCTTAAACACACTAACCGCTAATCGTTAACTGCTAAACGTTATAATATTATGGCATACATATTGATATTTATCACGGCTATATTCGTGAACAACATTGTGCTGAGCCAGTTCCTCGGCATCTGTCCCTTCCTCGGTGTGAGTAAGAAGGTGGAAACAGCCCTAGGCATGGGAGCAGCAGTAGCATTCGTGCTCACTTTGGCTACTATTGTTACATACCTCATTCAGATTTATGTGCTCAACGCCTTTGGTCTAGAGTATTTGCAGACTATTGCCTTCATCTTGATTATTGCAGCTTTGGTGCAGATGGTGGAAATCGTTTTGAAGAAGGTTTCTCCCTCGCTCTACCAGGCATTGGGCGTATTCTTGCCTTTGATTACTACCAACTGTTGTATTCTTGGTGTGGCTATCTTGGTGGCACAGGGAACTTACAATACTCAGGGCCTCGAGGCTAATCTCTTGACAGGTGTAGTTTATGCTATCGCTACTGCTATGGGTTTTGCTCTTGCTATGGTAATCTTTGCTGGTATCCGTGAGCATCTTTCTATGATGAACATACCTCGTGGCATGCAGGGTATGGCCATTGCATTGGTCACTGCTGGTCTTTTGGCCATGGCCTTCATGGGCTTCTCTGGTGTGGACCAAGGTTTGGCTAAGGCTCTAGGCTTGTAATCAATAGTTTTGATATAAGCAATTAAAATCGAGTAGGGGATATTATCTTTTCCTACTCGATTTTAGTTTTTCGTAAGTGATGATATATTCACTGAGTAACTGACCGATATTAATATGATGAGAGGTGATGAATAAGGTGTATCTGATTTTTGCCCTGCTCAACCTATGGACATTCTTTGCCTTCGGTGTGGACAAGAGAAAGGCGAAGAAGGGTAGGTGGAGAATATCTGAGAAGACATTGCTCTTGCTTGCTGTGCTTGGAGGAAGTGCAGGTGCGTGGCTGGGCATGAAGGTGTGGAGGCACAAGACTCTGCACAAGAAATTCAGGTATGGTATACCCTTGATTTTCTTCTTACAACTCTTGGCTCTCCTCCTGATACTGATAGGCTAATCGTTCGTCGCCATTCCAGCAGTGTATGATGCCACAATACACGAACCCCTCTCTGAGGATGGCTCTCTGCATTACCATGTTGTCTCGGTGAGTGTCTATGCGAATGGATTTGTAACGCTCCTTGGCAAATAGCATAGCCCTATGCATGATGCCACGCACCTTTCCCAAACTGGCTATACGATGAATGGTGGCATAGGGTGCATCGTTGAGCCAAGCCCCTTCGTAGATGTTGGTATATGTGGGGTCGTCTCCAGGGCGCAGTACAAAGCTAGCCACCACCTCTTCGCCTAGCATGCATACGAAACAGTCGCCACTCTCTATATCTTGCTCTAGCAATGCCGTGCTGGGATAATCCTCTGCCCACTGATTGGGATTACCTGTTTGCTTCATAAACTGACGCGCATGAGCAAATATTTCATGCAGACGACCGATGTCTTGCTTGGAGGCTTGCCTAATGATAATATTTTCCATTGTGGTATATTGGTTTAAAGGCGATAGCGCCCAGCATCTCCCTTTTCGCGCAACTTGAGTCGTCTCGTTTTGGGAGAACAATTATATTCGTTGCGAATGATGATACAGAGATTCTGATGTGTATTAGCACCGCTTCGTTTGGCCACCTCGGTGGGGGTAAGGTCGGTGTAGCGCAACAACTCGTCTATCAATCTCAGACGGATGGCATAATAGAGTTCTTCGGCGTTCATGCCCGTCAGTATGCGACATAGGGCCGTGAGGTCGCTACTAATGATGCTGTGGCGCTTGATAAAGGCGTTGCGAGAGAAATTACAATCCTCGCTGATATACCTTATATAATCGTCCAGCACCTTCACACCGGTGGGATTCAAGTTGCGCTCCATGGGGATGTACTCAGCCTTGCCTGTTTCGGAGTTGTAAACTCGTTTTTGGCTAAAAGGAGAGATGTAAATGTCTTCCAACGAGTATTGGGGAACAAATTTTGTATCCATATCTTCTGTTATTTTTATAATTTTCACAAAGTTACAAAGAATTTTTATAAAATCAACAGCGTGCGTATAAAAAATGACTACTGTTTTTATAAAATTGATGGCGTGCCTTTAAGTATTTTTTTATTTCTTATAAAATTAACGGAGTGCCTTTAAATTTTGCTTCCAATTTTTATAAAATCAATGGAGTACCTTAAAAAAATGGATTCATTTTGCCTCCACGGAAGTTTCTGTTGCCCTATATTTTTGAATAATATGTGCGGAAGGATTGTTTACAAGGAATATTTTAGCAGATTTGTACCCTATTATTGCTCATACCTTTCGTGTGTGTGCAGAATTGCTACTTGCTATGTGATGTATATTGAATAATGTGTCGGATTTGGCCGATTTATTAGTAAATCTTACGTAAACATGAAAGTTTTTTCTTAAATTTGTGAGCGATATAACCTATGAAATCATGAAAGAACAACTAGAATCTCTCAATTCAGTAGCCATAAATTTTGGTGAAGGAGGCGTGATGATAGTGAATATCATCCTGGCGTTTGTAATGTTTGGTGTTGCACTTGATATTAAATTGAGCACACTAAGAGACATTGTTGAAAAACCTAAATCTATCATTGTTGGATTGATATTACAATGGCTTGCTCTACCAGCTTTGACATTTGCCGTTGCTTTGGTATTGAATCCAGTGATTACCCCAATGGTTGCACTAGGTATGATTTTGATTGCATCATGTCCAGGTGGTAATATTTCCAATTTTCTTTCGGCTTTATCCAAAGGCAATACAGCACTATCCGTGTCGCTCACGGCTATTACCACAGCCTTTTCGCCCATCATCACTCCCCTCAACTTCTATTTCTGGGGTACGATGTATAGCCGTTTCATCACCATGCGACATGATATCCCCATGCTGGTGATTCCTTTTGGTCCTATGCTTTGGCAGATACTTTTGCTTCTAGGTTTGCCCATCGTCTTAGGTTTGTTTTTTGCACGTTTCTTCCCCAATGCAACCAAGAAGATTACCAAACCATCGCAGGTTATATCCGTATTGCTCTTCATCGGTATGGTGATTGTGGCCTTCACTCAGAATTTCCAGATATTCGTGGATAATATATTCTATGTGTTCTTCATCGTAATGCTTCACAATGCAGTGGCTCTATGTACTGGATATTTCGGTGCTCGCTCGGCACACTTGTCTCGCTACAATGTGAAGACACTTACCATCGAAACTGGTATACAGAATTCTGGTCTTGGCCTAGCATTGCTATTCAATCCCGCCATCTTCCCTCCTGAAATCTGGCATGGCCACTATGGAGGTATGCTCTTTGTTACCGCTTGGTGGGGTATTTGGCATATCGTTTCTGGACTCACAGTAGCTTTCCTATTCCGTAGAAAAGAATGATTATGGCAAAGAAACGCAAGAAGAAAATACAGGATAACGATGGATTGTACAATTTCCTCTATCGTTATGTTACCTACTTGGTTAAGAGGTCATATAGTAGCATATTACATGTAGGACAAGAGAATATTCCCCAGGACGGAGCGGTCATCTTTGCTCCTAATCATGCCAATACGCTGATGGATGCGCTGGTGATGCTACGTGTCAACAATACTCCTAAGGTCTTTGTTGCACGTGCGGATATTTTCAAGAACCCTATCTTGGCTAAGATATTTGCCTTCCTCAAAATCATGCCCATCATGCGCCGTCGTGATGGCTTTAAGGCGGTAAGACAGAATCAGGAGATTATCAATAAGTCTGTGGATGTGCTCAGGGATAAGATACCTTTCTGCATCTTCCCCGAGGGAACTCATCAGGCAAAATACTCCATGTTGCCCCTCTCTAAGGGTATCTTCAAGATTGCATTTCAGGCATACGAGCAGATGCCAGATGTGCCTCTATACGTAGTGCCAACAGGTTTGAGATATGGAGACTTTTTCCGTTTCCGCTCGTCTGTGCGTGTACAGTTTGGAGAACCTATTAATATTGGTCAGTTCATTGCCGAACATTCAGAGTTGACTCCTCAGGAGCAGGTAAATGATTTGAGAGAACTCCTGGCTGAGCGCCTTCAAGCTACTCTGTTCTTCATCCCTAACGATGAAAACTATGATGCTACTTTAGAGTTATGTGCTGCCTCAGAGTCGCTAGAGATTAAGCAACTCTTGGCTGCTGACAATAAGGGCCTTCATCCTCTTGAAGCACAATTCCAAGCCAATCGCAATACATTGGCTCGCTTAGAAGAACTGAAAAAATCTGCTCCCGAGCAAGCAAACAAGTTATTATCTCTTGCTGAGGAAGCAAGCAAATTGCGCACAAAACTGGGTATAGATATCAATTCTATTTCAGTAGCTAAACCCCTTTATTCGCGCATAGCTAGAATCTTATTAACACTGGTTGCTTTGCCCTATGTCCTCCCCGTGGCATTATTGGCAGGCCCAGTAGCCTTGATAGCTCAATTTATCAGCACTAAGATTAAGGACCCAGCTTTTGCTAATTCAATACGCTTCGTTCTTAACCTCGTAGTATGGCCATTGTTTGTGCTCATATATGCTATCTTGGCATTCTGTATGCTCCCATGGCATTGTGCATTGGTATCAACTTTGCTTGTACTACCAGCTCCATGCATAGCTCATGAACTTTGGAAGACTATCAGACTATCCATCTCTGACATTAAACTACTCGGAAATAAGAAACTTAATAACCTCTATGCTCAAATCCGCGAAATAGTGGCGAGGAAATAATGGCAGGTACATTCAAAGATAAGGTTGTCGTTGTCACAGGTGGCGCAAACGGTATAGGTAAATGTATTGCCGATGAGTTTCGTTCTCTTGGAGCCATAGTTTATGTGATTGATAAGCAGGAAGGCGATTACTTCGTCGGTGATATTTCCAAACAGGATGTTCTTGAAACATTCGTGGCAGGTGTGCTGAGCAGACACGACAAGGTAGATATTATTATCAACAATGCTCTACCATTGATGAAGGGTATAGATGAGTGTTCGTACGAGGAATTTCAATATGCTCTTAGTGTTGGAGTAACCGCACCGTTTTATCTAGTTAAACTCTTAATGCCTCATCTGGCAGAAGGGGCCTCCATCGTTAATATCTCATCTTCGCGCGATCGCATGAGCCAACCACAGACAGAGAGTTATACCGCAGCCAAGGGAGGTATTGCTGCATTGACCCATGCTTTGGCCCTGAGTCTTGCTGGACGCGCCAGAGTGAACTCTATTTCACCAGGTTGGATAGATACAGCATATATTGTTTACGAAGGACCTGATGCCACCCAGCAACCCGTAGGTCGTGTAGGAAATCCCATGGATATTGCCCATATGGTACTATTCCTTTGTAGCGACAAGGCTGGTTTCATCACAGGAGAAAACATCTGCATAGATGGTGGTATGACACGCCAGATGATATACCACGGAGATTACGGTTGGAAATTGGGGGAATGATGCTCCTAATGCTTATACTAGAATACATACGTAAATTGTAATATTACTGATATGAATAAACGTGGTTGGCTTATTCCAATTCTTATTGTAGTGACAAATGCTTTGGCCATTCTTCTGCGATGGAGTTCTTTACCAGAACCTCTTCCTGCTCACTTTGACCTTGAGGGAAATGCTAGCGGTTCAATGTCGCGCAGTATGTTGCTCGTGTATCCTCTGATAGGTGTTGCTATTTGTTTGATAGCGTATGTCATCGCTCAGAAGAAACAAAAACTTCAAACAGGCCTAGTATTCTTGACTTCAGGAATTAGCCTTATTCTGCTATCATCAACGATAGTGACACTAACATCAGGAACGATGCCTATTTTCATGCTTGCAGAGCCCGTAATCCTGTTGCTTGCCATTATCGCTTTTGTTATTTGCGTAGTAAAATCTCGTAAAAAATAGAAGCTAATAAGTGTAGGTATTTATTGTATATCTCTCATCGTTTGCAACAGTTGTTGGAATTTCCATTCACTTTTGAATGGGATTTTTCCCAATCGGCAGAGCCTTCATTCACTTCTGAGTGAAACTTTCCCCAGTCGGCGGAACCTTCATTCACTTTTGACAGAAGCTTTATCCTCGTTATATCAATCTATCAACTTTTCTATTTTTCTTCGTTCCACATCAGGTAATATCTGACAGAGATGGTCTAGTATGCGCGTTCTTGACTGTTCGGGTGTACGACCGTTTACGTGTTCCTCTATAGGGAAAAGGTCAGGATACATAGCTTCTGGGGTGCAGTAGCGTGCCAACCCCCAACCATAAGGTTCGCCTTTCTTGGAGGTTAGATACTCGAAATCTGCTATGCATACGTGTGTTCCCATTTCTAGTCCTGCTATCAGTGTGTCAAAAGCCATGCCATTCTTTGGATTCTCTATTGGAGCTGTTGGGTCGGATGGATTGAAGGTTTTGCGCTTGCGACTGAGTGTGTATCCGCTTGCTTTTTTGAGTTGGCGTGATATCATTGACTCATTATCTACTAATACACTATAGATATTTAGGGACTCCTTGTCTAGTTTCTCTAGTGGATGTACGGAGCGTCGCCAATTCATGAAATCGGGTAACCATTCAAGACTGACGAATCCAGCTTTACCTTTAAAGAATTTACCATAGGCAGATTCCCAACCAGCAATAATTAGTCCTTTCCATCCCCATGGACCATTGTTGAAGTCGTCTCCGAAAAGCAGGTCTGGCGGTGTCATCTCTTCGATGGAGAAACCTTCTATTCCACATTTGAAGAAAGGCAAAAATCCCCACTCGTGGATGATTCTTTCCACTTGTTCTTGTCGCTCTATGATGATATCAAATCTGTCCATATCTATTGGCATGTAATTGTTATTCCCGCTTAGTTTGCAATATTGTATATGTACTTCTCGTAAAATTCTGCAAACTGTTGCTTGATTTCATCTCTCACTCTACGAAATTCATTTATTATAAAGTCTTCTGTGCCCATAGCATCTGACGGGTCATCAAAACCGATGTGAAGGCGATGTCTTACATTACCCACAAACATAGGACAAGTCTCATTCGCTCCCCCACATACGGTTATCACATAATCCCACTCATCGTTGAGGTATTTAATAACATTTTTGGGGTGGTGAGACGAAATGTCAATACCAGCCTCGTTCATAACTAGAATTGCTTTAGAGTTTACCGCCTCCACAGGTTTAGTTCCTGCCGAATGAACTTCTATATTCTTATCAAAAGATTGCAAGAAACCGTGTGCCATCTGGCTACGACAACTATTTCCGGTACATAAAATTAATATTCTCATATAATTCAACTAAATCTGCTCTTTGCGTGTTTCCATTACTTTTGTGGGGCAAGCGTATACGCATTTGCTACATTTAATACAATCAGGATGTAAATATCCATTCTCGTTTCCTCTTGATTCGTAAGGCGTCAGTTGCATAGAATTTCTTTGTCTGCTCAAAGTCAGAACTCATGGGTGATATATTGTCGCTTTCGATCATAATCTTATAGGTTAATCTGTTTTTCAACTAACTTAAATTCATAAAGGTCTTTCTCCATCTGAAAAATCTTTATATCGGGATTTATCTTCATGGCTAGTTTTACGATTTTCTCTTTATCTTCTGCGTCAATATTAACTCCTAGTTTGATTGCTAATTAACTCTTTCGGATCCACATTCAATATCTTTGCTATCTCGAAGAGGACTTCGAGGCTGGGTTGGCGGCGGTTGCAGACATAGGAGTTCACTATGCAGAAACTCTTGCCAAGTCGTTCAGCAAGCCATGTTTGTTTGATTCCGCGCTCTTCGAGCACCTCTTTTATGCGATTCATGGGTTTATCCATTTCGTTATTATTTACTATCATACTACAAAGTTATAAAATATTATGCAATAGAAAGAGATAATAAGGGAAAATTTGGGTAAATCATATAAAAATAGTGGTCATTTCCATTTTGGAAACAACCACCCACAAATGCTTACTTATTATCAAATAGCAGCAGTAATCCCTAAAATGGCACTTGTCCGACACTTAAAAAAAAATATTTGTATGATTCGGACATATGTTTTAAATATCTACTTGGACCGTTCCATCAATTTCGGAACCACAATTACCAACGCTATACTTACTTTGCAAAATTTTCTGGCATTTCTCTAACTGAAAAAATGGCTTTGCAAAATTTTCTGGCATTTCTCTAACTGAAAAAATGCTTTTGCAAAATTTTCTGGCATTTCTCCAACTAAAAAAATGCTTTTGCAAAATTTTCTGGCGTTTCTCCAACTGGAAAAATGCTTTTGCAAAATTTTCCGGCGTTTCTCCAGCTAGAAAAATGTCCAACTAAAACACTTTGTTATATTGTTGAGGTAGAAATAGCGTTGGAAGTTTCGAATAAAACGAAACGAAATAGAAAAAGCGTTTGACAACATCAATTTAAACAAAATAAAGTTGTAAACTCGTTTGACTGCATTAATTTTAGAAAAATGATGTTAGAAACTGCGCCGACAGCATCAATTCAAACAAAATGGAGTGGTAAACTGCGCTGAAAGGTCCGATCCAAACATTGTGAAGGAGTAAAACCTTTTTACAAGGAATCACGTTGTTGGGTAAAACTGATGTTATATTGTAAAAAGAAACATGATTATCTATCTTTCGAACGCCCTTTCATTCGAAGTCTAATTGCATCTTTGCACGATGGCCTACATTGTTTTCCCTCAAGCAAAGGCGAAAGGGTGCAAAAACGAAGGTAATGAAAAAGCTCGGTTCCCGGGTGTGAAAACCGACCTTGATAGTTATATTCTAAAGAGAATTTTTAGCATATTTGCATTTCATTGCATGGTTAAATGGCCTTTAATTGGAGCTGAAATTGCACCTGCGATTGTTATTAAATTTAGTGGTTTAGTTTAGTCCAATGTATATATAGAATAGGAGTAAACTAAACTGCCTTTATCGACAAATCTAAGAGGTATGTTACAGCAACGGCTTTACACTCTTTTAAAATGGGCTTTGTCCCTCTCATTTGCAGATGTTATATGTTTCTTTATATTCGTCTTCCTTTTAGTAGGATTTTCTGAGAAGTGCCAAATCATACCCTTTTTGCTTCTCAAAAGAACAGAAATCTTTGTCTTTTTCTTTTGACCAACAAGGATTATATATGAGATCACATGATTTTTTCAGGTAGTAAAGATGGGATTATGTGAAAAAGAAGCTTTATTTCGTCGGGAAAATATGAAAATAGATAATATTTGAACAGAAAAGGAAGAATTAATTCTTTTATTGTTCAAAATATTGCTATCGGGTATCATCTAGTCGTTTATTTTCACTTTTTGAGTGCCATTTTAAATGTTTTGAGCAGAAATTATTGCAGTAAACAACAAAAAAAGGTTGCAGTTATACAACCATATGGGTAACATTTTATATCTTTGCAGTGTGTGATAATAAAATAGGAAGCATATGAAATACCTTAATATAAAGAAGGCTTTGGCTGCATGGCAAGAATTACAACCATTATCTGAAAGGGACAGAGAAAGGCTTAGCCGTCGTTTTACCGTGGACTTCAACTACAATAGCAACCATATCGAGGGTAATACGCTGACTTATGGTCAGACAGAAATTTTGCTACTCTTTGGTAAGGTGATTGGGGAGGCTGATGTGCGTGATGTGCAAGAAATGACGGCAAGTAATGTCGGTCTTCGAATGATGACCGAGGAAGCCGCAGTGAAGGATATCCCTTTGACGCAAAATTTTATTCGCACTTTACATAAAACTCTGATTAGAGAGGATTACACAGTATATCGCAATCTTCCTGGTGGTGTGCAAACAAGTTACGTGATACATGCTGGACAGTATAAAACTCGTCCTAATAGTGTGATTACACGATATGGTGACAGATTTGAATATGCTTCTCCTGAAGAAACTCTCAGTCTGATGGCAGACTTAGTGGATTGGTATAACAAGGCAGAGCAAGAAGGTAAACTTACCCCTATAGAGTTGGCAGCATTATTCCATTATCGTTATATCCGCATTCCCCCTTTCGAGGATGGAAATGGTCGTATAGCCCGTCTGATGGTGAACTTTATCCTTACTCGTCACGATTATCCGATGATTGTAGTCCGTAGCCGCAAGAAGAGTGAATATTTGGAGGCCTTACATCTGGCAGATCTTGAGGTTGGCCCCGTACCAAGTGATGGCGCTCATGCAGACATTAAAGATATTCGTCCGTTCCTGAAATACTTCAATGATTTGGTAGCGACAGAGGTGTATAACGATGTATTGTTTGTAAGCGAAAAGAACGAGAATGTGTGGTGGTACGACGGTGAACGAATCGCTTT
>JAZLBF010000061.1:0-3018 GCA_045613565.1 Bacteroidaceae bacterium
TCGTTCGACGGCGTTTCAGTGAATAATTTCAAGGACTTCTATATCACAGGTTTGCCAGTTACCTATGCTCCGCCTAAAAAGGAAACTGGTTGGCAAGGCTCAGGTACGGTGGCTTTTTACGATACAGAAGTTAGGTTAGGACAAGAAACGGTAACTGAAGGACAATCAATCACCAATTCGGACTTTGCTATCCCAAAATCGACAAAGGTTTCCTTAATTTATAATCTCTCAATACAAGTATGGGGTATTGGTACGAAACTTACTGTAACTCTTGGAGAGGATATTCTCTTTTCGAAAGAACGAGGGAGTGATTGGTCTATAGGAGGTACGGAAAATCTTTACTCTGGAACCGAAGAAAAGGAATTAACAACTATTGCAACAGAACTTGAATGTTACAATACTTATGGAGCCGGAGAGACTTACTCTAATATTCGTTTTCTATCTTTAAATTATGGCAAATAAATGAAACGAATACTATACATCATATTATGGGTTATTGCTCTTACTGCCTGTCAGCAGTTCGAGCAACCAGAAAGCCAAGGAGGTGAATGTGTCTTGGAACTTGACATAGCTCGTGCCAATAGCTCGTCTGTCTCGTCTCGTGCAGTAGATGAAGATTTAGCATTGACCATTCTTGATGCTCATGGCGAAGAGTATATGTACTATCCTGCGGGAAGTATCCCAAATAAAATCATATTGAAACCAGGTTCTTTTACTGTGTGTGCTTATACTGAAAACCAATCATCTTGGCATACGGCAAATAGGGGTAAGGGTGAACCTTGCTACTATGCTAGCCAACAGGTGCTGATGGAGCATGACCATCGTACCCGAATTTCGATGTCGGTACCTATGGTCAATTATGCTGTTGGGGTTGATCTTCCCGAATTATTTGGCAATCTCTTCAATTCCTATTATTTCACATTGAAGAGTGGCGATCGCGAGGTTGTCATTCGAGAAGGGGAGAAAGCCTATTTTGACATCTCCAACGGAGGCTTCTTCTATGCACTTAGTGCTACCAATAGCGATGGCGTGTATCATGAGCATTCGCCCGTCTGGTTCTTTGATGTTCAAGGAGGTAAGCACTACCTTTTGCGCTATCATTTTGATTCAGAAGCAATGTCTGGAAATGTGGAGATTGAGATTACTGACGATATGGAAACTGATGATACTTATGTAGATTTGTAATTCATGCATATGACTCGAATATATACATATATATTATCCATTGCAAAGTGCTGCCTTGCGCTGTTCACGACCTATTCGCTGGTCGCGTGTTCTGCTGATATTTCCGGAACCCTGGTACCCTCTACCGATGATACCGAGCAGTGGGGAACCTTGGAACTTTCTCTTGGTAATGATACACGCGCCGTTTCAACGGTAATCTCAAAGGAGGAAGCCGATTACTATTGGGTTACCGTATACAAGGGAATGGATCTCAGTCGAGAAACAACGCGCCTGAAAGATCTCAATACGCGTCTATCTGCCGGTTATGGCTATACAGTGAAAGCCGAAAACTGTCTATCTTCTGAGGCCGAAACAGCGAATAATGGTTGGGGGCAGCGTCGTTTCTTAGGCATTTCTCCTTCCTTTGCTATCAAGCCAGGTGAGACAACCAAAGTGGGTGTAGGTTGCACTGTAGCTAATGCAGGAGTAGAGGTGGTGTTTGATGAGACGATATTAGAGCATTTTACCACATCGTATCGTGTTTCCATCACCGAAGGTGAGCGTGTGGTCGTTTTTGATGAGTTTACTGGCGGAAAGCGCGAAGAGGGTGTCATCACTCCGGGTAGCGTGGCCTATTATAATGTTGATGATAGCGGCACTCGTACACTGACCTATACGGTTGAAGCTTATGGTATCGGTAAGCGTTTAGTGAAGACAACAACAATGGAGTTGACAAAAGCTAAAATATCGCGTCTGACGCTTGTCTTCATACCGGGAACCTTGGATATGGAGGTTATGATTGACCAGGAAGACATCTTTGTGAATTTGGGAATTGAGATTACAGACAAGAATGTCATTCAAGATGATGGCTCGGCGGATATCAATGGCGGTCACGACAACTTTGAAGAGAGTGCTGATGGTGTGGATATCTCTGATTATGGGCAACAATAAATGAAATTGATGATGAAACAGTATATAATATATCGCACATCACTTGTCTTAAGCGTTGCTTTGTGCCTTTTTGCCTGCAACGAAGAGGACTTTGTGGATGTTATAAATCAAGAGTTGTCTTCACTTGAGCTCTACACCTCTTCGACCAATACACGAACCACTATGCTTGATGATGGCACAACAGTAGTGTGGAGCGAGGATGACGAATTGGCTGTGTATGATTTCGAGACGGCTAAGCATCGTTTTAGTGCGGACAATGTCAATGGTTCTTCGGCCCGTTTCTTGGGTAAGATTACTGCGAAGAAGGAAAATTTTCTTGCTCTCTATCCCTATGAACTGGGAGCAGAAGTGCTTTCGGAGAAACAAGAGATAATAGTTATGCTGCCTCAAGAGCAGACTGCTGCAGAAAACACTTTTGCTCCGAATCTAAATATCTCGGTAGCAAAGGGAGCACGTAACGTGGATGGTAGCCCCTCAAATATCACATTCTACAATGTGTGCCAACTGCTCAAGTTTACGGTGCCTTCATATGCAGCAGGGAAAATCAAGCAGATAGAGTTTGTGGCCAATACTCCAATAGCTGGAGAAATGTGTGTGGACTATAGCACTGATGTGCCAAAAACAGTGATTGCTACAGATGCAGCAAAGAATATCACCATTGTTCCTCCTACAGGAAGTCACACCTTTAATGCTGGAACCTATTATATCGTATCTGCTCCCGTAGAACTGAATGGGTTTTCAATGAAATTCATTTGTGATAATACAACCTACACTTTAGGAAGCAGTAGCTCGTTTGGAGGACAAGCAGGTAAGATCTATTCTTTAGGTGCCATAGATCTTGTGAATATCCCACGAATTACAAGCAAACATCAATATACCGATGGCTTGTTGCAGGGAACCCTA
>JAZLBF010000062.1:0-28327 GCA_045613565.1 Bacteroidaceae bacterium
GTCCTAACCCCTAGACGAAATCGCCATTTGCAATTGAGTTTAAACTCTTGCGGAAGCGGGGGGATTCGAACCCCCGGTACGGTTACCCGTACGTCAGTTTAGCAAACTGGTGGTTTCAGCCACTCACCCACACTTCCAAACTTGGATGCTTCCGTACGTTAGCTTGAGTTCTTGTTCTTAAGCTCCTCTGAGCCGTTTTTCTCTCAATTGCGATGCAAAGGTATAGCTTTTTTTTTGTTTGTGCAAATGTTTTTAAAGTTTTTTGTATCTTTGTGCTAAATTTTCACAATAAAGGATAATAAAGATGTCTGATTTTGTTGCCTTAGATGACTTAGAGGTAAGATTTCGCTCGCGTACGGACAGTAGGGGAGTACTCACTTTTGCTGAAGAAATGAAGGATATTCCTTTTCAACTGAAACGCATGTTTTGGATTACTGATGTACCAGAAGGTGCTAAGCGTGGAGGTCATGCTCATACTACATGTAAGGAGTTGCTTTGCTGTGTGAGTGGTAGCTTCAGACTTGTGGTCTATAATGGTAGGGAGAAGAGAGAATTTTTCCTAGACAAATCAGACTATGGAGTGATAATTCCTGAGGGTGTTTGGTGCTCTTTGGAGGATTTTGCACCTGATACAGTGGTGTTGGTTGGTGCTAGTGAGGAATATTCTGATGAGGGATACATCAGAGACTTTGATGAGTATCAAGCAACGTATTGTGAGAAATAACGGAATAGAGGTCTTCCTTATATAATATAAATATTGAAGTAAGATGACGATACTGCCATATAGTGTAAACAAGAAAGAGGTGTGGAATGCTTTTGTAGAAGAAAGCAAACAGGGAACTTTTCTGCTAGACAGAAACTTCATGGATTACCATGCAGATAGGTTCTTTGACTGTTCGGTGCTTGTTTATTCTGACGAATTAGAAGACAATACAGATAGTGCAGAAAATCTTATTGCATTGTTTCCTGCTAATTGGGTGCAGGAAGAAAAGACTGTGTATTCTCACCAGGGGCTTACATATGGTGGATTGATTACTAAGCCTGATGTTACACAAGTGGAAGTATTGAGAATCTTGCAGAAGGTATTCATGTATTATGATGGATATCTGGGAGCAAAGTTCATTGTATATAAGCCTATACCCTATATATATAGTCCAGTACCCAATCATGAAGACCTATATGCACTGTTTAGAGCTGGTGCAGAGTTGTGTGCTCGTGGTGTGTCTACAACGGTGAGTGTGCAGCATCCCTTGAATATGCGCACATTGAGAATCAGACAGGCAAAGAAGGCTTTGGAGAATGGCTTTTACATAGAGCGTGTTAAGGATGGAGATGAAGTATGTCTGAGAGAGTATTGGACAGTCTTGGAAAATGTATTAAGAGTGGCTCATAATACCAAGCCAGTGCATACATGTGATGAGATGGCCTTGTTGATGGGAAGGTTCCCTAGAAATATACGATTGTTTGTCGTAAAAGATGCTGAGGCTCATGTAGTTGCTGGTACTGTGATATTTGAAACTAATACTGTAGTTCACATACAGTATATAGCATCTTCGGCAGATGGAAAGAAATATGGTGCCTTGGATCTGTTGCTACGTCATCTTTGTGGTGAAAGATATAGGGATAAGGAATTCATTGATTTTGGTATAAGTACAGAGAACGGTGGCAAATACCTGAATGAAGGATTGATATTCCAGAAGGAAGGTTTTGGCGGAAGGTCTGTATGTTATGATACTTATAAGGTTGAGCTTAAGCGCGATGTCTTGCAGAAGATGATAGGGGGGGCAATTCCAGTAGAAGGTAAGAAAACTGTGAAGTTTTTGGATCTTAAAGCATTGTCGCAAAGTTTTGAACCAGCACTATCTGCCAATGTGGCAAGGGTGATTAAGAGTGGATGGTATTTGTTAGGTGCTGAGAATAAGCAGTTTGAAGATAATTGGAGTAAATTTGTAGGTACAAAGCATGCTATATTATGTGCTAATGGTTTGGATGCTCTGACGCTGATTTTGAGAGCATACAAGAAGCTTCACTCTTGGAATGATGATAATGAAGTGATAGTTCCTGCAAATACCTATATTGCAACTGTTTTGGCAATTAGAGAGGCAGGTTTGAAGCCGGTACTAGTGGAACCACAAATGTCTGATTATAACGTACATGCAGAACAATGTAAGCGAGCTATTACAGACAAGACATGTGCAATATTGCCAGTACATTTATATGGAAGAGTGTGTGAAATGGATGAGATATTATCTCTAGCTAAGGAACATAATCTAGTTGTAATAGAAGATGCTGCTCAGGCACATGGTGCAATGTACAAGGGTAGGAGAGCTGGACATATTGGTGATGCTGGAGCCTTTAGTTTCTATCCTGGCAAGAATCTGGGTGCACTTGGTGATGCAGGATGTGTTGTAACCGATAATGAGCAACTGGCAAACATAGTTCGCTCTATGGCTAATTATGGTAGCAAAGAGAAGTATGTCAATGAATATGAGGGTATTAATAGCAGAACGGATGAGATACAAGCAGCTGTGCTGAATGTGAAGTTGCCTAGATTAGATGCGGATAATGCACATCGTAGAGAAATAGCACGCAGATATATCAATGGTATAAAGAATCCGATGATTGTTTTACCACAAATGCCAGATGACGAATTGCTCTCTGTATGGCATTTATTCCCTATAAGATGTGCAGAACGTGCTAAGTTGCAAACGTATCTTAAAGAAGCATCTGTAGAGACATTGATACATTATCCTATTCCGCCACACAAACAAGAAGCACTGAAGGAATTGTTCGCTAGTTTGGCCTTTCCTGTAACGCAAAGAATACACGACGAAGAACTCTCGCTTCCTATTTCGCCAATAATGACGATGGAGGAAGTGGATTACGTGATTGATTTGCTAAATAAGTTTGTGGTATAAGGCCGACAACAAAATTTATCTTAGCCAAATGAGATCTCCAACTTGTACATTGTACTTCTTGGGGGATAGGTCGTTGAGTTTATATAAACTCTTCAGACGGATACCATACATCTGAGCAATGTCATACATACTCTGTCCCTCTTCAACTACATGAGGCTTGTTGATGTATTCTTTTGATGCTCTCTTGGCTTTTTCCCTGAGATATAGAATGTCGCCTACGGTGAGAGTGTAGTCCTTGCTGAGATCGTTGTATTTAAGGAGTTTTTTGATGGAAACACCAGTAGCCTGACTAATAGCGGCAAAGTGGTCATTTTCCTGAACAACAATGAAATAATTATCGTTATTGTAATAGACGGCATGCGTCTTGAAGAAGGCTGGTATTTTCTTCTCCTTAATCTTGTTTTGAGATAAGCGCTTGAGATAATGACGTGATATCTCTCCCTCCTTACCTCTGGCATTGAGGGTGGAGTTTTTGGAGTACCGTTGGGGAGTGCGCTTGTCAAACTGATGCAGAGAATACATCTCAATGATGCGTATCAAACTTTCTGCATACGTAGGACTAGTGGCATATCCGCATTTCTTCAATCCCTTGGCCCATGCCTTGTAATCGGTAATGGAATATGTGAATAGTACCTTGTATCTGGGCTTGAGTAAGAATAGCGAGTGGTCTTCGTAGCTATCCCTTACAGACTTGTATTTTCTGAACTTTTCATTTGGAAGGTCGTCATTAACCAATATATACGGACCTGTCCAGCCTCCTGGTGTCTTAATGCCAAAGTGATTATTGGCTTCGCGTGCTAAACGGCTTCTGCCAGCACCGCTCTCCAACAAACCTTGAGCCAAAGTGATACTAGCAGGTATCTTGTATTTCTGTTGCTGCTCCATGGCCATCTCTTTGTACGTATCGATGTACGTCCAATAGGCTCTGTTGGTATTGCTACTCTGGGCAAATGAAAGTATTGACAAGAGCAGAGCAAACAGAAATGCAAAATACCTATTAGTATGCATATAGATTATGTGTGTTATTTCTTCAAGGGAATATCTGCAATTCTCTCCATGTGTCTGCCACCTTCGAAGGGAGTGCTGAAAAATTGGTCCATGATTTCCTTGGCAGTTGCATTGTCGATAAAGCGACCGGGCATAACCAGTACGTTTGCATCGTTATGCTGACGGATAAGATGTGCTATCTCGGGCATCCAGCACAAACCAGCACGAACGCCTTGGTGCTTGTTAAGAGTCATAGAGATACCTTCGCCAGAACCACATATTGCAATGCCGGGATATACCTCGCCGTTCTCTATGCCCTCTGCCAATAGATGGCCATAAGTAGCATAGTTGCAACTATCTTCAGAGTATGTACCATAATCCTTGTATGCAATACCCTTTTCTTCCAAATACTGCTTTACATATTCCTTCAAGGGGAATGCTGCGTGGTCAGAAGCCAGACCTACTACCTTAATATCCATAATATATGAGTTTGTTGGTTGAAAAATTCTTACTTAATGTTCCTGTAAGTATATTATTAAAATAGAGGCTATTACATTTTATTTGATTGTTATGCAATAGCCTCTAAATAATACTTTATGTCTTAATCCTGGTCAAGAATGCTCTTTGCCTGATTGTATACATTTTCTGCTGTGTAGCCAAGCTTTTCGTCAAGCACCTTATATGGAGCAGAGAATCCAAAGCTCTCCAAACCATATACGCGGCTAGAAGGGTGTGCACCTACGAGGAAGCCTTCCAAATTGACTGGCAAGCCTGCGCTCAAGCCAAATACCTTGCTGCCGATGGGGAACAACTCGCGTTGATATTCAATAGGCTGATTTCTGAACAAGCCTTCAGAAGGAGCACTGATTACTCTTACCTTATAACCATCCTGGCGAAGCATACGTGCACCAGCTATCAATGTGCTAACTTCAGAACCATTACCAACCATGATGATATCGGGATTCTCATCGCTTTCTGCGCTGATGTATGCACCCTTGCGGCATAGTTCATATTGTGTACCCTCTGGTAGTGGGTCAATGTTCTGACGTGATAGTACCAATGCAGTGGGGCTTGTCATATTCTCCATAGCCATTGCCCAGCATACTGTGGTAGCATTGCAATCTGCAGGACGGAGTACCAACATAGAGTTGCGGCCAGAGTGATTCTTCATCTTCTCCATCAAGCGTACCTGTGCCTCTTGCTCCACGGGCTCGTGGGTAGGACCATCTTCACCTACACGGAAAGCATCGTGGCTCCAGATGAACTTGACGGGAAGTTCCATCAATGCAGCCATTCTGATAGCAGGTTTCATATAATCAGAGAAAACAAAGAATGTACCGCATGCAGAAAGCATACCACCATGCAAGGTAATACCGATACATACGCAAGCCATTGTCAGTTCGGCAACACCAGCCTGAAGGAAACCACCAGCAAAGTTGTCGCGAGATATTACAGTAGCACCACCCTTGATAAAACCATCAGTCTTATCAGAATTGCAAAGGTCAGCACTTGAAACAATCATATTGGGTACGGTCTTGGCAAGTAGTGACAAGCAAGCGCTTGAAGCATTACGTGTGGGGTCGCCTTGCTTTTGCTCAATGCTATCCCAAGGAATTTCGGGTAGAATGCCAGCAAACCAGTCGCTCTGCATTTTAGCCTTTTCAGGATTTGCAGCTGCCCATTCCTGCTCTTCAGCGTGACGCTCAGCACAGATAGTCTTTAGTTCCTCTTTACGTGCATCAAAGATTGCCTGTACCTCATCCCAAATGAAGAATGCATTGTCGGGGTCGGCACCAAGATTCTTGATAGTATTTCTATATGCATCGCCACCAAGAGGAGCACCATGAGTACCGCAGTTGCGCTCGTAGCTGCTTCCATCAGCCTTGAGTGCGCCCTTACCCATTATGCAATGACCAATGATTAGTGTGGGCTTACCAACTACTGTCTTTGCAAAGTCTAGTGCCTGACGGATTTCCTTTACATCGTTACCATTGATGCTAACAACCTCCCAACCCAATGCACGATACTTCTCGGCAGTGTTCTCATTGGTAACTACGCTAGTTTCGGTTGATAGCTGAATATCGTTGGCATCATAGAACATAACAAGGTTGTCCAAGCCCAATGTACCAGCGATACGTGCAGCGCCCTGAGAAATCTCTTCCTGAATACCACCATCAGAGATATAAGTGTAGATGGTTTCCTTCTGGAAGGTGGGGTTTCCGGTACGAGCATATAGGCACTTAGCCGCAATTGCAGCACCTACGGCATAGGTGTGACCTTGACCAAGAGGACCAGAACTGTTTTCAATACCACGAGCATAGTTAAGCTCAGGGTGACCAGGAGTGGGAGAGCCCCACTGACGCAACTGCTTCAACTCGTCCAGAGTGAAATGGCCAGTCATTGTAAGCTGTGCGTACAACATGGGTGACATATGACCAGGGTCAAGGAAGAATCTGTCTCTACCTTCCCAAAGGGGATTCTCTGGGTCATAGTTTAAGTACTCGCTATAGAGTACACTGATGAAATCGGCTCCGCCCATGGCACCACCAGGATGACCACTCTTGGCCTTCTCTACCATAGCAGCAGAAAGTATTCTGATGTTGTCAGCTGCCTTGTTAAGAGTTTCTATGGAATGCATAATATGATTATGTAAAATGTTTTATATCCTTGCGCGTTGTTTCCTGGGTAGCTAATTACAGATGAAAATTTTTCAATTCGCTGTATTGCTTGTGGTCAAACGTATATATTGCTGCACCACGTTTGCTACCGCTTTTGTCTATCTTTTCAGTTTTTACGAAATAGGGCATTTCGCATATCTTCTTGCGGAAATTTCTCTTGTCCAACTCTTCGTTCAGAATTGATTGGTACACCTTCTGAATCTGACTAAGAGTAAACTCCTCTGGAAGTAGTTTCATGGCGATGGGAGTGTAGCTTATCTTGTCTCTAAGGCGAGAGATAGCTTTTTTCATCATCTTCATGTGGTCAAAGTACAATACGGGCAAATTATCCACGTCCACCCATTTGCAATTGAATTTATCCAGCAGTTTGGTGTTGTAATTTGCTTTGTTGAGCAATGCGTAGTATGCTACACTTATTACTCGTCCACCGGGGTCACGACCAATATCGCCGAATGCCTCTAACTGTTCTAGAAACAAATCCCAAATACCAGTTCTTTCGGTAAGAACTCTGTATGCTGCTTCGTCCAAAGTCTCATCTTCGCGCACAAAACCACCCAATGGAGTCAACTCTCCATTGTAGGGCTCGATATTGCGGTGTTGAAATAATACTTGCAATTTACCTTCTTCGTAACCAAAGATGATACAGTCAACAGCTACGTGATATTTAGATTCGTTTGAATAGTATTTTTGAGACATTTATTGTTATTAATCTAGATAAATCCTGTGCAAATATACGAATTAAATTTGTAATTAAAGGTAAAACTTACACTTTTGTTCTGCACGTATAGTTTATTAGAGAGTTTTTAATGCAATATTCCAGTTAAAAGTATCGTATTTGAGTGTCTGTGCTACATATTTGGCACAATAAACTGGTCGGGGTGTTTGCCTTGATAACCTATGAAATATGAGTATATTTCACGCAAGTCAGCCTTGCGGTCATCTGAGGGCATTATATACTTGGTCATTCTTATTTCTTTCTTCTTGTAATCCATACCCATCAGCACAATGGGTAGTTGTGCCTTTGATGCTATTACATAGAAGCCAAGATGCCATTTGGCATTAGCTTTTCTCGTACCTTCGGGGGTAAGTGCCAGACGGAATGTATCGCTAGAATTGGCTATATCCACCAGTTCTGTAATAAGGGCCGTGCCTTGTCCACGGTTTACTGGTATACCACCCATCCAATTGCGGAATATGTAATCCAATGGGCCCACAAACCATTCTTTTTTCATTACGAAACCAGATTTGCGTCCAACAGCAGTTATAAACAGTTTTCCTATAAATAAGTCAAGATTACTGGTATGTGGTGCTACACATATTATACATTTTTTGAAATCGGGTACATCCACAAAACTTTTCCATCCCATCAATTTATGGAAAACAAAACTACATATTGATTTAAGCATAATAATAAACCGTATGTGATAATAACTAAAATTTGTTGTCTATAAGAATTTTGCGCAAAGTTACTAAATTAATTTCAATTTACACTAATGAAATTCACACATTAGTGTGATTTGTGCCTTTTTCATTATAGATAAATTTATCCAGGTATGATAATCTCTTGTTTCGTGTGTACAAGAAATATAGTTTTGCAACCATCACCAATGATTCTAGCATATTCCACACCTTATATATATTTACTCTTGTAGAGTCTCATATTTTCGCCCATTAAAGCGATTATCATACACCGAAACTACTCATAATGCAGAATCACCTATGTATCAAATCGTTCATTGACAGATACACAGGTGATAGTGTTATTATACATTATGTAAAATGAGGTTCTATAACGGGAAGAGCAGCAAAGTGATAAATATGTTAGCTGCCCATATTATTAGATTCATAGGGATACCGATGCGAGCAAAATCCGCAAAGCGATAGCCGCCAGGACCATACACAATCATATGCGTAGGAGAACCGATGGGAGTAGCAAAACTGGATGAAACAGCTACCATCAGTGCTACACAGAATGTAAGCGGATTGGCATTCATACTTATGGCTGTCTGATAGGCAATAGGGAAGAATATGGCAGCTGTGGCTGTATTACTGGTAAATTCTGTTATGAATGTACCTATTAAACATATTCCAGCAAGAGCAATGAAAGGACTACCGTTGCAAAGCACCATAATGCCTTGTGATATCCACTCTGCAATACCTGTATCCTGTATTGCAGTTCCCAAGCTGATGCTACCAGCAAAAATCATAAGCAAGCGCCAATCAATGCTTTCACGAGCCTGCTCGATGGTACAGAAGCGACATACAATCATGGCAAAAGCAGCAACGAAAGCGGCTTGCAACAGGGTGAGATAGCCAAGAGAAGAGACCGCAATCATGCCAATCATAATGAGTGATGAATAAAGAGTGCGCATGTCAGGCTTGTACAGTGTTTCTGAAGCCATCTCTATCAAGTCGTATTTAGATTGGCTATTTACCTTGAAGCGCAAAGGACATTCCATCAGCAGAGTGTCACCAGCTTTCAGTTCTACTTCGCGAGGACTTCCTTTTACCACATCGCCTTCGCGCGCTATGGCAACAAGCACCAGATTATTCTCCTCTTCGTATGCGGTATCACACATGCGCATGCCTATCAAAGAACTTTTGTAACCTACAGTGGCAAGACGAAGTTTGCGGTTTTGCTCTACATCATCCAAAGCGAAGATATGGTGAGTGGCATTCACCAACTGATGTTTGTCTCTCAAGGCAAGTATTTTCTCTACGTCGCCAGAGAATATCAAACGGTCACCGCCAAAGATAAACTCGTCGTCATCTACAGCAGTAATTACCTCACGGTCCATACGAATTATTTCTATCAGATGACCTCCATTGACTTGATTCAAACCAGCTTCTTTTACCGTTTTACAAACCAAGTCGGACATGGTAGGCACCATCAGTTCTACCGTATAGTTGCCAGTACCTTGCAAGGCATCTTCAGGCGATTGGCGCTCAGGAATCAGACGGCTCAATGCTATTACTGATAATACTCCAATAGCCAGACAGAAAAGACCTACCAATGTTGGGGTGAAGATATTCAGAGCAATTCCAGTTTCCTTGGTGTAAAAACCAGAAATGAGTAGGTTGGGAGGTGTGCCGATAAGTGTGCAGATACCACCCATGCCCGAAGCATAGCTAAGTGGAATTAGCAATTTGGAGGGGGCGATGCCTAACTTTTTGGCCCATAGGCGTACTACGCTGGTAAACAATGCTACTACGGCTGTATTGTTCAGAAAAGAACTTAGGGCAGCTACTGGCAGCATTAGACGAATGATAGCCTTGTTGTAGGTCTTAGGAGAGCCTAAACAATACTGTACTACCCATTGCATGAAACCAGTTTGTACCAATCCGCATATTACCACAAATAGGACACCGATGAGCACAACAGTGTTGGATGAAAAACTTCCCAGTACAGAATTCACAGGAATGACTCCGCTCACAAGCAACAGTCCCATACCGCCAAGAAAAACGAAGTCGGATGGCAACTTAGTGCAAATCTGTAGCACGAAGACCAGTATAACTACAAAAACGACAAACCATGCCGCAAAACTCAATCCTAATAACATATTTTAATATTTAGTGGGTTATAATTTGATGAATTAATTGTATATTTTGTAAATATGACCTCAGAATTACCTGCAGAAGCAGTTTAGATACTGCTCAAGTATTATGGTTGACTATAGCTTCTTTTCCAAAGTGAGAATGTTTTTGCCATCAATACGTTCATACTTCACCTCGTTCATAATCTGACGGATGAGAAAGATTCCTAAGCCACCAATCTGTCGCTCATCTGCGGACAGACTGATATCGGCATCAGGTGCAGCCGTTGGGTCAAATGCCTTGCCTGTGTCTGTGAGTACAAGCACGATAGCCCCTTCGTGCATGCTAGCAGAGAGATAAATGAATTCGTGCTTCTCCTTTGGATAAGCATAATTGATGACATTGACAACAGCCTCTTCAAGTACGAGATTAATGTTGAACAATACATTAGGCGCAATATTAAATTCTTGACCTATATCTTCAATAAAATCGTTCAGCTTGCAGATTTCAGAAATTTCGTTTGCCAGAACAATTGACTTTTCCATATAACTAACAATATTTAAAACACATTACCGTGATATCATCACTTTGTTCAGCCCCATTGGCATGTTGGTTGACATGTGTAAATGTCTCATTAATGAGCTCGGCTGGATTCAGGGATGCCTTGAGTTTCAACAAGGTGGTGAGCCTCTCGTCGCCAAACAGTTCATGAGCACTATTTTCAGCCTCGGTCACACCGTCGGTAAACATATATAGCATCATCTGCTTGTCCAGCTCCATATCTTGTCCTTCATATTTGAATCCTTCGAAAAGTCCTAGAGGAAGGTTAGGTATTACGTCTACTTCTGACACCTGTCCCTTGCTGTTTATTACAAGAGGAGCATTGTGTCCGGCATTACAGTAATCAAGATGTCCAGTCTTTAGGTCGAGTATGCCAATAAAGGCTGTGCAGAACATATTGAACTCGTTACCGTCGGAGAGAGAATTGTTGAGCGAGGTGATAATATCTTCTGGTTTTTCACAATGAGATGACACAGACCTGAATAAACGGCATGTAACAGCCATTACCAAAGAAGCCGGTATTCCTTTGCCCGATACATCTCCAATGATGAAATAGAACTTATCATTTTCTATGAAGAAGTCGTACAGGTCTCCACCTACTTCCTTTGCTGGAACAAGCTTAGCTGCCAGGTCGATATCCTCACGCTCAGGAAAGGCTGGGAAGGACTTGGGAATCATTCCCATTTGTATGCCACGGGCAATGCGTAGCTCGCTCTCAATCCTTTCCTTGTTAGCCGTTGTTGATTTCAGCTCGTCAATATATTTCACAAGCGAATGCTGGAGATACTCGAAAGAGGAGTGCAGTTCCTTAATCTCGTCTTGCGAATGTATTTGTGGCAACTCAGTAGTAAAGTCGCCATTGGCAATCTTCTTGGCTACGTTGGAGAACTTCTCTATGGGTGCAATGGTTTTACGTATTCCATTGTAAATAAATATAATCATCAGCACCAACGTAATGATGCCCAGGATAATAAGAATGGTTCTTAATACCTGTACATCTTTGTAGAGTTCGTTTCTTGAGCACACAATAGCAACTGTCCACTGTGTGGTTTCCACGGGAGAGTAGAATACAAAGAATTTTTCATTCCCTTTGGTTCTGAGCACTTCGCCAGCCCTGCAGTTCATCATGTCGTCCTGCATCTTTTTCAGAGACTCATCCTTGTCACCATATGTTGATGAAAAGATTGTTTCGTTGAGAATGAGGTCATGGATAGGGTGTACGATGAACGAAGCATTTCGACTCACCATCAGATTGTAGGAGTTGTCAAAAGCCTTAATTTCGCCAACAAGTTTGGTCAGCCACTCAAGTGATAGGTCTGCCGTTATAACGGCGTAAAGCTTGCCGTTGCTGTCATATAATGGTTTGGAATAAGTGGTCATCATAATCTCACCACCACCATTATCAAAATACGGTTCGCTCCAATATGGTTTGTTCAGAAGCTTGGGTATTTGATACCAGTCCATGTAATGGTAGTCATAGGTGTCGCTTCCCAATTGCATAGACTTGATTTCTCCGTTATTGTTTCTGTAGGAGTAAGGTGAAAAGTAATGAAGGTCAGCATTGAAGTAATTGGGCTCAAATGCTATTGCGCATCCATATATGAACTCGTTGTTTTGGAGCAACCTTTCAGTGATATTATACATGAACTCAGGCGAGCTTAGTCTATGGGGCACAATCCATGCTGTATTTTCTACAGCAATCTCCACGGCATGCAATATGGCATCTATCTGGTGGATGGTGTTGGATAGCTCGCTATGAGCGTGACGAGTCGCCTCTTCCTTCATCTTTTTGGCTGATATCCTGAGAAAGATAGCGAATGCCAGCGAAAAGATAATGGCAGAAACGATAAGTACTCTGAGCATAAGACGCCCAGATATTGACTTGGTTAGCTTTATCTGATTAATTCTCATTGGTCGCCTCCTATAAATCTGTTATATTCGACAGGCTCTGAGATGTAGCCATACTTAAGCAGTGTCTCATTGAGTTTTTTGAAAGTATCTGCATTCAAAGTGTACGAAGGTTTGCCACCCTTTACGTTTTCTTGAACCTCCAGTATGGTTTCAAGCATCCATTTCTGATTATATATGTTGCTGGGCACATTTGCCTTTTTTACATATTTCATGACCATTTCAAGCGCCTCATCACGATTGTTTCTGACCCACTCCCAACCCTTGCGAGAGGCGTCAGCGAATTTGCGGCACGCTTGTGGATTCTTCTTGAAAAACGCCTCGCTTACATAGACTCCATCTTCAGGATAGTCAAACCCCTGCTCAGAGAATCGTAGAATACTTTGCGGAATCACGCCAGACATAGAAAAGAGTATCTGCTCATTGTAGCTCTTACCTAAAGTAGCATCTATGGCACCAGAGATGTACAAATTGAGAGGATTTATGAACTTCACCCATTCAATCCCCAGATGCTCCTCTTTGTCTATCATGTGGGGAATTTCACTAAATCCCACTTTCCACGTTCCTACCTTGTGTCCAGCCAGGTCAGAGAACTTGTGTATATTCTTCAGGTGTGATATCACCACCAGTGTTGAATGCTGTGTAGTCTGCAAGAGATTAACAAGCCTCATATCCTTGTCTGTTGTTGCCATGGCCTGTATCAGTTCGCAGGTAATGATATCAGAAGCTCCGTCCTTAAGCATATTGAATGAACCATATGAACTGGTAGGATGCACGATAGATACATCTAAGCCCGCTTCTGCATAGTAGCCATTCTCAAGAGCTGCGTAATATCCAGCAAACTGACTTTGCGGAGTCCACTGAGGAGTAAAGGTTATCTTCTGTGCATATCCATGAACAAAGGACATGAACATGAAACATAACAAGGATAGTTTTATTCTCATAAATTATGTTACTTGATAATCAGAATGCGTGAGAATCCCGTCATGTCAAATACAGAACGGACCTCCTTGCTTAGGTTGCTTACTACGAAGCGGCCACCATTGGCCGTTATGCTTTTATGAGCAATCAAAACCACGCGTAGACCAGCGCTGCTGATGTATTGCATTGCATTGCAATCTAGAATCAACTCTATTCCTGGAGTTTGGTAAAATGGTACAAGTTGCTTCTCAAACTCTGATGATGTAACAGTGTCTAGACGACCTTCGATGGTAGCCTCCACTACGTTATCATTCTGTGTAATAGTTACTTTCATATTGATGTGTATGTTTAAATTGTATTTTGTTTAATTTTTAGTTTGATGATAGTCTCATTCTTATGATTGACTTCTTCGCTTATGTTCTCGCAAAGTCCATTGAGAATATCAAAGCTGAGCTCGTCATTGATACATTTGGGGGAAAGGTATGGATGTTCTCCCTTAGCAAGCACGGCTTCCAATTCCAGATAATCATGAGATTTGGTAATGACAAGTGTAACGCCGTCATTAAGGGGAATCAGATTGAGAATTTCCTCTACTGCAAGCTGAAGTGAGTATGTGGCGAAAGAGTTCAGCCTGTATCTCATGCAAAAAACTTCTATTCGGGCATTTAATTCGGGATGGTCATATTTCTCAGAGTGAATCTTATAAACCATATTTACACAGTGATTTATAAACATTCTCGTCTGTTGTGACTTAGGGAAGTCTATAAGCTCCGATGGTGTACCCTGCTCACAAATACGTCCGTTAGACATGAAGATTATACGGTCGCTTATCGCCCTGGCAAAATCGATGTTATGAGTCACTAGCACAATGGTCATATTCTGATTCTTGAGCGATGAGAGCACATTTAACACCTCGCTTGCCGATACTGGGTCAAGAGACGATGTTGGTTCATCTAAAAGTAGAATCTCTGGCTTCATCACTAGGCTTCTGGCAATAGCAGCACGCTGACGTTGTCCGCTTGACAATGCATCGGGATATGCATCTCTGACCGACCATATTCCCACTCTTTCAAGCATCTGTATTGCCTCATCTTCTACTTGTTTCTTAGGCATTCCCAGCACCTTCATCGGTGCAAGCATAAGATTCTGGAGGATTGTCATGTGAGGGAAGAGGTTGCTTTCGCTAAATACCATTCCTATTCCACGATAGGTACTCTTCGGAGTGACACCCGTCACGATGGAGCCAGAGTCATACGATTCCAATCCCGATATACATCTTATCAGGGTGGACTTGCCAGAGCCAGAGTATCCGATTATAGATACAACCTCATTTCTGTCGATATTCATGGACACATCGTCAATAGCCCTGTCTGCTCCATATGATTTGGTCAGATGGCTTATTCTAATCATATTTGAATGCTTTGTTATATATTGCCGATAGGCCTTCGACAATGAGGTGAGACAATATGAGGAATATAATAGACACTAGAAGCAATGGCACTAGCATATCATAGGTCTGGTTTCGGATAATTTCCGTCACCTTCACCAGGTCCAGTTCTGAGATATAGCTTGCGTATGCAGTAGCCCTTAGCAGTCCTTTGGATTCAGAGGCTAGAAGAGGGAGCATTGGTTTTAATGCTTGTGGAAGAATTACATACCAATATTTCTTCCATCCCGTTAGGCCAAGCATCTCAGCAGCAGCATGTTGATTTTTGTCTATTTGATTGAGATGCACCGTGAATATTTTAATCAGCGAACCAGAGGTGTACACACCGAGTGAAAGTGCGCAGACGATAATACCGCTGATATGCGTGGATGCAAAGACAACATAGTAGAAGAAGAAAATCAGTACAATTGACGGAACGTCATGAATGGTCTTGATGAAATAGTTAATCGGCATGGTAACATATTTCATATGCCTCTGGCTATTCATACCGAGCATCAGTGCAGCCAGGAGAGAAGCTATCAGAATACCCAGTAGGAAGATAGAAATTGTTGTAGCAAAACCCTTAAGGATGAGTTTCCAATAGCCATCAGAAATGATGTTATGGTTGATTCGCCGTATCGAATTATTGAAAAAGTCACTGCTAGATACGGACTTCCCTTTGTCGGGGAGCAGACGTGTGTGAACGATAATCAAGGTCTCGGCATCATCAGATTCAGAATGAACCAGTGATGCATAGTCTGGATTTTTGCTCAAGAAATACTCTCCCACATCTTTTTTCACCACGCCAGCCTCACACTTTCCTATCGCTAGCGCCAATAGAAACTCAGATGCCGACTTGAACTGGACAATCTCTGAGTTGGGAATTATTTTCTTCAGGTCTTCATCGATAACAGACTTGTCTAGAACTGCTATGTGCGAACCGTTAAGGTCATCTACTGAAGATATCATGCCCTTGTCGCCACATCCAGCAAGAACCAGCGTGAGCAAAAGCATGATAATATATGTCATCTGTTTTCTTAATCTCATCATAATCAGTACTAAATTTCTGCAGCTCTATAAAACGGGCACAAAAGTACATAAAATATCTGAATTTGAATGCAAAACAGACCTAATATTTCAAATTTAATACTTGAAATATATTGAATATGTGGTATGAGTAGGATAAACCAGACGGCTAAAGTATCTATGTTATGATTGTTTTGGTAAATTAATCTTGATTCATACCGAATTATAAGTCAACTTCTATCATTTCATTGTTGACCAACACTTTCACCTTTTGGTGTTGTGGAGAACTTAATTTCCAATTTGTAACTTTTCCGTTTTTCCAACTCATATCTACTTCGATATTTCCTCTAGCCTTTAAACCAGAGGCGGAACCTTCCTTCCACGCTTTGGTTGGAGTTGGTAGCAACTCAATAATTCCTTCGTGTGATTGGATGAGCATTTCTAGTATGGCTGCTGTAATGCCATAGTTTCCGTCTATCTGAAGAGGGATGCGATGACTGGCAAATAGGTTGTCTAGCATATTATGGGTAATAAGCCCTTCTATCATATTGTGCGCCAATTCGCCATCATGGAGTCGTGCCCATAAGAGGCTTCGCCATGTCCATGCCCAAGAGCGCCTACTATCTCCTGTAGTTTTTCTGTATGATAATGATTTACGCGCTGCTTCTGCAAATTCTGGTGTTTCCCTTTGACTAATACCTTTGCCAGGGAATACGGCAAACAAGTGTGATGTATGTCGATGGTCTGTCTCTGGGGAGCGGTCTATCATCCACTCCATTAGATTACCCTTCTTGCCAATTTGAGGTCCATGCATACGTTTGCGAATATCGGAGAGATGAGTTCTCCATTCCTTGTCTATACCTAGAACGATGGAGGCTTGAATGGTATTGTCGAACAACTCACTGACAATCTGTTGGTCGTGCGCTACTCCGTCTTCGCCACGAGGTCCATGTTCGGGTGACCAACCATTGGGCACTACCAGTGTTCCTTCCTCGATATGAGCAAGTTCTGGATATTGTGTTACATCCACGGGGTGATAATTTGTTTCAAAGTTTTCTCCACCTTTTTTGAGTGGTTTTAGTTGTCCTTCCCAATAATGGCACAACTCCTTCATGATGGGATATGCTTGGTGGCGCAAATATGTTGTGTCGTTGGTGAATGCAAAGTGTTCCCATAAATGCAATCCATACCATGCCGAACCAGGGAGATTGACTTGCCATCCGCCAGCACCGAAAGGATTGTGAGATGTATAAACTATCCAACCATCCGTTACCTTATCTGCACTTTCACCTATAGCATTTAGGTATTCGTGTGTGTTCTTTCGGAAAGGCTCACGCATGGCATCCAGATAATCTATCATAGAAAGATGACATTCGCTCAGGTTTCCTGGTTCTGGTAGCCAATATACCATCTGGAAATTGATATTGCTATGATAGTCATTTCCCCAGGGAGCATCAATCATACCGTTCCAAATACCCTGAAGACCGGCAGGTAGACTACCAGGTCGTGAAGTATTAATCATAAGGTAACGACCGAAATTAAAGATGGTTTCCTCCAATTCGGGGTCTTCTGGATGCTGACGATATGCCTCTAGTCGTTGGAATGTAGGCATGGATTGAAGCAATGGAGAGGACTTGCCCAATGAGATTTGTTGACGGTTATACAATCTATTATAATCCTCTGAATGACGAGATTGTAGTTCTGAAAAAGAAAGTGCTCTGACATTGTTCAAACGGTTGGTAATACGACTTTCTGGTGATTCTCCGCGGAAATTTTTCCTAAAGTCCATTTCGTAATTAGTCTCAATGGCTATAAGTATAGTACATGAGTCGGCTCCTTGCAATACAAGATGTTTTTCCTCTTTCTTGAGCTCACCTCCATGATGCAGAATCAATGCTTTAGCCACAGATTTCATTCCATTCTTCAACGGACATACCAACTGAATGGAATTACCATCTACAAGTATGCTATCAGATGCACGTTGTGGTGCAAATAGTATTTTTCCTGTCAAGCATGATGCACGTTTGCTACGATAGTTCAGTACCATTACTTGGTCAGGGTAACTACAAAATGCCTTGCTTTCAATCACATTACCCTGTCGTTGTCCACGTGCAGATACGCATCCTTCATCTAGACGGATTTCTCGGAGGAAGGTTGATTTGGCTACAGGAGAACCAAAATCAAAAATAAAATCTCCCACTGGCTGATAGCCACCGAATTCATCCTCCGTTGCATCAGGACCTTGTTCGCGATTAAAGCTCTTGTCACCCTTATTATTAATAGTACCTGCATTAAGACCTCCCGACCAGAAAGATACTTCGTTTAGTGCATATCTGTCTCGTCCGCTTCCATGAAAGACAGATGCTGCTATGCGTCCATTACCTATAGGGTATGGCTCGCTCTCCCATATGCGAACGGGATTGGGATATTTTCCTTGAGTAAGACTATCTGTCTCTTCACAAAGATAATTATATCCTTCGGCTTCTGTCCATGTTTTGATTTGAGGAGACGGATGAGGTATTCGAGGTAATAGGGGAGCGGTTTCTCCTTCCCATATTCCATCGTAAATATCTGATGTTATACCCAATTCATTTTGGTTTTCGAATACTTGTGTGTAAGCGGGCAGATTTGACCATACTCGTTGGTTATTGCACAAATCCTTATTGGAAGAACAAGAAACGAAAATTGTAATTAATCCTAGCCAAAGAATTATATTATTTTTTCTCATATTTGAACAAATATTGATTGTGATATCGCAATAGAATAAGGAAAGGCCTATTTTCGTACATGAGCATCTCGTATAGCACTCATGTTAAATTTGTGATATTTCCCGTACAAATATATGGATTTTTATTAGATTGTGTGCACGATTCGCAATGATAATGTTCATTTAAACTAATTTCTCACTAATAAAAAAATCACTCCCCAACCAACGAGTAGTCAGGGAGTGAAATGTTTATGATGTTAATATTGTTGCTTAGCAAAGTTTACGAGAACCATCACCGATAACTACATCGATAACGATAGGAGCCTTGCCATACTTAGCAGCAAACTTTTCCTTAACAACCTTAACGAAGTTGTCGTACAACTCGTTAGCAACTAGGTTGATGGTGCAACCACCGAAGCCACCACCCATGATGCGGCTACCAGTTACGCCTTCTTCCTTAGCGATGTCGTTCAAGAAGTCAAGCTCTTCGCAAGATACCTCGTACTCCTGGCTCAAGCCATAGTGAGTCTCGTACATCTTCTGACCAACGGTTTCGTAGTCACCACGCTCCAAAGCATCACAAACTGCCAATACGCGGTCAACCTCACCGATTACGTAGCGAGCTCTCTTGTAATCCTCTTCGCTAACCTCAGCCTTAACCTCGTCAAGAAGAGCCATGTTTGCATCACGCAATGTCTCTACCTCGGGGTGGTGCTTGTTGATAACAGCTGCTACGCGCTCACAAGAAAGACGACGCTCGTTGTAGGGGCTACCAGCCAACTCGTGCTTAACGCAGCTGTTAACCAATACCAACTTGTAACCTTCGGGATTCCAGGGGAAGTATGCATACTCACCGCTACGGCAATCCAAACGCATCAAGCTACCAGCCTTGCCGTGTACACTAGCGAACTGGTCCATGATACCACAGTTACAACCGATGTACTTGTGCTCTGTGCGCTGACCTACGCGTGCCAACTCCATCTTCTCGATCTTGTTGTCACCCCAAAGGTCGTTACAAGCGAATGCGAATGTGCTCTCCAATGCAGCAGAAGAACTCATACCTGCACCAAGGGGTACATCACCAGCGAAAGCTGTGTTGAAGCCCTCTACGGGAACACCCAAAGCCATCATCTCGCGGCATACACCATAGATGTAGCGTGCCCAAGTAGCCTTAGGACCTTCGGGATCGTCCAAGCAGAAAGTTACCTTGTCCTTCAAGTCGATAGAGTAAGCATTAACGTTGCGAGTGCCGTTGGGCTTAATCTCAGCAATCATACCCTGCTGTACTGCACCGGGGAATACGAAGCCATTATTATAGTCAGTGTGCTCACCAATCAAGTTAATACGACCGGGAGAAGCATATACACTACCTGTAGTACCATCGAAGTGCTTAATGAAGCGACTTCTTACGTCATCAATTGTAAGTCTCATAGTTTATTTAGGATTTAAAATTCGTTTGTAATATTATTCAGAGCGCTTAGAAACGCGGCTACCGATAAGAGCGTAGAACAATAGGTATGCTGCACAGAATACTACTACCCAGAAGCTGGTCATGTAGTCAGTCAAGTCAGCTACGTAACCCTGGATACCCATCATGATAGCGCAACCGAATACCATGGTCATGAAGATACCAGAAGCGATAGCGGTGTACTTACCAAGACCCTCAACAGCCATGTTGAAGATAGCACCCCACATTACTGATGTGCAAAGACCAACAAGCAAGAATGAGAAGATGCCAAGGGGTACAGGCTGCCAGATAAGCTCTAGCTTACCCCAGTCAACACCAGGGAAGTTAACCAATACGTCTGCAGGAGCATACATACCGAAGATAACCAATGCCAAAGTAGCGATAGAAACGGTTGTAATCATAGCACGAGCACTAACCTTGCTACCGATAGATGCACCTACGAAGCGACCTACAAGCATCATTGCCCAGTATACAGCAACAATCATACCTACAGTAGCAGCAGGAATAGAGTAGGGCTCTGAAGTCAACATCTGCTGAACAGCGTTGGGAACACCTACCTCGATACCCATGTACAAGAAGATAGCCAAAGCACCGAGAGCAAAGTGACGGTGGCTCATAGCACCCTTGATAAGGTCTACACGAACAGGTGCCTGCTCAGGCTCCTCAATCTTGGTGAAAAGAATAACGATGAATGCAATGATAAAGATAGCAAGAGCAATCATCAAAGCAGGAGTAGCGTCAGCAATCTTAGCCTTGCTTGCGTCTGCGATAAGAGCACCCATAAGGATGTAGCAAGCTACAGCAGCAGAAGAGTTGAATACACCACCAATCTGAATCAACTGGTTACCAGAGTTACCACCACCACCAAGAAGGTTAAGCATGGGGTTAACTACACAGTTCAAGATACACATACAAAGACCAGCGATGAATGCACCAATTAGATAGATACCGAATACAAGACCAATGTTCTCCTGAGCATTGAACTGACCGCTCAACCACTGGATAAGGATACCTGTAGCACCTACAACTAGACCGATAAGAGCAGTCTTCTTGTAACCGAACTTAGCGATAAGCATACCTGCGGGAATACCCATCACCAAGTAAGCGATAAAGTTTCCGTAGTTACCAATCTGTGCAAGAACGTTTGAAATCTCACCCTGGTTCTTGATAATGGTTGCCATAGGTGTACACAAGTTGGTAACGAAGGCAATCATTGCAAATAGCGCAATCATTACGATAATCGCGCCCCACTGTTTTGTTTTTTGAGCCATTTGTTTAAATAAGTTTGTTTAAATTATTATTAATAAAGTTTTTGTAATATTCTAAAACTGTATCGTTATAATCAATTAAAGCCACCCTCTCTTTTGGTTAAAAGAAAGAGTAGCTTGAATGGATTAGTATTATTTTTCTACACCAAACTTGTAAACAGTCTTTTGTACATAGATTTCGCCTGGCTTCAACTGTGTGCTGGGGAAGTGAGCACGGTTAGGAGAGTCGGGGAAATGCTGTGCTTCGAAGCAAAGACCAGAGTGCTTGCCAAATGTTGCACCATGCTGTCCCTTGTAGCCGTCTGCCCAGTTGTCGCTATAGAACTGTACACCAGGTTCTGTGGTCCAGCATTCCATTGTACGTCCAGTTGATGGTTCTACCATAGAAGCTGCCAAGGTCAATTCTCCTGGTTCGCGCTTGTTCAAAACATAACAATGGTCATAGCCAGTACCATTCTTGATTTGCTCGTCGTCTGCGGCGATGTCTCTGCCTACAGGCTTAGGAGTGCGGAAATCGAATGGAGTACCCTCTACCTTGCGGATTTCGCCAGTGGGGATGCTATTCTCGTCAATGGGAACGTAGAAATCAGCATTGATGGTAAGAATAGTGTCCAACTGAGAGGGGGTGGGTTTGGCAATACCAGTTAGTGAGAAGAAACCGTGGCTGGTCATATTCACAACAGTCTTCTTGTTGGTAGTACCACGATAGTCGATAACTAGCTCGTTATCATTGGTCAGTGAGTACTTAACTGTCATGCTAACTTCGCCGGGGAAACCCTCTTCGTAGTATGCAAAGGTATAGCGCAAAACCAACTCTTGGTCATTCAACTGCTCTGCGTCCCATACACGTGCATGGCATCCTGTGGGGCCACCATGTAGGTGGTTAGGACCATTGTTGATAGACAAACTATATTCCTTATTATTCATGGTAAATTTACCACGACAAATACGGTTACCATATCTACCAACCAAGGTTGAAAGGAATGGTTCGGGGCTGCTGAGGCAATCCTGAATACAATCATGTCCCTGAATTACATTGGCCATATTGCCATCTCTGTCGGGAACCATGATGGACACCAACGAACCACCATAATTGGTAATGCTTACTTCCATGCCCTGAGCATTGGTCAGAGTATACAGGTCAGTCTCTTTGCCCTGTACCATGGCTTGGAAGTTTTCACGCTTCAAGCCGGAAATCAAATTTTTCTCCATTGGTATTAGTAATTAAAATAGATTATTCGACGATGCAAATATACAAATTATTCTCCATACGGCCAATATTACGCGCCGAAAAAGCGCTCATTCTGGCTCGTAAATGTTAAAAACAGTTACTAAGTATATCTGCTACGACAAAAGTACTGCCTCCAATGAAGATTGTATCCTCTATTTTGCAGTTGTTTTTTGCCGCCTCATATGCGCTCTTCACATCGCCATACACAAGGCCTTCCAAATTATGCTTTTTTGCTATATTAGCAAACTCGTCAGCAGGCATTGCACGTTTCACGCTGGCTTGGGTAAAGTAGTATGTAGCATCCTTGGGGAGCATGCTCACTACCTTTTCGATATCTTTATCGCCAACCATGCCAATTACTATGTGTAGATGGCCAGATGTAGTCTTTAGTTGTTTGCTCAGATACTCCCATCCACCCACATTGTGGCCAGTGTCGCATATTGTGAGAGGATTTTCTGAGAGAGTTTGCCATCTACCCATTAAGCCAGTAAACTTGCATACGTTGGCAAAACCCTGCTCGATGCTCTCCTGGGTGATGTTAAGAGTTACTTTCGTTCCCTTGACCTTTTCTGTCAAGAAATCAAGCGCACTAAGTATTGTTTGTGTATTTTTCTCCTGACAAAAGCCCTTGAGCTCTGTTTCCACGGGAGTATGATAAACCTCGTCGGCAAACATGATAGGCGCACCAGCTTCGTTTGCTTTCTCGCAGAATACAGCTCTGACATCAGCATTGTTGTTCGTTTCGCCTATTACCACGGGTGTTTCCTTCTTGATAATGCCCGCCTTTTCCCTGGCAATGGCCTCTAATGTATTGCCAAGGAATTGAACATGGTCAAAACTAATGTTTGTGATAATGGAGAGTATCGGTGAGATAATATTGGTGCAATCCAAACGGCCGCCAAGTCCTGTTTCGATAACGGCGATATCTATCTTCGCTTCCTCAAAGTACTTTAGTGCAAGGGCTGTGGCTAGTTCAAAGAAGGAGGGGTGAAGAGGTTCGAAGAAGTTGCGCTCTTCCTCCACAAATCTTACCACGCGCTCCTCGGGTATCATCTCTCCATTGACCTTGATGCGCTCTCTGAAGTCAACGAGATGAGGACTGGTGTATAGACCTACTCTGTAACCAGCACTCTGCAATATTGCCGCCAGGGTATGACTGGTACTTCCCTTGCCATTGGTGCCAGCCACGTGTATGGTCAGGTACTTGGTGTGAGGATGGCCAAAGTGCTCGTCCAGAGCCAGTGTATTACTCAATCCTTCTTTATAAGCACCAGCCCCGATATTCTGAAATAACGGGGCTGAGGTGAAAAGATATTCTGTAGCTTCGCTATAAGTCATCTTTATGTATTCTTTTATAACCAATAGGTTACGATATCCTATGAGAATAGGTTCTTGAACTTTTGGAAGAATGAAGTCTTAGTTGATTGCGAAGGAATAAAGCTATCGCTACCACGCATCTTCTCAAAGGCATTGTGCTCATCCTTGTTGAGAGTTTCGGGTATGTACACAGAGATATTAACTATCAAGTCGCCATATCCGTAACCATATCCTTGTAGTGCGGGCAGACCCTTGCCACGTAGGCGAACCACCTTGCCTGGCTGAGTGCCAGCTTCAATCTTAATCTTCACACGACCATCGATAGTGGGTATCTCTGCAGAGCCACCAAGCACTGCTGTGGGTAGGTCTAGGAGTAGGTTATATATTAGGTCGTTGTCACGGCGAGCCAACTCTGCATGTGGTTCTACCTCTACATATACCTGAAGGTCTCCAGCATAACCATTGTTTTGACCAGCATTACCCTTGCCTCTAACGGTGAGGGTCATGCCATCCTGGATGCCTGCTGGGATTTCTACCTCTACCACTTCGTCGCCACTGACTACACCAAGTCCTGAGCAATGTGTACACTTGTTTTTGATTACGGTACCCTTACCGCCACAGGTGTTACACATGCTCTGCTGTTGCATACGACCAAACATGGTGTTTACGGCGCGAGTGATGTAGCCACTACCGTGACATGTGCCACAGGTTTCAGTCTTGCCATCGTTAGAACCGCTACCGTTACAATGCGAACAGGTAACTTTCTTCTTAACCTTGAATTTCTTTGTTGTACCATTGGCAACCTCTTCCAGAGTAAGTTTAACGGGTACTCTCAGGTCGCTACCACGATGCTGCTGAGGACCTCTGCTACCTCCTCCAAAACCGCCAAAGCCACCAAAGCCTCCGCCGCCACCCATGTGACCACCGAAGATATCGCCAAACATGCTGAAGATGTCGTTCATGTCAAAGCCGCCACCGCTGAAGCCACCAGCACCTCCCATGCCAGCATGACCAAACTGGTCGTAGCGAGCACGCTTGTCGGGGTCGCGTAGCACATCGTATGCCTCGGCTGCCTCCTTAAACTTTTCTTCGGCTTCCTTGTCACCCGGATTGCGGTCAGGGTGATACTTTATGGCCATCTTTTTATAGGCCTTCTTTATCTCATCGTCTGAAGCCCCTTTCTGTACGCCAAGGACTTCATAGTAATCTCTTTTCTCAGCCATATATAAATAAGGTGTTACTTTTTGTTATTAAATACCAACAACTACCTGAGCGTGGCGGATAACCTTTTCGTTCAACTTATAGCCCTTGAGGGTGCAGTCGATAACCTTGTTTTTCATCTCCTCAGTGGGTGCAGGGAACTGTGCCACAGCTTCGTGTACCTCCACATCGAAGGTTGCATCCTTTGTCTCGATGCACTTCACACCCTGCTTCTCCAGGATGCCCATGAACTTCTTTTGAATAAGGCCCACGCCTTCTATCACCGCCTGAACGTCATTGGCCTTCTGCATCTGCTCTAATGCTCTCTCCATGTCGTCCATTACGGGTAGGATAGCTCCAATCACCTTTTCTCCACCGTTTAGGATTAGGTCAGCCTTTTCCTTAATTACACGCTTGCGATAGTTGTCAAACTCTGCCACTTTGTATAGCAACTGCTTCTTCAGCTCTGCTATCTCTGCCTGAGCAGCCTCTAGAGGGTCCACCTCCACGGGTGCGCTCTCTTCGCTTTCGTTTTGAGTGTTATCTTCACCAGCGGTTTCTGTTGGCTGGTTGTTTAGGATTTCCTCCTGCTTCAATTCTTCGTTTGTGTTTTGTGTTTCTTGCTTTTCCATAATGTTGCTTTTTTTAGAATGGTCCTCTACTAATAACTATGCATAAAACGTGCCAATCGGATTTTGGCACGTTTTATGTCAATTTGGCAGACTTTCTGTCACACTTCTGTCATATTCCTGTCACATTTTCTGCCAAAAGCCATTTTTTTACTGAGCGTACATCTTTTCCTTGAGCTCCTTAATCTGGTCGCTCATGATGTAATCGTCATAATCCATTAGCTTATCAATAGTGCCATTGGGAGTCAATTCGATGATACGATTTGCAACGGTTTGGATAAACTCATGGTCATGGCTCGCAAAGAGGACATTACCCTTGTATTGCTTTAGGTTGTTGTTGAAAGCCTGAATACTTTCTAGGTCTAGGTGGTTGGTGGGAGTATCCAGAATCAAGCAGTTAGCATTCTTCAACTGCATACGAGCTATCATACAACGCATCTTCTCACCACCAGAGAGTACGTTGACCTTCTTCAATACCTCCTCGCCCGAGAATAGCATACGGCCTAGGAAGCCCTTGAAGTACACCTCGTTACCCTCGCCAAACTGGCTCAACCAATCCACTAGGTTCATTTCTGACTGGAAGAAGTCGGTGTTGTCCACGGGCAAGTATGCTGTGGTGATGGTCACACCCCAGTTGTAAGTACCGCCCTGAGCCTCACGGTTGCCATTGATTATCTCAAAGAGAGCAGTCATAGCACGAGGGTCGTGGCTAAGGAATACCACCTTTTCGCCTCTCTCTATGTTGAAGCTAACATTGTCAAACAATACTGTGCCATCCTCCATGGTAGCCTTCAAGTCCTGAACCTCTAGAATCTGATTACCTGGCTCTCTCTCCATTTGGAAGATAATACCAGGATACTTACGTGTAGAAGGACGGATTTCGTCAACATTAAGTTTCTCAAGCATCTTCTTACGGCTAGTAGTCTGCTTACTCTTAGCCACATTGGCACTAAAGCGACGGATGAACTCCTCCAACTCCTTCTTCTTCTCCTCAGCTTTAGCCTTCTGATTCTGTGCCTGGCGCAAAGCTAGCTGACTAGATTCGTACCAGAAGCTATAGTTACCGGCAAACATTGTTACCTTGCCAAAGTCGATATCCACGGTGTGTGTACATACACTATCTAGGGAGTGACGGGCGTGGCTCACCACCAATACTGTCTGGTCAAATTCGCTCAAGTACTGCTCCAACCATTGTACGGTCTCTAGGTCAAGGTCGTTGGTGGGCTCGTCCAGAAGCAAGTTGTCGGGATTACCAAACAAAGCCTTTGCCAACATTACTCTCACCTTCTCCTTACCAGAAAGCTCTCCCATCAACTGATGGTGCAAAGACTCCTTGATGCCAAGACCTGATAGCAAGCTACCAGCATCGCTCTCAGCTGTATAACCTCCCATCTCAGCAAACTTGTCCTCCAACTCAGCCACTCTGATACCATCCTCGTCGGTAAAGTCGGCCTTGCTATACAGAGCCTCACGCTCCTTCATCACATCCCACATTGTGGTGTGACCCATCAATACTGTGTTCAATACAGTCTCCTGGTCATACTGGAAGTGGTCCTGCGAAAGTACAGACAATCGCTCTCCGGGACCCAATTCGATGGTACCCTTTGTTGGTTCTAACTCGCCACTGATGGCCTTCAACAGAGTTGATTTACCTGCACCATTGGCGCCAATCACTCCATAGATGTTTCCGCTGGTGAACTTCATGTTCACGTCCTTGTAAAGGACTCTCTTGCCGAATTGTACGGCTATGTTGCTTAGTGTAATCATTTTCTCACCTATGTATTTTTATTATAGTTATCCTTTCAGGTCATCTGCCCCAAATGTTAGCGGCAACAAGCATGCTATGCTCTCTGTGCAGTATGTGCCATTTTGTCCGTAGAGCAATACTCTGATACTTTCCTTTTGTATATGCTCCACTTCTATCAGAGCCTGTCGGCACATGCCGCAAGGGGCAATGGGGGAGAGAGTAAAATCCTCATTCTGCCTGGCCGCAATGGCTATAGCCTTGATATTGATACCAGGCCTATTGGCTTTACACCAAAATAGAGCAGTTCTTTCCGCGCAGCATCCCACAGGGTATGCCGCATTCTCCTGATTGCTTCCCGTGATGATTTCGTTGTTCTCTAAGAGTAGGGCAGCACCCACCTTGAAATGGCTATATGGCGAATAGCTATTGTTGGTAGCCTCCTTGGCAGACGAAATGAGTTTTTTATCTTCCGAACTCAATTCGTTCTCTTGAAGCACTCTCACCATTGTCCTAATCTCGAACTCTTTCATCATCTCCACATACTTTGCATTGCAAAGATACAAATAACTTGCTGAATGACAAAGTAAATTTCTTCTAATTTTCTCCATCCACTCACAATAAGTGATTTTTTTACACTAATCGAGGAGTTTTCGAGCTTTGCCTAGGTTATCCTCGGCTCTCCAGATGTATTCCTTGATTCTAGAGTGTCTGCTAGAATTCTCACTTTACTTAGTTCTCCCTCAGATGGTTTGTACGCTTCTGTGGGGTGTGCAGAGTATTCTAATTTCGGATTCTCTATTT
>JAZLBF010000063.1:0-20440 GCA_045613565.1 Bacteroidaceae bacterium
TTCAATATTGTCACCATATTCAGGTGGTTATAGTGTCGGGGTTCCACCTCTTCCCATTCCGAACAGAGAAGTTAAGCCCGTCCGCGCCGATGGTACTGCACACCCGTGGGAGAGTAGGTAGCCGCCGTTTTTTCAAAAAGAGAGAAGACCTTGTGAGCATTGTGCTTGCAAGGTCTTTTTGTTTAGCTAGATGCGCTAGACGTTCTAGTCTGGCTAGTCTATCTAGTCTATCTAGATTCTCTAGTCTTTAGTCCCCCCCCCCTATCATCGTGGTTTTGTAGTCTTGTTGCCTCTCTAGGAGAGCCCACCTCTCCTAGAGACACAATTTTACTTAGTCATCAATGAATCGATGGTTGTGTAGAAATCGGGGGATTCACCTAGGATTGTTTTAACGATTTTGCCTTCGGGGTCAAGGATAATCTTTGTTGGGTATCCTTTGATGGCGTATTTTGTGGAAAGATCGTTATCTCCGCTACCGTTGATTAGATTGGTCCAAGGGAGTTGGTTGTCGGCAACGCTCTTTTTCCATACTTCTTCGGTATCTCTACATGCAATACCAACTACTTCTAGTTTCTTGTGGTATTTGCTGTACATCTTTTTCATTTCGGGGATTCCTTTGATGCACCAACCACACCATGAGCCCCAGAAATCAAGTACGATGTATTTGCCTTGTAGTGATGAAAGAGTAACGTCTTCGCCCTTGATGCTTTTAAGTGTGAAGTCGGGTGCTGGCATTCCATCTGCAACTCTCTTTTCTGCTTCTTTCTGCTTCTGTTTAGCCTCTAGGCTTTGAACCATGTGATTGTATACGTCGGCAAGAGGACCTTCTTTTACACCGCATGCGAATTGGTCAAGAACTGCGCTATTCTTTTCAAGGTTTGCATAGGTGTAGAATACGAAGAGTGCTGCATCAGAGGTATTGTTTTCCTTGGCAAAGTTGACAACGGTTTCCTGAATCTGATTTTCGTATTCTTGTACTAGGTTTTGAAGTGAATCTCGTTCGGCCTCTGATAATTCTTTGTTGTAAGAAGCACGTGCTGCCTTGAAGGATTCGCTACGGAGAGATTTGATCTGTGGTTCGATGCTAGAGAGTTCTTTATAGAAGGTGGTATTGCCAGTATAAGAGTAGTCCTCGGCGGAACCTTCGATATTTACTGCTGCACCTGGCATGACAGGAACGTATACACCACGCATAGACATTGCTTCCATAGAGCCGTCGGGATAGCGACGAGGCATCTTGTAGAAATTGAACATCTGAGGAGTTTCTGCTGAAGTGGGGATGAAAAGTCCACCTTCGGGAATAGCGAGAGTGTCTACTTCTGCATCTCGCATGCTGCCCATGATTTTGCATTTGAATACTTTTACGGAGTCGCCAGTTTGCCAATCAGAGAGTTGAAGATGTACACCAGGTTCGGGTTGAGAACAGCTTGCAAGAAGTGCAGTAATAGCTGTCAATAGTAAGGTACGTTTCATAAAATATTTGTTTTTAGGATTAAGTTTTGTCACAAAGATACAACAAATCTTTTGTCTTACTATAATATTACGAACAGAATGAGTACCTTTGTCTCAAAGAATCATGAGAATTTTGTGTATGAAAAGGATATTGATATGTTTGCTGTCGAGTTTTTGTGTGAATATGTTGCAAATAGGTGCTCAATCTGCTGATAAATCGGATTGGATGGCGCCGTTGCCTGATGATATGTTGGTGGCATCTGTGTCAATGCCTGGTGCTCACGATGCTGCTACTTACAAGGGAGTATTGATGGCCTTAGGTTTGGGCAGAACACAGGTTGCCAACCTTTCTGCACAATGGGAGAGTGGCGTAAGAGCCTTTGATTTACGACCTGCAGTCAGAGATACCGCTTTACACATTTATCACTCAGTACTGAGGACTGGTGTAAGTTTTCAAGACGCTATTCAAGAGATATGTGTAATGTTGGATAAGCATCCGAATGAATTTGCCGTGGTTTTGCTCAGACATGAGAGTGAGAGCGAGAATGAACGAGAAAAGTTGTTGTGGCCAGATGCTATTGGTAGGGCAATTGAAGGTCTTGGAGAAAAAGCTGCTATGTTTCACCCACAGATGATGGTGGGAGAAATGCGTGGCAAGGTACTCTTTCTAAGTAGAAATGTATATCATGGAACCCGGAAGGGTGCTATGGTGACTGGTTGGAGTCATGCTAGCCAGGGAACAGATAATGCGAGAATTTATGCGAATGGTGAGGTGGCACAATTACAAGTGCAGGATTATTACGCACCAACAACTGATGAAAGAAGGCAGGAGAAGTTGCGCGGAGTTAAGAAAATGCTCTCCCTGGCTAGGACTGCTTCACAAGATGTTTGGACAATAAATTTCCTAAGCGGATATTCTAAAACGGCATTAGGAGGTAATGCTACAACTCATGGATATAAGGCGAATGCTCAGTGGTTGCACTCTAGATTGCAAGAGGAAATAAATGAGTCCAACACGGTATCTACTGGTCGGATGGGTATAGTTTTTATGGACTTTGTGGGTATGGATAAGGTTTGTGGAGGTTTATGGCATTGGAAAGCCTACAGTGTGCAGAGTAATAAGTTGTCGGAGTTGGTGATTAAAAGCAATTTCAGATAATTTTGTACCATTGAATAAGTTTGTTCAAGGTAATTTTACTTCAAAATATTGTAGAAGACTTAATTTCATGATTCGGCAGAGCTTTTATAGTTAGAAATCTATTAATTTCGCATGATGGGAGACTTATTTTATTTTTTGCGTGTGGGATGATATAGACACAAAAACTTTACTTGTTCAGTTTTATTTGTAAACCGCATTGTATTAGTTCTCTGTTTTCTGTCATGGTGCGGATTACATATTCGATGTCTTCGGGTTTGTAGGTGGCTAGGTTTAGTTCGTAGCCGTACTTGGGACCATCGCTCAGTTGTGAACAAATATCGTTGTAGATAGTGTCGATGATGCTTGATGGAGTAGCTTCGGCAGAGAGAGAATCGCAATAATCGCAATTCATACATTTCTGCTTGAACTTCTCGCCAAAGTATTTTAGCAATTGGGCTGTACGGCATTCGGTATCATTGTTGAGATACTGAATCACGCAGTCCGTGCGCCTTTTCTGTCGCATGTATCGCTCCTCATAGGCATGAGCAGGGATGATGACATCTTTTCCCTCTACGCGAGGTCGAGTGAGTGTGATGTAAGGGATACGCTTGCGAGGGATGTATTTTACAACGTGTCTCTGGTTGAGTGCAATCAGAGTTTCGTAAATTTTCTTTACAGGGAAACCTATTCTGAGTGCAATATCTTCTTCGTCGATGTATACGAACTCTTGGAAAATACCTGTGTATTGTCGAAGCAATTGATTGAACAGAGTTTCGGTTTCGCCATAGATGGCACTGTACAATTGTGAACGGGTGGCGGTGATGTATAGTCGAGAAACGGTCTCTTCCTCATCTGTGAATTTAATATATCCAGCCAATTCCAGCAAAGAAAGCATAGGATGAACCTCGGCAAAGCTATGGTGGAAGTTGACACAAAACTGATGAACATTGAATTCGCGTACTCTGCCCTGGCCATCACCTTCTGCTATTTGCAAGAAATAGCAGATATGGTCATAGAGTTCTTGTATTTTTTCTTTTGGAGGAAAAGCTCTGATGAGTTGCTTTTCTAGAATGCTAGCAGTCTTGGGCTTGTTAAAGAGTATGGCATGTGAGAGTTCTCCATCTCTACCCGCACGACCAGCCTCTTGGTAATATTGCTCCAATGATTCAGGTGCGTCAAGATGCACCACGAGACGAACATCAGGTTTGTCAATGCCCATACCAAAAGCATTTGTGGCCACCATGATGCGTGTGCGTCCCTCTTGCCAATCGCGCTGACGATAGTCTTTCTCTATGTCAGGCAAACCTGCATGAAAGTATGTCGCAGCGATGCCCATGCCAACAAGCATTTGGGCTATTTCTTCGGTTTTCTGTCGGCGATTACAATATATTATAGTAGAACCAGGATGTTTGCTGAGAACATACTGAAGTCCTACCTCATCGCAACTGGTTTCGTGCACGCTATAATGCAGATTGGGGCGTGAGAAACTCATACGGAAGACATTCTTCTGAGAAAAGGCAAGCTTGTCTTGAATGTCGTCAATGACTTCGGGAGTGGCGGTAGCAGTAAGTGCAAGGATTGGTTTGTCGGGTAGAAGGGAGCGTAGCTGATGGAGGGCAAGGTAACTAGGACGAAAATCATATCCCCATTGTGAGATACAATGCGCCTCGTCTACGCAGATAAAGGAAACACGCATGTGCTTCAGTTTTGCCAAGAAAAGTTCCGACGAAAGTCTTTCTGGTGAGAGATATAAGAATTTGTAATCACCAAGGATACAATTCTCGAGGGCAGCCACGATTTTCTCGCGCTTCATGCCAGAGTAAATGGCCGTGGCCTTAATGCCTAGCAAGCGTAGGCGCGCCACTTGGTCCTTCATCAATGCAATGAGCGGTGTCACCACTATACACGTTCCATCCATGGCAAGAGCTGGCACCTGAAAGGTAATACTCTTACCACCACCAGTAGGCATAAGACCTAGAGTGTCCTTGCCAGCATAGATACTATCAATAATATTACGCTGGATGCCACGAAAACTTGGATATCCCCAGTATTTATAAAGCAGCCCCTCTGCCCAGTCTTGGGCGGAAGGGCTGGGTGTTTGTGATGTCTCGTGCATAATTTCAGTGCAAAGTCTGTGTGTTATGCCAGTTTGTGTTAGTCAAGCTCAGAGGTTTCTATATCCTCGATTAGAAGTTGGATTTCTCCACGTTTGTGAGTATTCTCCTCAATGGTATAAACAATATTGAATGAATGCTTGGACTTGATGTATCGTGCTTGCGAACTCTGTCCGAAGGCAATGCCATTCATGATAATGTCGCTCTTATTGTCTACGAGCTCAAGTTTGATATGCTCTTGGTCACGTCCTACCACCTTGCTTGTACCATAATCATAGACGTTGCGAGTGCAGAACCTTGGTTTTGTGTTTTCTGGGCCAAAGGGTTGGAAACGCTTCAAGTCATAGAAGAACTGACGGTTGATGTCTTGGAAGTCCAGCATGTCATCAATTTCCAAAATGGCATTTGTTTGCTCGGGAAGAATGTTGTTGTCAACATATTCTTCAAAGCGGCGCTTGAACTCAGCCACATTTTCAGCCTTCAAGGTAAGTCCTGAAGCATAGGTGTGTCCACCAAAGTTCTCCAGAATGTCTCTGCAACTTTCTATTGCCTTGTAAATGTCAAAACCAGCCACCGAACGAGCTGAACCCGTTGCTACATCGCCATCTCTGGTGAGTACTACGGCGGGACGGAAGTAGATTTCGGTCAGTCGTGATGCCACGATACCAATCACACCCTTGTGCCACTCTTCGTTGTAGATGACTATGGCTCTACTGTCTGTCTTGTGAGCTAGAGAGGCAACAATCTGATTTGCTTGCTCGGTCATTGCCTTGTCAAGGTCTTTGCGCTGCTCATTGTAGTGATTAATCTGTGCAGCTTTGTGCAATGCCTTCCAGGGGTCTTTTGCAACGAGTAGTTCCACTGATTCTCTACCATTCTCTATGCGTCCTGAGGCATTCAGTCGAGGACCTATCTTGTAAATCACATCAGCAATAGTGATTTCCTTGCCAGCCATACCGCAGATATCGATGATGGCTTTCATACCCACGCTTGGGTTTTGGTTCAATTGTCTAAGACCATGGTAGGCGAGTATTCTATTCTCGCCCATGATAGGAACAATGTCTGATGCAATACTTACGGCGCATAAATCCAGCAAAGGAATGAGTTCGGAGAATGCTATGCCATTGCTTTTGGCAAAGGCTTGAATCAGTTTGAAACCAACTCCGCATCCAGACAGGTCGCCATAGGGGTATGTGTCGTCCTTTCGCTTTGCGTTCAATATTGCCACGGCTGGTGGAAGTACGTCATCTGGCACATGATGGTCGCAGATGATGAAGTCGATACCTTTATCCTTGGCGTACTTGATTTCCTCGATAGCTTTGATACCGCAATCCAATACGATGATTAGTTTTACACCTGACTCGTCGGCAAAGTCGATACCTTGCTTGGAGACACCATATCCTTCTTCATATCTATCGGGGATATAATAGTCGATATTGGTGGAGTATTGCTGGAGGAATCTATAGACAAGTGCAACCGCTGTTACGCCGTCTACATCATAGTCGCCATACACCAGTATTCTTTCTTTTCGTCCAAGTGCCTCGTTCAGTCTTTTAACCGCCACCTCCATATCTTTGAAGAGGAATGGGTCGAGCAAATCTGTCAGTTGGGGTCGAAAGAATTTTTTTGCATCAGCAGAGGTGTCAATGCCTCTGTCTACTAGAAGTTTGCCAAGGGTGGGGTTGATACCCAACTCCTTGGCAAGTGAAATAGCTTTTTCTTGACTTGCACGTTCTGGCTCTTGGTATTGCCAAATGTAATTCATTGTGCAGTCTTGTTGTTAAGTCTTTGCTTTTTCTTAGATACCTAGCTTCTTGCGGATATCCTGAGGAATAGCGTTCTTGTTGATTACGATGTTCATGGTCTTGTAAGCAACGTAAGGCTTGCTCACGTACCAGAAGCCCTTGTAGGGACCGTACTCACCCCATGAGTTCTTCATCATGAAGTACTCCTTACCGTGCTGGTCCTTAGCGATACCGTAAATCTGCATACCGTGGTCGTCAGTAGTTGTCCAGTTGTCATAACCTTCCTGGCGCATCTCCTGAGTGATAGTCTTCTCACCAGCAGCGTCAGCCTGTGCAATCTTAGCACCAGCCTTCTCGCCTGTCCAACGGCTCTGGTCGCTACCTACGCCAGCAGTTGTCTTAGTGTCGGGAACAGTAGCAACGCACTTGTTCTTACCAGTACGACGGCTGAAGCCATCCTCACTTACGTCAGCACCCCAAGCGAATGTCCAACCATTCTTTACGCTCTCTTCCATTACGCGCATGAACTCGTCAAGAGGCAAGTTGTAGCTGCTAGCCCAACGCCAGTTGTCCTGAATCTCAAGGATGAATGAGCTATAGAAGGGCTCGTGAGTGTAGCTAGTTAGAGAAACATAATCGTTGGGATCCAACTGAAGGTAATCCTTTACGAAACTCTGAGGAGTGTACTTCTTACCCTTGTATTCGAACTCCTTGGGGCACTCGCCAAAGTAGTTGTCCAACATGTTCTGTACGTCCTTCTTCCAGATGGGGTTAATCTTCTTTGAGTTGCTTGTAGAGATAGCCTTGATGTAAGCCTCCATTGGGGGGAAGAAGTTGGTGAAGTTGAACAAAGAGTCACCATAAGGAGTGATGGGGTAGGGCATCAAACCCTCGGGTACTAGACCATAGCGATCCATACAGAAGATAGCATCGTAGAAAGAACCACCCTGGCTGAAGCTAGCGTCGTTGTGAGTACGTACGTTGCGGTCAGCACGGTCAGTGTAAGTCTTGCTAACAAGGAAAGACTCGCAAAGGTCGATGTCAGTCTTGCTGGGGTCCTTCTTCAATACTTCGCTCTCCAAGAATGCTAGTGCTGAGTAGCTCCAGCAAGTACCAGAGTTGTTCTGATTCTTGATGCTAGTAACAGCGTTCTCCAATACGGTTGTGAATACTAGAGAGTCAGCGGGAATAACCTCCTTCTTCTTCTTAGCCATGCTAGGCATAGCGCAGAAAGCAGCAGCTGCTGCAAAAACTAAAAACTTGTTCATTGGTTTTATTATTTAAATTATTTGTGATATTACATTTTGTTGATAAACTCCTCCACCTCGTTGATGTGGTAAGGAATTAGTTTGTCGCCGATAAACTTGCAACCGTTCTTGGTGATAAGGATGTCGTCTTCGATACGGATACCACCAAAGTCCTTGTAAGTCTCAAGCAAGTCGTAGTTGATGAAATCCTTGTGCAAACCCTTCTGGCGCCAATCGTCGATAAGTGCGGGGATGAAGTAGATGCCGGGTTCGTCGGTCATTACCCAACCCTCCTGTAGGCGACGGCCACAACGTAGACAATTGGTGCCGAACTGCTCTAGGTTGGGACGAGTCTCCTCGTCAAAGCCAACATAAATCTGGCCCAAGCCTTCCATGTCGTGTACATCCATACCCATCATGTGACCTAGGCCGTGAGGTAAGAACATGGCATGAGCACCCTGACGAACAGCCTCCTCTACATCGCCCTTCATTAGGCCAAGCTCCTTGAGACGAGTAGTCATCAAGCGACAAACATCCATGTGCACGTCCAACCACTTCACGCCAGGTGCTGCTACAGATAGAGCCAAGTCGTGACATTCCTCCACGATGCTATATATCTCGCGCTGACGCTGAGTGTATCTGCCACCGATGGGAGTGGTACGAGTATGATCGGAACAATAATTTTCATTGGTTTCTGCACCACAATCGCATAGTAGCAATCTGCCCTCTTCTAGGGGAGCAGGGCTGGGATAACCATGCATAATCTCGCCGTGCATAGTGACGATGGGAGAGAAAGAAACCATACAACCGCGTGAAGAAGCAATACCAGAGATACGACCACAGATGTCCTGCTCGGTCACACCAGGGCGAGCCATCTTCATAGCGGTGGTATGCATCTCATAACCGATGGCGCAAGCGCGCTCAATCTCGGCAATCTCCTCGGCGGTCTTCACGGCACGCTGATCAATAACGGCCATTATCAATTCTAGGCTAGCCTTGGCTCTCTGCTCGCTGGGGTGAATGCCAGTGAGATCCATCAACTGAATCATCAAGTCGTGGCGATAAGGAGGAAGGAAGTGTACCTTTCTGCCTTGGCTCTTAGCAAGGTCAATCATCTCCTTGAGCTTAGACATGGGAGCAGAGTTAGCTACACCACTCTGCTGAGCCATATCAGCCACACTATCCACCTGGCCAAACCATACGATATCTTCGATGTCGATGTCGTTGCCAATGAGCCATTCCTTGTTCTCGTCAGTATCAATCACACCTACGAGACCCTCTCTGTGCTGACCAAAGTAGTACAAGAAAGAGCTATCCTGGCGAAAACGATAAGCATTGGCAGGATAGTTGACGGGTGAAAGATTATTACCCATCAAAACGATGAGACCCGACTTGATACGCTCGCTCAATACCTGGCGACGCTTCTGATATGTTTCTTTGCTAAATAACATGTTCTAGGTTTTAGGTTTATTTTTCGTATGCAAATATACAAAAAAAAAACGATTTCTTTCCACTTTGGAAGAAAATTCACATTATATAGTTGCACGCTCCCGTGTGAGGAGGGGAATTAGAAGGTTTCGGAAATGCTTTCCCGATGCGGGAGACGACCTCCGAAGTCTGGAAAGGGTGTTTTATGCACGCTTATTGCATTTACCAACCTGTCTGATTCCATCCCGCCAATCGGTACCATGGAGTTTCGGCAAATTCCTCATTCCACTTGCGTGTATTGTAGTCGACCGAAGGTATATTCATGGATACTCCTCCGAAGTAGTCGGGGTCGGTGAGGGTGCAATGGAAAGGACCGTAGGACGTGGACGAGTACATACTTGCCCAACCTTCTGCTTTTGTGGGATATAGAACGGTCTTGCGCCATTGTTGTTGCCACTCTGCAAATGCTTCATCATCAAGGTATTTGTGCATAGCCGAGCGCATATCGTAAGGCACTGGCATCGCATTCTGCTTAGGTCTTGCCAAACCATATGCGGGAGCATAGATTTGTATGCCTATCACAGATGGCATGTCGTTCTTGGAGAATACGCTAGGGATGTATTTGGCAGTGACATTGCAGAAGTCAGGGAAGTCCTCAGAGGAGATTGCCGAGAGCAATACTCCGTCTCTGGAGTTGGGATAGCCGGATTCGTATCCATCGATGATGGCTTGTATGTTTGCTTGACACATAGCCTTGAGGATCAGGTGATAAGGCGCTCCGGCAGCTGGGATTTCGGTAGGAGAACCGATGATGTACGAAGCATGTTGGTATAGCTGGGAGGCGACTTCGATGCTTTGCATGTAGCATGCATCAAAGAGGATGTATTCTAGGTGGGGTAGGGAGGATACAACGGATGCGAGGTCGGGGATACTTAACCAACTACCTGTGTTCGATGTAGAGTTGTTCTCATTGTCAACGATTACTGACCTGCTCTCATCAATCCAGCCAGAGCCGTGACTCCATAATACCAATGAATACTTCTCAGAGGGAAAATTGTTTACTATTTCTCGAAGTACATTTTTCATCACGGCAGGGTCGGCGCTATTCATATCAGTGGCAAACTCCTTGAACGTGGTAAATTTGTTCTTTGTTAGATGAAATATTGCTGGCTTCAATTGAGCATCTCTGTAAACCACTACCTGACAATCTTCTGGGATATCGCCAAGCGCAGCTTTCATTTCCTCCATATCGCCATACGACATTTGATAGAGAGAATTCTCTGCACCCATGTAGACGATGACGGTGTTACCCTTGAGTTTCTCGTCGGGTGTAGGTAAATCTTCTTGACAAGAATTGAGGCACAATGATGTTAGAATTGTGCCGATGGTAAATATGATGAATTGTATTTTCTGTTTCATAGGACGGCAAAGGTATGGAAAATTATTGAAATTCTAGCCCACTTTGTATAATAAAAACTGATGTTTTTGCGTTTTATCACTATGCAATGGGCAGATAATATAAAAAGGATTAGGTTTGTATTGATAGTCATGGCGGTGATGATGAGTATGGCATCGCTAGTGATTAGTCATTACCTTGTGCGAGATTTGAAGCACGAGGAGAGGGTGAGAATGAACATCTGGGCGGAGGCAATGCGCTCCTTTAGTGATGCTGACTCCAATGCCGATATGTCTCTAGTACTAAAGGTGTTGAATAGTAATACGACCATACCGGTGAAGGTCCTCGGTAGGGATGGTGAGGTACAGATGCTTCGCAATGTGGAGGATGATGTGGAGGATTTACCCTATTCTGTTCGCATCCATTTGTCTGAGAGTGATTGGTTGGATGTCTTCTATGACGACTCGCTACTTTTGAGAAGATTGGCCATGTGGCCCTATGTCCAGTTCTTGGTGGTGCTGATATTCGTGCTTGTAGCCATATATGCACTTCGAAGTAGTAGAAAATTCGAACAAAACTTGGTGTGGGTAGGTCTTACCAAAGAGACGGCACATCAATTGGGTACTCCCATTAGTAGTTTGATGGCATGGGCAGAGGTCTTGCGCGAAACATATCCCAATGATGCTCTTATCCCAGAAATGAGCAGAGATGTCACTCGCCTTCAGCTGATAGCCGAACGCTTCTCAAAGATTGGTTCTATGCCAGAGTTGAGGCAAACGGATTTGGCTCAGGTGGTGAAGCATGTGGTAGATTACATTAGATGTAGAACTAGCAATAAGGTGGAGATTAATGCAGACTTGCCAGAGGGTGAGATGCTGGTACCCTTGTGCGCTCCTCTTTTTGAGTGGGTGATTGAGAATCTATGCAAGAATGCTATTGATGCCATGGATAGCAAGGGAAGAATTACCATTACCGTTGCTAGAGAGGCCTATCTTTATTCTATAGAAGTAGCAGATACGGGTAAGGGTATACCTCAAAATCGATGGAAGTCGGTCTTCATGCCTGGCTATACAACCAAGTCGCGAGGATGGGGTTTAGGTCTTTCCTTGGCCAAGAGAATTGTGGAGGAATATCATAGAGGAAGTATCTTTGTGAAGAGTAGCGACCCAGCCACGGGAACTGTCTTCAGAATTGAGATAAATGTATAAAGTTCACCATCGAAAAGCATTGAAATAGTGCTCAAAACACATGCAACTGACTATTTTTACGTGAAATAGCGAGAAAAAAAGTGGCAATATTGTTGGAATTCATTAAAAAGTCGTATCTTTGCACCCCGATGGATAAGATGGATAGCTATAAAGTAGATTTGAAAGGTATTTTGGATGATGCTGTGTCGCGTCACTGGGTACTGACAGACGACTTCTTCTCCGCTATTCATGGGCCGGAAATAGAATGCGGACATGTAGATGTAGCACTGCGGGTGAAACGTACATCAGAGGCCTTCGACTTGGATTTCCAATATGAAGGTGTGGTGAAAGTGGAGTGCGATCGATGTCTGAGTCCTATGGATCTGCCTATCCATGGAGAATGTAGCCTCAGAGCTGTACTAGGCGAAGAGGATGACGATGATGGTGAGTTGCTAACCGTATCGGAGAATCACGGCATATTGGATTTGTCGTGGCATTTGTATGAAATGTTGGCATTGGAGATTCCTATCCGACATGTACACGAAGACGGAGAATGCAACGAACAAGTACTCAAGCGCCTCAATGGTGAGGATAGAGAAAAGCAAGTCGACCCTCGATGGGCTGCACTAGAACAATTGAAAACAAAAATTAATAATAAAGAATAAAAGAAAATGGCACATCCTAAAAGAAGACAGTCAAAGACTCGTACTCTCAAAAGAAGAACTCATGACAAGGCCGTAGCACCTGCATTGGCAGTATGCTCTAACTGCGGTGAATTCTATGTGTATCACACAGTATGCCCTTCTTGCGGTTACTACCGTGGCAAGTTGGCTATTGAGAAAGAGGCTTGATTAGATTTAGCCAAGTAAAGGGTCTTAAATATAGCCGTTAGAGCAGCTACACTTTGTTGTGGGTACTCTACGGCTTTATTTTTTACCTTTTATTGTTCGCGCACGCGCGATAATGTTTAAACCAATAAAAACTAACCAATGAATACTATTAATGCCGTGATCACGGGTGTAGGGGGCTATGTGCCCGATTACATCCTTGACAACGAGGAAATGTCCACCATCGTGGAAACCAGTGATGAGTGGATTATGGAGCGAATCGGAGTAAAAACACGACACATTCTCAAGCCCGAACAGGGTGTAGGAACTAGTTATATGATGACACGTGCCGTGAAACAATTGTTGCGCAAGACGGGTGTTGACCCTCACAGCGTAGAGTTGGTGATTTGTGCTACAACTACTCCCGACTATCATTTCCCCTCTACAGCTTCTATCGTGATAGAGGCGTGCGGAATGAAGAATGCCTTCGGATATGATATGGAAGCAGCTTGTGCTGGATTCTTGTATGGTTTGGAGGTAGCTGCATCTTATATCAGAGGCGGACGATACAAGAGGGTAATCCTCTGTGGAGGTGACCATATGAGTTCGATGATCAATTACAATGATCGCAACTCTTGTCCCATCTTTGGTGATGGAGCTGCTTGTGTGATGCTCGAAGCAACTACTGAGGAAGTGGGCCTCATAGATGGTTATTATCGTACCAATGGTATAGGTCTTGAGAACTTGCGCATGAAAGCAGGTGGCTCAGCTAAGATGCCAACACATGAAACGGTGGACAATTGTGAGCACACCGTTTACCAAGAGGGTAGAGCTGTCTACAAGCACGCTGTGCTCAATATGGCATCTGCCGTGAAGATTGTAGCTGGTAGAAACGACCTTGGTGCTGAGGATATAGATTGGCTTGTTCCTCATCAGGCAAATATCAATATCGAGGTTTCGGTAGCTAGCCGAGTAGGTTTGCCCGAAGACCGAGTGATGGTAAACATTGACCACATGGCCAATACCTCTGGAGGTACATTGCCCTTGTGCTTGTGGGAATACGAACCCAAGTTGAAGAAGGGTGACAAGGTTATCTTCACCGCCTTTGGCGCTGGTTTCTCTTGGGGAGCTAGTTATATGATTTGGGGATACGATGGCGCTCAAGAGGCAGCCAAGGAGCCCGCAGACTTCTACAAGGAAGGAGAAATCACTCGCGAAGAATGGTATACCAAGCGCGCTAAGGCTCGTGCAGAGGAATAGAAGCTCCCTCCGATAGGATTAAGGCATGGCAAGAAAATGACTCACATCTCTCAAAGAAAAGAGTCACATCAGATAGAAGAAATAACAAACAAGAATACAATTAGAAACAGAAACATGGAAGCTCCAAAACAAGTACACAAGGCAGGTTTTGTCAACATTGTGGGCAATCCCAATGTGGGCAAATCTACGCTGATGAATCTCTTGGTTGGCGAGCGTATCAGCATAGCTACGTTCAAGGCTCAAACCACTCGTCATCGCATCATGGGTATATTGAATACTCCCGAGATGCAGATATGCTTCTCTGACACCCCTGGTGTATTGAAGCCCAACTACAAGTTGCAGGAGCAGATGCTTCAGTTCTCTGTTTCTGCCCTCCAGGATGCTGATGTATTGCTTTACGTCACCGATATGGTGGAAACTCCCGATAAGAATAGCGATTTTATCGAGAAGGTTCAGCACATGAATGTACCCATCATCGTGATAATAAACAAGATTGACTTGAGCAATCCTTCTGAACTTCAGGCTAAGTTTGACGAGTGGCACGAGATTCTCCCCAAGGCAGAGATAATGCCTATTTCTGCTTTACACAAGTTTGGTGTGGATCAGTTGCTAAGTCGCATCAAGGAATTGTTACCCGAATCACCTGCTTATTTCGACAAGGACCAATGGACAGACAAACCCGCTCGCTTCTTTGTCAATGAGATTATCCGCGAGAAGGTGCTCCTCTATTATGACAAGGAGATACCATATAGCGTGGAGGTGGTAGTGGAATCGTTCAAGGAGAGTGAAAAGACCATTCATATCAATGCTGTCATTTATGTGGAGCGCGATTCTCAGAGGGGTATCATCATCGGTCACAAGGGTGTGGCTCTGAAGAAGGTGAGTACCGAGGCGCGCAAGTCGTTGGAGAAGTTCTTTGGCAAGAGCATTTACTTGGAGATTTTTGTCAAGGTGGACAAGGATTGGCGCCAAAGCACCAAGGCTATGAAGCAATACGGTTACGACCTTGATTAATGTAAAAAATAGAGAGAGAAGTATTAGATTTAAGAACGAAAAATACAGATTCGACCTCTCGTAGCTCATTCTTTTTTGAGGAGAAGATTTCTAAACAAAATGGAAAGTGTTATGAAGGCGAATAAGATGAAAGGAACAGATAAGATGTCAAATTTAGTTGCTATCGTAGGAAGACCCAATGTGGGTAAGAGCACTCTATTCAATAGATTGACTCAGACACGCCATGCCATTGTTAGTGATGAGGCAGGTACTACTCGCGACCGTCAGTATGGCAAGTGCGAGTGGGGAAAGAATGAATTCTCTGTTGTCGACACCGGTGGATGGGTAGTAAATAGTGATGATATTTTCGAAGAAGAGATCCGCAAGCAGGTTCAGTTGGCTACAGATGAGGCCGATGTGATACTTTTCCTTGTGGATGGTCATAATGGTGTTACCGACCTTGATGAGGCTGTAGCTGGTATTCTTCGTCGTACCAAGAAGCCCGTTATCTTGGTGTGCAACAAGGTGGACAACAACGAGGTTTATCTAGCTGCCGAGTTCTACGCCCTAGGTCTTGGTGATCCTCATTGCATCAGTGCTGCTACTGGTAGTGGTACAGGTGATTTGCTAGATTTGATTATCAGCACATTGCCCAAGAATAGCGAAGAGGCTCACGAGGAGAATATCCCTCGCTTTGCCGTAGTTGGTCGTCCAAATGCAGGTAAGTCAAGCCTTATCAATGCCTTCATTGGTGAGGACCGTCATATCGTAACTGACATTGCTGGTACCACACGTGATAGCATTTACACCAGATATGACAAGTTCGGCTTCGATTTCTACCTAGTGGACACCGCTGGTATTCGTAAGAAGAACAAGGTCAATGAAGATCTCGAATTCTATAGCGTAATGCGCTCTATCCGTGCCATTGAGAACTCTGATGTATGTGTCCTAATGATTGATGCCACCCGTGGTATTGAGTCTCAGGATATGAACATCTTCCAGTTGATTCAGAAGAACAACAAGTCGCTCGTGGTGGTGGTTAACAAGTGGGATTTGGTAGAGGACAAGTCTACCATCGTGATGAAGACCTTCGAGCAAGCTATTCGCGAGCGTATGGCTCCATTCACAGACTTCCCTATCATCTATGCCTCTGCTCTTACTAAGCAGCGCATCTACAAGGTATTGGAGACCGCTAAGGAAGTGTATGAGAATCGTCGCCGTCGTGTAAGCACAGGTCGTCTCAACGAAGAGATGCTTCCTCTCATCGAGGCATATCCTCCACCATCAATCAAGGGCAAGTACATCAAGATTAAGTACTGTTCGCAGATACCAGACACACACGTGCCTACATTTGTGTTCTATGCCAACTTGCCTCAGTATGTCAAGGAGCCATATCGCCGTTTCTTGGAGAACAAGATTCGCGAGCGTTGGGACTTCACCGGTTGTCCTATCAACGTATTTATCCGACAGAAGTAATCTAGGAGGAGAGTGTCGATGACAAAGCGAATCACTTTATTCTTTCTCCTAGCATTAATCATGCAGGCATGCCATCAGGAGCGTGACCTTTCGGAGTTCTCTTCCGAGGGTGCGCGCCATGCTGCTGAACAGTTTTACTCTTGCTTGATTCAGGGAGAGGGCCAGGCCTATGTGGACAACATGCGTGAGGCTTCCTCAATGGATAGTTGCAAGTACGAGCAGTTCTTGGTGCTCATGAAGCAGTTCCTTCACGACGAACAACAATTGCGTGGAGGTATCCTTTCTGCCAAGGCCACCGATGACAAGATGGTGGATAGCACGGCTATGGTCTATCTTGATGTCATGTTTGGCGATAGTACTTCCGAGCGTATCATCCTCCCCATAATCTATTCTGGTGGAAGATGGTGGATTAGATAAAACAGAAAACGGAAGGCGGAAAGGAGAAAACTGGAAACGGAGAACTGAAAAGGTAAGAGTTAAAAGAGAAAAATATAAAAGAGAAAGCGAAAAGGTATGAGATTTTCTAGTCTTCACCTTTTCGCTTTCCCTTTTTTATCTTATTGATCTTTCAATTTTGGTCTTTCCGTTTTCCGTTTTCCCCTTTCCGTTTTCCGCTTATTTGTTAGCATCCTTTACCTTGCGGAGTAGGTCGCTAGCGAAGATAAAGGAGGTGAGGCGCTCATTGTTTGAAGACATTACATCGTCTTTGGTGCCCGTCCATTCCAGTTCGCCTTCGTATATATATATAATGTGCTCACCAATGCCCATGACCGAGTTCATATCATGAGTGTTGATGATGGTGGTCATGTTGTATTCCTGTGTGATGCCATGTATTAGGTCGTCTATCACGAGCGATGTCTTGGGGTCCAGACCCGAGTTGGGTTCATCGCAGAAGAGATATTTGGGGTTCAATGCTATGGCACGAGCTATGGCTACACGCTTTTGCATACCGCCTGATATCTCGCCGGGGAATTTCTCCTCGGCGCCCTTCAGATTGACGCGCTCCAGACAGAACTTGGCTCTCTTGATTCGGTCCTCTCTGTTCATGTCTGAGAACATATCCAAGGGGAACATCACATTTTCCAGCACCGACATGGAGTCGAACAAGGCTGCTGCCTGGAATATCATTCCCATTTCGCGGCGCAGCATTACGCGCTCCTTCTGTGTCATGCGCACAAAGTCGCGACCATCGTAAAGTATCTGACCCTGCTCGGGGGTGAAGAGTCCCACGATGTTTTTCATCAATACGGTCTTTCCCGAACCCGATTGTCCGATAATGAGGTTGGTCTTGCCATCAGCAAACTGGGTGCTGATACCTTTCAAAACTTCCTTGTCTCCAAAGGATTTGTGTAGGTTTACTAGTTCTATCATGCGAGCAATTGAGTTAGGAAAATGTCAGCAAAAAGTATGAGCATGCTGCTGCTCACCACGGCATTGGTGCTAGCCTTGCCCACATCAAACGAGCCGCCCTCCACAAAGTAGCCATGAAAACTACTTACCGATGAGATGATAAAGGCAAACACAATGCTCTTTATTATACTGGCAAAGACGTACCATTGATTGAAATCGTATTGTATACCCACCGTCAGGTCTTCCACCGATATCACACCGGCACAAGCGGTGGTGTATGCTCCCACAAGACCAAAGACGATGCTGAATATTACCAGCATGGGTATCATGGTTACCAAGCCTGCTATCTTTGGCAGGATGATGAAGCTGGCCGAGTTGATGCCCATTATCTCCAGAGCATCTATCTGCTGGGTAACTCTCATTGTGCCTATCTCGGAGGCTATGTTGGAGCCCACCTTGCCAGCCAGGATGAGACACATGATGCTGGAGGAGAACTCCAGAAGCATAATCTCGCGGGTGGTGTAACCCGTCACCATCGTTGGCATCCACGAAGATGCAATGTTCAATTTAATCTGAATGCAGATTACCGCACCAATGAAGAATGATATCAGCAGGACGATGCCAATACTGTCCACACCCAGGGTGCACATCTCCTTGATGTATTGCTTGAAAAACATGCGCCATCTTTCGGGCAATGACATTACCCTTTGCATGAGGCACAGATACTTGCCAAACTTGGTTATTGATTTGATTAAAAACATACTTCTGCTATTTGTGCATGCAAAGTTACACTTTTTTAATTGATTTAATTGAAGAATGTGGTAGGAATGAGGAAAATATATTGTAAATTTGTCCCCATGATTGAAAATCAGAAAACTCAGGACAGGCTAGAACTCCGTAGTGAGGGGCTAGTGAAAGTGTATGGCAAGCGTACTGTGGTAAACAATGTGTCGTTTGATGTGCACCAAGGCGAGATAGTTGGTTTGCTTGGTCCAAATGGTGCCGGCAAGACCACCAGTTTCTATATGACTACGGGTCTTGTGGTGCCCAATGCCGGTCATATATGGTTGGGCAATGAAGAAATCACCATGGACCCCGTCTACAAGCGAGCACGCAAGGGTATCGGATATCTGGCTCAGGAAGCCTCCGTATTTCGCAAGATGAGTGTGGAAGACAACATAGCCTCTGTGCTGGAGATGACTGGCAAGCCCAAGGACTATCAGCGCGAGAAGTTGGAGAGCCTCATAGCAGAGTTTCGCCTTCAGAAGGTGCGCAAGAACCTGGGCGACCAACTGTCGGGTGGCGAGCGCCGACGCACCGAGATAGCACGCTGTCTGGCCATCGACCCCAAGTTCATCATGCTTGACGAGCCCTTTGCCGGTGTGGACCCCATTGCTGTGGAAGATATCCAGTACATCGTGTGGAAACTAAAGCAGAAGAACATCGGCGTGCTCATCACCGACCACAATGTGGAGGAAACACTCTGTATCACCGACCGTGCCTACCTCCTCTTCGAAGGACAAATCCTTTTCCACGGCACGCCCGAGGAATTGTCTCAGAACCCCGTTGTGCTGGACAAGTACCTCACACACTCCTTCAAGCTGCGCAAGAAGGACTTCCAGAAGATAGACGAGATACGAAGCCAGCAACAGGAATGATTCCCCCTGCCAGAGCGTTTCGTTCCTCACTCCCTTTTTTTATTCAAGACAAACACAACCTATTTAAGAGTAATACAACAATGGAAAAGAAAACAACATTCTTGCACACAGCCTTTGCGCTCTTGCTTGCAGTTTGCTTTGCATCATGTTCTAGCGACGAATCAAAGTTTCCTGCCATTCAGCCCAACCTCCCCGGCAATGGTCAGACCTTTGTCAAGAAAATTGTTCACAGCGGTAATATTCAGGGATGCTACGATTGGGAATTTATCTACAATGATACCCGTCTGTTCAAGGCCGTAGGCACTCTTTATAATCCCAAGAATATCTCGGTACAGTACACCAGCCAGCTCACCTATGCTCACGACTCGGTGTCTATACGCAATTCGGGCACTCTCCCCATGAGCGTCATCCTTAATGCCGACAATCTGGTGGAGCGCCTCTTTGTCAACAAGGACGAGTATCGTTTCGTCTATGAAGACCGCCGCCTGGTGTCATGGCAAAAGACCATCAAGGACTACAACTTCGGTGCTGATGCCATGCATGCTCGTGGTGTGATAGAGTATGAGGATGGCGATATCGCTTGCGTGACATATTATGAAAACAATGATGCCCCCATCTATTATCGTTGCACTCCCTCGGCATTCTATAATACCACAGGTCTCTTCCCCGAGACACTATCCAAGCAGATGGGCTGCTTCGGTTTTGAGCATCTATACTATGCAGGTCTGATGGGCAGAGGCACCAAGCACCTGGTGCAAACCATCCTGGTGGATTATGCCGATGAGGCCAGGGAGGAAGACTATCGCGTAGACTTCAGTTACTCTACCAACAAGGAAGACCACGTGCAGCTCTGCACCTTTATCCTGGATGGCGAAGCCGTCTCTGTCAATTATGGATATTGATTAGGGTTGCATCCCCAAAGGTAATAAGAAGAATAACACAGCACCCTCTGATGGATAAATACCGTCAGAGGGTGTTTTGCTAGCTCGGCGAGGGGTCGCCGAGCTACTTTTGGATTTAAAAACAGGTCGGCGAGGGGTCGCCGCATATCCTGACTTCGTCAATGCGCCATCCAATGTCACATATCAAAATGGTCAACTTTCTAATTTACAGTACAAACTATTTGATGGCAGAAGATAGTAATGTAGTTAGGAAACTAATAGAAGAGG
>JAZLBF010000064.1:0-20806 GCA_045613565.1 Bacteroidaceae bacterium
GTCCGAAGAAATGTGTACTTTTGCTCATGGTTATATTTTAAGTGTGCAAACTCAAAGATAACCAAAATGGGCTGAACTTCAAAATTAGAAGTTCAGCCCTGTCTTTTAGTAACTTAATATTTTTACCGGACAGTAATAAAATCTAATAATTAAACAAATGAAGGTTACAATCAGAAATTACAGACTTCCAATCACTTCTTCTTGTGGGAAGTATTGGTTTTTAGAACTATCTCAGGTTTCTCAGAGTTTATTTCTTGGAACACGAAAAATAAAATGTGCAGCTAGAATCACTAAAGAAAAAATTCTGAGTGATCTTTGTAAGAGAAGTCGCTATATAGGAAAATATGGGCACTGTTCGTATATTTGGAGTTTGTCAGAAGCCAATGACATTCCCAGCATCATTAAAAATGCAACAATTGATTTCTGTGAAAGTCATTCAAGATTTTTCTATGCAGAAGGTCAAAGTTTTTTGGATAATTTTATGGGTGAGAATGTTTCTGCCATAAACCAAGCTATAAAAAAAAATAGAGCCACAGTTATCCTCTTTGAGTGATGGTGAAAGACTTCTTCTTGAATTTGAGAACTACTTAATACAACGTAATATATTGTAAATAATTACGATATAGCTAATTGCGGGAATTTATATTTTATGTTTAAGGGTGCTAGTACATGGTAATTATAAAGTGTATGTTGTTCCATAGTTTGGAAGTAATTATGTTGGTGACACGGTATAAGTGCTCACATTTAATAGCCCTGGCATAAAATATACTCACCATGTTCTTGTTTTAGATGTCAAGCGAATATGTTTTCAATATTCCATTGAAATTATAAATATTAATAATCTAAAAAATGTAAATTATGTTTGAATCATTTATGTCAACTGTGACAACTATTGTTATTTTCGGTGTTATAATTTATCGAATAATTAAATGGCTCAATGGCAAATAGCTTTTTCTATATTGGGGCATCAATGCATTTTTTTGATTTATGAAAAGAACATATAGAATTAATAAGATTCCATCTTCAGTTTTAATATTGATATTCCATCTGGTTTGTCATCTTTGTTTAATGACGTAGCTAAAGCAGAAATATATCTTTTTGGTAGTTGGGTAGGATGGGATAATATCTATTACAAGAAGGAACATGATTATCTAGATAGTATAGATAAATTCTTTTCTTTCATAAATTATGCTACTTACTATAGTACTTCTGATTTACAACGGTTAGATGAACTGAATAAATCTCAGCTCGGAAGAAAAATGTATAGGCATTTGAGTGGATGGATATTCAATTTTAAGGATTGTACACCAAATTCAGAACATTTTTTGATTAAAGGTGTTGAATCGTCATATCAATGTTTTTTTGAATTGCGACCAGAATTTCAATACGATGTGCAAACAAAGAGAAGGTATATAGCGAGATATCGTTATGAATATTATTGCAATTCAGGATACGGTCCTGCCAATGAGATAATATATATATCAGGAAGGGAAGGGCTGGATTTAATAAATCTAATGCGATTATCATTCCGTTCTATGATATACAACTATAAAGAACAGCATTCTACAGAAATCAGAGTGTTTAGTGGTTGGCATAATTTTAAGGAAGACTTGATAGCCCAATGTGTTAAGAATAGTTTGGTTTAAATAAGTATATTAATGCTCAATGAGTGATTTCGTTTTTGAATATCCACAAGGCAGGTATAGAAAGACTATTTATAAAGACGAGCCTTGGTATGGAAAATATGTATGTCGTATTTTTAAGGAGCCTTTGGCTATAGAAAACAGAGGCGTAGGTAGAGGGTATCTCATAATCAACACGCAAACACTTCGTGGTAAAAACTACAGTGTTATGTATTTTGATGCAATGCCACATGTAGGAGACATACTCTATGTGAACGGACAAAGATGCAAGGCTCTTTTCTATGAAAGAATCCCATATATAATGAAAAAGGGAGCTATAGATGTTTATAACCTAATTGTAGCAGACCCAGATTTTAGTATAGCAGATTCTCCTGTTTTTAGACGAATTATCGGGATGTAACTTGATTCGATCAGTAGTGGTTATAGAATAAACTAGAACAAACACCCCCACTGATTTTAGGCACCTTTATGCTTTATCGATAAAGCAAGGGAACATCAAAAGTAGGTGGCAGATTCCTTAATATCAATAAAATTAGGACTAGTTTCATGAAGCTCAGCAGAAACTAGTCCTAATTTTATTCACCGTACTCTACATTTATAATTTTCCACCAGAAAGTTCAAAAAAAGTGGGATATGTCTCACATATTTGAAGGTCACCCCATCTAATACCGACAGATTTTGTTAATTCTGATTGGGAAATATATGGATTCTAAGCTATTAAGGACAATATAGTAATTCTGTTTTCTGAGCTTGTCTCCGTTTTCTTTTGCCTTTTCTATTAACTTTTCTCTCAACCTATCTGGGTTTCCAATCAACTGTTCAGTTACCTTTGGGACAGAAAACCTCAAAATAAAGTCTTCAGTTTGGAATGAAAGGGGGGCTGCTCCATTTAATTCCAATTCACGATACATACGGTCAACATCATCAGTACATACGCTTTATTGCAAACATAACTATTACTTTTATTTTATTATTTACTTAATTTTGCTTCAAATTCTTCAATGGTAGGTCTCCCCTTATATTGAAAATGCATTTTTCATGGCAAAATTCTATTCCTGAGGCTTGCGGAATGCAATTTTGCATCGGGAAAGGACCTCCGAAGTGTGCGGAATGCAATTTCGGGATGCGAAAGCTATCAGCAAGTGTGCGAAATGTCGGCGCAAATTGCGAAACCATTCCGCAGATTTGCGAAGTCTAATCGCAAATTGCGCACGCTATCTTTTTTCTGCAAAGTCTAATTCCCGACCCGGAATTGGACTTTTTATTTTTGAAAAGTCTAATCGCAAATTGCGCACGCTACTTTTTTTCTGCAAAGTCCAATTCCTGAGCCGGAATTAGACTTTGCAAATTTGCGGAATGGTTTCGCAATTTGCGCCGACTATTCCATCGTGGGACATCAGTCGCATTTTGCGCCGCATGTTTCACCGTGAGACAGCGTGCGCAAATTGCGACAGCTATTTTATAAGACTAAAAATATTGGATTTTATGATTTACCAGCCATGCTAATGCATCTCAGCATGTCTAACTTCATCATTTACGTTCTCGCAAGTAAGAGAATACTCCCTACCTCTACGATTTTGGATTCTATAAGAGGATTGTTTGGCCAGAGAAGACTTCATCCTGCTAATAAAAGTATATAAGGTATCGTCGGGATTATCCTTTTTCGGCCATAGGGCAGAGCAAATCTCGTCCTTGCTGAGTGTGCGCGTGGGGCTAGCCAAGAACATCTGCATCAGTTTCTCTTGCATGGGTGTTAGAGCGAGGACTTGTTCTTGACTCTGAACAACCAGGATGGGAGAGGTGTGTAATGTTGCCGCAGACCTTTGTTTCACCATGAGCAAACCTAGCAGCAAGATGCCACATACCAAAGACGTTGCAGACCATCGCTGATTGGAATACTTAAGAATTGAGAAAAAGGAAGGATTGGCAAATGCCTTTACCTCGATAGCAGAATGGGGCATTTGTGCCAAAAGCAATGTATCGCTACAGATTCGTCCTTGGGTAGAGAGTTGTTTCCCAGTTTCCGTTTCGCTACCACTCTTGATCGTATATGTGATACTAGCAGTATCTCGCAAAGCAGAGATGCGAAGAAAGTCGGCAAATCCATTATGCTGCGCGCCAAAGGTGAGCATCGGTTTGTCGTGCATAGAAGATAAAGAGTCAAGCATCTGCGTAACATCTGTGTTTTCAGAGATGGCGAGGTGAAGAGCCTGATTGAGGTCGTCAGTCATGTCTGCCTTTGCCTTTGCGAACGACACATATCCGCAAACTACCGATGCAACAATCAGTAGTACTGGAAATATAATCATGTAGCGCAGTTTGTTCATACTTCTACTCGCGATTAAATCGACTTATTCTTGTTTGAGTATTTCTCTTGCTGTCTCTATCAAAGTATCCTTACCTTTCAATAAATCTGATTGGACTAGTGTACAAGGAATAGTGGGAGAAATACCAAATTCTATGTGCTGCTTGTTTCTATCATATTGAGGGCAGGCGCTGAAACGAATGCTCCAACCATTGGGCAATTCACTAGTAAAGGGCATACCACTACCGCCTCCTGTGCTATCGCCGAGGGTTTTGACCTGTGGACAACAGAGCATATCACGCACAAAGGTGTTGGTGGAACTATAGCATCCTCTGTTGGTAAGGACTATTACTGGCTTTTGCCAACGAACGGTAGTGCTTGGCTCCAGATATTCCTCAAAGAGAGAAGAAAAATCATTATGGCCAGGCCCTGTCTTGTGCTGCGAGTAACCAACCAGAATGCGCTCGTTGGTGAAATGGGATGCCAAGCGCTGGGCATAATCCAACTGACCTCCGCCATTGCCACGCACATCAATGATAAGTCCTGAACACAAACGAAGATAGTGTAGCACCTCGGCAATATTGCCCTCGCCCACTCCTGAGGAGAAACTGGTGTAGAGGATATAGCCTATATTGTCATCCAATATCTTGTAGCGCATACCTGCTGCTATTCGATAGTCGGTGCCTAGATATGAGTCGCGCACCTCTGTGTCTAAATTACTGGGATAATCCTCCTTCCACGACCAGTATCTACCTACATCGGACGCGGTGTAAAGATTCACATGTCCGTCACGCAACTCTGCCAACATATTGCATAGCACCTCTTGCAACTGGTAGGAATTCATATTGGGATGGAGTTTCTGACGGTAGGTAGCATGCACTTCGTTCCAATCCAATCCTATTGCTTGGCTCTTATAGTCGAGGAAGCAATAATGCTGGTCAATGATTTTCCAAAGTGCTTCCAAATAGCCCTCGGGGGTGTTTGCAAACTGCTCCTCGTCTACACATGAGCACAAGGAGAGCATGGAGAATATAATGATTAGGAATCTTTTCATACAAAGAAGGTTAGAGGATGAGAGAGCTAGCTTGCTTCCTGCCTGCCAAACGGAAATATCTGACATAGCCAATGAGGAATGAGTGCGAACGATTGTGCACCTTGATATTGTTTACATGGCTTTGCTTGATATCGCAAAGATAACCAGTTCGGAGCACGGCTCTCTTGCCTAGAGTAATATCCAGCGTAAGTTGTTGCCAGAGGCTAAAAGCATTGGCTGGATGGGAAAAGCAGACATTATGATTAAGATAACCTTGGCTTATTTCATAATAGCTTTGACCAAATTGGGGAGAGAACATCACTCCCATCACAGGCATACTAAGTTGATAGCGGAGGGCAAAGGGCTGTTTGCCAAGACGAAACTTGTATATTGCCATTGCTGAAACCGAAAGGTCTATGGCTAGACGTCCCTGAGCTGGATTATTGCCACCATGCGCATTGTAGAGAAACCCTAACTCTCCACCAACACCTGCACCTGCCATCAGACGAACGGATGAAGTGGGTGTCCAATTGTAATGCCAAAATGCATCATATGAAATCATTCCTCCCAAATCATTCGTGGTTTTTGTGGCATTAGAGGTGTGAGAAAAGGCTCCTTGCCATAGAGTTTGGAATGAAATATGGTGCTTGGCCAGGCGTGTCATGCGCAAAGTTTCGCGCAAGAGAGAAACCTGCACTCCATCATAATTCTGAGGCGAGAGATAGGTATCCAACTGATGCGAACTGCCCACGCCTAGGGAGAAAGCATGAGAGCGAAGCGAATCCTTTGCCATCTGTGCTTGCGCAGAGATAGCAAAAGAAACTATGATAGATAGAAATAGGAGCAGCCGTTTCATTTATAGCCATTAGGAGGGTTAATCAAACAAGTGCAATTGTCCGATGAGTTCGTCTTTAATATCCTGCTGACTCTTTCCCTCGTCAGGGTCTACAACTTCCTCTGGAGAATTGGAACCCTCAGGATTTTCTTCCTCTTCAACGGGGAAGCGTAGAGGCTCCAGTTCCTCAATAGCGGCTACGTTCAATGTGGTAATGCGTTTACCCTTAGCTTTGAAACTCTTTATACCGATGAATTCCTCAGCATCTATCTCAATAGGTTCGCGGAAACTATCGGCACCACCTAATGTGGCCTTGATGCGTGGATATACGGTATCGGTGAGCAAGAGCATCTCATTGTCAGGATTCTCGCCAAGGAAATTCTGATGACGTGAAACTGCCTCCATTTGGAAACGCTTCACATAGGCATAACCATTTTGGTCCTTATCATAGAGCACTGCTGTCCAAACCTTATTAGCATTGTACTTCTCTATGCGAAGGATATTGTTTTCGTAGTGATTATTGGTATCAAAATTGGAAGCATAGAACTCGCCATTGCTCAATATAACAAGAATCTGGTCGTCGCTATGGAATTCGCCAAGGAATTGTCCCTGCTCGTCATAGTTGATACGATTCACATCGGGGTCCCACCACACCTTTCTTCCGCCAAGGGTGCTACCACCATGGCTCTTGAGAGTGATGCGAGCTATTTCATTCTTAGACAAAAGGTTGCCCAACGAAGCACGTCCCTTGATAGCAAGTACAGAAAAGTCATAGTCGAAGAAAATCTTCTTCAACTTAGGATTGGGTTTCATCACCACCTTTATCACCTCTGCCTCGCCATTAGGATTAGCGGTGAAGTAAACAACACGGCTTCCAGGAGTACCCTTAGTGAGGTCATACTCCTTATCGCGAGTCAAACTGGTTACATTAAAGCGCTTGACATAATAATTGCCAGCCTTTCCATCGCGATAGACGGCATTGTATATGATTCGCGAGTCGCTCTTTTTGAAAATTGCAACGTGTATAATCTCCACTTTGCGCTTTTCCTTCTTGGAGCGCTCTGTCTCGCCAACGAAGATTTTATCTGCCACCTTTACCACCTTGTATGTGCCATCCTTATAGAAGATAATGACATCGTCGATATCCGAGCAATTACAGATGTATTCATCCTTCTTGAGTGAAGTTCCAATGAAACCTTCCTCACGATTGATGTATAGTTTCTCATTGGCTTCAACAACGGTAGCAGCTGAGATGGTATCAAAGTTCTTAATCTCTGTCAGGCGGGGGAAATTCTTGCCATACTTCTCGTAGATGTAAGTAAACCATTGGCAAGTAACCTCCACCATATTGGAGAGTTCCTTGTTGATTTGCTCAATTTCCTCGCGGATACGAACCATCATCTCCTCGGCCTTCTCCTTGTTGAACTTAAGGATGCGCGCCATCTTGATTTCCATCAGACGAAGGATATCATCCTTGGTCACCTCACGCACCATCTTTGGATACCAAGGTGTGAGGCGCTCGTCAATCCATTCGCAGGCCTCATCCATCGTCTTGGCATTCTCGAATTTCTTGTCCTTATAGATTCTTTCCTCTATGAAGATTTGTTCGAGCGAAGCAAAATGTAATTGTTCCTGAAGCTCTCCCTTGCGTATCAATCTTTCCTTGCGAAGGAGTTCTAACGTATTGTCCACTGAGCGGCGCAAGACATCGCTCACAGCCAAGAATTGAGGTTTGTTATCGTCAATGACACAACAATTAGGACTTATGCTGACCTCACAATCAGTACAAGCATATAGTGCATCAATGGTTTTATCTGACGAAGCACCAGGTGTGAGATGAATGAGGATTTCCACATTGGCAGAAGTCATATCCTCTACCTTGCGCACCTTGATTTTACCCTTGTCGGCAGCCTTCAGAATAGAATCAATAAAGGTGGAAGGCTTGGAAGCAGTACCTGTGGTTTTGCCAAAGGGAATCTCCGTAATGGCAAGAGTTTTATTGTCGCGCTTCTCTATCTTAGCTCTTACACGAACTGTACCTCCGCGCTGGCCATCATTGTAGCGACTAACATCAATGCTACCACCTGTGGGGAAATCTGGATACAATTGGAATTCCTCGCCACGAAGATATTTGATGGCTGCCTGGCAGATTTCGCCTACATTGTGTGGCAATATCTTGCACGAAAGACCTACGGCAATACCTTCAGCACCCTGAGCAAGAAGCAAGGGGAACTTGACAGGCAGAGCAATGGGTTCCTTGTTACGTCCATCGTAACTGAGTTTCCACTCCGTGGTCTTGGGATTGAAAACTACATCCAAGGCAAACTTTGACAAGCGTGCCTCGATATAACGACCAGCAGCAGCATCGTCACCAGTGAGAATATTACCCCAGTTACCCTGACAATCAATCAACAATTCCTTCTGACCCAACTGAACCAACGCATCCTTGATACTAGCATCGCCATGAGGATGAAATTGCATGGTATGTCCTACGATGTTTGCCACCTTGTTGTAGCGTCCATCGTCCATACGTTTCATCGAATGCAGGATACGTCGTTGTACTGGTTTGAAACCATCACCAATGTGCGGCACAGCTCTTTCTAGGATTACGTACGAGGCGTACTCTAGAAACCAGTTTTGATACATATTGTTCAGGTGGTGAACGGTACCACCTGTAGATTGATTGTTGTCTGCCATTTTTAGGGTAATTTCGAGTCTGTTTAGTCTGTCTAGTATTCTAGATGGCTAGATTGTATGGGTATTGGGAGTTATTGGGAGTTATTTGGTGTTCAGCACAGCTGCATAACCACCATTGCGCACCATCTTAATTTTTACCACGTCGCCCTTCTTGACTTCACGCACCTTCTTCACGTAGTGCATTGCCTGGCGGTCGGCATTGATACCATCCTCAAAAGAGGTGAGAGTGAATGTTTGATTTTCAGGAAGGAAATCCAGAGTGACATTCATTTCAAGAGGAGCCTTGCGCTCAGCGGTCATACCACCGATGTACCAAGTGTCTGCATTACGCTTAGCAACAATAATATGGTCACCCACCTTGGCTGAAAGCACCTTGGTATCATCCCAAAGCACAGGCACAGAGGTGATAAACTTGGTGCAATCATCGTTGTTGTAATATAGAGTGGGATTGTCTGCAAGCATCTGCAAACCTGACTCAAATACTACAAAGAGCGCCATCTGATATGCTCTTGTGCCAATGCTACCAGAATTGGGACGACGAGCAGAGTAGTTGTCTGGTTGCATGCTGTTCATAGCACCAGGAGTGTATTCCATAGGTCCAACGGCATTGCGGATGAAAGGCAAGTAAAGACTATTCTCTGGTTTGCAATTACCCATCTGTTCCATACCTGTTACACCTTCGTACGAAAGCAAATTGGGGTACATATATTCAAGGCCAGAGGGCTTGTATGCGCCATGGAAATTAACGAAGATTTTATGCTTGGCAGCCTCCTTGACGGTATTCTCATAGAAGTTTACGATTCTCTGGTCGCTTCTATCCATAAAGTCAATCTTCACACCCTTTACTCCCCACTCGGCAAATTTAGCAAAGAGTTCTGGGTTATCCTCCACGCATCTCCATGTCAACCATAGAATGATGCCTACATTCTTCTTCTCGCCATAAGAAATGAGTTCGTGCAAGTCAACATCAGGATTTGGAGTATAGGGGTCCATATTGTTCTTTGCCCAACCCTCGTCCATCACGATGTAGGGGATGCCATACTTTGATGCAAAATCGATGAAATATTTGTAAGTCTCGACATTAAGGCCTGCTCTAAAGTCTACATCAGGGCCATAAGGTATGGCACCATTCCACCACTCCCAACTAGCCTGACCGGGCTTAATCCATGAGGTATCGTCCAATTTGCTATCCTGAGCTAGACGGTATGTCATGGTGTTTTCTATCAAACCAGCATCTTCAGCCGTGATAACGAAATATCTCCAGGGGAATGCTCTTGTACCTTGGGTCAAGGCGATGTAATCATGACAAAGCAGGATGTTGTTGCTCTTGTCATTACGAGGTGTTTCTACAGAAGGTACGCTAGGGAAGAGCGAGCTAAAGCCATTGGCATCATTGCTACGGAAGAAAGCACCAGGGTAATCTATAACATCAGATTCGCTAAGTAGGATTCTAGTGCCAGCCTTGGTAGTAGCAAGGATGGGGAGATGAGCCATTTGCTGAGTGCTTGTCCACACATTGCTCTTGATGAAAGAGTAGCGCTCCTCGTAGGAAGTAACGAAATTGCCACATGTTTGCAACACTAGGTCGGTCTCTTCGGGGAAGAACACGCTGATATCTTCATCGTAAACCTTGACCTCCTTACCCAAAGATGTAACAAAGCGATAAGCGATACCGTCGTCGTAGGCTCTGAAGATAACGGAGTAATTACCCTTCATCTTCAGGGTCAGTTCATTGTACACATTGGGAACCTCGGCATATTTCAATCTTAGGAAAGGCTTTTTCGTCTCGTTAACTGACTTTTGTGATGCCTGCTTCAGTTGAGGTTTAGAACCGAGCACATTACCATTGACATTGAGAGATAGACGACAATCGTCCATCAATAATTCATCGCCTAGGAATACATCGTATGTGATGCCATCAGCTAGGGTGACGATAGTTTTCAACTTACCATTGGGCGAGGTTAGAGTACGAGTGGTTTGTGCAAACGATGCCATCGAGAAAAGCACCATGAGCAGGAGAAGAGACGAAATTCTTTTCATGACGAGGATAAAAGGTTAGGTTGTTTGTATTTTTCTGTGCAAAAAAGGTATAAAGTCCTCTAGAAACATGACAAAGATACGAAAAAAAATGCTTGAACCCACTTTGTGAGATATCTTTTTGCTATATTTGTTGGCATGAGAGGCCTATGTTGGTTTATTTTGCTATTCCTGATGCTTAATTTTGCATCAAAAGCAAGTAGTCAGATGTTTCGCGTGGCAACGTGGAACATCGAAAATGCCTTCGACACCTTGCACGATGAGGGTAAGGACGATATAGAGTTTCTCCCACATGCAGAGCGCCAATGGAATAGTTCAAAATATTGGCGAAAACTAAAGGGGGTGACACAAACTCTGGCCGCCATGCAATTACCGGCTATAGTTGCTCTCCAGGAGGTGGAGAACGATACCGTTTTGAGGGATTTAACTCGCCGAACTGCTCTGAGGAATACCAAATATCAATATCTGATAACCGACTCCCCTGATAGCAGAGGCATAAACGTGGCTCTATTGTACAACCCTCGTTTGTTCAATCTTCTTTCTTGGAAATCCATCAGAATTCCTTGTCAGCAACATGGATTGAGGCCAACGAGAGATATCCTCCTGGCCAGCGGCATGTTGGGGATGGATACTATTCATATATGCGTGGTGCACTTTCCTAGCCGGAGGAGCAACGATGCCGCTACTCAACAAGTACGTTCCCTAGCCATAGAAACAACTTGCAATATAATTGATTCGCTTTCAGGAAAGCATGTAATGGTGATGGGGGACTTTAACGCCGAGTGCGGTGATGAGATGTTTGCTCGTTTCTCACCTAATCTTATCTCCGTGAATGAGAATCAGAGCACACGCTCCAATGAAAAGCGAGGAACGTATTACTTCCAAGGTGTGTGGGGTTACCTGGACCATATTTTAGTTTCTCCAAGCCTAAAACGCCACATTCAAGGTAGCGCTAGCGAATGCCGCTTCCCATGGCTGTTGCGTACAGAGAAACAAATCCCACATCGCACCTATGGAGGTACAAGTTATTTGGGAGGAGTCAGCGACCATCTCCCCTTGATGGCGGATTTGAATTTCGAGCGTTAGGAAATCCATTTTGCTCTCCCAAAAGGCATTTCCGAAGCTTCGTTTGTCCTCTCCCGCATCGGGAGAGCATTTCCGAAGTCTCTAATCTCGTCTCCCGCGTTGGGGAAAGCATTTCCAAAAATCGCTTTTCCTTTACTACTTTTGAGGCTTAGCAAACATTTCGTCCAACTCCTCCTGAGAATAAGGACATTGCTCACCAAGTGACTTAGCATGCGCCAAGCTCAGACAAGCTCTGTCTAGGCTTGCCTCCTCATAACATTTGAAAAGGGCTGCCTTGACAAAATCCAATTTATCCACATCAGATTCGGCAAAAAGGCCATATGAAGCATAACTCACATCCTTCTGTGGCTTAATATCGTGATAATAGTATGACCAGATGATGAATCGCATGGTCATATCTGGCGTGATATATGTATCTTCCATTTGATTAGGGTTATTATTCATTTTGTGTAAAACCTAATGTATAGACGTGCACTCTAATAGTTGGAAACCTCTCTCGCAATGCTCTGATGCAATCACATAGTGTAGCTCCCGTGGTTGCGATATCGTCCACAAGCAAGATGGTTTTATCGTTAAGGTCAGGAGCATTCTTCTTCACGGAAAAGATATTCTGCGTATTCTCCCAACGTTCAGTAGCATTCTTGTGTGTTTGCGTGCGTATATGCTTGTCTCTCACAAGGATATTGTTGTTGACGGGAATACTCGTATGCTTGGCTATACCCTTGGAAATCCATTCCGCTTGATTGTAACCCCTCTTTAGCATCCTTGCCCTTGAGAGTGGAACTGGTATAATGCACACAGCATCCTTGGCGAGGCCTAGATTTTGCCAATACGGGAAACTGAGTTGCGCCAATCGGTATCCCACCTTAGGACGATGCTGATATTTTATGGCTATGAATATGTTGTGATAGTCGGCTGATGAATTGTAATACAGAGTACTACCAGCCGCCTCTACATCATGTTTGTCCCATATTCTTCGCAAGAAGGGATTGTCCGTAGCACTCTCCCACCTGATATGCTTGACATTACAAAGGCATACATTGCATATATCTGTTTCTGAGGAGTTTAACTCTTCATCGCACACCACGCAATGCCTTGGCAATAATAAATCAAGAAATGTACGCCAGAAACTCATCAGGCTTATCGTTCATGATTAATTCGGAGGGGAAGTTTGTCTCCTCTAGCAAGTCCCACAAATATCTGTAATCTGCTATGGAGAATGCTGTATGTGCATCGCTACCAAGGATAACTGGTAACCCGTGCTTGCGACACAATCGGAGAATCTCTATATTATTGCCTCGCGCCTGAAGCTTGCCTCGCGAGGGAATTAGGCTACTATTGTTTATCTCCAATAGTGTTTTGCTCTCGCCAGCGGCCAATACGATAGGTTCAAAATCCAATTCGGCTGCGCCATCGCCAGGGTGCGAAATGATTTGCACCCATGGATTCTTGGCCACATTAATCAAGCCCTGAGTATTTTCCTCGCGAGTGCCGCCATCCCAGCAGAGAGTGTGCACACCTGCTATACGAAGGTCGAGTATACTATAATAATACTCGTCAAGGTCGAGGGTACCATTTTTATCTAGTATATTAAGCTCAGCACCAAGCAACAACTTCACTCCGTACATTTCTCTAGGCACCACGTGCAAATTGCGGAAGTAAATAGGGTCGCAAGTGCCAGGGATACCAGGTGCATGCTCCGTGATACCCAAAAGTTCTATGCCTCTGTTGGCTGCCTCCTGCGCCATTTCTTGCATGGTGCTATAGGCATGCCCAGAGACAATGGTATGTGTGTGTACGTCTAGTTTTGGTATTATCTGCATTACGCTTCAGCTTGTGGAGTAGGAGCAACGGGAGTTGCATTGCGAGGGAAACGAATATTGTCGCGCATAAACTGTTGTGGATTTACCAATGGCAACATAGCGCGAGGGAAACCTTCATCCTCAGTACGAACGGCCAAGATGCCACGAGCAGCACCGATGGTGATATCTGCCATATGATGCACAAGTCCTACGGGCAATATCCATTGGTCGCCATTGAGGTCATACATAGATGACCATGACTCGCGAGAGAACTCGAATACGCTCTCCACGCCAAGAATCATCTGTGTGATATCATTCTTCTTATATTCAATATTGAGCAGACAACGTACCAAACGGTTTTGTGTATCGCTACTGAAATTGATTTGATTGCCCACCTGCATTTCGCCTTCTGGCCACTCATTGCAGAGGGTTACGAACTGTACCTGACGGATGTCGTTCAACTTGAATTGAATCTGTATTTGTTGTTGGTTACTCATGTGTTTTATTTTATTTTTGATGATTTTCGCGTTGTAAAGGTACAACTTTTCTTCATATCTCCTTTATTATTGAACAATCAAAGGTCATTTTATTCAAAAATAGTTGTACTTTTGCACTCACACGAATACAATAATTGGATATGCAAGGAGAACAACTTACTTTGTTCGATGATTTCGAAATACCCGAAACTTTGCCATGCCCATTCAAGGGACGCAGAGTTTGCGTAACAGGTACATTTGCCCAGGGACGACAGGCTTTGCGAAGCACACTTTTACGTTTGGGAGCTAGCGAGGTAAAGTATGATAAGCTTCAGCGCAATACGCATTTCCTCCTCGTTGGCGACAATCCCAATGCAGAAGCCATCAGCTATTGGCAATTATATGTGCATGATGGATACAACATCAAACGTCTAGGAGCTGAAGACCTTCAGGAAATACAAGGAGGGCATTACACCAACTATCAGATGCCAGAGGAACTAACCAAGAACTTGTTCCTCACTCGCGAACATCTTTTTTGGCAAGCTCCAGAGATAGAAGGTTTGAAAAATCAACGCCTTACCTCGCCAGTATCATTGAATGGCAATGCATCGCTATATGGCAGAGAGATTTATGTCCACACCTCTATCCTTCAGACTACGCCTGCACTTGGTCAACTACTTGGATGCCTTGGTGCATATGCCAATACAGAGATGGACGAAATAACTGACTCAATACTCATTCCTCAATCTATGCCAGAGGAGATATGCCATAGCATCGAAGAGTATTACAATGCCAGCAAGGCTACATTGTTCAATATCCCCTTCATCATCCTCGAGGACCTCCTTATATATATAAAAGAGCGTGCCAAGATGTTTCCCGATGAAGCTATCAGTCAGTTGCTCAACAACCTAGATAAAAAGTAAAACTTAAAACAAGAAATAATCATGAATATCAGAGTAGGATTTGGTTTTGACGTTCATCAACTAGTTGAAGGACGTGATTTGTGGTTAGGTGGCATAAAGTTGGAGCACACTCTAGGTCTTTTAGGACATAGCGATGCCGATGTACTCATCCACGCCATCTGCGATGCTCTCCTAGGCGCGGCCAACATGAGAGACATCGGTTATCATTTCCCCGACACAGGAGCAGAGTTTAAAAACATCGATAGCAAGATCTTGCTCCGTAAAACCGTAGAATTAATTGCCACTAAAGGCTACAAAGTAGGAAATATTGATGCTACCGTATGTGCCGAGCGCCCTAAGCTAAAGGCACGCATACCTGAAATGCAAGAATGCTTGGCCAATTGCATGCAAATAGATGTAGACGCCGTGAGTATCAAGGCTACAACAACAGAAAAACTTGGTTTCACAGGTAGAGAGGAAGGTATCTCTGCATACGCCACTGTTTTGCTATATGCCTGATACTCAGAATTGATATAAATCAATAAAACAACAAAAAATCACTAATACCAACTCAAAAGTATTGCACAATTGCAAAAAAGCCGTACCTTTGCATCGTGTTTTTCATGGTATTAGATTTAAGGTTAACGGAAGATTGGTTGTCGTGAGATAACCATTCTTTTTTTATGCCTATTTGTCGGTCAAAACAGGCAAACACTCCCTTCTGCCCACAATAATCCCCTAACAGAGAATTAGCTAGCATACAAAGACCTCTCAAAAGTATCATAGCATGTCCGTAAGAGCGTCCCTGATAATATCACTAACTTTTCATCTTGTACCTGCTACATTTACAGCACCTAAAAAAACTCTAACTAATCTAACACTGAGCGTACATAAGAATCTCCGTGAGAGACTCTATACCTTCTCACGGAGATTGATTTGCTAACTAAGGAAAAGGATTACTTAATAACTATCTTCTTACCATTTGCTATATATATACCAGCTGGAAGAATATAATCTAATTCGTTAATATCTACATTACGTTTGATTAGTGTTCCATTAACAGAGTATACATTTACCCTGCTAGCACTTGTGATATCTGAATGCACGTCGTTAATTCCTGTTAGCACATCCTCAATAAAGAAGAACTCCTTCCATTGTTCAGCATTCTGATATGCCTCAAGACAACTTTTGGGGACCTGAAGCAGGCATTCCCACTTGTTGATATCGTCCAATGCCATATTTCCACAAGTAGGAGGCACACTAGCATAGCTCACTATCTTAGACATGTTAGTACAATCAGAAAATGCCTCCTGACCAATACTCTCCATACTACTGCCAAATTCAAAACTATTCAATCCACTGCAGCCCGAGAATGCATAATCACCTATCCTCTTAACTCCATCACCAATGGTCACATTCTGTAAGTTGGCACATCCATAGAAAGCATTGTCATAAATTTCCTCTTCCTTACCACCTACGACAACAGAACGCAACGTAGAATTACGATAGAAAGGAGAATATCCTTCATATTTACCAGTGCTATACTTTAATTTTCCACCAATATAAACAGTATCTAGAGGACAAACGGCAAACAATGGGGATGACCCATTTGAACCTAGATACAATGTTGTATCTCCTCCTTCTATTATTACATCAGACAAATTCTTACAACCTTGAAATGCATAGTTTCCTATACTGCCAACATTCGAGGGAATTGTAATTTCCGCAATACTATCGCATCCACTAAAGCAAGACTCGCCAATTGACTCCAATGCCATTGGTAGAGCAATTTGGGGAAGATGTTTGTTATTGTAAAAAGCATAACTACCGATTGTCTTGATGCTATCGCTTAAAACTATAGAAGAAAGATTTTGACAATCATAAAATGCTCTGCTACCTATTGTGCTAATCATTCCATCCATGGTTATATCGGTTAAATTCGAGCAGTTAGCAAAGGCATTATACTTAATTTCTCCATTGCAAGATATTGTTACATTATGCAAACTATCCCAATCACAGCAAGCATATGGCATTAGGTTATTTACTGACATTGCTATGTTTTTATAATTAACCTTTTCTGGAATAGTGATAGATGTAGCACTATGCATACCATATCTTGAAATTGCATCACAAGTACGTGCCGAAGGATTAACAGGAACATAAACAATACCATCAGATTCAAAGAAAGAGCTAAGATACTTATATACGACCTTAGTCCTGTAATCATTGTTATAGTTCTCGTTTGAAACGTAGTTTATAGTACCACTAAGATTTGAGTAACCCTTTGGTGGAGTATTTGTCAACCAAACCACCTTAGTAGGAGTAGAGTTATATCCTCCGATATTCTGTACATTAGTACCGACAACAAGATAATCAAGGTTACATTCTCCAAAGGTACCTGTACCAACATTAGTTACATTATTATGAATAATAACAGATGCTAACCCCTGACATCCAGCAAAAGTCCAATTTTCTATATTTATAATCTCATTTGGAATCAACAAGTCTTGAACCTCTTGGCCATTTAGATATAAATGATGTGCATAATAAAGGGGATTAGATGTTCTCTCTTTAAATTTTATCTTACACCATGCTATAATATCAGAAATATGCACTTTTGACAATTTTGAGCACTCTAGGAAGGCATTTTCCTCCATCTCCGATACACCATCTCCAATAGTTACAGATACTATTCCACATTTATAGAATGGAGAATAACCACGTTCGCGACTAGTGTCATATACAAGATTCCTACCTAAATACACAGTATCTAGTGGACAATCATAAAATAGACCTTCTGAAGAGTCATTATAACCTAATGCGAGTGGCGTTTCTCCATCTTCAATAAACAAATTTCGTAATGATGTACAATATGAAAAAGCCCCCTTCCCAATGCTTGTTACACTATTAGGGATTGAGATAGAGGTAAGGCTTCTACAATTATAAAAAGCATACTCTCCAATGCTTGTTACACCATTTGGGATTGTGACATTAATTACTTTTGAACATCTTGCGAATGCACTAGAACCTATTACATAACTTTCTCCCTTAAAATTATTAGGCAAATGTAGTTCTACATCCTCTCCAATATATCCACATAGCGTATTTTCGCTATTTATTACACTAAACACATAATTATCTACTACTGAACCGTTAGGAAGATTTAACACTTTGTATGCATAGTATGCCACATAACCATAATCGAAGGATCCACTAGTAAAGTTTAGGGCAGACAAATTGTATACTGTTTTTAGGTTAGAACACCCATAAAAAGCATAACGTCCAATGCTCGTCACACTATTACCGATAGTCACCGAGGTCAAACCAGAGCAACCACGGAAAGCACTCTGCCCAATGCTCGTCACACTATTAGGTATAGTCACCGAGGTCAAGGCAGAGCAACTTGAAAAAGCATTATCTCCTATACTCTCCACACTATTGCCGATAGAAACCGAGTTCAAACCAGAGCAATTACAGAAAGCATCGTCTCCAATGCTTGTTACACTATTTGGTATAGTGATAGAGGTAAGGCTTCTACTATTATAGTATTTGCAACCAGTTATTACTCAATTTTTTGCGAGTAATAAGTCAGAAATATGGTCATAACCTTTAAGGGTACATTCTAAAAGGTGAAGATTTAACATTTTTATTGTTTCTTAACGCTCTAAGCGTATCAATAAAGGATGTTTCTTCTCTTTTCAGTACTATTTGCAGTTTGATGTTTCCATCATTCAACATTTATTGTGGCTCATTGGTTGAACCGTTTATAAAGCTATAGAACTTTCAATAATGACATAATCTCTCGAATATTTAATTTGTTAGTATTATTGTAAATAACAGGAATACTGATAAGTTAACTCATAAAGTATTTCATTATAAATGCTATAATGCTCCATCGCTTTGTAACTACAGCAAGCGATTTTTTCTTAGTTATCGCCGTCTTTATCTGTTCTACAACCTTAGACACAGGCATTACCCAGAATAATCCCTCACCTTTTGCCATCGCAGTATTAACTAAGCCTGGTCTAATTTCGGTTACGGAGATACCATCCTTCTTTGATTTTTTACGAAGTGCTTGCGAATAGTTTATTTGATACGCTTTTGTTGCTGAATATGCCGGTGCATTTGGTTCACCAACTAATCCACCTATAGATGTGATGGTAACTATATGCCCAAAGCCTTGCCTTTTGAATAAGTTATATATGCTGTCAACAACCGTTGTCCATCCAACAATGTTTGTATTTATTGTAGATAACTCAATATCTATTGAGAGGTCAGGATTAAGATCTCCTGTTCCTGCACAGATTATTGCCAAATCTAACTTATTAGCATTGTTACAAACATCATTGAGTATAGATTCAAATTCGTGATGATTAGTTATATCACAAGGATAAATTGTGGTGTTTGTTGGACGCATCTCTTTCATCTCTTCAAGAAGCGATATTCGTCTACCCAATACTATCACATTGTTGTCATTCTTAGCGTATGTGTCCCATAGACCACGACCTATGCCTGAGGTTGCACCGATTATAAGTATATTCATAAAGCTTTGTATCAATTAAAAACTGCTGCAAAGGTACGACAATTTCCAAGAACGGCAAAAGCATACTCTTATCAACCTATTATTTTGGAGGGAGTGAAATCTGCCGCTTGCCAAATTTCTCTCTGTCGGAAATAATAAGCCACTGAAAGATTTGAGAACAGTTTGAATGATAGGTTGTCAAGTAAAAGACCTATTATTTATGCTGTTCTTTGATTCTATTATTTCGTCAGTCGTTTATCTCCGTTGCCGGATGCGGATTCAAGCCAAGCCGATAAATAGGAAAAGGTTTTGGAGCTGTTTACTCTCCAACGGAGGAAGAAACTGCTCCAAACGGTTTACCGCTTGACCTTTTCTTATTTCCAATGAGGTTTGGCTACCTTTGCATCCGACAAAAGGGGTAAACGACATGCGAAGTGAATTGTATAAACATTATTCGTATCTCTCCCATTTGATGTGCTTCATTCTTTATATATTATAGGTATAGGTTTGTCTTGTTATCCCTCCTCTTGTTCTACCTACACACTTGGGAACTCTTCCTGAAATTCCCCCATTCGCATTCTTTTTACCACCTCACCTGGTGTCATACCCCAAATGCGACGGCAAAATCGGTTAAGTTGTCTGGGTGTTACGGTAAGTTCTTGAGCGATTTGTGTGGGTGTCGATATTCATTCAACTTGGATTCAAACAACCAGTTCTCACTGTCTATCTCTTCTGCTTCTGCTGCCATGCTCAAGGCTACTACTTCCAAATCAGAAAAACGGGGAACAGGACCACGACGAACAATATTTCCTTTTTCATTAACCAATTCATTGGAGAATTGCTTGCATATCTCCAAAAACTTCACTAACTTTGTATGTAAGTTGCACATAACAAAAATATAGTACTTAAAGGTTGGGAACTCTAAGTTACTAAAAACATGCGATATGTGCAACTTTTTGAGAGACATTATTATACTAATTTAATTCCGCCAACAGGTATGTATGAGTATTTAATAAAAGTAAAAGAAATTATAATTCAAAATGATTTTTTAAGAACTTTTTTAACAATCGGTTGTCTTGCATTCATCACAATCGTTTTATATAACAGTGGAAAAGTTTTAGGAAAATTCATTGCAGATTGTACTTTGTTTTAATAAAAACCTGTTTCCTACAACTTCATCGAGTTCCCTCGCTTCTGAGCCTGCTCATATCTGCCGATAGCAACATCATTCACTTCACGAACAGCCTTGCAGTACTCGCTGTTGGATAGGTTCTCCTTCTTGTCTGCCGTGTACACAAGGAAAGTTCCGATAGCTCTGTAATCCTCCTTGTCTTTGCCAAAGGCTTCCATCACACTTTTGATGGTCTTTGCTTCCTCTCTGCTGAAGATGCTGCGATAAGTGTCCTTGGCAAAACTGATGATCGAATCGACAGCCTTTCTGAAAGTGCCATTACTTTGCATTAGGATT
>JAZLBF010000065.1:0-2958 GCA_045613565.1 Bacteroidaceae bacterium
CTCCTCCGAGGGCAGCGAAGCGCCATTCTTCCAGCCCCACTGACCATGTATAGAGCCCTCGCGCTCCCATCCCTCACTGTGCTCGTGACGCTGAGCATAGAGTTCCTGCGGATCGAAGCCCTCCCACCATTGGCCCTTGCCGTCGGCCTTGGTAAGATTACCATCATAGTCCTGCGACTTCTCCATCCAGGTCCATGTGTGGCTACCATGCATACTGATACCGATGGGCAATCCATACTTCTCACATGCTGCAGCCCACTCGCCCACGATGTCACGTTTGGGACCCAGGTTCACCGAGTTCCACTCCTGATAGGGACTGTCCCAAAGGTCAAAGTTGTCGTGATGCTGACCGAGGGTGAAGAAATAGCGTGCACCCACGCTCTTGTAAAGTGCCACCAACGAGTCGGGTTGCCAGTTGGGCGCAGTCCAGTCACGTATGAGTTCCTTCAATCCATAATCTGCAGGGTCGCCAAAGTGCTCCTTGTGCCAGCGATACTGCCAATGGCGCTCATAATACATGTGGCGGGCATACCAGTCGCCTCCCTCAGCCTGGCACTGCGGACCCCAATGCGCCCAGATACCAAACTTGGCGTCCTTAAACCACTCGGGACATTCCCACTGCTTCAGACTCTCCCAGTCGGGAGCGAAAGCACCTGTTTCAACCTTCACATTCTTGGGTGTGCAAGCCACTAATGCTGCAGTAGCAGCTATAGCGCTAAACAATCTTTTCCATTGCATGTTTTTCATCATAATCGTTATTCATTAAGTTAATGATATTTTCCTTCTATTTGTTATACATATCAATGTACGACACAAATATCGGAATAAAAAAAGAAAAACAATAGGACATTCCATACAAACAATAGGAAAATGTTGACATTCCATGTCACGTACATAGTAGATTTCCTCGATGGAATGGATGTTTTTTATAAACGCAAGCCTAACAATACACCATATTTTACCCATAAATATAGCATTTTTACCACATATAGTAATTTCGCCCCTAACATGGGGTATGTAGCATTAAAATTTGCAAATAGTAAAAACAAAGCGCGAACTTTGTATCGTAAACAAGTGGAAACATAACAATGATTAAGCATTATTTGAATCATGTGGAGAAAGCCTTTAAAAACTATTGGGATTCTCCTGCAATTACCAACTATGGTAAGAACACCTTTACTTTTGGCCAAGTGGCAACAAATATTGAGAAACTGCACATCTTGTTGGAAGAGGCTGGTGTTAGAAAAGGAGACAAGATTGTGCTCTGTGCTAAGAACTCGGCCGAATGGGCAGCCTCATTTATTGCTATCGCTACATTTGATGGCGTAATGGTACCTTTGCTCAATGACTTCCTCCCTGAGAGCATACAAAACTTGACCAATCACTCTGATGCTACAGCTATCTTTACTGAACCCGAGATTTGGGAGAAGATGGACGCAGAGAAGATGCCCAACATCAATATCGCAATCAATATTCTTGATTTTACGCCTATATATACTAAAGGTGGTAATGTTGATGCTGTCGAGTTCCATGAGAATTGCGAGGAGATTTTCGCTAAGCGTTTCCCCGAAGGTGTGAAACCCGAGCATATCAGTTATCCTACCGGTAACCTCGATGAACTAGAGCTTATCAACTATACCTCTGGTACTACAAGCGACCCGAAGGGTGTGATGTTGTCTGCACGTTCAATCAGCTCAAATGTAGAGTTTGCTATGAAGCACATGCCTAACCAACCTGGTTGGCACATTCTCTCCATGTTGCCTCTCGGACATATGTATGGTATGGCATTCGAGTTCCTCTACCCCTTAGCTTCAGGCTGCCATATTTTCTTCTTGGGCAAGACTCCTACTCCCTCGGTGCTCATCAAAGCATTGGGTGAAGTGAAACCCTACATGCTTGTAACCGTACCTCTCGTTGTGGAAAAGATTTTCAAGGGTAAGGTAATGCCCACACTCAACAAGCCGTTGATGAAGGTACTGACCGCAATCCCAGGTGTGAACAAGATAGTCTACAATAAGGTGCGTACCAAATTGCTCACCACTTTCGGTGGCAACCTTGAGCGTGGTAGCCTCATCGTAGGTGGCGCAGCCATCAATGAGAAGGTAGAGAAGTTGATGAAGAAGATGAACTTCCCCTACACCGTAGGTTATGGTATGACAGAGTGCGGTCCGCTGATCTGTTACCGCAACTGGAAGACCTTTGCCATGCATTCATGTGGTCAAGAGGTAGAACGTGTTGAAGTACGTATCGATTCTGAAGATCCTCGCAACGTAGTAGGCGAAATTCAAATCAAGGGAGACAATGTAATGATGGGCTACTACAAGAACCCTGAAGCTACCAAAGCTACCTTCACCGAAGATGGTTGGCTCAAAAGTGGTGACCTAGGTGTAATAGACAATGATGGCAACGTATTTATCAAAGGGCGTTCAAAGAACATGATTCTCAGTGCCAGCGGACAGAACGTTTATCCCGAGGAGATTGAGGACAAGTTCAACAGCCTACCTCTCGTGTCGGAGTCAATCGTCATCAGCCGTGGAAACAAGATTGTAGCACTTGTAGTGCCTGATATGGATGCATTCAAGAAACTCGAGAGTAACACCAAGAGCATAGAACAAATATTGGATGAATACTTAAAGCAAGTGAATACCGAACTGCCTGCATACAGCAAGGTAAACCTTGTAGAGCGTCATGACGAGCCTTTTGAAAAGACTCCGAAACGTAGTATCAAGCGTTTCCTCTATTCGTAAACGTTCAGTATCATAAACCTTTTCTATGAAACATGGGGGTGTGCCAATTGGGGTGCACCCCTTTTGCTGCATAAAGTTTTCGGTGCGATAGCGTAGATTTTTTCAAAGAAATTTGTAATTTTGACCCCGAAAACGGAAAAGCAGATGAATTTCTTTGCCCAGTTCATACCCAGATACCTTCTCACGAAGCGTAGCCTCACCATCATGGTGA
>JAZLBF010000066.1:0-5675 GCA_045613565.1 Bacteroidaceae bacterium
CTATTCTTCGTTTTAGCGAAGCATCTAAAGGTGATGAAAAGTCAGAATATGTCCTGACTGGAACTTTGCTTTCATTGGCAATTGCTCTGTGCTTAGGTATACTTGTCCTAAAAATGCATTTATAAATAGGCTTTCAAGTAAATTGAAAGAACGGACCACTTTGGAGGTAAGCAGCGAGTATATCACGAGTGAGCCAGTAAATGGCGCGAATGAGATTACTACACAATTTGGCGCAAATCTTGGCGCAAACGAGCATTGTATATTACATATAAAGAATACATAAGTAAGCAAGTGCAAGCCTAAATTACCTCTTCCATTTGCTATTCCGGAAAAAACTTGTATCTTTGCCTCGAATTCCGTCACCACAGCGGTGGTGTGAGGAAGGATCTTACCGTAAAAGGTGTTATTGAAATTATCTTCATAAGTCAAACTTCGCAACTTTGATTATGGAACGAAGATGATAGCGATAGCACCACATCGTTGGTATGTACAGTCATTATTGGCTACTTACATAACCTATGGTGTGGGCTATTGCTTTATCCGTTCCATAGGCAATGCGAAGGCCTGACTTTAGGATAAAGCAAATATAGTTCCCACACCTTTATTTTATACCTTTTAATGCCGAACGGAGGGAACAATGAGGCGAAAAACAATTAGTATGATGAAAAAACATCTACACAATTCCTTGCGGGCGCTGTTCCTATCCCTGGCGGTGCTCCTGTCCCTGCCCATGCTGGCGGCACAGGATGAGATTGATGGGATAAATTATGAATTTGATGCTGATACAAAGCGGGCTGCTGTTATACCGAAGAGCGGTGGCGAGTATTATTCTGGTTCGATTATTATCCCGGAGTCTGTGGAGCACGGGAGTACTGCATATAGTGTGACGAGAATAGCACCTCAAGCTTTCTTTAATTGCCCTGGTTTGACCTCGGTTACTATCCCCAATAGTGTGGTGAGCATAGGGCAGATTGCTTTCGCTGGTTGTACTGCTTTGACCTCGGTTACTATCGGCAATAGTGTGACGAGCATAGGGAATTCGGCTTTCGCTTATTGCTACGAACTCCTTAATGTCTATTGCTATGCAGAAAATGTACCTTCTACAGCGAGCGATACATTTGAGGAATCGCCCATAGCAAAAGCCACCCTTCATGTGCCTGCTGGTTCTGTGGAGAGTTATAATGCAACTGCGCCTTGGAGCAGTTTCAGAATTTCTACAGAGGTTGAGATTGATGGGATAAACTATGAACTTGTTGCTAAAGTAAAGCAGGCTACTGTTATAGCAAAGAGCAGTGGCAAGTATTCTGATGAAGTTATTATCCCGGAGTCTGTGACGCACGAGGGCACTGCATATAGTGTGACGAGCATAGGGAAGGAGGCTTTCAAATTTTGCTCTGGTTTGACCTCGGTTACTATCGGCAATAGTGTGACGAGCATAGGGTATCAAGCTTTCTTAGGTTGCTCTGGTTTGACCTCGGTTACTATCCCCAATAGTGTGGAGAGCATAGAGCCTAAAGCTTTCTATAATTGCTATGGTTTGACCTCGGTTACTATCGGCAATAGTGTGACGAGCATAGGGTATCAGGCTTTCTGTTATTGCTCTGGTTTGACCTCGGTCACTATCCCCAATAGTGTGACGAGCATAGGGATCAATGCTTTCGCTCTTTGCTCTGATTTGACCTCGGTTACTATCGGCAATGGTGTAGAGAGCATAGGGCAATTGGCTTTCTCTAAATGCCCCAAACTCCATGATGTCTATTGCTATGCAGTGGAGGTGCCTTCTACAGAGAGCAATGCATTTGATGATTCTTATACAGAAAATCCCACCCTGCATGTTCCAGCTGGTTCCATTGAAAGTTATAAAGCAACTGCGCCATGGAGCGGTTTCGGAAATATTCTTGCTCTTTCCAACCTGCACGAACTCAGTGTTTCTTCTGCAGGTTATGCTACATTGTATTTAGCTTACAATGCAGAAATACCTCAAGATGTTGAGGTTTATGTTGCCGAAAAGGTGGATGGTGATTGCTTGAAGATGAAGAAGGTGGAAGGTGTGCTTCCTGCCATGACTGGTGTAATAGTCAAGGCAAATGAAGGAACATACGCATTCATTCAGAGTGAGGATACTCCTGCTGAAATAGGAGAGAATCTTCTGGTAGGTTCTGTGGTTAATACAATGGTAACAGCCAAGGATAATACTTCATACTATATCCTTGCCGCTCCAGATGATAATGTGGGAATGTACCCAGTGGAATTGGTTGATGGCGCATTCGTCTGCAAGGCCAACAAGGCATATCTGCCCATTTCTTCCGCTCATGCCCGTATCTACTTCGACTTCGGCACAGAGACTGGCATCTTGGAAACGGAAAACGGAGAACTGAAAGGTGAAAACGGAGAACTGAAAACGGAAAACTGTTACGACCTCGCTGGTCGCAAGGTGCAGGGTGTGCAGAAGGGCATCTTCATCGTGAATGGCAAAAAGGTTATTAAGTAAACGCTAAACTAACGGTTAACGAATGGTAGGGACGCAGCGTGCTGCGTCCTACAAAACAATCAAAAAGCTACAATTATGAAAAAGAAATATATCGCACCTTCTATTGAAGTAATAAAGGTACAGCCTGCCAATATCATAGCTGAAAGCATTGTCTTCTACGACCAGAAGCTGGACTCTAACTTTATGCTGGGTCGTGGCAACTACTATGACAACAACATCTGGGGAGAGTAATAACTTGATAAATTAAGGTAAATTTTAACTGATTACAGATTACATTATTCGCGCACATTTGCGTATAACTGTAATCTGTAATCGGTTTGTTTTTATAAACCTGGGAAAACTAACCTTTCTTCCTGAATATCACCCATTCGTTCATGACGAAATAACAGAACCCGTCAGCATCCCATAGATCTGCTGGCGGGTCACTTTTTATAATTGAGTGTCCAAATACTGAGAGTCATTCACGGAGAAGTTTCATCCATCGTAGTGGATATATTACAATATATGCTTTATCATTTCCTCAAAGCTTTTTGCGACAACATCTTCTTTAGGTATTTCCGAAAAAGCAATTGCTGGTAATTCTTTCAAATAAGTGCCTTTCAGATTAGACCACAAATTTGAGAAGTCTGATAGCAATGGAGATCGTTCTATTTCCATTGTATTCCAACCCTCTGGTTTATCAAATGTTTCCCTGTCATGAGTCAACAAGGTATTGAAATCTGTCTTGAATTGTTCCGATTGCAGGTACTCTGCACACTCTGGGTCTTGCAACAAATAATGCAAGTCGTAGAAGTGTCGTATCTTGGCTGCTACATCGTATATATAATTATCTGACAATGAAAAACGAATAAGAGATACAAGTTTTTCTGTCAATGTCTGTCTTTTATCCAACACATTCAATGTGAAGGACTGTAGTTCATATTCGTCTACAAATGCTTCATTTCCTGTCTGGCGGAAAAACTGTGCGATAAAAGAATCTATACTTTTTGAAACGTATGGATAGGGATTAGCAAACGAATTTATCTCAACCAATAACTGCCCGATATTGACGGTTTCTTTAATCGCCTTGCCAAGAACATTTGGATACGAATACATTGCTTTATAGTAACGAGAGCCTTTACTTGTAACTCCCGGTACTACAACCTCCTCCAATCCCGATGTCATTTCTTTGGCAATCTTTTTAATCAGCATCTTCAATTGGTTGCCCGTTAAAACGTCTGCATCGGATATGGCTATATCAATGTCCTCCGAAAAGCGATTTCCTATTTTATGAGCCTTGGATAATGACGTTCCACCCTTGAATATTGCTTTCTCTGCATTAGAGTTTTGCACCATAAGTTTAAGAGAACGAGTTATCCAATAATCTTTCTCAATATAGACAGGGCGTATATCCAAGTATTCAGATGCAGCAAGAACGGCATCCGTAAACAGCTTTTTATTTTCGTGAAGGTTCATATATTCTCCAATTTTGTTTAGTTGGTAAAACAGATTCTGATATAGGCAATTTGTATTCACTCACCCCGTTTAGAGTTTTGCGTATAGCCTCTAACAGGCTATCATTGCAACCTATATCCTCCAATATTGCACCACACAATGCACGAACGTAATTCGTATATTTTGCTACGCATTTAACAAGCATTTCCCTTTGCTCGTCATTTAAGTCTCTAACAATCTCTTTGAGTCTGAGACAAGCATCATTAGGAGTGGTTGCAGGGATTTCACGAATAAATCTTATGGCATCCAATATTCGTAAGATTTCAATATTCTTTTTGGTTATCGGATTCTGTTGTAGGATAAAAGATATTGTATATTTCTCTCGTTTGACAGAACGGCGGCTTTTGTTTGTTCCGATTTGAATGTAAGAAGATATTTGTGTGGTAAGCCCTAATGCATTATATGCAGAATACCCCGTTATATAGCCTATGAGTTTACCATCACGTTCAATATAATCTTTAGCTATCTGATAAGCAGACGGTTTTAACTCTCCAAATTGAGTCTTTCGAGGTTTATAGAACCTCCCTTTTGTCAATTTAGAGATTTCTCCAGACTTAACCATACGATTTAACGCTTTTACAACTGCCGATTGATTCTGTGATCCTATCTCAAAATCAGATGCCGTAAAAACGTAATCTTCTGAAAATTCAGCGATTCTTTTCTTTATTTCTTTTGCTATATTCATAATCGTCTTATAATCACGCCACAAAGATAACAAAATGTCCCGTTTTTTACGCAAAAAACGGGACTAAATTTTAAGAAAACAGCATTGAGCATTATTTTCATGGGATGGCGATAAATACGACACTATGCCTTCACAACGAGACACACCATCTGTTTTTTCACGCATTGGATTTGCCATTAAACGCCCTAAAAGGACATAAGCAAATAATGGTTTTAACTGATATATCACTGCTTTCCGTAAAGCAAGAGAGGTTAACCTTTCTTCCTGAATATCACCCATTCGTTCATGACGAAATTGAAGATGCCGGAGAAGACGAGGGCAATGAGGTTGCAAAGGACGACATTGAGTCCGGCAAAATGGCGTATGAGAATAAAGGGGACCATCTTGATGAGGAAGGCTGCTATGCAGGAAACATTATAGGGAAGGAAGCGACCCCAAAATCCTCGCACCGAGCGCTCGTCCACACGGTCCTTCCACACAAAGAAATAGGCAAGGGTGTAGTTGGTGAGCACAGCACATTCAAATGAGACTGTAGGTGCAATGAAAAGGCCCACAATATCAGATTCGGCAAAGAGAACCTCAGCCAGAAGCCACATCACACCGCAATCCACCGCCGTGCCGCCAAGGGTGGAGAGCATGAACTTGAGGTATCTGACCAACTTTTCCATTTTCTTCAGCATTTTTATCAGCGGACAGGAAGGTCCGGCAGATATGTATAAAAAAACAGAAAGAGGAGGGACACACTTGCCCTCCTCCTCATAAATATTCCGTTTTTATTTTTTCTTGATGAGCGGGTCGATCTTGGCAAAGTACATTCCGTCCTTTATCAGACTGCTGAAATAGGTAAACACAAGTATAGCCAACACCACGAAACCGGCAAAGTCCATACTGAGCAGAGTACCGCTCAAAGGACCTACGGTAACAGGAACAGAAACCGTGTGCAGAGGTTCAACGAAGAACCAGATGGTGTTCAGAATAATCATCATGACACGCAACTCGGTGGGA
>JAZLBF010000067.1:0-16388 GCA_045613565.1 Bacteroidaceae bacterium
CGCGAGCTGCACCACGCTTAGCATCTGTTACAGCCACGATAACCTTAGAAGCCTCAGCCTTACCGCGCTGCTCTTCACAAAGAGTCTTCAATAGACGGAAGGTGATAGCTGTCTCAGTGGTAGTACCGCTCTTTGAGATATTTATAACGCCAAAGCGAACGGTCTTCAAGTAAGCGATAAGTTCTGAAAGGTAATCCTCGCCAATGTTGTTACCTGCAAAAAGGATACGAGGATACTTGCTCTCCTGCAGCCAGCCAAAGGTGTTGCTCAAAGCATCAATTACCATGCGAGCACCGAGGTAAGAACCACCGATACCTGCTACTACAACTGCGTCACACTCCTGCTGAAGTGTCTTTGCGCAATCGTTGATTTCTGCAATGAACTCGGGGGTGATACTACTGGGTAGGTGCATCCAACCAAGGAAGTCATTACCCTTACAAGTACCTTCTTCTAGAGCCTTCTGAGCAGCTGCGACAGGAGCCTCAAACTTTGCCAAAGCATCAGCACTTAGAAACTGTGATGCCTTTGAAATATCAAGTGTTACCATATTGTGAAATTTGTTTATTGTTTATTATCTATTTCGTAAAAAGTAAAATCACTTATCTGAATGCCTCAGACAGAAGCTTAATCTCGATGCTAGGACTTATGCGCTCGTATAGGATATTGTAGACAGAGTCAAGGATAGGCATATTGACATGCAAGTGCTTGTTGATATCCTTCATACACTTGGTACCAAAGTATCCTTCTGCAATCATTTCCATTTCCAATTGTGCGCTCTTTACCGAGTATCCCTTACCTATCATCGTGCCGAAGACTCTATTTCTAGAGAAGTTGGAATAACCCGTTACCAAGAGGTCACCACAATACACGCTATCTATGATGCTACGATCCACAGGATAAACTGCCATGAGCAGACGTTTCATCTCCTGCAAAGCATTTGCCATGAGCACCGCTTGGAAGTTGTCACCATACTTCAAACCGTGACAAATACCTGACGCAATGCTATAGACGTTCTTCAACACGCTAGCATATTCTATACCTATGACATCCTGCGAGATTTTAGTCTTCACATAATGGTTTTCAATGCAGTTAGCAAAGGCCTGCGCCTTTTCTCTATCGGTGCAACCGATGGTGAGGTATGTCAATCTGTTCAGTGCCACCTCCTCAGCATGGCTAGGACCACCTATTACGGCTAGATTCTCATCAGGCACGTTGTATACCTGATGGAAATACTCCGAACAGATGAGGTTCTCTTCTGGCACTATGCCTTTAATGGCAGTGACGAGGAACTTGTCGCTCAGTCGTACCTTCAATTTCTTCAGATGGCCCTTTAGGTATGGCGAAGGAGTTACGAACACCAAAGTCTGGCAATTGCGTACTACTTCATTGATATCTGAAGAGAATGTGATACGATTAACGTCAAAATGAACACTAGTCAGATATGCTGGGTTGTGACCTAGGCGTTTGAATTCCTCTATGCGGTCGTCACGACGCAGATACCACCATATCCGCTCGTTTCTCTCCAGCAATATTTTGGCTATAGCTGTTGCCCAGCTACCTCCTCCCATTACTGCTATTGTACCTATCATAGTTATATATCACTCTCGGGCTTCCGCTCCTGGGACGGGAAAACTATTTTCTATCGTTTTCTCACCCTCTCCCGCATCGGGAGACGAGTTCGGAAGCTTTGTTAATGGATTTTACTTACTGAAATTACTTGCTCTCTTCCTGCTCAGTGCTTTCCTGAGTACTAGAAGCTGTGTGCGCGCTCTTCTCGGGCTTCATCTGGGGGAAGAACAAAACTTCCTGGATGAAAGGCTTACCAGTAAGAAGCATTACCAAGCGGTCGATACCAATACCGATACCACTGGTAGGAGGCATACCATACTGTAGTGCACGGAGGAAGTCCTGGTCGATAATCATCGCCTCATCGTCACCCTTATCAGCCAAACGCATCTGCTCGCGGAAACGCTCTTCCTGGTCAATGGGGTCATTAAGCTCAGAGTAAGCATTAGCTAGCTCCTTACCATTTACCATCAACTCGAAGCGCTCTGTCAAACCAGGCTTGCTACGGTGCTTCTTGGTAAGGGGAGACATTTCGATGGGATAGTCAGTAATGAAGGTAGGCTGAATGAAGGTACCCTCACAAGTCTCGCCAAAGATTTCGTCGATAAGTTTACCCTTGCCCATGCTGGGGTCTACCTCCACGCCACACTTCTTAGCCACCTCGCGCATCTCATCCTCGCTCATACCCTCTAGGTCATAGCCGGTCTTCTCCTTGATAGCCTCTAGGATGGGTAGGCGACGATAAGGAGCCTTGAATGAAATCACCTTACCATCTATCTCTGTTTCAGGCTTACCGTTTACAGCAATACATATGCGCTCTAGCACCTTCTCGGTGAAAGACATCATCCAGTTGTAATCCTTGTACTGAACATAAAGTTCCATACAGGTAAACTCAGGATTATGGTTCTTGTCCATACCCTCGTTACGGAAGTTCTTACCAATCTCATACACACCCTCAAAACCACCTACGATTAGGCGCTTCAAGTAAAGCTCTGTAGCGATACGGCAATATAGGTCGATATCCAAGCTATTGTGATGTGTAATGAAAGGACGTGCGCTAGCACCACCAGCGATGCTCTGAAGGATAGGAGTTTCTACCTCGGTGTATCCTGCCTCATCTAGGCACTGACGCAAAGTACTGATAACCTTTGTACGCTTTAGGAAAGTCTCCTTCACACCCTCGTTTACGATTAGGTCAACGTATCTCTGGCGGAAACGCAACTCAGGGTCAGAGAATGCATCAAATACATTACCCTCCGAGTCAGTCTTAACCACGGGTAGAGGACGAAGGCTCTTTGCCAATATTGTCAATTCAGTACAGTGAATACTGATTTCGCCAGTCTTAGTACGGAATACAAAACCCTTCACACCGATGAAGTCACCCAAGTCTAGAAGCTTCTTGAAAACGGCGTTGTACATTGTTGTATCCTCTGCATTGGGACAAAGTGCATCACGTGTGATGTACACCTGAATACGACCCTTGCTGTCCATCAACTCTACAAAGCTTGCCTTACCCATGATACGGCGGCTCATCATACGACCAGCCACACACACCACACGGCTATTCTCTGGAGTAGCAGGTGTAGGAACTTCCTCACCCTGCTCATTAGTCATTGTGGGGAGGTCAACAAACTCTGCCTTGATGTCTGTAGAAAATGCATCTGTGGGATACTCCGCTGCGGGGTATGGATCGATGCCCAAATCGCGCATCTGCTGAAGATTACCGCGACGAACTATCTCTTGTTCACTTAATTCTTGTACGCTCATAATATCTATATATGTTACTTTTTTCGCGCACAAAGTTATAAAAAAAATCTCAAAATTCTTAGTATTTCACCAAATAATATTACCTTTGTATGTGCATTGTAATTAATACGTACAATTATGAAACTAAAACACGCTCTACTGGCACTCACAATGGCCAGTGTTTCTGCTCCTGCCGTGGCTCAGTTGGCCATGAACGAGGAGTATGCAGATGGTTACGACCATTCTCTACAAAACTACGTTACAGAGAAGTTTTTTCAGTCAAAAAACACCTCTCAAACCACTACCTCTACCTCTGAAAAGAAATGGAAGGTGGCTGATTACGTTACCGTGCCTAAGTTTGGCGGTTACATAGTATCAACCTACAAGTATGATAGCCAAGAGGGCAAGAATGGCGGTGACGGCTTTGGCATCCGCTACGTTCGTCTCTATCTAGATGGCAAGGTATTCAACGATTTCAGTTATCGTGTACAGATGAATGTATCCGGTGAACCTGGTACAAAGAGTGGCGCTCGAGTTATTGATGCCTTTGTAGCATGGCAAAAGTGGAAGGCATTTGGCGTAAAGATGGGTGAGTTCAAGCGCTGCTTCTCTTTCGAAAACCCCATGAATCCTTGGGATGTATGTGCAGGTGATTACACTCAGCTTACCAAGCACTTTGCAGGCATGAATGGCAACCTTTATCAGGGTGGCACCAATAGTGGTGGTCGCGACCTTGGTATTCAGTTCTACGGTGATGCTTTCAAGGTAGGAGACACCAAGCATTATCTTCTACATTATCAGGCTGGTATCTACAATGGTCAGGGCATCAACACCTCCGACAAGGATAAAGAAAAGGATTACATCGCCACCGTTCAGCTACAACCCATCAAGGGACTTTATCTAGGTGTATTCGGATGGAGTGGTTCTTTCCACGATGGCACACAGAGCAACTATTTCAAGCGCTGGGCGGCAGGTGTTAGTTACGAAGGTGCTATTTCAGCTCGCGCAGAGTATGCTCGCAACATCTACGCTCAGGACTACGGTGTAAAAAATGTAGGCCAGAAGTCAGATGCTTGGTATATCCGCTTGGGTATTCCCACATGGCGTTGGATGAAGGTTAATCTTGGTTATGATGCCTATCGCTCAGACATGAGCACCTTTACCTCTCTCAATTCCATTTACTCTCTTGGATTGCAGGCTCGTCCCCACAAGAATCTACAATTCCAGCTCCAGTGGAATTACATCCACAACAACACTCTCTCTACCACTGCCGACAAGGATTACCACCAGCTATGGGCATTGGCTTATATCAGATTCTAATTCGTAAAGCATACTAAAAACATCCGCGACACTCACTATGAGTAATCGCGGATGTTTTTTATTATTCTTAGCGCAATGTTGTCGAGTTTTCTAGGGATTCGGAGGCTCTCTTCACTAAATACTCCTCGCCTTATTCAATAGATAATAATCTAGGATAGTGATTGCAGACATGGCTTCCACCACGGGCACTGCTCGTGGAAGTACACAAGCGTCATGTCGGCCACATGCCTTTAGCGTAGTACTCTCGCCACGAACATTTACCGTTGGCTGCTCCATCAGTATTGTTGCTACTGGTTTGAATGCCACACGGAAGTATATATCCTGACCGTTTGAGATTCCTCCTTGTATACCTCCGCTACGATTGGTCAGCGTAGTGATATTACCATCGCCATCGGTGGTGAATATGTCATTCTGTTCACTACCACGCAATTCCATGCCAGAGAACCCCATTCCATATTCAAAACCCTTTACGGCATTAATGCTTAGCATCGCATTTCCCAGAGCTGCATGCAATTTACCAAAGCATGGTTCTCCCAAGCCCACGGGACATCCCTTCACCACACAGGTAATCACTCCGCCAATGGTATCACCCTTGGCCTTGACTTCCATGATGAGGTCCGACATCTGTTGAGCCACCTCTTCATCTGGACAACGCACTGGATTGGAGTCTATTTTGGAAAGGTCATAATCCCTATATGAACCGCCCAAAGTTATGCCTCCCACTTGCGATGTATAAGCCTGAATGCTGATACCCAACTGTCGCAAAGCAAGCATTGCAAAAGTTCCTGCCACCACACGAGCTATAGTTTCACGAGCCGACGACCTTCCGCCTCCACGATGGTCACGAATGCCATATTTGGAAGTATAGGTAAAGTCGGCGTGCGAGGGTCTGAATAAGTCGCGAATATTATCGTAATCGTTGCTATGCTGATTGGTATTACGCACAAGGAAACCGATAGGACACCCCGTGGTATATCCCTCGAATACACCACTGAGTATCTCCACCTTATCTTCTTCTTTACGAGCTGTAGTAAGTTTGCTCTGTCCTGGACGGCGGCGTGCCAATTGCGACTGGATAAAATCCATATCCACCTCTATGCCTGCTGGCATACCATCTATCACGCCACCTACACCAGGTCCATGGCTCTCACCAAAACTGGTCAGTCGAAATATGTTTCCAAATGTATTCATGACTGAAATTAGTTGCAACTACCGCAGCATCCACCTTCGCCGCAATCGCCACCGCAGTCACCGCCACAGTTGCCACCACAACCACCGCAGCCACCCTGGCTATTCACGAAGTCCTGAATTTCCTGATTGGTAGCAACACGGTTAACTTCTACATGACCCTTGAAGTTGAGTGTCTTGCCTGCAAAGGGATGGTTAAGATCCACTACTACAACCTTATCTGTAACCTCCACAATGATACCATTGAACTTGTCACCCTCGTCGTTCATCAAGGGTACAATAGCACCGGGATAAATATGCTCTTCGTCCATCTTACCATTGATAAAGAAGGCCTCTACAGGTACTTCCTGCACACCCTCCTCATAGTAAGGACCATAAGCCTGTTCCTCAGTTAGAGTGATATCAAAGGACTCTCCTTCCTTAACGTCCTGCAACTGGTTTTCCAACTCCTTAAGCACCAAGCCCAAACCGCTGATAAACACAAAAGGCATCTCGGGACGTGTCTCCTCTAGCAACTCTATCTTCTTCTCTTTGCCCATGGGGCCATAGAGTTTGTAATGAACTTTGAAATAACGATTTTCCATTGTTAAATTAAATTAATGTATATTTCGGTGCAAATATACAAAAAAACTACTCAAAGAAATGTGCCTCACCAAGTAAATTAGTGTGCCAACGTAGTTTATTCTCAAAATACTTTGTTTATCAACAGTTGTTTTACATATTTTCTATAACTTTGCGTACTGATGAAATACATTGCAATGATTGTGTCGCTAGTAATGGCGACAATGTGTTGGGCTGACCAGACAGATGCCCCCAAGATTCAGAGTGAACAACAAGTGATGATGCATGCACCAAAGAGAGAGTTCCGTGGTGCATGGATTCAGTGTGTCAACAACCAGTGGACAGGCATCGGTAGAGAGCGCATGCAGCGAACCCTCACCGAGCAATTGGACGAACTGAAGCGCTGTGGCATCAACGCCATCATGTATCAGGTTCGTGCTGAGGCTGATGCTTTGTACGAAAGCAGATTTGAGCCATGGAGCAGATACCTTACTGCAGAGCAAGGTCGCATTCCCGAGCCCTATTGGGACCCCCTCGCTTGGATGATAGAAGAATGTCATCGCCGTGGCATGGAGTGCCACGCATGGATTAATCCCTATCGTGCTAAGACCAAGGGCACAAATGCTTTGGCAGCATCACATCCTTATTTCAAGAATCCCAACGCTTTCTTTCACTATGATGGTCTAATGCTTTTTGACCCCGGTTTGCCAGAAAACCGCAACTATATCTGTCAGGTGGCTCAAGACATCGTAAAGCGATACGATGTGGATGGATTGCATATCGATGACTATTTCTATCCCTACCCCGTTGCTGGATTACCTATCCCTGACGATGCCACATACGAAAAGTACGGCAATGGTATGGCACGCGACGATTGGCGCAGAGATAACGTAAATAAGTTCATCAAGCAATTGAATGAATCTGTCAAAGAAATCAAACCATGGTGTAAGTTTGGCGTTAGCCCCTTTGGAATATTCCGTAACAAGGAAAATGACCCAATAGGTTCAGATACCAAGGGTCTTCAAAACTTTGACGACCTCTATGCCGACGTTCTCGAATGGGTTCGTCAAGGTTGGGTAGACTACAACATTCCTCAGATTTACTGGCAGATAGGACATCCCACAGCCGACTATGACGTACTCATCCGTTGGTGGAGCGAGCACGCTGGTGGCCGCCACCTATATATCGGTCAGGATGTAGAGCGAACAGTAAAATACCAAGACCTCAACGATGATTCAAAGCACCAGATGGATGCAAAATATCAATTGCAACGCTCCTTGCCTGGTGTTGAGGGTAGTTGTCAATGGTATGCCAAGGCTGTAGTGGACAACGTAGGCGACTACGCCACAAAACTAAAGAACGAGTATCACCAATATCCTGCTTTAGGTCCCCTAATGCCATGGATTGACAGTAAGGCTCCCAAAGCCATACGCAAACCTGCCATCATCTCCACCAAAGATGGTCCCACTCTCTTCTGGACTGCTCCCAAGGCCAAGACCCCTATGGATGTTGCCGCATGGTATGCGGTCTACCGTTTCCCCAAGGGAGTAAAGGTTGACCTGAACAATCCTCAGTACTTGCAAACCGTTACTCGCAATACTTTCTACAATCTTCCCAATGATGCATTAGGCTACACCTATGTCATCACCGCCCTCGACCACATGCAAAATGAGAGCAAGGGCAAGAAGATTAAGCTCTAAACACATACACATACCCTCTCCCCCACCTTAATTCCCTTTTCTATGGAAAGTATCAAGATAAAAGGCGCCAGAGTAAACAATCTCAAGAATATTGACATAGAGATACCCCGCGACAAACTGATTGTTGTCACGGGTGTCTCAGGTTCAGGAAAATCAAGCCTTGCCTTTGATACTTTGTATGCTGAGGGCCAACGCAGATATGTGGAGAGCCTATCCAGTTACGCTCGACAATTCCTGGGTCGCATGGTAAAGCCCGAGTGTGACTATATCAAAGGCATTCCACCAGCCATAGCCATAGAGCAGAAGGTGAGCAGCCGTAATCCACGCTCCACCGTGGGCACTAGCACAGAGATATACGAATACTTGCGCATGCTCTTTGCTCGTGTTGGACACACATATAGCCCCGTGAGCGGTGACGAGGTAAAGAAGCAGGGAGTGGAGGATGTAATACGGTGTGTGATGTCATACACTCCTGGCACTCGCTTTGCTGTTCTTGCCCCAATGCACATATGCAAGGAAAAGGCTGATGAAACTGCTGAAGACTGTCTGAAGAGATACCTCCAACAGGGTTTCGTTCGCGTAGAGATTGGTGGACAGATTACCACCATAGAAGAATTTCTCGCTAACCCCTCCACGGTTGACATCAATGAAATATTCCTTGTGATAGACCGTCTTGCTGTGCGTGACGACAGTGATAGCATCTCCCGACTTACTGATAGTGTAGAGACAGCCTTTTATGAGGGCAACGGAGAGATGATGTTACGCTTCTACCCTGCTGGTATTATGCATACCTTCAATTCCAAATTTGAAGCGGATGGTATCGTATTCCAAGAACCCACTGACCAACTCTTTGCCTTCAACTCTCCCGTTGGCGCGTGCCCTGAATGCGAAGGTTTTGGTAAGATTATGGGTATCGACGAGAAACTGGTCATCCCCAATTCTGCTCTCTCCGTATACGAAGGCTGTGTGCAGTGCTGGCGAGGCGATAAGATGAGCGAATGGAAAACTTGGTTTGTCCGCTTCAATGCTGAGCGCGGTTTCCCTGTGCATAAACCATACTACGAACTGACTCAAGCAGAGAAGGACTGGCTTTGGCATGGTAAACCTTCTGACAAGATAGCTGCCGACTGGCAACTGACACCCGAGGAAGAGGAATGGGGCTTGGTTTCCATAGATGCATTCTTTGAGATGCTCAAAGCCGGACAGTACAAGATACAAAACCGAGTTATGCTCTCTCGCTACAGAGGTAAAACCACATGTCCTAAGTGTTTGGGCAGAAGATTGCGCCCAGAGGCCAACTACGTGAGAGTGGCAGGACACACTATTACAGAATTAGTGGAATGGCCTATATCAAAACTATCGGAATGGTTTGCCAATGACATCAACGCCTCACTCAGCGAGGCTGAGCAGAAGATTGCTATGCGCCTGCTCATCGAAATCAGAGCTCGCTTGCAGTTTTTGGTGGATGTTGGTCTACCCTACCTTACCTTGAATCGACTTTCCAATACCCTCTCAGGTGGCGAATCCCAGCGTATCAATCTTGCCACCTCGCTTGGTTCTGCCCTCGTGGGTAGTTTATACATTCTTGATGAACCTTCCATTGGTTTACACTCTCGCGACACGGAACGACTTATTAAGGTGCTTACCCAACTACGCAATCTTGGCAATACCGTAATCGTTGTTGAGCATGACGAGGATATCATGCGAGCTGCCGACTGGATTATCGATATAGGTCCAGATGCTGGTCGACTTGGCGGTAAGGTAATATATAACGGTGATGCCAAGTCTTGCGAAAAGGCAAAGACCGAACATCCATCTCACACCTTGGCTTTCCTCCTTGGAGAGGACACCATACCTGTGCCTGATGGTCGTCGCCGATGGAATAGATACATAGAAATTAAGGGAGCTCGTGCCAATAATCTAAAAGGTATTGATGTACGTTTCCCCCTCAATGTGATGACATGTGTCACTGGTGTCTCTGGTTCTGGAAAGAGTAGTCTAGTTAGGGATATCCTGTTCAATGCTCTGAAGAGAAACTTAGACCAAGTTGCCGACCGCCCCGGCGAATTTGCAGCCCTCAATGGAGACATCAATGCCATTCAGGCCATAGAGTTTGTTGACCAAAACCCAATCGGAAAGAGTTCACGCTCCAATCCTGTTACCTATGTCAAGGCATGGGATGAAATTCGCAAGATATTTGCTCAACAGGCTCTCTCACAGCAGATGGGCTTCACTGCTGCCTACTTTAGTTTTAATGCAGCAGGCGGCAGGTGCGAAGAGTGCAATGGTGAGGGAACAGTTACGGTGGAAATGCAATTTATGGCCGACCTGGTATTGGAGTGCGAATCGTGCCATGGCAAGCGCTTCAAGAAGGAAATTCTAGAAGTGAGATATCACGACAAGAATGTATACGACATTCTGGATATGACCATCAATCAAGCCATCGAGTTCTTTACAGAATGGAATGACAAGAAGGTAATCAAACTTTTGAAACCCTTGCAAGATGTGGGATTGGGATATATCAAACTAGGTCAGTCTAGTAGTACTCTCTCTGGTGGTGAGAATCAGCGCGTAAAACTAGCGTATTATCTAGGTATGGAAAAGCATGCACCCACGATGTTCATCTTCGACGAACCTACTACGGGTCTGCATTTCCACGACATAAAGAAACTTCTGAAAGCCTTTGACGCTCTGATACAGAAAGGACACACACTCGTTATCATCGAACACAATCTGGATGTAGTGAAGTGTGCTGACCATGTGATAGACATGGGTCCCTACGGTGGCGAAAAAGGTGGTCAACTAGTAGTATGTGGTACTCCCGAAGAGGTTGCATCATGTACAAGTAGTTTTACCGGTCGTTTCCTCAAAGAAAAACTTTAAACAGACCGCTAATAGGCGTTTGTAACGCTACAACAGGACTTTAACAGTCTGCGGAAATGCGTTTGTAATGTTACAACGGGACTTCAACAGTCTGCGGAGTACGTTTGTAATACTACAACGAGACCCTGACAGTCTGTGGAAATGCGTTTGTAGCGTTACAAACGTATGGTGAATAGTATTTTTATTTGACTTGGAAGGTTCCAAGTTCATAATAGAAATAGTTGATGTTGTTTGACAAAATGTCCATCTTGAAGAGGTGGAGCAGAGAAAAAGTAAAGTTTTTGGACTTTCTGTTTGCAGGAATAAATTTTTGTTGTATTTTTGCGTCAGAATAACTTTAATTTTAGAATGGACTATTTAAGACACAGTAAAAAGATTTAAGGATCGAGGGATTGGCCGCCACAATAGATTATTGGCCAGTATGGTGTAATGGTCTTAATGAACAATTGAGACCATACAAGAACGGTGGTGTACTCTTATGCTACTAGGGCGTAGAGTATCTACTCAGTTGGAATGCAATGGATGCGTACCCTGCTGCCACTATACCCTCAGGAGAATTTTTATGGAACAGAAAAAGATTTACACTTTATAACTATAAAGAATAGGAATATGTTTAACACAACAAAATGTTGTACTAAGTACAGAATCAGAGAACCTTGTCGTTCTCCTTATGCCAAGCCCTAAAGGTTGGCATATGAGGTGGGAATACCCACTATTGAGTTTATTGTTTTATTAAAAAATTTATTTAATATATACACATATGTACAATAGAGATTATTTTTTGAGAAGCTATGCTTCTGCTAAGAGACTCAGCGCACCGGAATTCTCTTTTCTAATTAGTGGTGTGGAAAGTCGCATTAAGGCCTACGGCGAAGAGGAACTAGACTTTCCTAGTGGTGTTTTTGGCAAATTCCAGACCTTGAGCGTTAAGCTGAAGGATTTGATTCGCCAGAGTAGAGTTGCTAAGGAAACTGTAAAGATACAACAGATGGAGGAGGAAATCGACGACATACTGGTATCTATCCTTGGCGTGATACGTAGTTCGATGAAGAGCCCTGTTGCAAGCAGAAGGGATGCAAGTACAGAGCTATACGGCGCTATCAGAACCTATGCTGATGCATATCGTAAGGCTATGCGCTACAAAATGGGTTTGGTGGATAGTTTGTTGTATGACTTGGCAAAGTCCGAACTGAGTGTGTTGGTTACTGCATTGGGACTTGACGGAGAGGTGGAAACTCTGACTCTGAAGTATGCTCAGTGCAAAGTGTTGCTGGACAGCAGGAGTGATGCAAGGGTTAAGGCTTCAGCAGACAAGACTCTGGTTATTCGCAAGGAGATAGACGAACTGCTGGATATCATGGTGACATGCATCAGAAGTTTGTACTACAAGAATCCTACGGATGAACTTGCACAGTTGATTCTGTCTCTAAATCAGTTGTTAGCTGACTCTGAGACCAATTACAATCAGCGTATGGCGCAGACTGGTAAGAAGGAAGAGAGTGAATCAACAGAAGAGGGTGGGAAGTCTGACGGTGAAGGCGATGTGCCAACCGAGGACGAGATGCCCGACGAGGAGCAGTAAGCAAGTGAGCGCCGGCAAACTCCGGGCGTAACCAAATGTGAATTGCGGTGCATCTCATCCAGCACTAGTGAAACAAAAGACCACTTCAGAGTCTAACGTTAAAACAGTTTTGGTATGAGTACACTTATCTTCACTACCACTATCAGCCTCTGATGGTACTGGGCCATCAGAGGTCTTTTTTTGGTATGGTGAGATAGGGTTGCTTGAAATGGATACTTCAGAATATAAAGGCAGGTTCTATAAATTAGTTATAACCATGATTGAAGTTAAACAACGTTGCTTTTGTTCTCTAATATCTCTTGCACCATATCTTCTTCATCATTGACTATCGTCGATGATACTTTCACTCGCAGTAATAAATATTCAAGTAAACTTGATATTTCTCGCTCGCTTATTCGTATCATTCACTCACATAGACCACTATGTTCGTTCGTTCAAATTTAAAATCTATGGCACAATAGACATCATATAACGCAAAGCTAATTTATAGAACCTGCCTAAATATAGTTCGTATTATTTTGTTTTTAACAAGTAAAATGGTATCTTTGTGCCAATAAAAGAATGATGTATGCCTAAAGAACGGCTGAAGAATTTATTCGAAAATATCATAGAAATATAATAGAGAAATGGGTTAAGTTCTTTGTATTGAAGCAAGCGATTAGGAGTACGAATATTAAAAAGAAAATATAGGAGGAAAGGTATGAATAGGTTATATATTATAAGTGCTAAGGATACTGGCAATTTGACAGTACACCTAACATTTAGTGATAATACGGTACAGATAATCGATATTGGGGACTTTATCCGAAAACATCCGCATCCTCAGTACAATAAGTATCTTGACCCTAAAAAATTTAGGTCTTTTACTATAGAGAACGGTAATATTGTATGGGGAAAGAACTGGGATTTGATGTTTCCGATAGAACAGTTATATTCTGGGTCTTTAGCTTAGATCGTAATTACAAATCTCCGTGAGGCAATAAACTTTCACGGAGATTGTTGTTAGTAGAGTTGGGAATGTCTCTCATCTCTTGCCCTTAGTCTTTCCTCGCTAAACGCTCATCGTTCATCGCTCCTCGTTTATCCTCTTCACCACCTCTCCTGCTAGCATCATGCCAAAGATGGCGGTGATGTGACAGAGCGAACCATTGGTTTGTACCTTGTTGAATTTCAGTTCTTCCTGGATGGTGTCCTCACTCAGTTGGTTTTGCATGGCTGGTTCTTCGCTATAAACGCAGAGGAACTTGCGGCGAGGAAAGGTCTTGGCCTTCTTGAAGCGGTTGCGCACAGCTCTGGCCAAAGCATCGCCCTCTACCTTGCGAAACTCAGCCATCCTGACCTTGGTGGGGTCTATCCTCAGTGCTGCTCCCATGCTACAGAGTAGGGTGGGGCGCTCAAGGGCTGTGGTGCGTAGGATGAGGTCGCACTTGTCGCGCAACGAGTCGATACAGTCAATAACATAGTCGTATTCCTCCAGGTGGAAGGATGCAGCTGATTCTTCGGTGTACATGGCATCGATGGCGGTGATTTCTGCCTCGGGGTTAATATCAAGGAGCCTTTGCTTCATGGCCTCCACCTTGGCCTGTCCGATGGTATGCTGGGTGGCCATCAATTGGCGGTTGATATTCGTGGGACAAACCTTGTCGCTATCCACTATGGTGAGGTGCGAGATGCCAGCGCGAATGAGGCCTTCGGCACACCACGACCCTACGCCGCCTACACCAAAGACAATGATGCGTGCTTCTCTCAATGACTGCATGCCATCTTTGCCCAAAAGCAAGGTGGAACGATTGAATATTTCTTGTTGTGAAGCTGTTGTCATACTATTTGTTATGTTGTTGCGGTACAAAGGTATGGAAATGTATTGAATTCGCCTTAAAAAGCTAATCATTTATCTACAACTGCCACTTTTTTCGTATCTTTGTGCCTGCATTAGTGGCGTTTGCCACAGCGTTTCCAGTAGAATATAATAAAATCAAATACTAAGAGATGGAACTTTATCCCAAACTTATAATGGATGCCTTGGCCACGGTGAGGTATCCTGGCACAGGAAAGAATATCGTGGAGATGGAGATGGTGGAGGATGACTTGCGCATTGCTGGTATGCACGTGAGCTTCTCGCTGATTTTTGACAAGCCAACTAATCCCTTCCTTAAATCATTGGTCAAGGCTGCCGAGGCTGCCATTCATGCCTATGTGAGCAAGGATGTGGAGGTGGAAATTAAGACAAAGTCATTGCAGGCACCACGCCCTGACTTGCCCGACCTCTTGCCTGGTGTGAAGAATATCATTGCCGTAAGTAGTGGCAAGGGTGGTGTGGGTAAAAGCACCGTAGCCACCAACCTGGCAGTAGCATTGGCACGCATGGGTCATAGAGTGGGTTTGCTAGATTGTGATATCTTTGGCCCTAGTGCTCCCAAGATGTTTGGCATGGAGGATGCACGTCCTTATAGTGAGAATATCGATGGTCGCGACTTGATTATGCCTGTAGAGAAGTATGGTATCAAGGTGCTAAGTATCGGTTTCTTTGTTGACCCTGACACTCCCACCCTTTGGCGTGGAGGTATGGCTTCCAATGCCTTGAAGCAATTGATAGGCGATGCAGCATGGGGAGATTTGGATTACTTTGTGCTAGATACACCTCCTGGTACTTCGGATATCCACCTTACTTTGGTGCAAACCTTACCCATCACGGGTGCTGTCATTGTGAGCACCCCTCAGCAGGTGGCTCTTGCTGATGCCAGAAAGGGTATTAATATGTACACCAACGAGAAGGTTAATGTACCCATCCTAGGTCTTGTGGAGAACATGGCATGGTTCACCCCCGAGGAGCATCCCGATGAGAAGTACTACCTCTTTGGTCGTGAAGGTGTGAAAACCTTGGCAGAGGAGATGAACGTTCCCCTGTTGGGACAAATCCCTGTGGTGCAGAGCATCTGCGAGAATGGTGATGGTGGTACTCCTGTAGCTCTAGAACCCGGTAGCATCACTGGTCAGGCCTTCTTGCAACTAGCTGCTCGCGTGGTAACAGAAACTGACCGTCGCAATATCGAGCGCGAGAAGACCAAGATTGTGGAGATGAAGAAGAACTGAAAACCTACTTCTTTTACTTAGCGAATCAAGCTATTCCTTTTATTTCTTCCCCTGAGACAGGGGAAGTCCCCGAAGGGGGATGGGGTATGACCTAATGTCCTTCATTGATGTAATCTCAAACCATAATTCTATGTCTACACAAGATCACAACAATAGGAACTTGCTGGAGAATAGACGCTATCTCAGGAAAAACAGTACTTCTGCAGAGGTATTGTTGTGGACACAGATAAGGTCAAGACAAATAGAAGGAGTTAAGTTTAGAAGACAATTCAGCATAGGTCCATATATCTTGGATTTCTATAGTCCCGAAATTAGACTTTGCATTGAATTGGATGGAAAAGACCACTTTACTTCCTCTGGAGACAGATATGATTACAAACGGACCGAGTTCCTGAAAAACGAGCACAACATAGTAACCATAAGATTTGAAAATAAGGATATCTTCAATTCATTAGCCAGTGTGCTTGAAGAAATCAGAAGGACTATTGCTTCAATAAAAAACGAAAAACATCTATAGAGAAAAGAAATGTTTCTGTATAGGGCATACCCCATCCCCTTCGGGACTTCCCCTGCCTCAGGGGAAGAAATAAAAAGGATGGACAGAGTTAAGCACAGGAAGGCGCAGCATTGGATAAGATAGAACCTCTAAAATAGATGAATATGTTTTTGGAAGTTGTAAAGGCGGAGTATCTGAATGATTACCGCATCAAATTGTGGTTCAATAACCAGGTTGTGAAGGTGGTGGACTT
>JAZLBF010000068.1:0-9665 GCA_045613565.1 Bacteroidaceae bacterium
CGCCACAGACATATCGCTATCCTTCGCCTTGATGACGGGGCCTACAGCAGCAATGGCACTTCCGCCACAAATGGCCGTACCCGAACTAATCAGATACGAAGTGTCACGACTCACCTTCAGCATCTTCCGACCGATGAACATACCGATAAGCATCGTTCCCACTACCGAAACGATAGTAAACATCATCCCTTCCTTGCCCGAAGCGAGGGATGCATGAAGGTTCATGCCGAACCCTAATCCTACCACCGAATATTGCAAAAGTTTCTTCGACACTTTCTTGTTGAACTTGGGATAGGCTTGTCCGCATACCAAGGCGAACACCAAACCTAAAAACAAAGCCACCGGAGGAGTGACCCACGAAGCAAGCATCGACAAACCCGGCACATAACCAGCCAAAAGGCAAAGGGCAAGCACCGAAAGGATGCCTGCATAGAGAACTTTATTGTTCTTTCTCAAAAACTGAATCATTGCTTTATTCCTTTATTAAACAGCGCGATGAAGCACGATGTTTTAAGACTGCGAGTAGGAAATGGTGTTGGTGATTTATTTACCAATCCATGCTTCGGGGTTGAGTTTGGCTGTTTCGTTGCGCAACTGGAAGTGGAGTACGCTATTGCCATCTGCATCCTTGGCAATGGTGCCAATGATGTCACGAGCCTTTAGCTTTTGGCCTTTCTTGACAATAACGGAGGATAGGTTGCAATACACGGAGATGTAGCTTCCATGACGAACGAGCACATTCTTGGCTCCAGAGAACTGGAAGACGGCTGTGACTTCGCCATCAAAGATGCAACGAGCACGAGCTCCTGGTTTGCCAACATAGTTCACTCCCTTGTTGTCAAGAGTTACGTTTTGCAATCCGGGCACATTGTACTTGCCAAATTTACTACCTATTTGATATTGTCCAGTGATAGGCACTGGTAGGCGTCCCTTATTTTGAAGGAAGGTACCACTAAGTTTCTTGTCCTCAGCCGTTAGCCAGGAGGTGGATGTGGTTTTCTTGCCACTCTTTGCCGTGGTAGTGCTCTTGGAGGTAGATTTTTGCGACTGGGCCTTCTTCTTGGCCTCTGCTTCTGCCTTTTTGCGTGCTTGTTCTATCTCCTGGGCAATTAAATTGTCGATTTTCTTGTTGAGCGCTGTGAGTTCTTTCTGTTGCTTGGCAACCTTGTCTCGCAGGTTCTTTTCCTTCTTTTCAAGGTTTTTGATGTATTGCTGTTGGCGAGCCTGCTTGTCGTTGAGGTTCTTGCGCTGGCGCATTACTTCCTTCATCATCACGTTCATCTTGCTCTGCTCGGCCAATAAGGAGTTTTTGGCACCCATCAGTTGACCACGTTTGCGCATGATTTCTACGCCTAGGTCGTGCTGATAAGCGGCATATTCGCGTGTGTAGTAGGCACGGCGATACATCTCGGTCAGTGTTTTGGCACTGAGTATGTAGATGATGGGATTGTTAACCTTGGGGTATGTCTGTGAGAAGCGTAGCGCATGCTCGTATTTTTGTTTCTTCTCCTTCAGTTGGCCCTCAAGGCTGGTTATTCTCTTGCGAATGCCAGTCATGCGGCGCTCCACACTGTCTATATCGTGCTCAATGTTCTTGATGCGCTCTGCGCGCTTGTCCAACTGTTCGTCAATATAGTGCAGATAGCTTTGGCCGTTCTTCTTCTCCTTGCCAGTCTTGGTGAGGTCTTGTTGGGACTTCTTGAGGTTTTTCTGAAGACGACTTTGTTGGCTCTTCAAATCTTTAACCTTCTTACTATTCTGCGCATACGAAGGCACAATGCTGGTAAAAGCAAGGACAGAGATGCAGAGAAGTCTGATGAAAAGTTTAGAGATTTGCATTAAGGTATGTCGTTTAATTTAGAGTCCTAGTGAGAGGCATGAAGTTAATTGATTAGTGCAGAGATGATTTTTACTATTTCTGTGCGATTGAGACGAGTATAGCTTGACTGATTGAAGCTGGTGCGTGTGCTCCAACCCTCCTCCATGCGATGAATTTGCATCCCTAGGTTGAGGTTGACGGATAGTGCACCACTCTTGACATTGAAATTGATTTCAGAGGGTATGGGGCGATTGTCAGGCAATTGAGAGTAGGCTTCATAGTTCCACTCAAAACCATTTATTTTGCTTTTCTTGCCTTCTCCCCAGAAGATATCCTGCAAATCTTCGAAGGAAAGTGCTCTGCCGATTTGAGAGGACAGTTCCTCGTAAGAGAGAATAGCATATTGGCGTGTAGCACGGCTAATGATGGTAACGGCATCGGGGGTAATCTCCAAAGTACCCACTTGGATGCCAAAGAGATATGTGGCAGATAGTTGGATGACATCATCGCGCTTCATCCTCAGAGTGCCATTCACGGAAACATCTAGTTTCTTGGAGTTATCTGATAGTTTTATGTTGGTCTTGGCAACAACGCATTCGCCAGCCAGCCATGTAACTTTCTGGCTAGAAGAAGAACTAACAACTTTTCGCGAGGTGGAGCATGCTGCTAGCATCACCATAGCGGCGATGAGGCATACGATATGGTAAAGGGAGCGTTTCATGTGTCTTTATTCAGAGGGAATGAGTTTATTTATAATATTTCTTCTTGCGAGCCTTCTTGGGGAGCAGTGGTGTGACATCAGCATCACCACGTTTGACGGCCAGTTGCCAAAGATATATTGCTCGCTGAGTATCTCCATTCATCCAGGCAATATCTCCTGCGTGCTCAAGGATAGCACTACCGGTGTAATCATCTGTGAGTAGGAAATGCTCGCTACTATCGCGAGGTACGACCCTCTCCATGTATCTGTCTGCCTCGGCATATTGCTCTTGCATGAATAGAATCCACGCATAGGTGTCAAGGTATGTGCGATTTTTGGGGTCTAGCTTTATGGCACGATAACTCATTTCTTCTGCCTTGTCGAGGTCTTTGTTTTGCAGGGAGAGGAAGTAAGCATAATTGTTGAGGCACAGGATATTGTCCTTGTTATACACCAATGCTGTGTCGTATTGCAGGAAGGCCTCCTCGTGCTTGTCCAGGGAATAATAGCAATCACCCTTTTGGGTATATACATCTGAAACGAGTTCCTTCTTGGTATCTTCTGCTCGTAGACGAAGACCGCGCGCCAGGGTTTCGATGGTTTCTTCGTAATTGCCAGCATCCATCAAGGCGAAGGCTAGGAAATAATAATACGTGAGATTGTTGGGATAATAGTTGACACCCCTGCGGCACATCTCTTCCATAGCATGCAGGTCGCGCTGACCGATATAATATTGTGCCAACCATCGCATAGCCGTTTCTTGGTCAGGTTGTACGTCTAGCACACGATGCATAACTTTGGCAACATCCGCTTGTGGGAATTTGCGATATTCCAGATAGATGGCGTTTAGCATCAGCATCTGAACATCATTGGGTACAACCTCCAGGATGCGATTAAAGCGTAGAATAATGGCTTCGGTGCTAGCGGAATCCTCTGGGCTGCTCTCAATAATATTCTCCATGAGCATGGCTCTCTTTTGTGAGTCGGTAGAAGGAGAAAAAAGTATTGAGTCGCGAGTAGTGGTGTACAAACTATCCATGCCTAGCATATTGTAATAGTCTAGCATGGCCATCTGCAAGGTGGGATTGTTGGGGTCCACCTTTCTCACCTCGTCGTATATCTTTAGTGCTTGTTCGAAATTGCCCAACAACTGATATTGGTATCCCATATGGATACGATTAGACATATCAGCAGGGTACTCTTTGCATAGCTCTTCCAACTCTCTGAAGGCATTAACGCTATCTGTCATCTCCATGTAGAGATTAAATTTCTCAAATGAGAGGGAGGGCAATTTGCCTTCTAGGAGTTCTAATCTATTCAGCGTTTGTATGGCATCCTCCATGCGTCCCACGTTGGCATAGATTTTAGCCATCATGCTGAGGACATCAGAGCGTTTGGCTTGTAATTTGCTCATTCTTTCCAACAAAGGTAATGCTTCGTCAACGCATCGTTGGTTGATGAGGATAGTAGCCAGAGTTTCCAAGTATGAGCAGTTGCAAGAATCCAGTTCTACTGCCTTGTACAAATACTCTACGCCAAGGCTATCTTCTCCTAGATAGAATTTCATTCTTCCGAGATGAAAGATGGCTTCTGCCGTGGAGGGTTCTATCTCGAGACAGTGCTGATACAAATCTGCCGCAGAGGAGACCTGACCTTGCACCATACAGCGAGCAGCCTCGTGCATGAAATAATCCACACGAGTTTGTGCACCCACCCAATGGCACACGCTAAGTAGTATTATGATAAGGAAATGTCTCATTTCACACCACTATGTCCAAAGCCACCTTCGCCACGCTCCGTTTGGTCTAGTGCCTCTACGGGGATAAAGTCGCATTGCTCATACTTGGCTATTACCATCTGAGCGATACGCTCGCCATCCTGAATAACGAAATCTTCTTGACCAAGGTTTATCAGGATTACTCCGATTTCACCGCGATAATCAGCATCGATAGTACCAGGAGTATTGAGCACGGTGATGCCATGCTTGAATGCAAGGCCGCTACGTGGACGAACCTGTGCCTCGTATCCCTCTGGAAGCGCAATGAATAGGCCAGTAGGAATCAATGCGCGCTGCATGGGTTTTAGGGTGATGGCTTCCGAGATGTTGGCTCTGAGGTCCATACCCGCACTCTGAGGAGTAGAGTATTGGGGTAGGGGATGATGTGACTTGTTAACTATCTTTACTGATTCCATTGTGTGATTCTTTTTTAAGGGGTTGGTTTTCTTAGAGATGTTATAGTGTAGGTATGGACATGCCATTTATCTTGCGATACATATCCATGGCATAAACGTCGGTCATACCAGAGATGTAATCCAATACGGCCATGATACGTCCGTAGAGAGTATCTGCCTTGATATTGTATTGAGTAGAAACTCGGTTGATGAGCAATTCAGAGAAGGCTTTGTTGGGATGAATTACGGCTTGCACCATGAGGTCGGTCAGGGTGGTAATCACCTTGAAACCAGCAATCTCGATGTCCATTACATCTTTGCTATTGTAGATGCGTGCAAAACTTACCTTGATACACTCGTTGTAAGCATTGCGAGGGATATCGCTGATATTTTGGATGAGGCTACCTTCAAACTCGCCAGCCAGGATTTTCTCTTCATTCTCAATGAACACGCGAACACATTCGTTTTCCAGAGTGTTTATCACGCAAGAGCGCAGATAAACTATCTGCTCGTTGGCATCCTCTACGGTGTTCATGCGCTTGAGTATTTCTGCCTTGTCCTGCTCTGTGAAGTATGACAAAAGGAGTTCCTTCGTTTCTGCCGTGGTGAGGATTTTCAATTTGTGCGCATCCTCAATGTCCATTATCTCATAGCAGATATCATCGGCTGCTTCTACCAGGTACACTAGTGGATAGCGTGCATATTTGAGGGAACCATCCTTGCTCTCTAGTTGAGGAATACCTAATTCTTGAGCTATTCTTTGGTAGAACTCCATTTCATCGCGGAAGAAGCCAAACTTGCGCTTGCCATTGGCTAGATTGCTACTGAAAGGGTATTTTACGATAGAGGCAAGGGTGCTATATGTCATCACGAAGCCACCTTGTCTTCTACCCTTGAAATGATGGGTGAGCAGACGGAAAGCATTGGCATTACCTTCAAAGTTGATGAGGTCGTACCATTCGTCATCGGTCAATGAATCGCCTGTTTCCTCGCAGAAATAATCTTTCAGGAATTTACCATCTCCTTCGCTGAAATATGTACCTATTGCTTTCTCACCACTATGTCCAAAGGGAGGATTACCTAGGTCGTGAGCCAAGCAAGCAGCCGATACTATGCTACCCAATTCCATGATGTGGGTGTCGCGTAGCTCTGGGTGTTTTTCTAAGAGTAGTCTGCCTACATCGTTTCCCAATGAACGTCCAACGCTGCTCACCTCCAAGGAATGGGTTAGTCGATTATGTACGAATATACTTCCTGGCAAAGGAAATACTTGGGTCTTGTTTTGTAGACGTCTGAAGGGAGCAGAGAAAATAAGTCTATCGTAATCGCGCTGAAATTCAGTGCGGTCGTCCTTACGATGAGGCTGTTGCTCTTGGCCAAGTCTTTTGTTAGAAAGTAATTGTTCCCAATTCATTTTGTTAGAGGTGTGCTTTTAGAATAGCAGCTAGAGAAGGATTTGTATGTTGTTTATTGTTAATCAACGGGATAGAATATTTTCTTTGCTTCAGAACTGGCTTGTATCAGTTCGGGGTGCTCTGCCGCAAAGGAATCGATATGTCGCATACGCTTTTCTGGCAGAATTTCGTCTATGGTAATCAGGATACCAGTTTCTTCCACATTACCAAAGCCCTCGTTGATAGCTGTGCCAAATAATTTCATCGTGGGAGAAAGTCCCATGTATGCATTGACCAATGGAGGAATGTTTTGTCCGCGCTCACGAACGGCCTTGTTCAGTATTCGATAGTCAGCCTTGAACTTATCCTCCACGAGCAATTCTTCAAATTGCTTTGTGTCGTGCTCATAATCAAGAGGTTTGATAGCTGTAATAAGCCTGTCGTTGTCAGGGAAATGTTTGTTGAGGAAGAAGATAATCATGTCCCTGCAAAATCTATCGTAAGAGGGATACATGGTGAACTTGCCAAAGAGATAGCGGACATTGGGCTCTATGACGGTCACGGCGCCAAGTCCATCCCATAGGTTGTCTAATGCAAATAGGCCCTTAGTACCCATACGGCTACTTTGATACTCTAGGGTTACGAATGAGCGTCCTAATTCTATGGTCAAGGGAGCATACTCCTTCATAAACTTCTCAGAGAAATGGAACATGTGGCTAGTGGCCAACATTGGTTGTCCATCATCAGCAATCTTCCAATCGCTACCCAAGATATATCGGTATCCGCCTAGGATTTCTTCCTCTTCGGGGTCCCAAACGATGAGTTGCTTGTAGGGATTGTCGCAGGTGTCATATTCATCCAAGTCCATGCTCTTTCCGCTTCCACCGCCAGCTGCTCTGAAGGCAATCTCCCTGAGACGACCTATCTCTCGTAGTGTGTTGGGAGAGTCCTGCCATGTTACGATATAGATATCGTTGCCGCTCTTGTTTGTTTTGCGCAGTTTGCGTTCTTCTGTCAACTCGGCTTTGATTAGCTCGCGTGGAACCTTAGAGATTATTTCTTCCATGTGTAATGAATTATTTTATCGTCACCAATTCGCTATTAATGTAATAACGCCCCTTGGGCAAACCGTTCAGCCAATTGATGCCTTTGTTGAGGCGCATGACTAGGTAGAAGGTCTTGTTGTGAGTATAGATAGGCAAGATTTGGCTTTCTGTGCTCTGGATACGCACGGCATTACCCACCACACGCATACGTACTGGGTGTGTGGAGTGGCTCATCTTGCCAGGTACTATTTTCTCGTTTACGCTATACTTGATTCGAGTAATACTGTCTATTTTAAGTCCTTCTTCGCTAGGATACGACAAAGGTGCTGGTGCCGAAATCGCTTTCAGCATCGCGCCAACGAGCATGATTATGGTCAATACAACTCTCATGTGTGATATATACCTCAATTCTAATTTGTACTTGACCTAAGACAAGCCAAGAGAATAGAGGTTTATTTTCAGATGTATTTTGTTATATCCTTAATGTTTTTCTTGTGCTAAAAATTAAGTCCATCAGAGCGTTCCTAATCCGATGTCACCTAATTTATAATATTCAGGCACAAAATTACAAAAATAAGGTCAGACGAACAAGAAAAAACTAATAAAAAGTACTTAGCATCACGTGGTAGCAATGCGGAGTGGGGGGATGTAGCCTATTGCTCCTTTCTGTATTGCTGGATGTATTCGTCTAGGTTTTTGCCTTCAATGCGCTCAAAACAAGAACGTGCCGTCTTGGGAGCGGTGAAACCAACAATATCACAATCGGATATAGACAAGACCTCTCCCAAACGGATTAATCTTTTCAGTTCTTCCACTCTATAGGCGGTGATGTATTCGTGTATATTATTGTGTCCCTGACTACGAAGGCATTGGAGCATCAATTGTCGATTTATGCCGGTTTCTTCGCATAATTTGTCTCTGGTGAATCTGTTGTTTTTCCACGCATCCTTGTTGTTTTGCATCCATGATTGAACGCGCAAGTAGCGCTTTTGGTTCATCTCGTTGAAGTCGGCTAGCTTGGCCAATTCTGCTTGTTCGTCCTTCTCGGCTTGCTCGTCATTGACCACTACTTCCTCTTCAGGAATCTCAACTTTAATATTGGGGTGGGGGAGATTGATTACCAGTATCTCCATGGTGTGACACACCCAGAAGAAGTTTACCACCGTGAACACGGAAGCATATGCGCATATCAAATAAGGAGTCCAGTCTAAGGCTGTGTATAAATATAGCACGATAGAGCCCACTAGAACTACGATATAGACGAATAGCGACATGGGGAAACTGGTCTTGTACGCTATACGGCGTGGCAACAGAATAATGTTTGCCGTATAGTACACGCCCATGGCCAAACCTATCAGACGCAGAATCACATCAAGAGACCAGATATTGTTGAACAACTCTTGCGCAGAGAATACCCAAGTTAGTTTGCCTGCTGGGAAGATAGCAATCATGTACACTATTGCAAGAATCACAAGCGGGCTAGCATATTTTATCATTCGCTCTAATTGCAGGAAACCAGGCATGACAAGTCCAAGCGAATAGATACTCTGCAAGAATATGGCACCATCAATTACCAAGAGCATGTAGGGGTTTAGGATACCTGGCGCACCAGCAGCAACGCTCTTGCCGTAGAAAGCTACTATGGTGGAAACGACGGCAAAAATGGCCAATATCCAAGCCAAACTAAGGTACTGCACCCTATGTCTGGCCAATATTCCCATTATGCTAAGACCTGTAAAATGTGCGGCGGCACAACAGGCAAAGGTAACCGTGACTATGATTTCTTCGTTCGTCATTCTGTGCAAAAGTATGGAAAAATAATGAAATGACAAAATTAGTAAGGAGTATTCCTTCTCAATACTAGCAAAGATTATCATTTTTGAGCCATGCGGATGCAATCTTCTTCGAAAAACATCTGACTACCTGATTACCTGACTGTCTTTTTTATGTTTTGATTGCTAGGGTAGTCGAGTAGTCAGGTAGTCAGTTATTTTTTTTGTGTAGGTTTTCCGTTTGGGAGAGTACAAGTAAACGTTTGGAAATCGTTTCGCAAGTCAGGAGAGGACAAAGGAAACATTGGAAATCCCTTTTTCGCAATGAAAATCAAGAAGGGAAATCTAGGAAATGCAATTTGCTAAAGAGAAAGCGAGAAGTGGAAAAGAAAAGCCCCAACCCTACGGAGGGCTGAGGCTCTATCGTGATATGTTTTAATATCTTCGAATTATTCCCATTCGACTAGAATAGTTAAATATAGGTTAAATATTTTAACTTTATTATCAATACTTTAACACAAAGTTTTGTCTTTAGTTAAGCAAACTGGTGTCAAAAACTGGTGTCATTTACTGATGCTCTTTCGCAATATAGGAAAGCGTTTTATGAAATGTCCGACACCGATAATTGTTAGAACAATGCCTATTCTATAATGCCACAGTCCTATATCTGTATTAGCACCTTTAATACTTAACAATACAATACCAGTAATAGATACAATTAGATAAATTAACGATAACCATATAGTTATTCTACTTTTCTTT
>JAZLBF010000069.1:0-9523 GCA_045613565.1 Bacteroidaceae bacterium
CGCCAAAAGACTTGGCATAAACAATGACAACGTGGACATGGAGGTGGTGCTGAACCTTGCCTTCCTCTGCCACATGGTGCTGCAACCCCTGCGCGACCGCTTCGGACCCATCACCATATCCAGCGGATTTCGCACCAAGGCTCTGAACCAAGCCGTAGGTGGCGCACCGAACAGTCAGCACCTCACGGGTGAAGCAGCAGACATATCCCTGCCATCATGGCATGAGGGCAAAGAGTACTTCCGCTATCTCTCCACCCTTCCCATCTACGACCAACTGATCTGGGAACAACGCACCACCACCTGCTGGATACACATCTCCATCAAGCGACTGGGCACCAACAGAAGACAAATCCTGAGCGATGAACGATGAGCCGGGCTCTACGCTAAAATCACAGTTAAACAGCTATTTTTTCACTCTGCCAATACCTAATATATCAGCGAGGCGATGTGGCAAAAAGAAAGATGGAGCTTCATTACTGAAACTCCATCTTCTGTACCCAGAGCCGGGATCGAACCGGCACACCTTGCGGTATTGGTGTTTGAGACCAACGCGTCTACCTATTCCGCCATCTGGGCTTGTTTGCGAGTGCAAAGGTAGGGCATTTTTTTTAATCAGCAAAATTTTACGAGGAATTTTTGCATATTTTTTGCAAATTTACCCTAAAACTGCTCGTTTTGCTTCCTTGTTGGGTATGGAAATGTGGGTGTGAAGGAGGGAAATGCTCTGATGAGCGTACAAAAAAAATGAGCACCCACGTAATCACTACGGAGGTACTCATGAAAATATTATTTCCTTTTGTGCTATTTCTCAGGTGTTGGTTCTTCGTCCTTCTTCTTAGCAAGGTATTCGGGTAGAGCCATGCCAGCCTGGTCGAAGAGGTCGTTCAATGGAGGTACTGACTTCATAAGACCAGCGAGGAAGTTGGCTGTAGAGGTCTGGCCATTGGCATTGCCAGCTCCGCCATCCCATACGGTAACCTTGTCGATATTGATACCCTTGATAGCCTCGACCTGAGTCTTAACGAGTTCGGGTAGTTTCTCGAGCAATAGCAAGGTGTAAGCCTTGGTAGCATCACCACCAGCAGCCTTAATCATGCGGTCGTAACCCTCGGCCTGCTTGGTAAGAATCTCGTACAGACCCTTAGCCTCTGCTTCCATCTTAGCGTAGATAGCATCAGCTTCACCCTTAGCATTGACGCGCTTTTGCTCTGCCTCTGCCTCTGCAGCGATAACCAAACGGCGCTTTTCAATCTCCTGAGCCACGATGACATTAGCGTTCTGGCTAGCACGGTCACGGTCGGCACGTGCATCTTCGGCCTTCTGCTCAGCAGCGTAAGCCTCCTCTAGTGCCTGAGCCTGTGCTACCTTTTCTGCTGCAATAGCCTTGCGCTGAGCTTCTGCCTCGCGCTCACGACGATTTGCTTCTGAGTTGGCGATGGCAATCTTTGCCTCGTTCTCACCCTGTACGGCCTGAGCATTAGCCTCAGCGGTACGGATACGAGTTTCACGAACAGCCTCAGCCTTACCAATCTCACCGACCTTTTCCTGCTCTGCTACGCGAACCTTAGCTTCGTTGATAGCCTTAGCAGCAGCTTCCTGACCAAGAGCCTCGATATAGCCGCTCTCGTCCTTGATATCGGTTACGTTTACGTTGATGAGGCGAAGACCAATCTTCTTCAATTCTACCTCCACATTGGCGGTGATTGCCTCTAGGAACTTATCACGGTCAGAGTTTAGTTCCTCAATGCTCATAGTAGCGATAACCAAACGCAACTGACCAAAGAGGATATCACGTGCCATTTCCTGAATCTGAGAAGACTGAAGACCTAGAAGGCGCTCAGCAGCAGCTAGCATAGACTCTGGTTCTGTGCTGATACCTACGGTAAAGCGGCAGGGCACGTCCACGCGGATGTTCTGACGAGAAAGTGCATTAGTAAGGTTGGCATCAATACCTATTGGTGTAAGTGACAAATAAGCATAGTCTTGAATTACGGGCCAAACGAAGGTACCGCCACCATGCACACACTTGGCAGAGCCACGGTCGCCGGTGGTACCATATACAACTAGAATCTTGTCGGAAGGGCAACGGCGGTAGCGATTAAGCAACGCCATTACGAGCAAAACTAGCACCACAACGCCAATGACGGTGCCATAGATAATGGGTTCATTCATAGTGATTTTATTGTTTTAGGTTTTTGAAAATTGTTTTCTGCGGAAGAAAAGGATTGCTTACATGCGGGTAACAAGGACAGAGGAGCCATCTATCACTTCCAATACACGCACCTTGGCACCGCTGCGTATGGGGGTGTCATCGTCGGTGAGTGCGATAATCTCCTGAACGGAGCCATTGAAACTGATTTGCACCTTGCCATTGCCTGAGCGCTGAGCAGGGATGGTGAGATAAACGTCAACTACCTTGCCAACGGAGTCATCAATGTGGTAAGCACCATTGCGCTCTAGCTTCATCATCTGACGGTATATAAATAAGAATATGGATACAAATACCAAACCCACTAAGATAGCAGCCAGAGCCAGCAGCAATGGATTGGTGATGAAGGGATAGAGGCATACACCACCCCAACCGAGGCCGAGGAGGAAGTTGATGAAATTGCGGATGGTAAACAATTGCAAGGCACCACCAACATCCAATGTGCTTCCGTCGCCACTAAAGTCGGCATCGCCCAAATCCACGTCGCCATCCATATCACCAATGCCGATGAAAGTGAGTATCATCTGAACGGCAAATACCAACGAGGTAATCAACGCAATAGTCCAATAAACCTGCAAAGTGGGGGTGAGTGCATTGTACCACTCAATAAAACTTGCTACCATATCGCTATTCTTTTCTGGGTTAATACTTAAAAAAAATACGCTTATTTTCTTTTGTCAAAGACAAAGATAAATAAAAGAAATAAAGCAGCAAAATTTTCTTCAAGTTTTTTTATAATCCATATTATATAATGAGAAAAATAGCTTATCTTTGCGACCAGCATTTACAAAATTGACGTAGAAAATGAATAAGAACCTGGTTATCGTGGAGAGTCCAGCCAAGGCAAAAACCATCGAGAAGTTTTTAGGCGAGGACTACAAAGTACAGTCCTCCTATGGACACATCAGAGATCTTAAGAAGAAGAACTTTAGCATAGACACAAACACCTTTGCTCCTCAATATGAGATACCTGCCGACAAGCAGAAATTGGTGCAAACGCTGAAGAAGATGTCGGAGGAGGCGGAAACCGTCTGGCTCGCATCCGATGAAGACCGCGAAGGAGAAGCCATCTCTTGGCACTTGCAGCAGGTGCTAGAGCTTGACCCCAAGCGCACAAAGCGTATTGTCTTTCATGAGATTACCCAGAATGCTATCTTGGAGGCCATCAAGAATCCTCGTCAGATAGATAGCAATCTAGTCAATGCCCAGCAGGCACGCCGCTTGTTGGATAGAATTGTAGGTTTTAAGTTGAGCCCAGTGCTATGGCGCAAGGTTAAGCCAGCTCTCTCGGCAGGTCGTGTGCAGAGCGTAGCGGTGCGTCTTATTGTGGAGAAGGAAAGAGAAGTTATTGCCTTCGAAAGCGAAGCATCTTACAGGGTGACTGGCCAGTTCCTCACAGAAAGTGGTGAGGAGATAAGAGCAGAGTTGTCTCGTCGCTTCCAGACTAGGGAAGAGGCAGAGGCATTCCTGGAGGCATGCAAGGGAGCCACCTTTACTATACAAGAGGTGACCAAGAAGCCCGCCAAGAGAAGCCCAGCACCTCCATTTACCACCTCTACCCTTCAGCAGGAGGCTGCTCATAAGCTAGGATTGAGTGTGGCTCAGACGATGATGATAGCTCAGCGCTTGTATGAAAACGGTATGATTACCTACATGCGTACGGATAGCGTAAACCTATCTAAGCTATGCTTGAATGCCAGCAAGAAGCACATCACCGAAACCATGGGCAAGGAATATGTGTCTATACGTCAGTATCATACCAGTAGTAAGGGTGCTCAGGAGGCTCACGAAGCTATCCGTCCCACATACATGGAGAATACGGAGATACAGGGTTCTGGTCAGGAGCGTCGCCTCTATGAACTGATTTGGAAGAGAACCATTGCCAGCCAGATGGCAGATGCACAGATAGAGCGCACTCAGGTGCTGATAAATATCAGTGGCATGAAGGATTGTCAATTTGTGGCTGCTGGTGAGGTGATTACCTTTGATGGTTTCTTGAAAGTATATCAGGCACACAATGCCAATATCTCTGAGGACGAGGAAGGCGAGTCAAGCGAGCGTCTATTGCCAATGGTAAAGAGTGGCCAGACACTTGCTAACAATGAGATTGTGGCTACACAGCGATATAGCCAGCGCCCCATGAGATACAATGAGGCTTCGTTGGTAAAGAAGTTGGAGGAATTGGGCATCGGTCGTCCTTCTACTTATGCTACAACCATTACCACCATCCAGGAGCGCGAGTACGTACAGAAGGGTGACCGTCCAGGCGAGTCAGTGCCATATACAGTGCTTTCACTCAAGGGCGATAGCATTACCGCTTCGCAGAAGGAAATTGTGCTTGGCGCAGAGAGAGGTAAGTTGCTCCCCACGGATACTGGTATCGTGGTGAATGATTTCTTGAAGGATAGTTTCCCTGAAATCATGGATTACAACTTTACCGCTGAGGTGGAAAAGGAATTTGACGATATTGCCGAGGGCAAGGCAGATTGGATACAGATGATTCGCAAGTTCTACGAGGATTTCGAACCCAAGGTGGAACAAAGCATGAATAGCAGAAACGAGCATCGCGTGGGCGAGCGCTTGTTGGGTGAAGATCCCAAGACAGGCGAACCCGTGATGGTGAAAATCGGACGCTTTGGCCCTGTGGTTCAGATAGGTAGCACAGATAGCGAGAAGAAACCCAGATTTGCTCAGTTGAAGAAGGAGCAAAGCATGGAGACAATCACTCTGGCTGAGGCTTTGGAATTGTTCAAATTGCCTCGCGAATTGGGCGACTTCGATGGAGAATTGGTAAAGATTGGTGCAGGTAAGTATGGTGCTTATATCAACATAGGTAAGACATATATCTCCATGCCCAAGGAGAGTGACCCTCTCACCATCAGCCTTGAGCAAGCAGTACAGATAATACTTCAGTTCCGTCTGGATGAGGCAAGAAAGCACCTGAAGGACTTTGAAGAGGATGCCGAGCTGGAGGTAATGAACGGTAGATACGGTCCTTACCTTTTCTATAAGGGACAGAACTATAAGTTGCCCAGGAATCTTCACGAGAAGGCTTCTGAGTTGACCTACGAGGAGTGCATGGAGATAATCAACAATGCTCCTGCTCCTGCGGCCAAGTCAACAAGGAAGAGAAAATAATACTACCAGAGTGCTAGAAGCAGAGTATGAAGAGCATTATCTTGCTAGGATACATGGGCGCAGGCAAGACCACCATTGGTCATGCACTTGCCAAGGACTTGGGGGTACAGTTCTACGACCTGGATTGGTACATAGAGATGCGCTTCCATAAGACGGTGGCACAGATATTTGAGGAGCGTGGCGAAGAGGGCTTCCGAGAGATTGAGCGCAATATGCTTCATGAGGTGGCCGAATTTGAAAACGTGGTAATTTCTTGTGGTGGAGGCACTCCTTGCTTCTTCGACAATATGGATTACATGAATTCGCTCTGCACCACCATCTATCTGAAGGCTTCGGCAGAGGTGCTTTCCGCTCATCTCAAGATGGGCAAGGTGGTGAGACCTCTTATCCTTGGCAAGACCGAGGAGGAACTCACCTCTTACATACAAGGTATGCTCAACACGAGAGAACCCTTCTATATGAAGGCACAACATATCTTTGATGTAGACCTATTGAATTCAAGGGAAAAAGTGGATGAAAGCGTAAGATTACTGCGTGAGGCCACAGGTATTTAAATCCTTGTAGGTACATCAACAAAATACTTTTCGAGAAAGATAAGATTAACAAATAACAAACCAAAACTATTTTTTTATTGACTGATAATGAAAAAGTGGCGCATTGAGGACTCAGAAGAACTCTACAACATTAAGGGTTGGGGTGTGAATTTCTTTGGTATCAACGAGAAAGGACATGTTTATGTAGAACCAAAGAAGAATGGTGCACGCATTGACTTGAAAGAGGTGGTTGACCGTCTCGCAACGAAGCATGTCGTTGCCCCAATGCTACTTCGTTTCCCAGATATTCTTGATAGTAGAATCCAGAAGACGGATGCATGTTTCCGTATGGCTGGAAAGGAATACAACTACCAGGGTGAGCATTTTATCATCTATCCTATTAAGGTTAATCAGATGCGTCCCGTGGTAGAGGAGATTATCAGCCATGGTAAGAGATACAATCTTGGTCTTGAGGCTGGTAGTAAGCCCGAGTTGCATGCCGTATTGGCTACTCACATGGATTCTGACTCGCTCATCATCTGTAATGGTCATAAGGACCAAAACTTCATCGAGCTTGCTTTGTTGGCTCAGAAGATGGGTAAGCGCGTATTCCTCGTGGTGGAGAAATTGCCCGAACTTAAGATTATCGCAGATACAGCTGCTAAGCTAGGTGTACGTCCCAATTTGGGTATCCGTATCAAGTTGGCTTCTAGTGGTAGTGGCAAGTGGCAAGAGAGCGGTGGCGATGCCAGCAAGATTGGTTTGAATAGCTCTGAGCTTCTTACCGCCCTACAAACTTTGGAGGAGATGGACTTGAAGGATTGCTTGAGCTTCATCCACTTCCATATCGGTAGTCAGATAACAAAGATTCGCCGCATCTCTACTGCTTTGAAGGAGGCTGCTCAGTTCTACGTGCAATTGCATGCTATGGGCTACAACATCAAGTTTGTGGATTGCGGTGGTGGCCTTGGTGTCGACTATGATGGTACCAGAAGTAGCAATTCAGAGAGTTCTGTCAACTATAGCATTCAGGAGTATGTCAACGACTGTGTTTATACCTTCGTTGAGGCTTCTAACAAGAACAATATTCCTCATCCCAACCTTATCACTGAGGGTGGTCGTAGCCTAACAGCTCATCACTCTGTGTTGATTTTGGATGTAATGGAGAGTGTTACCGCTCCTAAGATGCCAGAGGACTTCCAACCTTCGGCAGAGGACCACAAGTTGGTACACGACCTAACTGAGATTTGGGACAAACTTTCTAGCCGTTCTATGCTTGAGGATTGGCACGATGCAGAGGATATCCGCGAGGAGGCTCTTGACCTCTTCCGCCATGGTATTATCGACTTGAAGACTCGTGCTCAGATAGAGAGCCTTTACTGGGCAATCAGTCATGAGGTGGCGGAATTGGCTCATCATCAGAAGCATGTACCCGATGAGTTGCGCACTCTGGACAAGCAGATGGCAGATAAGTATTTCTGCAACTTCTCTCTCTTCCAGAGCATGCCAGACTCTTGGGGTATCGACCAACTATTCCCCATCATGCCTATCGAACGCCTAGACGAGAAACCTACTCGCTCTGCTACATTGCAAGATATTACTTGCGACTCGGACGGTAAGATTTCGGCTTATGTCAATGGTACTCAGCAAACCAGCTATCTCCCCTTACATACCATCAAGCATGGTGAGCATTACTATATCGGTGTATTCCTCGTAGGTGCTTATCAGGAGATTATGGGCAATATGCACAATCTCTTTGGCGATACCAATGCCGTGCACATCTCGGTGGATAGCAATGGTGGCTATGAGATAGAGCAAATCATTGATGGTGAGACCGTTGCCGATGTGTTGGAGTACGTTCAGTACGAGCCCAAGAAGTTGGTACGCCGCTTGGAGATTTGGGTGAGCAAGGCCGTCAAGGATGGCAAGATTACCGATGCCGAGGGCAAGGAATTCATTAGCAATTATCGTGCTGGCCTTTATGGCTACACATATTTGGAATAAGTCTTACCGGTGTGAGATTCTATAGCTCTCAGGAATAGCTAGTTATGGACAAGATAAATGTAATCAAAGTGGGTGGCGCCGTAGTGGAGGATGCCACCTCGCTCAAGGAACTGATAAGCCAATTTGCTACGATGCCTGGCTACAAGGTGCTAGTGCATGGTGGTGGTCGTTCTGCTACTAAGATAGCTGCTCAATTGGGTATTGAGAGCCAGATGATTGGTGGACGCCGTGTTACGGATGAAAGCATGCTTCAGGTGGTGACTATGGTGTATGGTGGCTTGGTAAACAAGCGCATTGTTGCCGCTTTGCAAGCCGAGGGTGTTAACGCCGTAGGTCTTACTGGTGCCGACATGGATATTATCCGTAGTCATAAGCGAGAGCCTAAGATGGTCACCATGGACGATGGAACTCAGCAGATGGTAGACTTTGGTTTCGTAGGCGATGTGGATAGTGCTAATGGCAAGCGTCTGACCGCTCTCATCAAACCCCTTGAAGGTGTGGAGGCGGTAGTGCCCGTAGTTGCTCCGCTTACCCATGATGGAAAGGGCAATATCCTCAATACCAATGCAGATACCATGGCTTCCACCGTGGCAAAGGCCTTGGTAGATGACTTTGATGTAACATTGACCTTCTGTTTTGAAAAGCCTGGCGTGATGGCCAATGCAGATGACGATGATAGTGTAATCTCTAGCATCAATACCGAAATCTATGCCCAGTTGAAACAGGACGGTATAGTATCTGGTGGCATGATTCCCAAACTAGACAATGCTTTTGATAGTCTAAACGAAGGCGTAAAGCGTGTGGTAATCACTCATTTCACCGATATCGAGGCAAAACGAGGAACAATCATTGAGAAGTGATGCTACTCTCCTAAATAGAGAGATTAAGCTACAATATACGTATTTTTACTTTCTAGATATCAGAACGACCCTCTGTCACGCAGTTGTCACATTTTTGTCACGCGAGACAGAGGGTAGTTGCATTGTAGAATGACGATATTTGCAAAGCGAAACCTAACAAATATCATTCTACAATGAGAACCTTTATCTTAACCATCTGCCTCGCATTTTGGGGCATTAGTGCCGTTGCTCAAAAGTATGAGGTGAGCGGTAGTATCGTTGAGAGCGATACCAGAGAGGTATTGCCTCAAGTAAACATTCAGTTGCTCAGCAATGACTCTGTCCTTGTGGCTAGTACCAACACCAATGACAAGGGAGAATTCTTGCTCTCAGCCCAAAAGGCAGGACAGTATATTGTCTGTGCAAAAATAATGGGCTTCACACCATTGGTGCGCAATGTACAACTTAGCAAGCAGGAACCTCTACTCAAACTTGGTATCCTAAAAATGATTCCCATCACTACGGATATGGATGAACTGAATGTTAGTGCTCTGGCGCGTATGATGACCATGAAGAAGGATACATTATTATTTAATACCGCTGCTCTTCGTTTACCACCAAATGCTTCGCTAGCAGCACTGATGAAGCAATTGCCAGGCATCAGCGTTGACCGCGATGGCAACTTGACATACTTGGGAAAGGTAGTGAACCAAATCCTTGTAGATGGCAAACCTTTCTTTGGCGATGTGAATACTGCGCTAGTGAATATGCCTACGGATGCCGTGCAAAATGTGAAGATA
>JAZLBF010000070.1:0-24612 GCA_045613565.1 Bacteroidaceae bacterium
GAGTGTTGAAATCAGTACTACTATGACCTCGGCTGACTTCTTACGGCAAGTTTTGCTCCATGGTTTTTACTCTTGCTTGCTATTAGCCATGTCCGTAAGACCTCCTCAGATAAGGGCATTAACTTTCCATCTTATGTCTGCCTCATTTACACCGCCCGTTCCGAATAGCTATGGGGCTTTAGTTTGTCTTGCAACCTTACCCACGGGCATATGCCTTATATGAAGTTTCTGTTCGTCAGACCAGATGTTTGCCGCCAGCTTCCTTCAGATTCCACCTCACGATGGACACCCTTGCCTTGGGCTATGCGATTCCCGCTATTAGGGCTCGCTAGGGACTTGCACCCGGTAGCTAATGCTCATGCTGAGCGTACAAAAAATATCCGCAATACCTCGACATTGGGGTACTGCGGACATTATGTATAAGTATTCTTTAATATTATTTGATCAATAACCGAAGAGGTCTTCCTGGGTGAGACGTACTATCTTGCCGAATTTCTCCAACGACTTCATATCAAGGTCGCTCTCACGACCAAGAATAGCGGTGATGGTCTTGCGGTCCTTCACGTTTGCCTGCTGGTAGGCCCTTACATCTTCCAAAGTCATTGTCTGCACGGCTTCATAAAGTTGCTGGCGAGTGTCCTCTGAAAGTCCCAGTTCCTCCTGTGCAAGATAATAGTTGAGGACATCTGCTTTGGTAATACGCTCAGAGCTCAATCTGCTGATGATGGCTTCCTTGGCAATGGCAAAGGCCTGCTCGCTGAGAGGCATATTGTTGATGATTTCCTCAAAGGCCGTAATGGCATCTATCATCTTGTCGTTCTGTGTGGCTATCACTGTTAAGTATCCGTAGGGGTCTTCCAGACGAGTTGGTTCCATAGCCAGTGCGTAGGCACTATAGGCAAGACCGCGTGCCTCGCGCATCTCCTGGAAGACGATACTGTTCATACCGCCACCGAAGTATTCGTTGTACATATTCAGCACGGGCGACTTCTTCGCATCATACTTCTCCCCCTTGGAAGAGTAGGTAATCATATATATCTGATTTGCATCATATGGAGCCAGATAGATAACATTGTCATTTACGGTCTGCAACTTGAAAGCATCATTATTGGGCACGGGGGTAAGGTTCGCAGATACCTTATGCAATGATTCTACCGAGGAAGAGACTTCGTCCATGCTCAAGGGGCCATAGTACAGGACACGATGCTCATATGTGGACAACTGCGATATGTGCTTCAACAGAGTCTCAGGGGCCATGCTACGCAACTCTGCCTCGCTTAGGATATTCTTAGAAGAATTATTAGGGCCATAGAATGTATATACCTGCAAACGTGCAAAGTTTTCCTGCTGGTTGGCCTTAGCATTAAGGCGTGCTCTCAGAATATCGTTCACGAGTCCGTCATAAGCCTGCTTGTCGGGTTGTGCATCGGCCAGAACTTTCTCTAAGAGGGTCATTGCCTGGGGCATATTCTCTGCAAGACCATCGAGAGTGACAACAAGTCTGTCCTTGCTTACGCTGATGTCATAGTTACATGCTAAATTGTAGAATGCCAGTTTTATTTCGGCTGCCGTCATATCTGACGTACCCAGATAATCGAGGTATGAGGTGGCAATGTCCAGTTCCTTTATCTCGGATGTACCGAAGTCATATATGTACTGTAGGGCAAACACGTCATTTGTTTCATTCTTCTTGTAAAGCAGAGGCAAATTTCCAATGGCACCCTTACTCATGTCGGTGCTGAAATCTACGAATACAGGTTGTATTGGAGCAACGACAGAGGTTTGTATCTCTCGGAGAAATGCGCTGGTTGTGTCACGGTTCATGAAAATGGGGGTAATTGTGGGCTTGTCTACCTTCTTGATGTTGGGGTCTTCGCCCTGACGCTTGTACACCACGGCATAGTTATTGTCTTTGAGATAAGCATTGGCAAATGCCACCACATCGGCCTTGGTAATCTTTTCCATCTTCTCTATGCGCTGCACCACATCTGCCCACGACTGATTGTTGATGAATGCCTGTACGAAAAGGTCTGCACGTGATTCGTTGTCCTCAAGCATTTCCTGCATACGCAATTTATAATTGGCTATACCTGCCGATAGGAGAGATTCGTCCCAATTGCCCTGGCGCAATGAATCTACCTGTGCAAGCAGCATGGACCTAACCTCTTCCAGTTCCTGTCCATCTTTGGGAGAGCCCTGAAGGATGTAGGAAGTATAGTCGGACATTGAATATGGGAAAGAAAAAGCAGAGAGGAGTTTCTGTTCCTGCAGGAGATTGAGGTCGATAATGCCAGCCTTGCCATTGTTCATAATAGCATCGGCCACCTCGAGCATCAACGCCTCGTCTGAAGCAGCACCAGGAAGGCGCCATGCTATCGTAACATTTTCGGCCTCCAGGCCCAATACCTCGCGCTGTACAGGTGATGTAATCTCGGCCTCTGCCTCAAAGTTGAGCATCTGCAAGTCTTCATTGGGTTGCATATCGCCAAAATACTTTTCAATGACATCCATGGCCTCGTCATAGTCGAAATCGCCAGACATACAGATGGCCATATTATTGGGCACATACCATTGCTTGTAGAAGTTCTTAATGTTGGTAATAGAAGGATTTTTCAGGTGGTCCTGACTGCCCAGAATGGTCTGAGTTCCATAAGGGTGCTTGGTGTAGAGTGCGCCCAGGATAGCATCAATCACCTTTCTGCCGTCCTTGGTAAGGCTCATATTCTTCTCCTCGTACACGGTCTCCAGTTCGGTATGAAAACCTCGTATTACATTATGTTTAAAACGGTCGGCCTGTATCTTTGCCCAATTGTCCAACTGGTTGGAGGGGATATCCTCCACGTAGCATGTCACATCATATCCAGTATAGGCATTAGTGCCAGAGGCTCCGATAGCAGCCATCAGCTTGTCATACTCGTTGGGAATGGCCAGTTTGGAGGCTTCGTATGAGATGCTATCTATCTGACGATAAATTGCCGCACGCTCTGCTTCGTCTGTCTTAGTACGATATACTTCAAAGAGCGCCTCAATCTGGTCAAGCAATGGTTTTTCTTCGGCATAGTTCTGAGTACCAAAACTCTCCGTACCCTTGAACATAAGATGCTCGAAATAGTGTGCAAGACCCGTTGTTTCGGCAGGGTCATTCTTTCCTCCCACACGAACGGGAATGTAGGTTTGAATACGGGGAGCCTCCTTATTGACGGTCAAATAGACCTTCAGACCGTTGTCTAGTGTATAGATACGGCTCTGCATGGGGTCTCCCTTAACCGTCTCGTAGCTTCTGCTTTCGCCACAAGAAACCATCAGCAAAGCAATCATTGCCACTGATAGCATGGATAAAAGAGTCTTTTTCATTCTGTGTATTTTTTTTGTTTTGATATTGTATTCGTGCTTTTTGCGCACAAAAGTACACATTATAATCCGAATAGCCACCAGTTGAATACTGGGAAATATGCATATTGTTGGAATTTGAGAAAAAAGCCTTACCTTTGCACCATGACACGAGGTAGATTCGCGCCTTCGCCAACGGGGCGCATGCATTTAGGCAACGTTTTTTGTGCTCTCCTATCATGGCTTTCCGCCAAGAGCAAGGGAGGCGAATGGGTTCTTCGCATAGAGGACCTTGACCCTCAGCGCAGCAAAAAGGAATACGCGCTCCAATTGATGGACGACCTGCAATGGCTTGGTCTGACATGGGACGGAGCCCCCGTATGGCAAAGCCAACGCGGAGACATATATGAGCAATATCTGAAACAATTGGCCACGATGCAGATGATATATCCCTGCTATTGCACTCGTGCCGACATTATGGCCACCCAGGCTCCACACGAAACTGATGGGCGCATAGTGTACAAAGGCACCTGCCGACCAGAGCATCACTCTGTTCAAAGTTCTATCCCCTCCCCTTCCGATAGTCTCAGTCCCTCAGAAGATTCTCTGGCATCCACTCTCATCAGTCAAGCGGCAACCATACGACTGATGGTGCCTGACGAGAATATTCCCTTTGTGGATGGACACTATGGCGAACAGAGCATCAATCTGACAGAGCATTGTGGCGACTATATCATCAGACGCAAAGATGGGGCTTGGGCCTACCAATTGGCGGTGGTGATAGACGATGCATTGATGGGAGTGAACGAGATAGTGCGTGGACGCGACCTACTGCTCTCATCTCCACAACAGATACACTTGAGAAAAGTACTTTTCCCCAACATACACGAGGCTGTTAACTTCATACACCATCCCCTACTCTGCAATATGCAGGGCCAGCGCCTGTGCAAACGCGACAAGAGTATGGACCTGGGCTTCATGAGGCAAGAGGGCAAGACGGCACAGGAAATCATTGGTAATCTAGCCTACCTGGCAGGGCTCACAGACAAAGCATACGATGCTTCGCCACAAGACTTGCTCCCGCTATTCTCTTGGCATAAAATCAATAGGGAGGATATACAGGTGGAGTAATTGCCCACATTTTTCTTTACTGGTCTCTCTGTCTATCTCTTTAATACAACAAAGCGGCCAAAACAAGCAGGGAGACGAGGAGCAGGGAGAGAGATTAATCCTGAGAGAAGTCGGTAAGAATTTCTCGATAGATGGAAAGCACTGTGCTCTTGCGAATGAAACCAACGAAGATATTGTCTTGGTCAACCACGGGGAGATTCCAGGCGCGAGTACGGTCGAAAGTGCGAATCACGGAATCCATACTATCATTCACTCTGATTAGAGCCGGCGATTCGGCCATAAGTTGGGATACACGAAAACGATTGAAGAGCTCCGGACGGAACACCAAATGGCGTATGTCATCCATTCGCAATATACCCACCAACTGCATCTGACGATTTACCACCGGGAAGATATATCCCTTGCTACTGGCCACAAGGTTTGCCGCATCGCCCAGCGTCTGGTCGGGGAATAGCATCTTGTCTTGCTTCTCTATCACGGAATCCATACTCATGAGAGTGAGCACAGAACGGTCGGTATGGTGGGTGAGCAATTCGCCACGTTGTGCCAGACGCATAGCATAGATACTATGGGGCTCAAACCATTTGATGGTCATATACGCCACAACGGCCACCATCATCAGAGCCACAAACATTCCATAACCACCCGTAAGCTCAGCGATAAGGAAAATACCAGTAAGAGGAGCATGCATCACACCACTCATCACACCACACATGCCTAGCATGGCAAAGTTGCCCTCGGGAAGTTGGATACCAAGGAGGTCGTACATATTCCATATACGAGCAAAGACAAAGCCCGCAATACATCCCAGAAATAGTGAGGGAGCAAAGATACCACCGCATCCGCCACCACCATTAGTGGCCGTGGAAGCAAATACCTTCATCAGAATTACGAGTATCAGATATACCAGCAAGAACTTGGCATGACCGGCAAAGAACGAACCATTCATTGCTTCCTGCCACTCTTCCATACTTCTACCATTGAGCAACAATTCGATGAGTGAATAACCTTCACCATAAAGCGAGGGGAAGAGGAAGATGAGTATGCTGAGCATTGCGCCTCCAAAGAGGAACTTGCGATAGGGAATGGCTATGCGACGGAAGATGCCCTCGAGCCAATTCATGGTACGCGTGAAATATAGCGCCACCAGGCCACAGAGCACACCCAATGTGAGATAACCAGGGATGCGATGCACAGCAAAGGCATCTGCTGGATGAAACTCGAACACGGTACCCATACCTGAGAGGGCAAAGGTGACGGCAGCTGCGGTGACACAACTGACCAAAAGAGGAAGCAAAGAACCCATGGTAAGGTCTATCATCAATACCTCAAGCACGAAGACGAGACCTGCGATGGGAGCTTTGAATATACCTGCCACGGCACCAGCTGCGCCACAACCAACGAGCAGCATCATGTGGCGGCGGGAGAGATGGAACATTCGGCCAAGATTACTACCAATGGCACTACCTGTCAAGACGATAGGTGCCTCGGCTCCGACACTACCACCAAAACCAATGGTGATGGCCGAGGCAAGTACAGAGGTAAAGGTGTTGTGCAACTTGATTTTGCTCTTATTGCGTGCAATGGCAAAGAGTATCTTCGTCACACCATGGCCAATGTCATCTCTGACTATATATCGGATGAACAACATTGTCAAACCAATACCCACGACGGGGAAGATGAGGTACAACCAGTTGGCATCGTTGCTGGAGAAACTATTGGTAAGGAAGTGCTCGATGGTATGGATAATCCACTTCAGAGTCCATCCCGCCAATGCGGTAAAAACACCCACAACGAGGCTTATGATGAGAACAAAGCGCTCATCACTAATTGTATCTCTATGGCGGCGTCGCCAGCGTAGTAGGGCTGCCGCCATGTTGCGTCGGGTCTGGAGAAATGACATAATGTGCGTGTCCTTATCTTATTATCTTTACGCTACTATCCTTGCCTAGCTTGATTATACGACTGGGGGTGCCAGGAATATTGTCGCCTCGGCGGAAGGAGCAGATGTAATCCACCTTGGATTTGATTTCTTCGCTAATCTCACGGAAGGTACGTGCCGTGGGCTCGCCACTGATATTGGCACTGGTGCTAACCAGGGGCTTTTGCAAGCGATAGCAAATATCACGTGAGAATTGGTCGCGAGTAACTCTAATGCCCAACGAACCATCCTCGCCTATCAAGCTGGGAGCTACGCCATTGGCTTCATCCAGGATGAGCGTCACGGGCGATGTAGCATTGTCCAGAATATCCCATGCCACATCGGGTACCTCGCGGAAATAGCGCTGAATGCGGTCGGCCTTGTCCACGAGACATAGCATAGACTTGGCATCTTCGCGTTGCTTGATTTCGTATATGCGGCGCACGGCTTCTTCATTGGTGGCATCACAACCGATACCCCAAACGGTATCTGTGGGATAGAGGATAATACCTCCATTGCGAAGACACTCCACGGCTTGTTTGATATCAATCTCGCAATTCATAGTCTTAATATATAATGTGTGTTAAACGATAGGACAAAACGCTATTAGAACTCGGAAGTAAAATGGAAATGCAAGTGCTCAAAGTCTTGCTGAGCCATACTCAGGACATAACCGCTATCGGCAAGGAACACATCTCTGCCATCACGGTCTTTGGCCATGTACTGGTACTTGCGCTTCTTGAAGTTCTCCATCTCTGATTCATAACCAGGTTCGCATGATATCCAGCATGCCTTGTGAAGGTGAACGGGTTCCCAACGGCACTTGGCTCCGTACTCGTTCTCCAAACGGTATTGAATCACCTCGAATTGCAACTGGCCCACGGTACCAATAATCTTGCGGCCATTGAACTGATTCACAAACAACTGAGCCACACCCTCGTCCATCAATTGGTTGATACCCTTTTCCAATTGCTTTGTCTTCATGGGGTCAGCATTCTCTATGTATTTGAACATCTCGGGAGAGAAAGAGGGAAGGCCGCGGAAGTGCAATTGCTCGCCCTCGGTGAGAGTGTCACCTATCTTGAAGATGCCATTATCGGGCAAACCAACGATATCACCTGCCCAAGCCTCATCGATGGTTTCCTTGCGCTGAGCCATAAACTGGGTGGGGCTGGAGAAACGCACCGTCTTGCCATTGCGGATGTGAAGATATGGAGCATTGCGTACGAACTTGCCAGAGCATACCTTGCAGAAGGCGATACAAGAACGATGGTTGGGGTCGATATTAGCCGTAATTTTGAAGATGAAACCAGTAAACTTCTTTTCATCAGGAGTCACCTCGCGCTCTTCTGCCATCACGGGACGTGGAGAGGGAGCTATCTTGCAGAAACAATCAAGCAACTCCTGCACACCAAAGTTGGTCAATGCCGAACCGAAGAAGACGGGAGCAAGCAAGGCCTCCTTGTACTCCTCCTCCTCGAAGGCGGGGTATACACCTTCAATCATCTCCAGGTCTTCACGAAGCTTAGCTGCATCTGTCTCGCCCACCCAGGCATCCAATTCCTCGCTCTCAATGTCCACCTGTACCTTTTCCGTCACCTTCTGCTTGTTGGATTGGAAAAGATTAAGGTTTTGTTCATAGATATTGTACACACCCTTGAAGCGCTGACCCTGATTGATGGGCCATGACAAGGGGCGAACAGCAATCTTCAGTTCTTCCTCCAACTCGTCGAGCAAGTCAAAGGGGTCACGACCCTCGCGGTCCATCTTGTTGATGAAGATGATAACGGGAGTCTTACGCATACGACACACTTCCATCAGTTTGCGTGTCTGAGTCTCCACACCTTTGGCACCATCCACCACGATGATTGCGCTATCCACGGCGGTGAGAGTGCGGAATGTGTCCTCGGCAAAGTCCTGGTGACCAGGAGTGTCAAGGATGTTAATCTTGTAGGGCTTGTCTACGGGAGTTCCTTCGGGAGCATATTCAAATTCCATCACCGAAGTGGTCACTGAGATACCGCGTTGTTTCTCAATCTCCATCCAGTCGGAAGTGGCCGTCTTCTTAATCTTGTTACTCTTTACGGCACCAGCCACCTGGATTTGTCCACCAAAGAGTAGGAACTTCTCAGTCAGTGTAGTTTTACCAGCATCAGGATGTGCGATGATGGCAAAGGTACGTCTGCGTAGTATTTCTTCTGTCATATCTTCAAGTCGTGTGTTATTGTCTTATCGTGTGTTATTGTCTTTCCGTGCTTAAATATGTATTTCCAGAGTTTGTTTGGTCCTTTCCCGCATCGGGAGGACATTTCCTGGATTTATTTTATCGTTTCAAGGGGTTGGGAGAGCATTTTTTACTTCTCGAAAGTCCTCTCCTGCCCTCAGAATTCGGTTTTCGAACGATTATTTCTCCTCGTACTTATCTGCCAGCAGGTTCATCAAATTGCTGATGGCAGAGATAGCGGCCGATGTCTCGGCACCAATGGGCTTGTCTTGCATGCGCAAGAGGGTGATGCCATATAGTGCATCAAGCGAGGTTTCAAGCTCTGGTTTCATCTTGCCATTACCCTTGCCACGAAGTTCCACGATGAAGGGCAGAGCCTTGTGATAAGCCACATTATATATTGACTCCTGCGGGTCGGCTAGCAGTTCGCGATGTCTATCAGTGAGCAGGAATATGGTATTGCGCACCACCTGGACATGACCACGCTCGCGACAACCCTCTTCGTGCATCATTCTGGCCAGACCATCGTACCATTGCAGGGCTTGCTCCAATTCCTCATCGTCATAATCGAAGCGAGGCAAGTACTCCTCGGCTATCTTCTGTATGTCACAATCGTATGAACGAATGATGTCCTCCACCTGATACATGTAGAGGACATATGCCACGAGATTCTGTTTTCTGAGTTTCTTGGCTATTAGCATTTTATGTGCTTAATGTATTATTTTAAATATTGATTCCGCATTTCGACATGATAGCCAAATGAGACCAATTATACTTGCTATTATTACTATGCATCCAATGATGCGATTGATGCGACATATGGTGCTCAGTTGGAACTTGCTTCTCACATGGTCAATGGCATAAGTAAGACCAAACCACCACAACATGGCTCCCGCGAAAATGGCCAAATAACCAAGAGCCTGCTCCCAATAATGCTCAGGCACCACAAACTCAAAGCGCGCCATCAAGGCTATGAAAAGTAGGATGATGAAGGGATTGGAGAAAGTGACAAGGAAGCCCGTGATACCATTGTGCCACAGTGTGCCCTTGTTGGTATTGGTGGGACGTAGATTATGGGTGGGGTTACTTAAATATGTATACACACCAAATGCCATCAGTAAAAAGCTACCTACAACTTGAAACCAGAAAAGACATTTGGGGTTTTCAATAAAATCCATCACGAAACTCATGCCCAAGATGGAGAGAGCTGCATATATAAGATCCGAAACGGCCGCTCCCAATCCTGTCACCATGCCATACCATCTACCCTTGTTCAATGTACGCTGAACAGTCAGTACTCCAACAGGCCCCATTGGAGCGCTTGCTAAGATACCGACCAGCAGGCCTTTAATGACCAAATCTAAAGTATTAACAGGTTCTATCCACATAAGATGAATGCAAATTACGCACTTTTTTTTCACTTAAAGCACATTTAATGTTAAAAAATGTAATTATTTCCAAAAATTAGTACTAACTTTGCCCTAAGACTTAATCTTATAATCTATAATCCAATAAAGTAAAATGAGCAAGAAATCTTATGTAATTGGTTTGGACCTTGGTGGTACCAATTCAGTTTTTGGCATCGTTGACAAGGATGCAAACATCGTAAAGTCAGTATCTATCCCAACAGCTGGTCATGGCACCGCTGAGAAGTATGTCAAGGTATGTTCTGATGCTCTAAAGCCCCTTATCGAAGAGGTTGGTGGCATTGAAAACATCAAAGCAATGGGTATTGGTGCTCCCAACGGCAACTATTACTCTGGTTGTATTGAGGATGCTCCCAACTTGGAATGGCGTGGTAACATCCCCTTGGTAAAGATGTTCCAGGAGTCATTGGGTATTCCCGTGATTTTGACCAATGATGCTAATGCTGCTGCTATCGGTGAAATGGCTTATGGTGCTGCTCGTGGCATGAAGAACTTCATCGAGATTACCCTTGGTACAGGTGTAGGTAGCGGTGTAGTAGTTAATGGCCAGTTGGTATACGGTCATGATGGCTTTGCAGGTGAGTTGGGTCACGTTATCGTAGAGAAGAATGGTCGCGAGTGCGGTTGCGGTCGTCGTGGTTGCTTGGAGTGCTATTGCTCTGGTACTGGTATCGCTCGTAGCGCAATTGAGAAGTTGGCTGTTAGCCGTCGTCCCTCTTCTTTGAGAGATATCCTAAGCTCTAAGTTGGAGGCAAAGGATGTATCTATCGCAGCTGCTAGCGGTGACGAATTGGCACTAGAGATTTTGGCAGATACAGGTCGTCGTCTTGGTGAGGCTTGTGCTAACTTTGCTCCATTCTCTAGCCCCGAGGCATTCATCTTCTTTGGTGGTCCTACCAAGGCTGGCGAATTGTTGATGGCTCACGTGCGCAAGGCTTACGACGAGAACGTATTGTTCGTATACAAGGGCAAGGCTAAGCTTCTTCTCAGCGAACTTGATGGTGCTAGTGCAGCTGTACTTGGTGCTAGTGCATTGGGTTGGGAAATGGAATAACAAACGTAAAAAAGAATAGTTTGTAACGTTTTTTAACATTTAGTGTGGATAAGTCAACTTATTCACACTTTTTTTATGTACATTTGTGACGAAATGTTTAAAATCTACTAAAATATATCATTATGAAGAAGAGAAGTTTAATTAAGCTTAGCATTCTCGCTTTGTCTTCTTGTCTATTTGTCTCTTGTGTGGACGACAAGTACGACTTTGACAACGTGGACATGACCATCGGCACTACCGGCGATTTGACCCTGCCCACAAGTAGTACTGGTAGCATTCTTTTGAAGAACCTTATGGACTTGAAGGAAGACGGTGTGATTCAAGTAATCAATGGCAAGTACTACCTTCAGGAGGAGGGTAATGCTAATGTACCTCGCATCAATATTACTCCCATTACTATAGCTAAGCCTGTTCTTTCAGACATTACCGCATCTATCAGTCTTGACAAAATTCTACCCGCTCGCACAACTAAGAACACTAGAGGTATTACCATTGGTGGATACACTTTGCCTGACCTTCCTGAATTGTCTTACACATACACCATTCAAGACAAGGACAATGCCTACTATACTCTAGACAATAGTGTTAGAGGTAGGGTTCCTGACGAGGTGATAGACTTGAAGGCAGTAAGTTTTGCCGACAATACCACTCTTGATGCAAAGATTCAGATTATCTTCCAGGAGGGTTATGACTTTATTAATAAGGTGCATTTGGACAATCTGAAGATTACCCTCCCCCTTGGTCTTCATGTATCTTCTGCCGAGTTCGTTCATTGGACAGACAATGGTAGCGATATAGTCTTGGAAGAGGTGGAAGCCATCGAGATTGACAACGAGACAGGTTTGATTCACTTCACCGAAACAGACGTTAACACCATCATTGATGCTGAGCATGAGATACACATCCGCATCACCTTTGACAAGGCTGTGACTGGTATGGGTGGCTTTGCATTCGAAAACAATGAAGTTTCACTCTCTGGTATGTTCAAGGTGGATGGTTCTTTCCGTCTAGAGTCTAACGATTTTGACTTGGAAAAGTTGAACGTAGAGCAAATCAAGGAGATTATTCTTAGCCAGAGTTTCGAAGCTATCTATCCCAAGGACATTACCTTCATTGGCAATGCTGCCTTCACCAAGGATATCTCAGTAAATAGTTTCTCTGGCTCAGTAAGCAGCGCAGTTGGCGATATTGCTCCCATCAAATTGAGCGATATGCCTGATTTCTTGAACGACCCCGAGGTGGTTCTTGACCTTGCAAATCCCGTATTCTTCGTAGAGGTGAAGAATCCATTGCCTGCTGATGCAAAGACTGCTATCTCTTTGGAGAGCCGCTACACTGACGGCACAGCTCCCGTTTTGAAGCAGAGCGAAGAGATTTCTATCCCTGCAACTGCTCATTCCGTGCTTTGCATTGCTGACCATTTTGATGGCGTAGAAATTCCTGAAAAGTACGAAGGTTTGCAGGTAGTGAATGTGCCCATTGCTAACCTCAACGAACTTCTCAAGAAGTTGCCAGACGAAATCAAGGTGGATGTAGAGGATATCTCTATGGACATCGAGGAAATGACTATTCCTAGCCAGTACGATGTAGAAATTAGCTACATGGTTTACACTCCCCTAGAGTTTGGTGATGAGTTCAAACTAATCTATCAGGGTACAGAAGAGGGTCTTGCTGATGACCTCGAGGATATCAACAAGCTAGACACCAAGAGCATCCGTATCACCGCTACTGCCGTAACCGATTTCCCATTGGACCTTACTCTAAGTGTTGACATTTGCGACAAGAAGGGTAATTCTCTCAAGGGCGAATTGGTAAAGGTAAACGACCTCATCCTTGAGGCTCACAAGGGTGGCGAAGGTACTTCTTCTCAAGACATCACTCTCACCATCGAACCTACTGAGGGTCATACCATCAGAGAGGCTTTGGAGAGAATGGACAAGATTGTCTATCGCGCTGAAGCAAAGGCTGATGCCGAGGGCGAACTCTTGGAGAGTGCTCACATCGAACTTACCAATATCAAGATTACACTAGTGGGTGGTATCAGTTATGATGCCAACTAAAAAAGGAGGAGAAAAATAATTGACTACCTTTTTTAGCTAGATACACATATTATATATACATTTGGAAAAGAAGATGAAAAAGAATAAGATATTCAGCGTGCTAGCAGCTTTGGCTTTCTGTGGCACCATGTCTGCACAAAATCTCAATAGTGCATACTTCCTCGATGGCTATACCTTTGGTCATCAACTGAATCCCGCCAAGGATTATGACCGCAAGGGTTATGTCTCTTTCCCCCTCTTGGGTAATATCAATACTAGTTTGAATGGCAACCTCTCGGCTACCGATATCTTCAAGCCTCATGGCAATAAGCTAGCCACATTCCTCCATCCCTCTATCCCTATGGAGCAGGCAATGAGCGGTTTTGCTGACAACAATCACACTCGCTTTGGCCTTCGCATGGATGTCCTTGGCTTTGGATTCAAGGCTTGGGGTGGCTTCAATACCTTCAACATCACACTTCGTAGCAATACTGGTGTGAATGTGCCCTATGGTATGTTTGAGGCTATCAAGGAACTAGGCAACAAGAACTACAACCTCAGCGGTCTTTCCATTGATGCTATGTCATGGGTAGAGTTGGGTCTTGGCCATAGCCGTCAGATCAACGAGGCATGGCGCGTTGGTGGTAAGTTGAAGGTTCTCTTTGGTGCTGAACACGCTAAAGTGAAAATCAACCAAGGCTATTTAAACCTATCTTCACCCGACCGTTGGACACTAATCGCTGATGCAGAGGCTCAGATGAGTGCCAAGGGTTTCACATGGGGTGAAATGGAAGAGAAGGAGTATAGCAATGGTACTAAGTACGAGCAAATCAACTTTGACAATATCAATGTGGAGTCTCCTGGACTTGGTGGCATGGGCCTTGCCTTTGACCTAGGCGCTGAATGGGATTTGGGCGAGCAGGGATGGCTAGAAGGCATGACCGTTAGTGCATCTATTCTCGACCTTGGCTTTATCTCTTGGAGCGAAACCCACAAGGCTTCCAACAAGGGTAAGGAGGTTGTCATCAATGGTTTCAATGATATCCAAATCGATGGTGGTCCTGGTACTCCCATGGAAGACCAAACTGATTCATATGGCGACCGTTTCTCTGACCTTATCGCACTTCAGGACAATGGCGTGAGCAAGACTACCAGCATGCTTGGTGCTACATTGAACGTAGGTGTTGAGTATGAAATGCCTTTCTATGATAAGTTGAGCGTAGGCCTATTGAGCACCACTCGTTTGCAGGGCGAATTCACCTGGAATGAGGAGCGCATCAGTGCCACCGTTTCTCCCGTCAAGTGGTTTGAAGCTAGTGTCAACGTAGGTTTCGGCACATTGGGTACAAGCTTTGGTTGGGTAGCAAATATCCACCCCAAGGGTTTCAACCTCTTCGTAGGTATGGACCACACTATCACCAAGGTTTCCAAGGAATCAATTCCCTTGGGTAGCAACTCTGGTGTGACTATGGGTATCAATTTCCCCTTCTAATCATCTGAGCAGACGATGGGAGATAAGCGAAAGCTGAGTCATTCCCTCCCTTTGCTTTAGAGCGATAATTTCTTCAAGAGGTAGTGGCCACGATGTCGCTACCTCTTCTTTTATTTAGCATGGAGAGCAATACAAAAAAAAGGACCTCCAATGCCTTGGAAATCCATTTCTTATTGAGATACAAAAAAGAAGATTTGAAGAGCCGAATGCCTACTTTAGCACCCTATCACCACACTCCTTGGCCAGACGACTTTCGGCATCCTTGAGTTCCTTGAATTTCACAAGCAATTCGCGATGCTGAGCCTTCATGGCAGGGTTCTTCATATCGGCCATGATATTGTTTATCTTCTGGCGAACGATGGAGAGTTTCATATCGGCAATGACATGAGTGGTTAGCTCCAACAATCTATTGCTATCGGGCACTAGCTGTTGCTCACGACTATGATACTTGCTCAATTCTTCCTTGTCCATACATAGCTGGAAGGCAGCTTGCGACAATTGCTGGTCGCGATGACTGAGGAAATATTTCTCCGCCACGAAACCCTCGTCGTGCACATGCTTCATAGCCTTGTCTAAAACCACGCGAGCCAATGGCTGAGCAAATACCAAACCATCCTGAGTGAGCGAATAGAAGATAAATTCAGTAACGGTGAGGGGGATGATATTGCCATCATCGCTCTCCGCCTCGCAGATGACCTTCTCTCCATAGCGTACTATCAATTGTGCCAAGAGGAGCTCCGTAGCTGGTGCTGCTTTCTCTTGGATTAAAGGAACTGACTGGTCTTGATCAACTGATTGAGCATTGGGAACTGGCTCCATAGGTCTTGGTTCCTCAGCACCAAGTTCGAAAGGGTCACCTATGTAAGGACCTCCAACGGGAGAAGCAGCCATAAAAGGATCGCCAACGGGAACACCACCAACGGGAACACCACCAATGGGGACACCACCAACGGGAACACCTCCAACAGGAACACCTCCAACAGGAGAACCACCAACAGGAGAACCACCAGCAGAATCTTGTCCATTATTACCCAGGGTACCATTTCTGCGCTTGTACTCCTCCTCTCTATTCTTGGACATCTGATTTTGCACGGCACGATATATCATCTGCTCTTGCATCTGCATCATCTGAGCCGTCTCACGGATGTAAAGGGTGCGAGTGATTTCATCTGGAATGAAAGAAATGCTCGTCACGATGTCCGCCACCAACTGACTGAGTTTGCGCGGGTCGTTTTGAGCCTGATTCATGGCAAGGGTGGTCTTGAATTTGAGGAAGTCCACCTTGTGCTCCTCCACATATTGGCGGAAGTCGTTGGCCGTATGCTTACGTGCAAAACTATCGGGGTCATCACCATCTGGGAGAAGCAAAATCTGAACATTCATACCAGCGGCCAAAAGCATATCCGTACCACGCTGAGCGGCATGTATTCCGGCCTCGTCACCATCGTAGAGCAGCGTGATATTGTTGGTAAAGCGATGTAGCAAGTGTATCTGCTCCTTGGTAAGGGCAGTACCCGAATTGGCCACCACATTTTCTATACCGCATTGGTGCATGGAGATGACATCGGTGTATCCCTCCACCATATATACCTGGTCGGCCTTGACTATGGCTTGCTTTGCCTGAAAGAGTCCGTAAAGTTCGCGACGTTTGCTATAGATGGCCGACTCGGGCGAGTTCTGATACTTCACGGCCACACCCTTGGTAGCTGCATCCAGCACTCGACCACCAAAACCTGCCACCTTGCCACCAACCGTGTGCCAAGGAAACATCACACGTCCCCAAAAGCGGTCTACCACACTACCATCCTCGCGCTTGATGGAGAGGCCCGTGCCCACCAGGTATTGCTCCTTGTAGCCCTCTCTCATAGCACTCTGGCTCATGACATCTCTTCCCTTGGGACAGAAACCTAGTTGGAACTTCTGAATGATATCATCTCTGAATCCTCTCTCGCGAAAGTATGACAGACCTATGGCTCTACCATCGGGAGTCTCGTACATCTGACGTTGGAACCACTTCAGCGCCCACTCGTTGAGGATGAACATACTCTCGCGCTCGCTCTGAGCAGCACGCTCCTCGGCCGTTAGTTCGCGCTCCTCTATCTGGATGCCATATTTCTTGGCCAAATATCTCAGAGCATCAGGATACGAGAGCTGTTCGTGCTCCATGATGAAACCCACGGGGCTACCTCCCTTGCCACAAGCAAAGCACTTGCAATAGTTCTTGGCGGGAGAAACCATGAAGGAGGGAGTACGATCTTCATGAAAGGGGCACAAACCTTTGTAGTTGGCGCCCGACTTCTTCAGCGTAACAAAATCCGACACTACGTCAACGATTTGTGCTGCCTCTTGTATCTTGATTGTGGTTGATCTATCTATCATCGGTGCAAATTTATATAAAATTTCTTTTTCTTTAGGCCAGTAGAGATGAAAAAGCGTTTTTTTGATTAAATTTGCACAGGTAAAACTAAAAATATTACGCTTTATGAAGGACATCGTACAACGTTTTTTGAAATACGTGAGTTTTGACACCCAATCCAGTGAAAACAACCCTGGTCAGTGTCCCAGCACCGAGAAGCAATTCCATTTGGCGGAATACCTCGTGGAGGAACTCAAGGGTATAGGCATGCAAGAGGTGGAGATGGATAGCCATGGATATGTCTTTGCCACTCTGCCTGCTAGCCAAGGCATGGAGCAGGTGCCAGTGGTGGGGTTCATTGCCCATATGGATACAAGCCCCGACTGCTCTGGTACTAATGTCAACCCTCGCATCATAGAGAATTACGATGGCACAGACATCGTGCTTGATGCCCAGGAGGGAATAGTGACCCGAGTGAGCCAATTCCCCGAACTGCTTCATCACAAGGGCGAAGACCTCATCGTCACCAATGGCCACACCCTGCTTGGTGCTGATGACAAGGCTGGTATAGCGGAAATCACCTCTGCCATGGCATACCTCATCGCTCACCCCGAGGTGAAGCACGGCAAGGTACGCGTGTGCTTCAATCCTGACGAGGAAATCGGTTGTGGTGCTCACCTCTTTGATGTAGAAAAGTTTGGATGCCAATGGGCCTACACCATGGATGGAAGCGAGGTGGGCGAACTGGAGTATGAAAACTTCAATGCTGCTAGCGCCAAGATTACCATCAATGGCATCAGCGTACACCCTGGTTATGCCAAGGACAAGATGGTCAATGCTGCCCTCCTGGCCACAGAGTTTGCCCAGCAGATGCCCGAAAACGAAGTGCCCGAGCGCACCACCGGTTATGAGGGTTTCTTCCACCTCTATCAGATGCAGGGCGGTGTGGAGCAAGCCACTCTCACATACATCATTCGCGACCACAACACCCAGATGTTCCAGATGCGCAAGCGTCTCATCCTGGACATGTGCGAGAGGATGAATGAGAAATATGGTGCTGGCACCTTCCTCCCCGAGGTGAAGGACACTTACTACAATATGCACACCCAGTTGGTGGACAAACCTCACATCATCGACATAGCCAAGAGCGCTATCGAAGAGGCATGCGGCTTTGCCAAGGTGGTACCCATCCGTGGTGGCACAGACGGAGCACAACTCTCGTTCAAAGGCCTCCCCTGCCCCAACATTTTTGCAGGCGGATTGAATTTCCATGGTCGCCACGAATTCCTTCCCATCCAGAGCATGGAGAAGGCTATGCTCACCGTGGTAAACATCTGCAAGATAGTAGCAAAAGCATAACGCGCCACCAAACACACACCAAACACACATCAGTCACTATGAAGAAGATACATTGGCTACTCACACTCGTTGCCCTAGCCCTTCTCTCCACACCCTTGGAGGCCAAGAAGAAGAAGGAACAGATTACTCCTGAACAAAGGGGATTGCAAACCATCAACATCAATACGGCCAAGACTCATGTAGAGTTTCTGGCATCAGACCTTCTGAAGGGTCGTGCTGCCGGTACCGAGTGGGGGCATATCGCAGGAGAATACATCATCAGTGTTCTGCGGCTGATGGGAGCCACCCCATTGATGGAAGATGGTTATGTTCAGCATTTTGATGCATATTCTCCATACAACAACAGGACTATGACTTATTACGTGGACACTACCACTGTGGAGTGCATCAAGCTTGCGCCTCATCGCAAAGCCCACATGCGCAACATACTGGCCAAGATAGAGGGCAAGAATCCGGAAGAGATAGTTGTGGTGGGCGCACATTACGACCATCTTGGTTATGACCCCATGCTCTCTGGCGACAAGATATACAATGGTGCCGACGACAATGCCTCTGGTGTGCAGGCCGTGCTCCAGCTCCTTCAGGCCTTCCTCTCCACTGGTCAGCAGCCCGAGCGAACCGTCATCTTTGCCCTTTGGGATGGCGAAGAGGTGGGACTTTGCGGTTCAAAGTATTTCGTCAACAATTTCCCTGACATCAAGAAGGTCAAGGCCTATATGAACTATGACATGATTGGCCGCAACAATATGGAGCACCGTCCTCAACAACTCAAATACATGTATCTGGCCAAGGACTCCGTCTATGCCACATGGCTCAAGAGCGACATAGAAAAGTACTCCCTCGCCCTAGACCCCGACTATCTCCCCATGGAGGACCTCAGCGGCGGTAGCGACCAGGTACCTTTCTTCAAGGCTGGTGCTTCCATCGTATGGTATCACACCGACGGACATCCTGACTATCACAGACCCAGCGACGAGCCAGCGCGCATCAATTGGGACAAGATGCTGGACATCACCAAGGCATCATTCCTCTGTCTGTGGAAGATGGCCAACAATGCCTTCTAACGAGGAGGGGGAGAGTGAGCAATGATATCACGCTGCTATCTCGAGATAACCAACATTTGTAATTTGGACTGCGTCTTCTGTCCAAAGACAAAGCGAGCAGGTAAGAGTCTCACCTTGGAGCACTTTGACCTGCTCACTGATAAATTGCGCCATGAGATCAAGTTTCTCTACTTTCATCTGATGGGCGAACCCCTGATGCACAAGCACCTGAAGGACTTCATCCTGATGGCACGCGACAAGGGCTTCATCCCAGTGCTCACCACCAATGGCACGCTCATCCGCCAGCGCTCCGAAGCTCTCCTAGAGGCCCGCCCTCACAAGGTGCAAATCTCCCTTCATTCGCATGAGGGCAATGGCAAGGAGCACCCCGAAGAGTATATCCGCCACATCATGCAATATGCCATGAGGGCTGCCGAGCAAGGTACTATCGTGGTGTTGCGTCTTTGGAATCAAGGAGGATTGGAGTCTGCCAACGAGCATCTGATAAGCCTTATGGAGGGATATGTACCTCGTCCTTGGACTGAAAGATATGATGGCTGGAAGATGGCGGAGAATATCTATCTGGAATACGACCACATCTTTGAATGGCCCGACGATGAACGTGAGGCTTTCGATGGAGAGGAAGTATTCTGCTATGCTCTGCGCAACCAGATAGGTGTGCTCGTGGACGGTACGGTCGTTCCCTGCTGTCTGGACCATAATGGCAATGTTTCCCTGGGTAATCTCTTTACCCAGTCTTTGCAAGAAATCCTTTCTTCTCCACGTGCCAAAGCCTTGTATGATGGTTTCACCCGCCATATTGCAACAGAACCTCTCTGCCAACGGTGCGGATATGCCGCCGTGACAAAGAGGTTCAGGAAATGAGATGTATATGGTAGGCAATCTCTGGATTTCACTTAGTGGCTAATTTTCAACCCCAAGAAATATGTACGGGGTGCAGTTGGACCGTAAAAATATCCTGAATCACGATAACCGCCCTGATCAAGGTCTTGCTGGAAGGCATTGAACACATTCTGCACGCCGCCGTTCAACTGTAGCTTGATATCATCGTCAATCTTAAAGTCGTAGCTGACTTTGATATTGAGGTCAAAGAAATCTGGTGTGTGCACTATTTCGTCTTTTGTAATATAACAGTAAGCATAATCTGCAGGAACATCCCCTGGGGCAGGAGCGAAGTGAGGAACATACATTCTGCCTGTATAGATACCAGATAGCGAGATGTTGAAATTCTTGAGAGGCGAACTTGTCAATGTGAAGTAGCCATAGCAATCAGGAGTGCGAGGCATGTTTTTTGTAGGGGCTACAGTGGCATCTTCGCTCCATGCCTCATAGTCCTTATACAAACTGCGCTGATAGGTGAAGCCCGCCTGTAGCGAAATGTCTTCTCCGTGTGCAACTTTGGCATCAATGTTAACGCCATATACTCGGGCACCGCTACCATTGCGCCTTTCCTGCAATGTATTTCCTGCGGCATCCATACCGATATTTTCCAGCACAAACACATCGCGTAAGTCTGTGTAGAATCCCTCTAACAGGAAGTTGGCACTCCAATGCCCAATGTTTGTTGCCCAATCTACCGAACCGCTGAAACTATTGGAGCGCTCCGGTTTCAAACCATCTGCCAACTGTATCAGTACGCCTTCTCCACCTACTGCTGTTATATGAAGGTCTTCGTCGTATGCCTGAGGCGCTCTGAATCCTGTAGACCATGTGAGTCGTGCCTGCAATGTTTCAATAGGGCGATACAGAAGGTTTATGCGAGGACTGAAAATGACATTCTCAATCAGATTATGCTTGTCCAACCTGAAGCCGGCTAATAGTGTAAAGTACTTCATCTCCCATTCGTTTTGCAGAAATCCGCCACCTATTTTCACATCCTGTTTCATGTCTCTGCCATATCCTTGCATCACATCGTGCATGGAATTGGCTTGATATTCCAGACCAGCAGTGAGGGTGGCAGGGGAGAATAGTATCTTGTTGAATCGACCTGTATAGGTTGTACCGATTACATATGTCAGATCATTGGTCTGTCCATAGGCATTTGGATTTTGCTGGGCACCATAGTAGCTATTGCGAAGAATGTGTTGTAAGGAAACATACGCCGAGAGCTTGTGCCTGTCTCCAGGCAGGAAATGGTCGTATGACAAGCCGCCGCTATTGATGACATGTTTGGTTTGCTCTGTGATGTCGGTGTTGAATGGTTCTTGGTCAAATTTGTTGCCACCGCGCCTGAACTCATTGGTATTGTGGTATTCCAGATTAAAGACATTTTTCTTGGATGGACGATAGAAACCACGGAGTCCAAATGTGTTCATGTCCAGTTTGCCAACTTCCGAGTATCCGTCCCCATCTGCATCGTAGGGACTACGATTGCGGTATGCTTCATATAGAGCAATGCCATAGTTTCTGTTCTTTGAAACCAACGACACATTGGCTCCCATAGTCTCTTCCCATGCCTGGCCATTCATATTGGATAGCTGCGTGTTCACCGAGAAAGAGTTTCTGGTAGGTTCTTTCGTGATGATGTTGATGGTTCCTCCCACAGCATTGGCGCCAAATAGTGCCGAACCTCCACCACGAACAACCTCCACTCTGTCAATCATGTTCACTGGTATTTGTTCCAAACCATATACTCCAGAGAGCGCACTCACAACAGGACGACTATTGATCAGAATTTGCGAGTATGGTCCTTCCAATCCATTTATGCGCACCTGAGGGAAGGCGCAGTTCTGGCAGTTATTCTCCACTCTCAAACCAGATTGGTAGTTTAGGGATTTTGCCAAATCAGGTGCATTTACCGTCTCAAAGGTATTGCTGTTTAGTACACTAACCACCACAGGTGCCATGCATCTCTTCACTTCGTTCCTGTTGGCTGATACCACAAGTTCGTCCATGACTTTATCTGCCATCTTCAGGCTGAAGTCAACCATCACCACGCTTTCGTCGCCCAGTGTAATCTTTGTTTCACGAGGTTCGTATCCTATCGCCTCTGCACGCAGGGTATAATTGCCTGGCTTAAGTCCGCTGATAACGTATGCTCCGTCCATATTGGTAGTCACACGGACTTTTTCCTCAATCAACTGAATCCACGCACCAATCAGCGTTTCGTGGGTATTTTCGTCTATTACGCGACCTAATATATTATGTACCTTAGGTCTGTCACTCTCTGTAATGTCAGAGGCTATGGATGTTAGACTGATTGTGAGAATAAAAAGAAGTAGTAAAGTCTTTCTAATCATTTTTAGGTATTTATATTGTTGAACATGTTTTTTGTCTACATTATTCTTTATATATGAATACTGATGAATGTTGGGTCTGCGAACTTTCAGTTCTGGTTAAAGTTGCTTGAAAATCAGTGATTTCATGTATAGGATATTTGCTCTGTTATCCCATAGGATACCTTGTTGGATTACTAATGCAAAGGTACTAAAAGATTTAATTACTACACCTTTAAGAGGCATACCCAAAAGCAAGTAAATATTATCCACCACATCGCCAGCGAACCACTCTGCCTCCGTGACAAAAAGATTCAGAAAAAAGTAACAGACCATTCAGACCATCTCGGAGCTCTCGGATTTCCAGGGCTTCTAGGATGTTTTAGGATATCCTAGGGTTTCCTGTTTTTTTCCTGGATCTTCTAGATTTTCCTAGCCCTCCTGACTCTCCCCAGAGCCTCCTAAGACATTCAAGAATACCTAGACTGTCTAGGATTTCCTGAGTTTCCTTTGTTTTAGCACAAATTTTCACCCTGTTTACCACTATTGCAAGCGTTCTAGGCAGAAATCCGCTCACGTAAATTAACTCTTTCGGGAATTAGTTAATATCAAAAAGCACGGACATTAACTCTTTCGGGAAATAGTTAATACCAAAAAGCACGGACATTAACTCTTTCGGGAAATAGTTAATATCAAGAGTACTTTTCACCTCCTAAAAAAAAGAAGCCCACCCTTTCTGCCAAGGACTTACACCCGTTAGCTAATGCTCATGCTGAGCGTACACAACAAAGCGACAACCCAGTTCTTTAACTAGATTGCCGCTTTGACTAATTATATTTTATATCAGTTGTGACGTTTATTTTTAGATAGGATTTCCATTGCCTTGTCCTTGCTTGAGGAGAATGAGAACTGTTTCACTATCTCTGTAACGTCTTTGTCTATTATCCGGGGTGCAAGGACTTTCAGAGCATTTAGCTTAGCATCATCAAAGGAAATCATCGAGAGTAGTTTGGCGCACTGTCTGCTATTGAAGTAACTGCTGATGCAAGCCACTTTGATGACCCCAATCTTCTTTTCATGGAAAGAAGCATCATCCACTACTTCGCACATCATCTTGAAATCCTTATGGTGCATTGCTCTGGGCTTGCGTTCATATCTCATTTCTTTCCTCTGGTGATGCTCCACCTCCTGTCTCTGCCCTGATGCCATTATCGGCATGGCGAGGGTAAATAGCATAACAAGTGCAATAATTGATTTCTTGTTCATAATCTTCTAATGTTTAGGTGTTCACTTAGTTTTCTAATAATATATTCATGTCGTCCAAACTATTCAGGAATACTTGCAAAAGGAAATTAGCAGGTTTTTCCTCGTTGTTCTCGTCCAGATACACACAGTTGGGACTTCCTGGCTGTATCCACGAATTACACAAGACGTCCAGTTTGGGTAGTGCATTGATGTACCAGGCAAAGGACCTTGTAAGTACCCCGCCGTTAGGAAGGGTCACTTGTACATAGTAGCCAGGAATGTCGTTCAGTATACGGTACAGTTCTGTTTTCTCATCCTCAGTAGCCGTGCTAAGCAATGTTGTCACACGCTTGTTTATGGACTTTACAGTGGCACGCTTAGATGTCTCATCCGTTGAAGTGTCTAAAAGTTTACCAAGAACTCGTACCTCCGAGAGCATGTGTTTTGCCGCTGACTCTCCTATAACAATTCCCTCTATTCTCCCGTTTTTGCTTATTTTCAGGAAAGGGCCATCTTCTCTGATATAGTCCCCGTACAAATCATCCGTTTCCACATCAGCCTCTGAACTATTGCTCTGCTGTAGCGCATACTCATAATGCTCCTTGCTGAAGGGACCGAATATGCGGAAGGTCCTGAACTTGGCTACTTGATGTTTGCGGTCCACTCTTTCCAACCACCACTCTATACCTATTACATGTCTGTAGTATGGGTTCTGCTTGCTGTTGAAGCGAAGAACGGCATAGTTGCGCCCCTTG
>JAZLBF010000071.1:0-6104 GCA_045613565.1 Bacteroidaceae bacterium
GATGGCGGTTTCTCAAGCATGGGTATGAGCCTAGATGCTATGGCCACATACGAGAAAGGTTTGGAAGATTAAATTAGCTGATGAAAGATGAATATCATCCAAGGGGTGATAGACAACAAATAGGAACTCGTTAATTAATACGTATATACTTAAAGAGATTGATATGGCGTTGGTTGACAATGAAAGTAAAGACTTAATTTAACTGCGCTATATCAATTAAAATCAAAAGAATATGACTTTGGAAGAACAAAATTTAATCGCTTCGACGCGCAAGACAGAAGACTATGGCGGCATAATATTGATGCTGCTTATTTTCATTCTAGCAGGTGCATTCTCTAAGTTGGCATCAGACATTGGTTGCGTGAATAGTGTGGTAAACTTTGTTCTTTCAGTTATACCCAGTAATTTCATGCTGGTGGGTTTGTTCATCACAGCATGTATTGTATCCATAAGCATCGGAACCAGTTGTGGCACTATCGCCGCATTGACACCAATAGCCGTAGGCGTGGCCAATAGCACTGGTAGTAGCATACCATTGATGACGGCCGTGATAGTGGGTGGTAGTTTCTTTGGAGACAATCTATCCTTTATCTCTGACACTACCATCATGGCCACAGAGACACAGGGATGTATGATGTCAGATAAGTTTAAGGCCAACATACGCCTTGCTCTCCCAGCTGCACTTATTGCCATAGTAATATATTCCTTTATGGGAATTGGTACTGAGGTGACAACAGCACCCGGAGCTATAGAACCTATGCTTGTACTACCCTACGTGGCCGTATTCCTACTGGCATTGATAGGAATGAATGTAATTCTGGTACTCTTGCTAGGCATACTATCGGCAGGTATCATTGCATTGTGCGAAGGACTAATGGACATATCAGCCATTTGGGCAAGCATGGGTGTTGGTGTGCAGGGTATGCACGATTTGATTATCGTTACCATCATTGCAGCTGTCATCATGGACCAATTGCGCAAGCGCGGAGTGATAGATTGGTTGATAATGAATATGGGTAGACTAATCTCTTCGCGTCGTGGTGCTGAACTCAGTATTGCAGGCGCCACTATTGCCGTGGATATGCTTACTGCTAACAATACCATTGCCATCTTGGCCGTAGGTCCTTTGGCTAAGAGTATCTCCTATAGATATGGCATCGAACCAAAACGCTCGGCTTCTATCCTTGACACTATGTCGTGCTTTGCTCAAAGCGTAATACCTTGGGGAGCACAATTATTGATAGCAGCAGGTCTTGCATCAATCAATCCCATTGACATAATACCATATTTGTGTTATCCATATTTGCTCGGATTTTTCACATTGATGAGCATTGTGTTTTATAAAAAGAAAACAAACACCATTAACTAATCAACAAAGAATGACTATGAAACGCTTTCTTAAAGAGAGTGCAACGATTGGCGCCATGTGCCTATTGTGCACAACGATGTTCTGCTTTTCATGCAAAGGCAAAGGTGGCTCTCAAGAGGGAGGTACAACCAGCACTGAATGTGCAGAAGAACAGATTATGCTTGACACTATCAACGTGAAGGAGTATAGTGATTCAATCTTCTTGGTGGAATACCATATAGAATGTTTCAAGAACAATACCCCTTTGTGCAACTATATCAACTCTCAAATCACTTCTCTCATCACCGATGGAAAGGCTAATGGCAATAATGTACGTGCCTCATTACAAACTGTTGCCAAGGAAGAAATAGAGAAAGTACGTGAAAATGCTATGGAGCCAGATTTGGCAGAATCGGTATATGACGACCCTCTATTCTACATCATCAAGAAGGGTGAGTTTGAACAGGATTGTGCTGATTCTGTATGGGTTTACACCACAAAGATAGAAGACTTCATGGGTGGTGCTCATGGCTCATATCAGATAAATACATACAATTTCTCAAAAAAGAGTGGTCAGCAGATAGAACTTAATCAGGTAATCAACCTTGATAAGAGTGACGAGATTGTAGAATTGCTCATAGCACAACTAGTCAAGGACAAGAATTGCACATCCGTAGAGCAATTGATGGAGGAAACAGCATTGCTTACTCTGAACGATATGTATGTTTCTGACAATTTCCATCTAGGTAAGAGTGGCATCACATTCCGCTATGGCCAGTATTCCATTGGTCCTTATTCAGCAGGAATCACAGAAATCACACTTAGCTACGCTTCATTGAAGAAATACCTTTATTAATAATATAGACACACACCTCATTATGGAGATAATTAATAAGTACTTCCCTAATCTTACTGAGCAACAACGCAAACACTTTGCTGCGCTCGATGAGCTCTATCGCGATTGGAATAGCAAAATCAATGTTATCTCACGCAAAGATATTGACAATCTCTACGAGCATCATATCCTCCATTCGCTGGGTATAGCTCAAATCATCAATTTCAAACCAGGCACTCGCATCATGGACCTAGGTACAGGTGGTGGTTTTCCAGGTATTCCCTTGGCAATTATGTTTCCTGAGGTGCAATTCCACTTGGTAGATAGTATTGGCAAGAAAATCAAGGTTTGCGATGAAGTAAGAAATGCACTTGGATTGACCAACGTGACTACGGAATGGACACGAGGTGAGAATCTCAAGGACAAGTACGATTTCGTAGTTTCACGTGCCGTGATGCCTCTTACAGACTTGGTTAAACTGATACGTAAGAACGTGTCTCGTACATCGCAAAATGCTATGCCAAACGGACTCATCTGTCTCAAGGGTGGTGAACTTCAGCACGAGGTGATGCCTATGAAATCTCAAACCATCATCACTGACTTGAGCGACTATTTTGAGGAGGAATTCTTCGAAACTAAAAAGGTTGTCTATGTTGCACTATAAGCTATTTACCCTCAATCCCGTGGAGGAGAATTGTTATATCCTTTGGGATGACAATTCCATGGAAGGAGCAATCATCGATTGTGGTTCTTGGAATGAAAGAGAAAACAATATCATCTCAGACTTCATTCAGACAAAGGGTATCAAACTGAAGTACAGCTGGCAAACACATATGCACTTTGACCATTGTATGGGATTAGGTTTCATCAGCAAGACATACGGCATCACTCCCATGTGTCATAAATCTGATCTCCCCGTATATCAAAGTGCGCCAGAGATGGTACAGAGATGGTTCCGCATGGATATCAGTGAATCAATGGTTGATGTAGAACCCACTATTTCTGAATCCTCTACCCTATCGCTTGGCAATATTGGCATCCAAGTGTTGCATACGCCTGGACACACACAGGGTGGCGTTTGCTACTATGTACCTGAGGCAAGGGTGGTATTTACAGGCGATACTTTGTTCAATGGAAGCATCGGTAGAACTGATCTACCAGGTGGCAATTATGAGCAAGAGATTTCTAGCATTGAAAACAAACTTTTCACACTCCCCGAAGACACAAAGGTGATGCCTGGACATGGTCCTGAGAGCACGATAAGCAATGAAATTAGCTTCAATCCTTACTTTAGATGACTTCAAAGCCTAGAAAACATTAGAAAGGTTTTGTTTTCTTGAAAAGATTGTATAACTTTGCGTCAAGAGAAAGTATAAAAATTAACATTTAAAAACAATAGACGAAATGAAAATCCTGCTTACTGGCGGTGCCGGCTTTATCGGAAGCCACACCTTGATCGAGCTTACCGAAGCTGGTCACGAGGCTGTAGTTGTTGACAATCTTGACAACTCATCTCCTATCTCTCTAAAGCGCGTTGCTAAGATTATTGGTAAGGATGTACCCTTCTACAAGGTGGACATCCGCGACAGAGAAGGTTTGCAAAAGGTATTCGACGAGCACAAGTTTGATGCATGTATCCACTTTGCTGGTTTGAAGGCTGTAGGCGAAAGCTGCGCTAAGCCTCTAGAGTACTACGAGAACAACATGAATGGTACCTTCGTACTTGTTGACGTAATGCGCAAGAACGGTTGCAAGAACATGATTTTCTCTTCTAGTGCTACCGTATACGGCGATCCCGCTATCATCCCCATCACTGAGGAGTGTCCCAAGGGTCATTGCACCAATCCTTATGGCCAGACAAAGTCTATGCTCGAGGAAGTATTGATGGACATTCAGAAGGCAGACAACGAGTGGAACATCGTTCTTCTTCGTTACTTCAACCCCATCGGTGCGCACAAGAGTGGTACTATCGGTGAAAACCCCAATGGTATCCCCAACAACCTAATGCCTTACATCACTCAGACAGCTGTTGGTAAGCGTGCTGAACTAGGCGTATTTGGTGACGACTATGACACACACGATGGTACTGGTGTTCGTGACTACATCCACGTTGTTGACCTAGCTCGTGCTCACGTAGCAGCTCTTAAGGCTATCGTTGCCAAGAAGGGTATCGCTATCTACAATGTAGGTACAGGTCATGGCTACTCTGTGCTTGACGTAGTTAAGGCATTCGAAAAGGCTAACGGTGTACCCGTTCCCTACTCTATCAAGCCTCGTCGTCCAGGTGATATCGCTACTTGCTACTGTAACCCCGCTAAGGCTGAGGCAGAACTCGGTTGGAAGGCAGAGTTTGGTATCGAGGAGATGTGCCGCGATAGCTGGAACTGGCAGAAGAACAACCCCAATGGTTTTGAAGAATAATCACAAGACCCTTTGGTAAGTAAATAATAAAGCAGGAAGAGGCGAAAATCTCTTCCTGCTTTTATTTTATTGATTGGAACTTTGATGATTGCTCCTTTTATAATTTCAACTTATTATTGGTTGCTCCTTATATTGGTTGCAAGGCTATCCAAGGAAGGTTTGGTCAGTTCTTCGAGCATATTAACTTCCTCTTGTGCATTCTTGTAACCTTGTTTTGCAGCTTTGCGAAGCCATATAAGAGCTTGCGTGGTATCAGGTTCTGTGGCCTTACCTTCCAGATAACAATGAGCAAGCTGGTACTGAGATGATGCGACATCCCGTTCTGCAGCTTTTATATACCATTTCATGGCCTCTTCGTAGTTCTGTTCCGTACCAATACCTTCATAATAGGCATCTGCAAGATTTTTCATAGCTTTGGGATTATCTCCTTTTGCAGCCTTGGTAAACCATTCGAAAGCCTTGGTTTCGTTCACTATTGTACCTTCTCCGTTCTGATAGCAAACACCTAGATTATTTTGTGCCATTGCATCGCCCTTTCTTGCTGCTTTCTGGTAGAACATAACTGCTTGTGCATCGTTTCTTGGTACTCCGTTACCATTGTCATAACACAATCCCATATTATATAATGCACTCTTGCTTCCTAATTTAGCTGCTAATCTAAAACATTTTACAGCCGTTTTTTGATCCTTGGGAAATAAGTCACCTTTAGCAAACTCTGCACCGATAGAGTTGACTATATTTCCCAAATTAGCAGCCAAATAAACAATAATCACCACCAACGACAACAAAATCTTAGCGCGTTTACTTAATTCATTCATCTTATTTATAACCCAATATTAGAATTCAAATCACTGCAAATATATCTATTTTTTTAGACTTTCACACATATCCAAATTAAATATTAATGATTTAAACTAAAATACCCTTATTGATCTGAGTTGTTGACTGCGATAAAACACGAATTTTCAAAGCACGGAACTAAAACACGTTTAGTTACTACTCGCTAGCAGGTTCGTGTCTAAATTCCGTTCTGTGTTGTGCCGATAGGTACAACGGGAACAGAAGATGGAGTTTCTGTAATGAAGCTCCATCTTTCTTTTTTTGCCACATCGCTCGGGAGAGTTTTCCGTTTTCCCCTTTATTCGCATTCGCTCATCAAGCTAAAGCAAGTCAGTTTTAAGCCGACATTGTCGTCTTGAATCTGCTCACGCTTGGCATAATTCAAGCGAGCTTGATTCTGCTCTCGCTTACTCGCAGATTTCCGTTTTCCGATTTCCGTTTTCCGTTTCAGACCCCGCCGCTAGAGGCCCCAGAGCCTTCGGGGCCCACCTCCTCCTCCCCTTGCAGGGGAGGCTGGGAGGGGTCTTTCTTAGCAGCCGTGCGCTGATTATAGCTCGCATTAGCTTCGCCGATGATGGCATTGATGGTAGCGATGTACTGTGCGATATCCTCGCTGGGGGTAACCACATTGTGAGCAAAGGCTACGGTGGTGATGTACTT
>JAZLBF010000072.1:0-9134 GCA_045613565.1 Bacteroidaceae bacterium
CAGAAGAGCTATCTCCTTATGAATCTGACAATCAGGCAAGTCAGTACCCACAAGTACCTTTACCCCACGACGATGAGCCTCCTTGATTACATCAGAAGCAAAGAGGGTACCTGACTGATGACTCAAAGCTAGGGTGGCATCAAGATACACACCGTGAGCCTTCATTGAATCAAGAACCTCTGCTAGGTATGAGTATTCACTATCAGCCAAAGACTTGCGAGGATAATAGTTTTTGGGTATCATATATGCATGAGACATAACCTGTACACCAGATGTAGCCGTTTGCAGAGCATCAGCACCAGTAACCTGTGCAGAATGCGCCCACACACTAAGGCCATGCTTGCGGATAATGGGTATCAATCTATCCAACTCATCCCTGGTATAATGGATATACGATTTAAAGCCGCTTGCACCTATTTCCTTGGCCTCTATAACTGCCTTCTCGATGGCTGCATCAGTAGAATCTTTTACAGAGAATTTTCTACTCCAGGGAGTATCTTTCTGCAAGGAACCAGCACTATGATATTCTGGCATACGAAAATCGCCCGTTGCCCATATAGAAGAATAGAAAATATCAGGTCCCGAGAAAGCACCATCGGCACGAAGACGATTATACTCCTTGATATATAAGTAATTACCTCCAACGTCACGAACGGTGGTCACACCATTCCTAAAATATAGTTGTGATATAGTATCCGCTCCAATAGAGTCTATACAAAAGTTGCTATAATGTGTATGCGAATCTATAAGACCTGGCACTATGTACTTGCCCGTAGCATCTATCTGTCCTTGGCGAAGTTTACCAGAGGAAGGAGAAATCTTCTTTATCCTACCATCCACGACATGTATAGTCTGATTATACGCAATATTGCCGGTACGAACATCTATTATGTTACCATTATAGAGAACCAAATCCCTAGCAAAAAGCAACTGGGCACAAAGGAATATCAAAGAGAAGAAGGTAAATATTTTAGTCATAGCATAATGTTTTTCTGAGTACAAATTTAGCTATAAGTAAGCAAACATGCAAGACTAAGAAAATGAAATTTAAAGAAAGGTTGCAATCAATGAGAAAAAAGTATATATTTGCAAATGCGATAAGACACATGGACGAATAGCCTGTTCAATACCACATTATTATATATAGCACGACAAAGAATATACTAGAAGTAAGAATATGAAAAAGGTCATCATTACGGGAGGTAGCGGTTTTATTGGTAGTAGAGTCATCAGAAGATGGCAGAAAAGTTTTGACATACTTTCGCCTACTCACCAAGAATTGGACATCACAAACAAAGATGCCGTAGTGCAATATGTGATGAAGAATGGAGCAGATGTAATACTGCACACGGCCGCTATTTCAAACACCGGATATTGCGAAGAGCACCCAGAGGAAAGTTACCTGGTAAATACACTGGCCACCACATACCTGGCAGAGGCCGCCAAAGAGATTGGTGCAAAATTTGTATTCTTCTCTAGCGACCAGATTTACAATGGTAACAAGGAAGAGGGACTCTTGAGCGAAGACATTGACGTTGCCCCCGTGAATCACTATGGCAGGCACAAATTGGAAGCCGAAAACAGGGTGCTGGAGATAGCTCCTGATGCCGTTGCACTGAGAGCAACATGGATGTATGATATACCTCGTAAAGGCATGCCTGCGCATCCCAACTTCTACACCAATCTGAGCAATGCCATTGAAGAAGAAAGACCTCTCCAATATGCCATTTACGAGCATCGTGGCATCACTAACGCCAGGGAAGTAATAGAGTTATTACCACTCACCTTTGACCTGCCTGGAGGTGTATACAATTATGGTGCAGAAAACGCGCTCAACACATTTGACACCGCCTATGCTTTTGCACAAATCAGGTATGGCAAAGATGTGGCAGAAAAGGTGGTAAAGGCCGACAAGGAACGCTTTGCACAACAACCACGCAATATATCCATCTCTATGGATAAAATCAGACAAGCATCAGACAACAAAATATACTTCACCAACACATTTGAAGGCCTATTGGAATGGGAAAAGAAGTACAAGGAGTATGATTTTGACTAAATGATAGCTATTGCAAGATAAAACATAGGCAAGCATCTGTACTTTTGTGACGATTTGCAAGGAAAGAGCAAGAAAATTAACAAATTTTGCTAATATTCGACTGGTATTTTAACTTTTTGCACAATATTATGGTAAATTTTCGTAACTTTGGGGGCGAAAATAAAATATAATATATAAGATGTTAACACTAAAATTAATCACAGAGCAGACCGAGCGCGTCATTGCCGGTCTTGAGAAGAAGCGCTTCGGCGGTGCACGCGAAGCTATTGCAGAGGTAATAGAGATTGACAAGCAGCGTAGAGCTGCACAGACTCAGCTAGATAAAAACTTGTCTGATGCCAAGAAATTGGCGGCTGAGATTGGTGCCCTAATGAAACAGGGCAAAAAGGAGGAAGCCGAGGAGGTTAAGGCTAAGGTGGCTGAGCTAAAGGGTGTGAATGAGAACCTGAAGGCTGAGATGGAGAAGGCTGAGGCTGATTTGAACACTAAGCTTTGTCAGATTCCTAACATCCCCTACGACGAGGTGCCCGAGGGTATTAGCGCTGAGGATAACTGGGTAGTGAAGTCTAACCTGAAGGAGTGTGTAGTTGGTGTGGACACCGTGGGCAATTGGGATGCCAACCCCGTGGTAGAGTCTGCTCGCCTACCCCACTGGGAATTGTGCAAGAAGTACAACTTGATTGACTTTGACCTAGGTGTAAAGATTACTGGTGCTGGTTTCCCCGTATATCGTGGCAAGGGTGCACAATTGCAACGTGCTTTGATTAACTTCTTCCTAGACGAAGCAAGAAGCAATGGTTACGAAGAGATTATGCCTCCTACAGTGGTTAATGCTGCCAGCGGTTATGGCACAGGTCAGTTGCCCGACAAGGAGGGCCAGATGTACCACTGTGGCTTGGATGATTTGTACTTGATTCCTACAGCCGAGGTACCCGTGACCAACATTTACCGTGATGTTATCGTTGACGAGAAGGACCTCCCCATCAAGAATTGCGCATACACACAGTGTTTCCGCAGAGAGGCTGGTTCTTATGGTAAGGATGTACGCGGTTTGAATCGTTTGCACGAGTTCTCAAAGGTTGAGATAGTTCGCATCGATACTCCCGAGCACTCTGCAGAGAGCCACAAGGAGATGATTGAGCACGTTGAGGGCTTGTTGAAGAAGTTGGAACTACCCTACCGTATCTTGCGCCTATGTGGTGGCGACCAGTCATTCACCAGCGCCGTATGCTACGACTTTGAGGTGTATAGCGAGGCACAGGAGCGTTGGTTGGAAGTTAGCTCGGTTAGTAACTTTGACACCTATCAGGCAAACCGCCTAAAGTGCCGTGTACGCCGCGCTGCTGACAAGAAGACTGAGATAGCTCACACGCTGAATGGTTCAGCATTGGCATTGCCAAGAATCGTGGCTGCCTTGTTGGAGAACAACCAAACAGAAAATGGTATCCGAATTCCTGCCGCATTGGTTCCCTACATGGGTTGCGACATGATTGACTAAGGAAGGGCTCCCCCAGGTCAGGAGTAGAGAAAAAAGACTTCGGAAATCGTCTCCCGACTCGGGAGCGGAGAAAAGAAGCTTCGAAAATGCTCTCCTGGACAAAAAAAATGAAGAAAAGAAGTTTAAGAAATAGGTTTTAGGTAACAGATTTTTTATGAACAAGATAGTTAACAAAGTACAATATAGCGAGAAAGTTTTCCGTTTGGAAATTGAAGCACCCCTGATTGCTAAGGCTCGCAAGGCAGGTCACTTCGTAATTGTTCGCGTAGGTGAAATGGGTGAGCGTATGCCCTTGACCATTGCTGGTGCTGATACCGAGAAGGGTACTATTACCCTAGTGGTGCAGAAGGTAGGATTGTCTTCTACACGTTTGTGCGACCTAAATGTAGGTGACGAGGTTACCGACATTGTTGGTCCCCTAGGTAAGGCTACTCACATTGAGAACTATGGCACAGTATTGTGTGCCGGTGGTGGTGTAGGTACAGCTCCTATGCTTCCTATCATCCAGGCCCTAAAGGCTGCTGGCAACCGTGTAATCAGTGTGATTGCTGGTCGTAGCAAGGACTTGATTATCCTAGAGGACGAGGTACGTGCATCTTCAGACGAGGTTATCATCATGACCGACGATGGCTCGTATGGCAAACAGGGTGTGGTAACCGTTGGTATGGAGGAAGTTATCCAGCGCGAGAAGGTGGACAAGTGCTTTGCCATCGGTCCTGCTATCATGATGAAGTTCTGCTGCTTGTTGACCAAGAAGTATGATATTCCTACCGACGTATCTCTGAATACTATCATGGTGGATGGTACCGGTATGTGTGGTGCCTGTCGTATCACCGTGGGTGGTAAGACTCGCTTTGTATGCGTAGATGGTCCTGAGTTTGATGGTCACCAGGTGGACTTTGACGAGATGTTGAAGCGTGCAGGTTCTTTCCGCCGTGTTGAACAGGAGGAGATGAGCCACTTGGATGCTCCCATCAAGTGCAAGACTGATAATACAATTATTGCTGACGAGTTACTATCTCGTGAGGCAAAAGATATGGACATGACTACTCCTCTGGAGGTGCTCACCGACCGCAAGGCAGAATGGCGTGACGAGTTGCGCAAGAGCATGAAGGCCAAGGATCGCACCTTGATTGAGCGAGTTGTAATGCCTGAATTGGACCCCGTATATCGTGCTACTACACGTACTGAGGAGGTTAACATCGGGCTTACTCGCGAACAGGCTATCACCGAAGCTAAGCGTTGTCTTGACTGTGCTAATCCCACTTGTATGCAAGGTTGTCCCGTGAGCATCAACATTCCCTCGTTCATCAAGAATATTGAGCGTGGAGAATTCTTGAATGCTGCTCGTGTATTGAAGAGCACCTCTGCCCTACCCGCCGTATGTGGTCGCGTATGTCCTCAGGAGAAGCAGTGCGAGAGCCAGTGTATGCACGTCAAGATGGGTCATCAGCCCGTTGCTATCGGTTATTTGGAGCGCTTCAGTGCCGACTTTGAGCGCGAGAGCGGTCACATCTCATTGCCCGAGGTGGCAGAGAAGAATGGCAAGAAGATTGCCGTAATTGGTTCAGGCCCTGCTGGTTTGAGTTTTGCTGGTGACATGGCCAAATTGGGTTATGATGTAACCGTATTTGAGGCTTTGCACGAGATTGGCGGTGTATTGAAGTATGGTATCCCCGAATTCCGTTTGCCAAACAAGATTGTTGACGTAGAGATTGACAACCTTCGTCAGATAGGTGTAAACTTTATTAAGGACTGCATCGTTGGTAAGACTATCTCTGTTAAGGAATTGGAGGCTGAGGGTTACGAAGGCATCTTCGTTGGCTCTGGTGCTGGTTTGCCCAACTTCATGAATATCCCTGGTGAGAACTTCATCAATATCATGTCTTCTAACGAGTACTTGACTCGTGTCAACTTGATGGACGCCTCTAACCCTGACACTGATACTCCTATCAACCCTGCCAAGAGTGTGATGGTAGTTGGTGGCGGTAACACAGCGATGGACTCTTGTCGTACTGCTAAGCGCCTTGGTGCTGAAAAGGTATATATTGTATATCGTCGCTCAGAGGCTGAAATGCCTGCTCGTTTGGAGGAGGTGAAGCATGCCAAGGAGGAGGGTATCGAATTCTTGACCTTGCACAACCCCTTGGAGTACTTGGCTGACGAGACAGGTGCCGTACGTGCTGTAGTATTGCAGAAGATGGAATTGGGCGAGCCTGATGCTTCTGGTCGTCGCTCTCCTCAGGCAATACCTGGTGCTACCGTTACTCTTGATATCGACCAAGCTATCGTAGCTGTTGGTGTATCTCCCAACCCCATTGTACCTACTTCTATCGAGGGTCTTGAACTTGGCAGAAAGAATACTATTGTGGTAGGCGAGAATATGCAGACAAATATTCCTACCATCTTTGCTGGTGGTGATATTGTGCGTGGCGGTGCTACCGTTATCCTTGCTATGGGCGATGGTCGTAGTGCGGCTCAGGCAATGCACGAGTATCTATCTAAGTAATTTGAAGTAAATAGAAAATATGAAGAAAGCACTCATATTCACTCTTCTAATCCTTGTTTCGTTGGGCATCGGTGCTCAGCGAAACAGGCGTGCGAAGACTCCCCCACCCCCAACTCCTGAAGAATTGGCCGAGATGGCAAGAAAGGAAAAGTATGAACGTAAGTTGCAAGCTATTGAGCGTGTAACCTTCATTGACTCTGTTCTTGTTAAGAAAGACGAGGTGTTTGGAGTCATTTCCTTGGGTAGTGAGAATGGTAGTGTGCTTTCATCTTCAGAATATTTCAAGGAAGAGAAGGTCGACTCACTCGACCTTACTCTCTTTCGCTCTCAGTTGGGCGACAAGATTATATTCGCAAAACAGGATGCTAACAACATCCTACAACTGTATGCTAGCGAAAAGCTGGGCACAAAATGGTCGAAACACCAATTGCTAACGGGATTGCAGGATACCATCGCTAAGAACTATCCTTACATGCTCTCCGATGGTATGACCATGTATTACGCGGCTCAGGACGAGGAAGGTCTTGGCGGATATGATATTTACAAGACCAGATGGGATATAGACGAACAGAAATTCTTGAAACCCGAGAATATAGGTATGCCATTTAACTCTGAGGCAAATGATTATCTATATCTAATTGACGAATATAACGAATTAGGATGGTTTGTAACCGACCGCGGACAGAGTGGCGATACCGTATGTGTATATACCTTTATACCCAATGAGGCTAGAAGAATATATGACGCTCGCGTATATGGTCAGGATACACTAGTGTCGTTGGCAAACATTAATAGCATCAGAGACACTTGGTATAATATAGAAGAGGTAAGTAAGGCTCAGAAACGATTGCAAAATATCAATCAAAACAACAAGAAGATTAATACTATTGATTTTGTCTTCGTTGTTAATGATAACATCAGATACACAAAGCTCAATCAGTTTAGACACACACAGTCACAACCTTTGGCAAAGAAATGGTTGGCGCTAGCTGGAGAAATAGAAAAGACACGCGGTGAATTGGATAAACTGCGCTCGCAATACAGATTAGCGAAAGGCAACGAAAAAACTCAGCTGGGCAATAATATTTTACAACTAGAAAAGAAATATGAACAAGCCTTAGCTGAGAAACTTCAACTAGAGAAAGACATACGCACATACGAGCAAAGGTAAACATTAGTATATCTACGCAATAAACCTTAAACACCTAATACGATGACATATCCACCATCAGAACTAATCATAAATACCGACGGAAGTATATTTCACCTACATATAAAACCTGAGAACCTTGCCAACAAGGTAATCCTAGTTGGCGACCCAGGGAGAGTTGAAACGGTGGCATCATACTTTGATTCGTGCGAATGTGATATTCAGTCAAGAGAATTCCACACCATCACTGGGTCCTATCAAGGAAAACGTATCAGTGTTATCTCCACTGGTATAGGGTGTGACAATTGCGATATTGTCATTAATGAGCTAGATGCTCTGAAAAATATTGATTTCAATATTAGAGACGACAAGGAGGAATTCACCTCAATGGAAATAGTGAGAATTGGAACTTGCGGAGGTTTGCAAGCCAATACACCGATAGGTACATTCATTTGCACCGAAACATCTATTGGTTTTGACGGTTTACTCAACTACTATGATGGTAGAGACGATGTTTGCAACCTAGAAATGGAAGATGCTTTCAAAAAACATATGAAATGGCATCCTCGATTAGGTGCACCATATTGTATCCCTAACGACACAGAGTTATTAGAAAGAATCTACCAACCGGAGAAAGGTATGGTAAAGGGTATCACTATTGCATGTGGTGGTTTTTATGGCCCACAGGGAAGAAAATTGCGCATACCTTTGGCTGACCCTCTTCAGAACCAAAAGATAGAAGATTTTCAATATCAAGGCAAGAGGATTACTAATTTCGAGATGGAAAGTTCTGCTATAGCCGGATTATCTAAACTTCTTGGCCACAAAGCACTTACCGTATGCATGGTAGTAGCAAATAGGAAAGAAAAAGAAGCCAATGCCAACTATAAAAACCAAATTGAAGATTTAATAAAATTGGTACTAGACAGAATCTAAATGGAACCAACTTTCAAACTATCACAAACCACAAACAAGGCACAAGCATATAAGGAGTTTCTAGATGCTTGGCAACCATTTATTCAGGGAGAAACAGATGACATTTGCGTATATGCCAATACCTCGGCTGCGCTAAAAGAAGCTTTTGGATTCTTCTGGGTTGGTTTTTATATTGTACGCAATGACGAACTCATCCTAGGTCCATTCCAAGGTAGTGTGGCCTGCATGCACATCCGTAAGGGTAAGGGAGTTTGTGGTACAGCGTGGGAAAAGGCTGAAACACAGGTTGTTCCTAACGTGGAAGAATTTCCTGGACATATAGCATGTAGCTCCCTTTCCAAATCCGAGATTGTGGTTCCCTTAATACACGGAGACAAGGTAATTGCTGTCCTAGACATAGATAGCGAACACCTAAATACTTTTGATGAGACGGACAAAGAATACCTCGAGATACTTTGTCAAGAAATTATCAAAACAATCAATCTACAATAAGCTGACATCATGATTACTTCTGAAACTATTTGCGCACAAGCTACGGCACAAGGTGGAGCAATCGCCGTCATCCGAGTTTCCGGACAAAATGCCATAGAGATTACTTCTCGAATATTCTCAAAAGATATTACATCTGCCAAGGGATATACTCTGCACTATGGACACATTATCAATCCTCAGCAAGAGGGCGCAAATATAATAGATGATGTTCTTGTTTCTGTTTTTCGTGCTCCACATTCATACACAGGAGAAGACTCCACAGAAATATCTTGTCATGGAAGTAGATTCATTGTACAAAAGATACTAGAAGCACTGATATTTTCGGGTGCAAGATTGGCAACACCTGGAGAATTTACCAAGCGTGCATTCATCGCTGGTAAAATGGACCTTTCACAAGCAGAAGCAGTTGCCGACCTCATTGCTTCTAGCAACGAAGCCACCCACCGCATGGCGTTGTCACAGATGCGTGGTGGATTCTCAAAAGAACTAA
>JAZLBF010000073.1:0-29493 GCA_045613565.1 Bacteroidaceae bacterium
GAGGTTCTTAACAATGTTGCTAAGGGTGGTGACATCTACACTGTAGGTGGTCAGCTCGTAGGTAAGGGTAACATCAATACTGTAAACAACTTGCCCGCAGGCATCTACGTTGTTAACGGTGTTAAGGTTATCAAGAAGTAATAAAAGAAGACCGGGACCCACCCTAACCCTCCCTGGCCGCTTTACTAGGGAGGGAACTAGAGGGGTTCAAGTTAACACAATAGGCGCTCCGCAGTAATGCGGGGCGCTTTTTTGTAGAAAGTGAAAACGGAAAACGGAAAGGGGAAATCTGCGAGTGAGCGAGAGCAGATTTATTATTATTATTATTATTATTCGCATTCGCTCATCAAGCTAAAGAAAGTCGCATTCGCTCATCAAGTTAAGGCAAGTCGCATTCGCTCATCAAGCTTCGCAAGTCCGTTTTCCGTTCTCCGTTTTAAGCCGACTTTGTCGTCTTGAATCTGCTCACGCTTGGCATAATTCAAGCGAGCTTGATTCTGCTCTCGCTTACTCGCAGATTTATTCGCATTCGCTCATCAAGCTAAAGCAAGTCCGTTTTCCGTTTTCACCTTTCCGTTTCCCGCTCGTATTGTCTTTCTCGCTAGACATTTTTATATAATAGTTGGTATTATATGGTGAATGATTGTAAAGATTACAAATTATTTTGTATCTTTGCGAGGAAAAACTTAACTATTTTAATATTTTAACCCAATCACTAAGACTGATGAAAAAGATTTTACTATTTTCTTTATTAGGATTATTGCTTTGTGTAGGTGGTGCTTATGCTCAACCATCTAAGGGTAAGTACTATCGTATTCTGAATCAGAAGTACAACAAAGTAATGAAGGAGAATTGGAGTAGTAGAGATGTTGTCTGCAGTACTACAGATAACGATGACTACACTCAAGTATGGATGTACACCAGCACAGGTGCTCTGCAGAATGTGTACACTGGTAGATATTTGCAGGACCAGCCTGCTACATCTAACACCTTCAAGACAGGTTCTACAGTTCAGACTGTGACCTTTACAAAGATGGAGGATGGACACTATTATTTGCAGACTAATGGTAATGCCCTGCACTGTGATGCTGCACAGAATGTGGTAAGATGGCAAGACCAGGGTAATGAGGGTAACCACTGGACAGTGAAGGAGGTTGCTCTTACTGCTGATGAGGTGAAAGCACTTCGCGATGAGTTTGCTTATTTGAGTAGCCTAGGTGAGAACGAAGAAAAGTACACTGAGGCATTGCGCACATTCTTTACCAGTGATTTGTGTACAGAGTTGAATGCTACTTATGCGGCAATGAGCGACGATGAGTTGAAGGCTGCTATGGCAGAGGCTGAGTTGCCCGAGGCTCTTCAGAATATCGCTGTAAAGGTAAAGAACAATTGGTGGAATGATACTGAGAATTCTACTTATGCTGATGTGAACAAGTATGCTAAGGACTTCCGCGTAGCTTCTTACAAGCCTTACTCTGATGCTAACAATTGGCGCGATAAGTTGAATACTTACGCTCCTAGCTTCATGGGTAACCCAACTGGTATCTATGCCACTAACAAGGATGTGATTCATGTATTCGTTGGTAGTGATATCCCCGAGGGTGCTACCCTATACTTGACTCCACGTCGTAATCATGGTCGTATTGGTTCTCGTTGGGAAGGTACCGAGTTGAAGAAGGGTTACAATGCTGTAGTTGCTACCAACGATAGCTTGATGTACTTTGTTAACTATGTAGTAAATACTATTCCTACTGAGAATGTGAATGCACACACTCAGCCTATTGCTAAGATTAGTGACTTCCCCAACCTTGATATCCACATTGAGGGTGGTGAGTGTATTGGTTACTATCAGAAGCCAGCTGAAAACAGTGCAGAAGAGGACGCTAAGTACCAGTACTTGAGCAAGAATGCCAAGAATAATATGTACTTTGTGGTAAAGGGTGAGACATCTTTGTTCTATTTCAAGAAGAATACCTTTACTAGTGTATGGCCAACTACCATTTGGAATAGTATCAACTGGTTTGACCGTGTACACTTCTGGGAATTTGGTTTGATTGGTATATTGGACGATGTTGCTAATGGCAAGTTGGAGAGTGGCACAGAATTCTCTAAGTCTGCACATCCATTCAATATCACTGGTGGTGATGCTTTCTATCCCACTTATTGTAACAATCCAACTATGGCATTGGAGGGCGCTGGTGATACTAACCCTCATGCTACTACATTCTATACCAGTTATCCTGGTACTTGGGGTGTGGAGAGCTCATTTAATGCAGAGCGTGCTGATTTTGATACTTGGTGTACAGGTCATGAGCATGGTCATCAGATTCAGGGTCCCTACAACTTGGAATCTTGTACTGAGTCGTCAGTTAACTTGCCTTCATTGTTGGTTACTTACATGACCGGTTATAGAATGGGTCGTGGTGGTAGCTTTGCAGATAACTATAACTACTACCAGCAGAACCTAGTGTTTGGTCATCGTGATATTGGTATGACCATGCGTATGTATTGGAATATGTTCTTGTACTACCATGTAGCAGAGAAGAAGAAGGATTTCTATCCCACCTTCGTCAAGAGTCTTCGTGAGGACCCAATGAACTTTGCTGCTGATAGTTGGATTGATGGCTATAACCATCATCGTGCGACTAAGACTTGGATACATCTTTACAAGAAGGCTTGTGATGCTGCTCAGGAAGACTTGACAGAGTACTTCCGCTTGTGGGGCTTCTTTGAACCATGTAATAAGTTGATGTTTGGTGACTATACAAACTATTATGTATCCCTAACTCAGAAGGAGATTGATGCAGCTATCGCAGAGGTTAAGGCTAAGGGCTATCCCGAGAATCTACAGATTATGTTCGTAGAGGACCGTCAGATTATGCGCGAGCGTACTGATATCTGGGCTCACACTGCAACTGGTCAAAAGAAGTATCGTCCAGATAATGGTGGCACATGGCGTTCACAGGAAACATTCCATGAGTGGTTTGGTGATGTAGGTGACGTATTGACTTATCTTGACGGTTCTGCAAACACCAGCGAATATACATATATCCAGAGTGGTAACAAGATTACCTTGAAGGGTAAGGGTGGTGTTGGTTTCATTGTATATGATGAAGCTGGCAACAACAAGTATATGAGCAATTATTACGAGTTTGAGATTCCTGCAGAATTGGCTACTCAGAAGTTCGTTATCAAGGCAATCAATGCTGATGGTACTTCTAGCATTGTTACTGATGCTGCAGACAGCGCTACTGACGAAGAGAAGTTGGCAATCTTGAAGACTGCTATTGAGGCTTCCAAAGAGTTCACTAAGTTGGAAGATAAAACTGGTAAGAGAGTAGGTTTCTATACCAGCGAGTCATTGGCAACTTTGAATGCTTATGTTGCTGATGCTAATGAAGCAATCAGTGCAGGTAATGTAAGCGTTTACTTGACTTTGGCTGATAATATCAATGCAGAAATGTTGCGCTTGCAGACTGAGAACGAGATGATTCAGTTGAGCCAGTATGCATTGTACAACATTCAGTGTGTGCGCAGAGCGAATGATGGTTCTACACGCTATTTGCAACCAAATGGCAATAGTTTGCAGACTACCACTGCTACTACAGCAGCATCTACTCGTTGGGCATTTGTACACGATGGTGTAGAGGGTTCAAACAATTACTACATCCAGAATCGCTCTAACAATAAGATGATGGGTGTGTTGTACAATAGTAATGGCAAGATTGATAACTGTAAGATGGTAGAGGCAGACCGTGAACAGGCTTGTGTATTTAATGTAAAGGCTATGGGTAATGGTATTTTCTGCCTACGTCCATTGGATGCGACCAACTTGAATATGCACAATCAGGGTTATATTACCGTTTGGGGTGATGCCGACGAGGGTTCACAGTGGTATATCAATACTTATGATACTTTTGAAGAGCTCACAGACGACGACATGAACCATTTGATTACCATGACAGAGGATTTGGTAAATGATGTTTGTGTGTATGAGGAGGTTCAGGATAAGTATCCCTTGCAGTGTACTGACCCAGAGGCTGCTAACTATATCTCAACTAACCAAGCTGATGAAACAAAGCCAAGCAACCAAATTGATAAGGCTATTGACGGAGTTACATCTACTTTCTTTGCTAGTAAGAGAAATAGTACCCTCAATGAGGCTCATCACTTGATGGTAGACTTAGGTGCTGATACTAAGAGCAAGAGCTTGCAGTTCTATTTATTTGGTAATAGCTTGCAGAACTATGCTAAAGAGATTAATGTATATGCAAGTTCCAACAAGAAGAGTTGGTCTAAGATTACTGCAATTTCTCTTCCCAAGGTTTCTTCTACCAGTGATGTTATCAATCCTTCAACAGCTTATCGTTATTGGAGATTTGATGTAGTGGAAACTGCTGGTAAGATTGCTGACAATTCTACATATCCCTGGTTCACCGTGAAGGAGTTCGAACTTTATGAGTATGCAGTGGTAATTACCAAGAAGGCTCCATTTGATGCAGTTGAGAATATTACTAACACTGTGATTACCAACTGTAAGACACGTATCGAAGACCTAGAGAAGCAGATGCAGGCTGCATGGCGTACTCCTATGGCAGACTATGTAGCATGGAATTCTTTGAATACCGCTTACAATACTCTATACAAGAGAGCGGCTGAGGTGGATCCAACTGTAGGTGTTGAGAATCTTGAGGCTGATGCAGAGGAAAATGCTGACGCATCTATCTATGACTTGTCTGGCCGTAAGTTGAACAATGTAGCCAACAAGGGTGTATACATTATCAACGGTAAGAAGGTGATTAAGTAATCGCAGAATTATCCGTAACAGATAAGAATAGATTTGTAATAGAATAAAACTATAATATTATAAGGTGGCGCATCTAGTTTAGGTGCGCCATTTTGTGTTTTATTAGGTGCAGAATGTGGATATTTGAGGTATTAAAGTATTAAATAGTGTATCTTACAGCGGTATATCACAATCTAAAGATGGATGAAAGGTAGTTTTATCAAATATATTTGCTATCTTTGCCGTGAATATGAAAGAAAAAGTTAACCTAAAAGAAAAGAAATCGCTGATACTACCTGTGCTACCTATATTGTTTGTAGCACTATATGTTTGGTCAGCATGGTATTACGGAGATGTTTTGCGCATGGCCCGCGAGCGTAGCTTCTGGGTGGCAGATGCAGAGCAGATGGAATTCCTTTTGAGTCAGGAATATGGTGGACTATGGTACATAGGTAGAATGTTTATGATGCTATTCCGCTATCCCTGGTTGGGAGGCCTTGTTTTTGCAGCTATGATTACATGGAGCACCTGGTGTTTGGGATATGCGATGAGATTAACAGCACGTTGGCGCTGGATACAGTACTTGCCAGCAGGAGCATTCCTCAGTTGGATAGCTTACGAGGGCGTAAATACCTATTTCGAGAATGAAGCAGGTATTATCATGGGTATTCCCTTCTGCACCACTATGATTCTTACCATTTGGGCAATAATGATAGCTAGTTTTTCTAGGAAGAAAGCTCCTGCAATCGTTACTATTCCCAAGGACGAAACACCATGGCAGAATCGCTTCCAGTTGATTGCGCTAGTGTTGGTATTTGCTGTTCAGACAGTGATAACAGAGGTTTACCGTCCCTATGTTCGTGTTATTGCTAAGATGAACGTGGGCGTAATCCACAATGACTGGCAGGGAGTGATAAAAACAGCAAGAGCTAATGCGGAATTGTCATATCGCCCCATTGCTGCTCATTATGCCATTGCATTGGTTAATACCAATCAAATATGCGAAAGATTGTATGATATTCGCATGGATTATGATACTCTGTACATACATAGAGGCGATGTTTCCTCAACTCTTCATGCTATAAATTTGTATCAAGAAGATTGTGATTACCATGCTGGTTTTGTTCAGACATGCATACACCATGCCATGGAACGTCTCACTATGATTGGTCCCAATATCCATTCTATGGAATTGTTGGCCAAGTGTGCTCTGTTGAGAGGTGAGTGGGAGGTGGCAAAGAAATATTTGCGCATCTTGTCTGATGTTCCTTTTGAAAAGGAATTTGTAGAAAAGTATTCAGCATACATCGACAATCCTCTGCTAATAGAGTCGGACAAGGAGATGGCAAGCATTCGTCTGTTGGAGCCTATCAATGACTCCTTTGAGAATGTTTATCCCCAGCCTGCATTCTTGGGTTACAACTCAATGCTTACTGAGGGCAGAAGCAAGAATGCCTTGATGAATTCATTGGCAGTATGTATGTACTCCAAGTCAATGCCAGCATTCATGATGCGCACTCAGCCATTGGCGGGTACTTTGCCTCCTGAGAATATCGCAGATGCTTTGTGTTTGATGTCATCAAAGGATGCTAATATCATGAAGCAGTTCCCCAAACTGAACTTCAGATTGCAAAAGTTGTCTTCAAGTATTTCTGAGATGAAACCATACATGAAGGACCGTGCTAAGTATGCCAAGGAACTATTCCCAAGATACAAGGGTTATTATCCCTATTATTACTTCTTTGGTAATTTGAAGGCTACACGTAAGACACCTAAGGACCAAAATTCAAGCACAGCGGGTGTAAACTAATTATTGGACAATAGAAACTTCCGCTAAAGGAACACGAAATATTACAAATAGAGGAAATGAAGAAAATTCTATATCTAGCTCTAGTCGCATTGATGTTGATTTCTTGTGGACAGAAAAGTTATCAAGTGCCAACATCATTTGAAGAGCGTCAAACACAGGCCAACATTTATCCCGACTACAAGGATATTACTATCCCTGAGAATATTGCACCCCTCAACTTCATGGTGGAGGATGTGCAAGGTATGGTAGCAGTATTGAAGGGTCAGAACGGACAGGAATTGGTGGCTTCGGGTATCGACCGTATTGATATGGACACTACCGCATGGAGAGCACTTCTGAAAGAGAATGCTGGAGGGAAACTAAGCGTAGTGGTATATACCTTAGAAGGCGAGAAGTGGTACAAACATGCACCACATAGCCTTACCATTGCAGAACCTATTGATGCATATCTTTCTTATCGTTTGATAGAACCTGGTTATGAACTTTATCGTCAGTTGGGTATCTATCAGCGCTGTTTGGAAAACTTTACCCAGAAACCCATTTATGAGAACAACCGTAGCTACGATGATAACAACAACCATTGTATCAATTGTCACAACTATCAGAACTATAGTACTGACCGCATGCTCTTCCATGTGCGTGCAAACCATGGTGGTACAATCTTGATAAATGGTGACAAGGCTACTAAAATCCAAATCAAGGACCCCAATATCCTTGCTGCAGGTGTGTATCCCTCATGGCATCCCAAGAAGAACTTGATTTGTTTCTCAACAAACAAGACAGGTCAGACCTTCCATATGTATCACAAGGAGATGATTGAGGTGGTAGATACTGATAGCGACCTCTTGTTGTACGATGTGGACAAGAACGAGATAAGAAATATCCTTTGTACAGATTATTTTGAAACATTCCCCTGCTGGACACCCACAGGAGACCGTCTTTACTTCTGTGCAGCCTATGTGCCAGAGGTTGTCGGAGTGCCTGACAGTTTGCGTGCTCAGTTGATAACCACCAACTATGAGAAGATACATTACAACCTGATGAGCATGCCATACTACATGGAGAAGGATAGTTTCGGTACTCCCGAAGTTGTTGTTGATGCAGTCAAGAATGACAAGAGTGTCACCTTCCCCCGTGTTAGCCCTGATGGAAAGTATGTCTTGTATGCTGAAGGCGATTATGGCCAGTTCCACATTTGGCACAAGAGTAGCGACCTTTGGGTTAAGGATTTGCAGGCAGACACATGTTATGCTCTCACCGAAGCCAATAGTGACGATGTTGATTCATACCATTCATGGAGTAGCAACGGAAGATGGATAGTATTCTCTACCCGTCGTATGGATGGTAATTACACACGTCCCTTCATTGCATATTTTGGTAAGGACGGCAAGGCACGCAAAGCCTTCTGCTTGCCTCAGCGCGACCCTGAGCACAATGTTCTTCTCATGAAGAGCTACAACGTGCCCGAATTGAGCAAGAATGCAGTGAAGATTTCTACCAAGACATTGCACGATGTGATATATAATACAGAAGGCGAGACCGCAAAGTATGTAGGTCAACCCAGAGTAACCGATGCGCAAACTGGTGCATCACGAAAGTAACAGAGAAAAATAACCCAAAATACTAACCCTATAAACATTTACAACTATGCGAGTTATTATTGAACCTAACTACACTGAGTTGAGCCGTTGGGCTGCTGAGTATGTAGCTGCACGCATCAATGCTGCAAACCCCACACCTGAGAAGCCTTTCAAGTTGGGCTGTCCCACTGGTGGTTCTCCCCTTGGTTTGTACAAGAACCTTATCGAGATGTACAAGGCAGGTAAGGTTAGCTTTGAGAACGTAGTAACCTTCAACATGGACGAGTATGTTGGTTTGCCCGAGGAGCATCCCGAGAGCTACCACAGCTTTATGTGGAACAACTTCTTCAGCCACATCAACATCAAGAAGGAGAATGTTCATATCTTGAACGGCAATGCAGAGGATTTGGAAACAGAATGCGCTGCTTACGAGGCTGCTATTGAGGCTGCTGGTGGTATTGACTTGTTCATGGGCGGTATCGGTCCCGACGGTCACTTGGCATTCAACGAGCCCTTCTCTTCATTGACTAGCCGCACTCGTATCAAGAGCTTGACTACTGACACAATCATTGCTAACAGCCGTTTCTTCGACAACGACGTTAACAAGGTTCCCAAGACTGCTTTGACAGTAGGTATCGGCACTGTAATGGATGCTAAGGAGGTTTTGATTGTATGTAATGGTCACAACAAGGCACGTGCTTTGAAGCACGCTATCGAGGCTGGTGTTAGCCAGGAGTGGACTATCTCTGCTCTTCAGTTGCACCCCCACGCAATCATCGTTTGTGATGAGGCTGCTACCGCTGAGTTGAAGCATGGTACATACTTGTACTTCAAGGATATCGAGAAGGACAACTTGTAATCCATCCCCTTTCTACTCGCTTGTTGAGCTAGAGTTCGGATAAAAATAGAATAGGGCACAGAATTAGTTCTGAGCCCTATTTTTGTTGTTGCAATCTGCGCCAGCATTTTCTCTGTTTGGAGAATGCTTTCCTGCCTAGGGATTATATTTCCTAGCTTTAGGAAATGGTTTTTAGAGGTAGAGAATGCATTTCATACTCTTCGGAATAGCATTTTCTTAGTTCTGGAACTTTGAGTAATCTTAGTAATCAGAATGCTCGGAGTTCTCAGGGCTCTCTGGTGCTAGAAAACGAAAGTAGGAGGACAAACCATTAGTTGTCCTCCTACTGAATAGTATTATGCTGAATGTCTCAGACTAGGAATCCTCTTACTTGAGGTAGTTCCAAATCTTCAAATCGCTTACACTGCTCTTGAAATCACCAGCCTTGCGCAAGGGGAATACCAAAGTGCGCTGATAGAATATCTTAGCGCCATCGGAGGTGTACATCTCAACGTTCTTCATCTCGGGGCATGAGATGTAGTTTGCCTTGTGCTGGTCGTTGACAACATAGAGAGTCTTAGGACCAAGTTCTTCCTTCAATTGACCATTTACATATAGGCGAGTCATCTTGTTGTTGCCCTGAATGGCAATCTGTACGGTTTCGCCCTTGGGTACGCGATAGTTGAAGGTATTTAGGTAACCGTCGCGCTCAAAGCCTAGCTTACCCTCTCTGGGGTCTGCAAGGTAGAATGTAGTGTGCTTAGAACTGAATAGCTTAGTGCCCTTAGCCTCCTGAGCAGCAGTAAGCTTGAACTCTACAGTGTAGTCATAACCGATTTCCTCGTAGGGTAGGGTATCACCAGCCTTTACGCTAGCAATTTCAGCCACTAGGCTCTTTTTCTCGCCGATGCGACCTAGCCAGTTGACACCAGGAGCCTCGCTCAATTCCCAACGCTTAGCCTCCCACTGGTCATAGGGGAGAGAAGTCTTGCTAGAAGTCCAGCACTTAACAGCGATGGTCTGTAGAGCAGGATAGGTACGATGATGTGCATCGTAGGTAGAAATACCATTGCCATGATGGTCGTTCCAGATAGCAAACATGCCACCTAGGATATCGGGGTCATTCTCTTCAAACTGCACACCGCCGATGTTGGCAGGAGTCCAACTGTTGTATAGATACTTGCAGTTGAGATAGTCATAGTAGTAACCTGCTGCAGGTACGATATATACAAGACCGTCAGGGATAGAAACGAGTTTGTAACCCTGTTCCTTCATGTCCTTGGGCTGAGCGTAAGGATTGTGCCAGATGTTCATGATTACGTTTTCACTCTTTACAGGAGTTTCGCCCTTAGCATGAGTCAATGCACCCCATACCATAGCCTGCTTGCCAAAACTTTCTACAAAGCGGATGTAGTGGTCAGTAAATTCACGGAATTTCTCTACTACCTTCTTGTCGCGGTTGCTATACTCATCGGTACCGATGTTTACACGCTTACCACGGAATACAGGATTCTCGCCCTCTAGATACTCGCGGAATACGCTATCGATGAAGGGGTAGGTTTCGGGGTGGAACATATCCAAGTGGTCCATGCCATACTCCTTGCTACCAAGTTGAGGCTTGTAGTGAACGAAAGCCAAGCTATGAGCAGGAACGTCAATCTCGGGGATAACCTCTACGTAGTTGTTCTCGCCAAGAATCTGTAGGTCGATGAATTCCTGCTTGGTGTAATGGCCGTCCTTTGATGTAAGACCAGGATGCAAAGTGCTCTCTAGACGGAAGCCAGAGGGAGTCTTGTCCCAATCATTGCCAAAGAACTGACGGAAACCATTGTCGTTCAAGTGTACCTGTAGGGCATTCATCTTGTAGTATGCCATTACCTTTACCAAGTCGTTGAGGTAATCAATGGGCATGAACTTACGACCAACGTCAACCATGAAGCCACGCAATTCGTAGGCAGGAACGTCTACAGTCTCACCCTTGGGTAGGGCAGCATTCTGCTCTGTTAACTGAAGCAAAGTACGTGTAGCCCAGAAAGCACCCTGAGTAGTAGCAGCAGTAATGGTGATGTGCTTACCGATGGTAAGGCGGTAACCCTCCTTGCCAAGAGCCTTATCCTTCTTTAGCACCAACTGGATGTCGCCAGCCTTGGGGTTGCCTTTCTTAACAGTGAGAGCCTTGCCAAACATAGTTTCGTAGTCGGCAGCAAAAGCCTTAGCCACGCGCATCAACTCCTTGTCGCTTCCGCTCACACATACCACTCCCGAAGGAGTAACTGTACCTTCAGCACCTGTCCATGTCTGAAGCTCGGGGATAACGAAGGGCTTCTCATTAACCTGTGCATAGATTGTGCTAGCTGTTAGCATCAAACAAGCACACATTAGCCAACGGCCAATTTTCTTTAGGTTTTTCTTCATAAATGTCTAATATTAGAAATTATATTTGTTAGATTAATTTATTTCGGATTGCTTTTCACGTGCAAAGATAGTAAATTCTTTTTACTTTACCTAATACATTATATATATAGTATGGAACGTCAGCATACGAAGCAACAAAAAGCCATCGCCCTTTTTAGTAGGCAATGGCTCGTTGAAGTATTGTAAGGTTTGCTTATCGCAGAAAGAATCTTAGAATAATGTGTTCTCGATGATGTTACCCATCTGCCATACGCAGCGTACGTTCAAGTCGTGGTCGAGGATAAGGATATCTGCATCCTTGCCACGAGACAGAGAACCCTTGCGGTCGTAAACACCCATAATGTGAGCAGGAGTTTCGCTGACCATGCGACAAGCATCCTCAAGAGGAATTTCTGCCTGCTGAACAGCGGTACGAATCAAACGGTCCATTGTAGCAACAGAACCTGCCAATGCAGAGCGGTCAGCTAGCTTGCACACGCCGTCCTCAATGATTACACGTGGGTCAAATGCCTGTGCATCATCACCAGCTGCAGCCACAGCCAAAGCATCGGTGATAAGAGCCATACGCTCAACGCCCTTAATCTTGTAGCACATACGCATGATTGTGGGAGGAACGTGGATACCATCGGCAACAACCTCTACGGTCATGTCGTCCATCAAGTAAACACTCTCTACAGTACCTTCATACTTGTACTCGCCCTTGTTGTGGAAACCAGGCATCGCATTGTAGAAGTGAGTAACGTGAGTAAAGCCTGCCTCGAATGCAGCCTTAACGTCCTTGTACTCAGCTGCGGTGTGAGCGATAGAGGGAAGGATACCCTTCTCTGCGCAGTACTTACCAAACTGAAGAGCACCAGGCATTTCAGGAGCAGCGTCCCAACGTGCCAAGCAACGGCTGTTCTCTACGATGGGGATGTACTCGTTGGGGTCGGGGTTCTTGATGCATTCGGGTACCTGAGCACCAGCCTTGCTAGGATTGAGGTAGTGACCCTCTAGGTGAAGACCTAGGATGGGGCTGTTGGGCTCTGCCATCAACTTGTCACAAGTAGCAACAGCCTTCTCAATCATAGGAATAGTACTAGAACTTAGTGTGGGGTAGATACTAGTGGTACCATACTTGGCATGAGCAGCGCAAGCTACGCGGAAAGCTTCCTCTTCACCCTCCTGGAAGTCGCGGCCACCACCACCGTGGATGTGCATTTCGATACCACCAGGTACAACGTACAAGCCCTTAGCGTCAATTACGTTTGCACCAATCACTGCTAGGTCGCAATTGGTTACTTCTAATATCTTGTTGTCGCGGATGATTACACTACCATCCTTTAGCCAACCCTGAGGGGTAAGAATACGGCCATTTATAATCTGTGTTAACATAATTAGATTTTTTTGTGAGATTTTTTATATTAAAATTAGCCCGAGAAGGACTCCCGGGCTAACTGTTATTGCTGAAAGCCACGGGAAAAGTTTCCCGTTATGTTTCGTTTACTTAACCATTGAATAAACAACGTCCATGATGTCCTTGCCTAGCTGGTCGGCAGCCTCCATGGTGCTAGCCTCTGAGTAAACACGGATGATGGGCTCGGTGTTAGATTTACGAAGGTGTACCCACTTGTCAGGGAAATCAATCTTCACACCGTCGATATCGTTAACCTCCTGGTCCTTGTAAAGTTCCTTAACCTTCTCTAGGATAGAATCTACGTCTGTGCCAGCAGTTAGGTCAATACGGTTCTTGGCAATCTGATAAGGAGGATATGTAGCGCGAAGTTCGCTAGTCTTCATGCCCTTCTTAGCCAAGTAGGTTAGGATAAGAGCGATACCTACCAAAGCGTCGCGACCACTGTGAGCAGCAGGATAGATTACACCACCATTACCTTCACCACCGATTACTGCGTTAACCTCGCGCATCTTGGTAACTACGTTAACCTCACCTACAGCAGCAGCGCTGTACTTGCAACCCTCATACTTGTTGGTCACGTCGCGCAAAGCACGAGTAGAACTTAGGTTGCTAACGGTGTTACCGGGAGTGTGCTGAAGGATGTAGTCAGCTACGGTTACTAGTGTGTATTCCTCACCATACATTGTGCCGTCCTCGCAGAATAGAGCCAAACGGTCAACGTCGGGGTCAACAACAAATGCGATATCGTGCTCACCCTTCTGCATAAGTTCCTTGATTTCTACAAGGTTCTTTTCTAGGGGCTCGGGATTGTGCTGGAAGTCACCAGTAGGTTCAGTGAATAGGCCGGTAACCTTCTCTACACCCAATTGCTCTAGCAACTTGGGAAGGATGATACCACCAACACTGTTTACAGCATCGAAAGCAACCTTGAAGTGAGCATTGCGAACAGCCTCCACGTCTACTAGGTCAAGACCTAGCACCATGTCAATGTGCTTCTGGTCATAAGAGTCGTCCTCGGTGTATTTACCCAAGTGGTCAACGTCTGCATACTCAAAGTCTTCAGCCTCGGCAATGCGAAGAACTTCCTCGCCCTGCTCCTTGTTGAAGAACTCACCCTTCTCGTTAAGAAGCTTCAACGCATTCCACATGCGGGGGTTGTGACTAGCGGTAAGAATGATACCACCATCTGCACCTTCCATGGTAACAGCTACCTCAGTAGTGGGAGTGCTGGCAAGACCAATGTTTACCACATCAAAGCCCATACCCATAAGAGTACCGCAAACTACATTCTTAACCATCTCGCCAGAGATACGTGCATCGCGGCCAACAACAATCTTGTTAGAGCCAACGGGCGAAGTCTTGCGAATAACGGTTGCATACGCGCTGACAAATTTTACAATGTCAAGAGGATTTAGGGTATCACCAGCCTTACCACCGATGGTACCACGAATTCCTGAAATGGATTTGATAAGTGTCATAGGTTATGTTATTTGTTTAATGTTTTATAGCATTTTTCACTACAAATATACGCAAAAATATAATACGTTGTAATTCCATAAACTCATTTCTTGGAGCAAGAATAGTGAAATGAGTCCATTTTACGCGGTTTCGCTTGTTTAAACAAGGGAATTTATGTACCTTTACGCAAGTTTTTCGTAAAAAATACGGAAATAAAATCAAGAATAAAACAAGAAACGATACATGAAGGTTATAGACCTGATAAATGACAATAAGAGCAATCCTTTCTCCTTCGAAGTGCTACCACCCCTGAAAGGCAATGGCACGGCACAACTTTTCAATACTATAGATAGGTTGAAGGAATATGCTCCTCGATATATCAATATCACAACTCACCGTAGCGAGTATGTCTACAAGGACCTTGGCGGTGGATTGATGCAACGTCAGCGTGTAAGGCGTCGCCCTGGCACTATTGCCATTGCGGCAGCTATTCAGCAACGATATGATATTTCTGTAGTGCCTCACATTGTGTGTAGCGGACATAGCAGAGAGGACTTGGAGTATATGCTTTTGGATTTGCAATTCTTGGGCATTAGCGACTTGCTCGTTTTACGTGGTGACAAGGCAAAGGAAGACCATATGTTTAAGCCCACGGAAGATGGCCCTGCACATGCTACGGAATTGATAGAGCAAATCAATAAATTCAATGCTGGACAGTTTTTCGATGGTACGGAGATAAAGTGTCCAGGAGAAAGATTCAGATTTGGCGTGGCATGCTATCCAGAGAAGCATGAAGAGGCAGCCAATATGGAGAGCGACTTGGCGGTGTTGAAGCAGAAAGTGGACTTGGGTGCGGAATATGCCGTGACTCAGTTGTTCTACGACAACGAAAAGTATTTTGCTTTCGTTGAAAGAGCTCGCCAGGAGGGTATCAACGTGCCTATTATTCCTGGTATAAAGCCACTCTCCAAGTTAAATCAGTTGAGCATTGTTCCCAAAATATTTCATTGCGATTTGCCCGAGGCTCTATACAAGGAAGCTATCAAGTGCAAGACGGATGCCGAGCTGAAAGCTCTAGGCATAGAGTGGGCAGTGGAGCAGTGCAAGGAGCTTTTGGCTAAGGGTGCGCCTAATCTGCATTTCTACACAGTAAGTGCTGTGGAGAGTATTTATGAAATAGCAAAACGAATATATTGAGCCTCGATAATATCATAGGACAAGCATCTATCAAGCAACGATTGATGGATATGGTGAGCGAGAATCGTATTCCGCACGCCTTGATGCTACATGGACCTAAGGGCAATGGCAAATTGCCCCTGGCGCTAGCCTTTGCCAAGGTATTGCTTTGCAAGGCTAGTAGCGATGAAGCTATGTTGAAGGATTGGGCTCATCCAGATTTGCATTTCTCGTTGCCTGTTTACAAGCGCAAGAGCACGGACAATCCCATTTCGGATGATTTTCTACCTCAGTGGAGAGAGTTGCTTGCTACGGATGTATATTTCGATATAGAGGATTGGTTGCGCATCATCAAGGCGGAGAATCAGCAGATTGTGCACTATGTGTATGAGAGCGATTCGCTTCAGCAGAAATTACAACTGAAGGCTAGTCGTGGTGGTAGGAGAGTCGTTGTGGTGTGGTTGCCAGAAAGAATGATGGTACAGGCTGCTAATAAGTTGTTGAAACTTATCGAAGAACCACCTACCGAAACCTATTTTATTCTGGTGAGTGAGGAGCCCGATAAGGTGCTTGGCACCATTCAGAGCCGTACGCAGATGTTGCACGTACCAGCCTTGACAGAGGAGGACATTGCTCAGGCTTTGGTTACTAGACACGGAGTACCTCTAGATGAGGCTAATGTCATGGCACGAGTGGCGCAGGGCAGTTATACAGCTGCCGTGAAGCGTTTGGAGGCTGGTAATGAGGAGAAGGTGTTTTTCGAACTCTTTGTTCGCCTCATGCGATTGAGCTATATGCGTCGCATCAAGGAAATGCGCCTATGGAGCGAGGAAGTGAGCGAAATGGGTCGCGAGAGCCAGAAGAGACTTTTGGAGTATTGTCAGCGTCTGATTCGAGAGAATTTCATGTACAACTTCAGTCAGAAGGAACTTGTATATGAAACTACCGAGGAGGCTGCCTTCAGTACCAACTTTGCTCGTTTTGTTAACGAGAAGAATGTCATCTCCATCATGGAGGAATTGTCTACATGTCAGCGCGACATAGAGCAGAATGTCAATCCTAGGATGGTATTCTTTGATTTTGCACTAAAAATGATAGTACTATTAATACAATAATGGAAGAAAAATATATTTCAGCAGGAGGACGAGGCCTGTGTGCCAAGGGTTGGCACACGAATCACTACACTCAGTTGAATGTAGCTGATTACAATGCCGATATCCCCAATAATACCGTGGACACAGACCTTGTGGAGGTCCAATTTAAAAATACTCGCAAGGGATATTATCATAACTCTAACGGACTAGAATTGACTAAGGGTGACATCGTTGCCGTAGAGGGTAATCCTGGTCATGATATCGGTGTGGTTACTCTTACTGGTAGCTTGGCTGCTATTCAGGTGAAGAAGGCCAATCTCAGAAGCGAGGAGGAGATAAAGCGAATTTATCGCTTGGCAAAGGATACCGACTTAGAGGTTTATGAGATGGCTAAGGCTCGTGAGCATCAGACTATGATAGAATCACGCCAGATAGCCAAGGACCTAGGTTTGGAGATGAAGATAGGCGATGTAGAGTATCAAGGCGATGGCAACAAGGCTATATTCTATTACATTGCTGATGGTAGAGTGGATTTCCGCCAGTTGATTAAGGTTTTGGCTGAGGTTTTCCATGTAAGAATCGAGATGAAACAGATTGGCGCTCGTCAAGAGGCTGGTCGTATTGGTGGGTTTGGTCCTTGCGGAAGAGAATTGTGTTGCTCCACATGGATGAAGAGTTTCACCAGTGTGGGTACTGCTGCAGCTCGTTTCCAAAACCTATCGCTCAATCCTCAGAAGTTGGCAGGTCAGTGTGCTAAGCTCAAGTGCTGCATGAATTATGAGGTGGACCAATACGTAGAGGCATGCCGCAGGTTGCCTAATCGCGAAACTATCCTCTGCACCCAGGAGGGAGAATGGCACTTCCTCAAGGCTGATATCCTTACGGGTATGGTGTCTTATTCTTCAGACAAGCATTTTGCGGCTAATGTCACTACCATTACTGCTGAGCGTGCTATAGAAGTGATAAATCAAAATAAGAGGGGTGAAAATCCTGTGGCTCTCTCCAAAGAAAAGGTTAAGGAGAAGGCGAAGCCAGTGGATTTGGCCACTCAGGAGGATTTGAGTAGATTTGATGCTCAGCTAGCTAGTAAGAAGAAAAAGAAGAAGAACAAGCGCAATAATGCCGAACGCAAGCAAAACAATGGCAAGGAGCAGGCTGCTGCTTCTAAGCCAGTTGATGGTGCTTCTGCTGCTGATGCCTAGTTGTGTAGGTAATGTCCTGCAACATCAGCACATAGATATTAATCCATCGGGGTGGGATAGAGGAGATACGTTGTCCTTCTCTATTCCCCCTGCCGATGTTACTACCGACTATTCTATTACTGTAGAGATGCGAACACCTGCCACCTTCCCCTTTCAGGAGGTGTGGATGGTGCGCAAGGTGCTAACGGCCAATCCTCTTTCTCTGCATCTAGACACCATTTGTGTCTCAACCACCACCGACGGTAGTTCTCTTTCTGGCGATGGTGTTACCCTCCGTAGCCATTCTTGCCTGACTCCTTCTATTTTTCTTAATCAGCATCAGGAGGGTATTATCCAACTTTATCATATTATGTCTCAGCAGGTTTTGCCCCAAGTCAGTAGCGTGGGGGTGAAGGTAGAGATTATTAACTGAAAACTGAAATAACTGAAATACTCTCTCCCCAAGATAATTGCATCAACTGGTATAATTCCCATTGTCTGAATGATTTCCTGTTGTTGTTTTGAAGGAAGAATTGTTTGCTCTGGCTTTCCAAAATCCTTTTTTTGTGGACAAAATTGCATTTCCGAGCTTTCGAAAATCGATTTCTGAGGTCAAAAACGCATTTCCTGACTCTTGGAAATCACTTTTGGGGGACAGAAAAGCATTTCCCACTTCTTGACACTCCCCTCCTGCCACAAGTGTCAGATGTCAGATGTATTTTTTGTGATTCTGTTGTCACTTTTAGGTTCTCTGATTCGTTATATATACGAGTTGACTCTTAAAAATTAATTATAAACCAAATTAAACAAAAGAATTATGGAAGAGATTGCTGAGATGTTTGAAGAGTTGTGTCAAGTCATGATACCCATAGGTATTTGTGTTATCCTACCAATTAGTATTGTAATGCTCTATTTGCGAGCAAGGAAGCACGAGACGAATAAACGTACAGAAATCTTGTTGGCGGCTATTGAGAAGAATGCAGAAATAGATGTGGATGATTTCTTGGCAAAGTTGGCACCTCCGAAGAAGAGTATTAAGCAAATGCTTTTAACCAAACTTATGTGGGGTAGCATCATTACGGCTATAGGTGCAGGTGCAATGGGATATACTATTTATGCGGATGTCATGGGAGGAATGCGCGTAGGAATTCTTCAAAATTGCTATCTGTTTTCTGCTACTATATTGTTGGTAGGTGTAGCTATACTTATAGTTTTCTTTGTGAGCAAGAAAATGTTAGCAAAGGAATTGCAAGCTGAAGAAGAGCAGAAGAAGTAAAAACAGATGAATAGAGAAGAGTTTGCGCAGTTGATAAGAGGCGAGCAGGCAGAGTTAAGGCGCTTCCTGCTTGCCCTATGCTGTGGGAATACTGCCCTAGCGGATGATATTGCTCAAGATACTCTAGTGAAAGCTTACCTCTCTAGTCAATCGTATTACAATAACGGCCGATTTACAGCTTGGATATATAAGATAGCTTATCGCACTTTTCTTGACCACAAGAAGACGGTATCTAAATATGCGTCTTTGGAACAAGCCGTTAGTTTGCCCGATGAGGCTACTAATTCTGACCACACCTTTAAGTACCAAGATTTGTATGAAGCACTCAATTTGCTAAACGAAAAGGAACGAACAAGTATATTGCTATTTTATATAAAAGGTTATTCGATAAAAGAAATTAGCAAGATAACTGATACTGGCGAGGATGCCGTCAAGAAGCAGTTGTCGAGAGGACGTGAACATTTAAAAACTAAAATGAAATTGTAATGAAGAGTAACGATAGTTTGGAAAACTTGTTCAAGGGATTCAATCCTACGATGTCTAGCGAGCAGGCTTTTATGAGCAAGCTGAATAGAAAATTGGAGGCCGTGGAGTATATCAAACAGATGCAGGAGCAACAAGCTAAAAGACAACGCTATACAATGCTCGTTGCAATAATACTCTGCACAATAATAAGTACTGCAGTTATAGCCTTGATGCAGAGCGAATCCTTGGTTCTCAGCGGAATATCTTTTAGCTTGCGTGCGGTGCCTTATATGTTAAGCTCGGAAAATCTGAGAGCGATATCCATAATAATACTGTCCTTTTCGGTAAGTGCTGCTATGATAGCAATCATCAGTATTTGGTACGAGATTGGCCAGTGGCGTGATATCAGAAACCTAAGGAAAAAGGTTTAAAGTAATGATGCCGAAACTATAAAGGGGTGCTTACGACTAGCACCCCTTTATAGTAAGTAGTTATACAACTCGTTGATTTAGTTTTTCCTGTAATTACTTCTTCAGTTCTGGATATTGAATACGAGTGTGATAGATTGTTTGTAGTTTACTCTTGAGTACTTCCTTGGCATTCTCTATGTCGAGGAAGGTGAGAGGAGACTCCTTGAAATGTCCGTCTGCCAATTGTCCGTCTATAATCTTGTTTACCAAGTCCGAGATGCTTTCTTCGGTGATTTCCTTGAGGCTTCGGCTAGCAGCTTCCACGGCGTCACACATCATTAAGATGGCTTGCTCCGCGGTTTGAGGGTTGGGACCAGGATAGGTGAAATTGGTTGGGTCAATGGGAGTATCAGGACACTTGTTTTGTACCTGAATGTAAAAGAACTTAGTCAAGCTACGTCCATGGTGTGTAGTGATAAAGTCTTTGATTACCTGTGGCAACTTGTGCTTCTCGGCTAATGCAAGGCCCTCTCGTACGTGGCTGATGATGATTTGAGCAGATTGTACATCAGTTAGTCGGTCGTGAGGATTGATACCACGCTGATTTTCTGTGAAGAATACGGCATGACGTATCTTACCAATGTCGTGATAGAGGGCGCCAGTACGCACAAGTTGGCTCTTGGCTCCTAGTTTTTCGGCTACGGCAGCAGCTAGGTTGGCAACTTGCATACTATGTTGGAAGGTGCCGGGTGCTTCCTCTGACATACGGCGGAGCAAGGGATTGTTGGCATTGGAGAGCTCGATTAATGTTACATTGCTGGTAAAGCCAAAGATGCGCTCGATGGGGATAAGCAAGAGGTAGGAAATCATGAGCAGAAGGCTACCAATGGTAATGCCAATGAGGTCGCTATAGTCGGTGTCTTCGATGAAGAGCACACGTCTGTTGAGCAACTGTAAGCTAATGTATGTCAGGATGGAAACTCCCAATACTATCATGATGGCGCGGAAAAGTTCTGAACGCTGAGTGAGCTGGCGAAGGCTGATGATAGCGGTAAGGCCAGCCAAGGTTTCTACAACGATAAATACAGCGGGTTGAGCTACTGCTACGGAACTCATCAATATTACCACCATGTGGGTGATGAAAGCCGTGCGGCTATCCATGAAGATACGTATGAAAATGGGAGTGATGCAATATGGCAAGATATAGGGACTCGTATTGCTATAAGCCACTAGAGCATACGTGAGTAAGGGGAAGAGTAAGAAGAGAGTACAACTAAGTAGCATAGAGCGAATGCTACCAAGATAATCGTTGCGGAACTGCACGAAGTACAACAAGAATAGCACTACAACGATGCTTGTGAATGCAATTTGTCCTATTATGTTGAGAAGGATTTCTGTGGGTGATTTCTCTTTTTCTCCGATGTAGTAATGCATACTCTCAAGGATGCGAAATGTTTCGGCATCGATAATCTCACCACGGTCAACAATTTTTTGTCCCACAATCACTTGTCCTATGTAAGGAGTGATGAGGCTCTCTAACTCCTTGCGCTGTTGCTCGCTCTTGACGGCATCGTAAGTGAGATTAGCAGAGAGGAAACGATTTAGCTGGCACTTGATTAACTCTTCGCGCTTGAATAGAGTGCTATCAGCATTGTCGATGATGTATTCGTAGGCCGTCTTAGGTGAGAATATCTCTGAGGTGGAGCGTATGGTGGCCACATTGCCAGTGATGACACGCACGGCGCTGATATCTGGATTATCAATGATGTTGTACTCTTCACCAGAAACAATACCTCTGTCGTAGATTTCCATCAGTTTGGAGGTGATGGCCTTTTCGTATTGGGTAGGGACGCTGCTCTTGAGTTCTTGGACAAAGGTGCGATGCCAATTTCGTACGGCACTATCCACAATGGATTTGTCGTAGTGGAAATAAGGTTCGAAGTCGTGTATTACACTGTCCTTCTCTCTCTTCAACTGCTCTCTGCTCTTGAGTATAGGGAAGCTATCCTCGGCAATAAGAGTGGAATAATCCCACACTCCACCTTCGTGATAGTAGTAGGTGCGAACACTTTCTTTGGGCATAAAAAGCACAAAGATGGCTATTAGAAAAATGACCGACAAAGTGCGAATGATATAGTCGCGTTGGGTCCATTTGTTGCGATGATTGTATCTGCTCATTCTTGGATTTGTTTTTACTCGGTTGCGAATTTACGAAAAAAATGTCTTCTAATAGAAAAAATGTTTGTATTTTTGCGACTAATAATAACCATAAATACAATAATGTGATGTCAGAAAGAAAAGTTAGAGTACGTTTTGCTCCCAGTCCTACTGGTCCTTTGCATATAGGTGGTGTGCGCACAGCACTATACAATTACCTCTTTGCTCGTCAGCATGGAGGTGAGTTTATCTTCCGTATTGAAGACACCGACTCAGGTCGTTTTGTGCCTGGTGCAGAGGAATATATTGTTGAATCATTCAATTGGTTGGGTATAAAGTTTGACGAAGGTGTAGGCTTTGGTGGTAATCATGGTCCTTATCGTCAGAGCGAGCGTAGAGATATCTATAGAGAGTATGTCAAGGTGTTGCTTGATGCAGGTAAGGCATATATTGCTTTTGATACTCCAGAAGAACTAGATGCAAAGCGTCAGGAGATCGAGAATTTCCAGTATGATGCTAAGACACGTGGCATGATGCGCAACTCTCTCACTATGCCAAAGGAAGAGGTTGATGCATTGATAGCATCTGGCCATCCCTATGTGGTACGTTTCTTGATAGAGCCAGGCGAGGATGTGCATGTAGACGATATCATCCGTGGCGATGTGGTGATTAACTCAAGCATTTTGGATGATAAGGTGTTGTACAAGAGTGCCGATGACCTACCAACATATCACTTGGCAAACATCGTTGATGACCATTTGATGGAAGTGACTCACGTTATCCGTGGTGAGGAATGGTTGCCTAGCGCTCCCTTGCATGTATTGCTATACAGAGCTTTCGGATGGCAAGATACAATGCCTAGATTTGCTCACCTATCATTGTTGCTAAAGCCTATAGGCAATGGTAAGCTATCTAAGCGTGATGGTGACAAGTTGGGCTTCCCTGTATTCCCCTTGGAGTGGCATGACCCCAAGAGTGGAGAGGTGAGCAGCGGTTATCGTGAGAAGGGTTACTTGCCTGAGGCTGTGCTTAACTTCCTAGCTTTGTTGGGATGGAATCCTGGTGAGGATGGTTCGGAGATGCTTTCTCTTGATGATATGGTAAAATTGTTCGACTTGAGCAAGTGCTCTAAGAATGGTGCCAAGTTTGATTTTGTCAAGGCTGCATGGTTTAATCATCAGTATATGATTCGCAGAGAGGACATTGAGTGGGCTCCCGAGTTTGCTAAAGTCCTTGCCGCTGAAGGCATTGAGGCTACTGACGAGCAGATGGCTGAGGTGGTGCGTATGATGAAGATGAAGGTAATTGAGTACGTTGATGCTCAAGGCAATAAGAAAAAACGTAACATTAGCTTTGCTTCTGACTTGTGGCCATTGACAAAGTTCTTCTTTGTAGCTCCTACTACTTTTGACAAGGAAGATAAGTTTGTGAAAAAGAACTGGAAGGAAACTACTGCCGATGATATGCGCCAATTTGCTACTGTACTTGGCTCTGTGGACACTTGGAGTGTCGAGGGTATGAAGGCTATCTGTGAGCCCTGGGTAGAGGAAAGTGGTGTGAAGCCTTGGAATGCATGGCGAGTATGCCTAGTGGGTGAAGGACAGGGTCCTGATATGTACGAGCTAGCAGCATTCTTGGGTAAGGAAGAGACCTTGCGCAGAATGAACTTTGCGATAGAAACCTTAGCATAAAAAACTCAATATGGCAATTATTAAGACACTAAAGGGAATGCCTGCTCCTAGATTTGGCAAGCATTGCTATTTCTCAGAAGGAGTGGTGATAGCTGGTGATGTGGAGATGGGTGACGATTGCACGATATGGTTTAATGCCGTGATAAGAGGAGATGTGCACTATATTAAAATAGGTAATAGAACCAATGTGCAGGACAATTCTTGCTTGCATACGCTCAACGGAAAGGCTCCTTGCGTCTTGGGTGATGATGTAACGATAGGTCACTCTGTTACATTGCATGGATGCGAAATCAAGGATGGAGCTTTGGTTGGCATGGGTGCAACGGTGTTGGATCATGCCGTTGTGGGTAAAGGTGCTATCGTTGCTGCTGGTGCTTTGGTGTTGAGCAATACTATCATAGGTGATGGTGAGCTATGGGCTGGAGTGCCTGCCAAATTTGTGAAGAAGGTTGACCCCGAACAAGCTCAAACCCTAAATAAAACCTATGCTAGACACTATGTAGAATATAGTGATTGGTATAGAGAAGCTGATGCTGACCCCGCTAATACACAGGTGGTAACAACAAGCGAAGAATATGTCTGTAGAGGATAAATTGAAAAAGGTGCGTGAGTGGTTGACTCGCGAGAATTTGGATGCATTGGTAGTTCCTACTGATGACCCTCATGGCTCAGAATATTTGGCTGAGCATTGGCAATGCCGTAAGTGGCTAACAGACTTTACTGGAAGTGCTGGTACAGCTGTGGTCACTCAGAAGGAGGCATTGCTGTGGACAGATTCGCGATATTGGTTGCAAGCGGAAGAGCAATTGAGTGGTACAGAGTTTCGCTTGATGAAAGATGGCGAGGATGTTGATATATCTGATTGGTTATCTGCTCATTGTGAGAATGTGCGATGGAGTTACAATGCTCCTTTCGATGAGATATGGACAGATAGACCTTCTCTGCCAGCTACTAAGGCGTGGCTGATGTCAGATGATGTTGTTGGTGAGACGGCGGAGTCAAAGTTGAGTCGCCTGGTGGATTATCTTCGTGCCAACAATCAGAAGGGAATGTATGTCTCTGATTTGTCAGAGGTTGCATGGTTGCTCAATGTTCGTGCCTCGGATATCGATTACAATCCATATATAATTGCTTTCCTATATGTAGGTGCTGATGGTAAGCATCGCATGTATGTGAACAAGGAGCAGGTGGAAGGTATTGAGGATTATTTGTCTTCGCTCAACATCAGTATAGAACCTTATGATGAGGAGATTTCCAAGTTTTGCGGCAAAACTCCCATTATGGAGTGGAAGTCAAGAAAGAATGCAGTTGAGCAGGAAGGCTTCCGTAAAGCGCATCTGTGTGATGGTATTGCCATGGTTCAATTCTTGGTGAAACTTCAGGATGCATTGGCTAAAGGTGAATGTGTCTCGGAACTATGGGTAGATGAGCAACTGACAGCCTTGCGAGCAAAGCAAGAGGGTTACTTGTCTTTGAGTTTTGAGACAATTGCTGGTTTTGGGGCTCATGGTGCTATCGTGCATTATGAAGCAACAGAGGAAACTAATGCAGAGATAGGCGATAGGGGAGTGTTATTGTTGGATAGCGGTGCTCATTATTCATGTGGTACTACTGACATAACTCGTACAATAGCCATTGGCGAGCCAACTGCTGAGGAGAAGCGTGTTTACACCTTAGTGCTTAAAGGACATTTGCGCTTGCAGAATATGCACTTCCCGGAGGGTACTACTGGTTTGCAATTGGATACTGCTGCTCGTATGTCGATGTGGCATAAGGGGTACGACTTTGGTCATGGTACTGGTCATGGCGTAGGTCATGTACTTGGTGTGCATGAAGGTCCTGTTCAGATAAGAAAGAATCATCGAGGTGATACAATACTTCCAATCAGGGAAGGACAAGTTATTACAGATGAGCCAGGTATATATGTTGCAGGTAAGTTTGGTGTGAGAATCGAAAATTGTCTTCTGTGCGTTGAGGATAAACAAACAGAGTATGGCAAGTTCCTTAGATTCGAGCCATTGACTCTATGTCCTTATGATAGTTCTCTTATAGATGTGGAGATGCTTACAGAGGAGGAACGAACTTGGCTGAATGAGTATCATGCAATGGTGTGTGAGAAACTACTTCCTCATCTTACAAACGAGGGTGAGAAGGTATGGTTGACAAAGGCAACAGCCGAAATATAAAATCTATTTGCAAAATTGATGTTGCAAAACGGCAATCTCCAACGAAAAAACTTTGCCTAGAGTTGCAATGTTATACTAAAAATTAGTATCTTTGCTGAGAATAATTTTAAATAACACATAAAAATAACAAAATTATGGCATTTTTAACTGACGAGAAACTTCTTATTGTTGGTGCTGGTGGTATGATCGGCTCAAACATGGTACAGAGCGCTTTGATGCTCGGTTTGACTCCTAACATTTGTTTGTATGATATTTTTGAACCTGGTGTTCATGGTGTAGCTGACGAGATGGCTCATTGTGGTTTCCCTGGTGCAAATATCACTTGGACAACTAACCCCGAGGAGGCTTTCACAGGTGCTAAGTATATCGTTTCTTCAGGTGGTGCTCCTCGTAAGGAGGGTATGACTCGTGAGGATTTGTTGAAGGGTAACTGTCAGATTGCTGCTGAGTTCGGTGACTTCATTAAGAAGTATTGTCCCGATGTTAAGCACGTTGTTGTTATCTTCAACCCCGCAGACGTTACTGCTTTGACAGCTTTGATTCACTCTGGTTTGAAGCCCAATCAGTTGACTTCTTTGGCAGCTCTTGACTCTACTCGTTTGCAGCAGGCTTTGGCTAAGGAGTTCGGCGTTCAGCAGGATAAGGTTACTGGAGCTAAGACTTATGGTGGTCACGGCGAGCAGATGGCTGTATTCGCTTCTCAGGTTAAGATCGATGGCAAGCCTTTGGCAGAGATGGGCCTTTCTGAAGAGCGTTGGGCCGAGATTAAGCACAATACCGTTCAGGGTGGTTCTAACATCATCAAGTTGCGTGGCCGTAGCTCATTCCAGAGCCCCTCATACTGCGCTATCAAGATGATTGAGGCTGCTATGGGTGGTGAGCCTTACACTCTACCTGCTGGTTGCTATGTAAACAGCGAGGAGTTGGGTTACAAGAACGTAATGATGGCTATGCCTACAGTTATTGATGCTGATGGTGTACATTATGTTGCTCCCGAGGGTACTGCAGAGGAAATGGCAGCATTGGCTTCTTCAGTTGAGCACTTGGGTAAGATGCGTGACGAAATCATTGCATTGGGTATCATTCCTGCAGTTGAGGATTGGACAAAGGAGAACCCCAACTTGTAATACACCTTATTATATTATATTAAACGGCAGGAAGCTTCATCTATTTGAGGCTTCCTGTTGTTATTTTTCGTAAAAAGTTTTGCTACTTCATAAAAAGGTCGTACCTTTGCGCCGCAAAAATAGTTTTTGCATCGTAATTATTAATTTTATATTTAATTTAAGACAATGATTGTAGTACCTGTAAAAGAAGGTGAGAACATTGAGCGCGCTTTGAAGAAGTTCAAGCGTAAGTTTGAGAAGACTGGTGTAGTTAAGGAGTTGCGTGCTCGTCAGCAGTTTGATAAGCCTTCTGTAAAGAATCGTTTGAAGATGGAGCGTGCTATCTACGTACAGCAACTTCATCGTGTAGAGGACTAATCCTCAGAAAAAAGTATTAAGAAAAAACATTTTTCAGGCTCCTATATTGTAGTTGTCGAAAAAAATGTCTATCTTTATCCTCGAAAAAAGGTATTTGAGGAGCTTAAATGGATGCTTGGTTTGAAGAATTCGTAACATATTTAAGATACGAGCGTAACTATAGCGAACATACGTTGGCATCTTATTGCGGTAGTTTGAAAGCGTTTGAACTATACTTCAAATCACTAGAAGAAAGCATCACTTGGAAGACTGTAACGTCAGATAATATTCGTTCCTGGTTGGTATACTTGCTTGATAATGGTGTTTCTCCATCTGGAATAGCACCAAAGTTAAGTTCCATCAAGGCTTTCTATCGCTTCTTGCTAAGAAGAAACTATCTGAAGTGCGATCCCGCTTACGGAATCGCTTCTCCAAAGAAAGGAAAGCCTCTCCCGAAGTTCATTCGAGAAAAGGAAATGGATAGGTTGCTAGACGAAGTGGAATTTCCGGATACTTATGAAAGTAATTTGGAATTGATAATCGTCACCACGCTTTATTTGACAGGAATGCGTGCAGCAGAGTTGATAGATCTTGATGTCGCTAGCATTGATATACCTAACGGTGTGATAAATGTTATCGGAAAGAGAAACAAACAGCGCTATATTCCTATTGTTGATGAGTTGAAGCAGGCCTTGGAACACTATCTCTCTTGTAGAGAAGAATTCTTAGGTTCAGAGTTAGAAACAGAAGCAGCATTGTTCGTTGATTCCAAGACAAAAAAGAGATTGACCTATTATAGATTAAGTGTAATAGTGAAGAAGTTGCTCTCGTTAGTAACTATGCAATCCAAACGAAGCCCTCATGTGTTGCGACATAGTTTTGCAACATCCCTACTGAATCATTCTGCAAATCTTCAGGCAGTGAAGGAGTTGTTAGGACACGAAAGTGTAACTACGACATCTATATATACTCACTTGACCTTTGAAGAACTCAGAAAAATGTATAACCATGCTCATCCTAGGGCTTAAAAGAAAAAGGAGGATTTATGGACATTAGAATCAAGGCCATTCATTTTGATGTGAATGAGAGACTACAAGACTTCATCGAGAAGAAAGTTAGTAAACTTGGACGCTTTGAAAGTGAAATCGGAAAGGTAGAGGTGTCATTGAAGGTTGTGAAACCTGAGTCTGCGATGAACAAGCAAGCGGATATAAAGGTTGAAGTTCCTGGTAAGAGTTTATTTGTGTCAGAAACATGCGATACATTTGAAGAAGCAGTAGATAAAACCTGCGAGATACTAGGACGCCAGATAGAAAAATACAAAAATAAGTAACTATAAGGCTAAAAAAACGTAAAAGTTTTGGCCGTTTCAAAAAATATGCCTAATTTTGCATCCGCAAATAGGCATTAGGGTAGTTACCAGAGTGGCCAAATGGGGCAGACTGTAAATCTGCTGGCTTACGCCTTCGGTGGTTCGAATCCATCACTACCCACCTCTCTGAACAAATAAATTGCGGAAGTAGCTCAGTCGATAGAGCACTAGCCTTCCAAGCTGGGGGTCGCGGGTTTGAGCCCCGTCTTCCGCTCTAAAAGAGAGAGTTGCTGCTATAGCTCAGTGGTAGAGCGCATCCTTGGTAAGGATGAGGCCCCGAGTTCAACTCTCGGTAGCAGCTCAAATAGCAGAAATTAAATACATAATAAATAATATAATCTACCGCTATGGCAAAAGAAAAATTTGAACGTACCAAACCCCATGTAAACATTGGTACTATCGGTCACGTTGACCACGGTAAGACTACTTTGACTGCAGCTATTACAACTGTATTGGCTAACAAGGGTCTTTCTGAGAAGAAGAGTTTCGACCAGATCGACAATGCTCCCGAGGAGAAGGAGCGTGGTATTACTATTAACACCTCTCACGTTGAGTACGAGACTGCAAACCGTCACTATGCTCACGTTGACTGCCCTGGTCACGCCGACTATGTAAAGAACATGGTTACTGGTGCTGCTCAGATGGACGGTGCTATCATCGTTTGTGCTGCTACTGATGGTCCTATGCCTCAGACTCGTGAGCACATCCTTTTGGCTCGTCAGGTAAACGTTCCCCGTCT
>JAZLBF010000074.1:0-19996 GCA_045613565.1 Bacteroidaceae bacterium
ATTTTGTCTCGCACAGAATCCACGGATTTCTCAGATTATCTTCTTCTCAAGAGGTCAGTTTTGCGAGTGTGTTTGAACCCACAGAATTTGTCGCAAGCTTCGCTACGACGGCTGGCGCAGTGTTTAGTAACTGACTCTACCCCTAAGATAGGGGTAGTACCCCGAAGGGGGAGGGGGTGGATAGACCCAGCGTAGTGGGATTGGTTAAAGGTTAAATTATTGAAGTTTAATCCACCCCCTCCGTCGCTACGCTCCTCGTCCCACCTGTCTCAGGGGGACAGTTTGCTGGCGCTGTGTTTACGAAAGCATTGGATACTTCTCTGTGGGTTCTACGCGCGAAGCTGCGTAATAGTTCCAGCGATAGCGCCCATTGTATGGGAAAAACCGTGTATTCTGTGAGAGAGAATATTAGTGGTTGCAGCGGGAGGTCGGAAAATAAAAGTAGGAAGAAAACTACTTGGTTTTCCTCCTACCAGATTAAGTATATGAAAGGTATTTTAGTTGACTACTTTTTTATCAAACAATTTTCGGTGCAGTTGTGCTTTGACACGATAGCATCAATAGCTGCAACGGCGGTGATAGTGACGATGTCGCGCACACTACTTTCGAAGTCGGTAAAGTGAATGGGCTTGTTCAAACCAATCTGTAAGGGACCAATAACTTCCACATCGCCAGCCATGTATTGTAACAACTTGCTAGCAGCATTCGCACTAGAAAGATTGGGGAATACCAATGTATTGACATTGTGACCATTCAATCGGGTGAAGGGATACTTGCGGTCGCGCAATTCACGGTCGAGAGCAATGTTTATCTGCATTTCACCATCGATGAGACGATTGGGATCTTCCTCCTGAAGGATGCGAACAGCTTCGTGCACTTCGGCAGGCGAACCAACGGTATCAGAACCAAAGTTGGAATAGCTGGCCATGGCGATAACGGGTTCGTGATTGAATACACGTACGGCACCTTCCATGAGACGAGCTACATCGGTGAGAGTAGCTGTGCTAGGATGACGATTAATCAAGGTGTCACCAATGAAGAATGTACCCTTCTTGGAGTTAAGGATGTGCATTGTGGCAAAGTGGTCGTAACCCTCCTTGATACCAACAACCTCCTTGGCCACCTTGATGGTGTTGCTATACTTGGTGTACACACCAGTGATGAAGGCATCAGCCTCGCCAGTTTCCACCATCATCATACCAAAGTAGTTGCGCTCGAACATCTTATCATTTGCCTCCTCAAAGGTGTAGCCCTGACGAGCACGCTTCTCTGCAAGCAGTTGAGCAAAACGCTCACGACGAGGAGCTTCACGGTCGTGACGTAGGTTGATGATTTCTATACCTTCGAGTGAAAGTTCTAGCTCGGCAGCTTTCTTGGCTATCATCTCATCGTTGCCCAATAGGATGGGGTGGCAGATACCCTCGTTGCGAGCCTCCACGGCAGCCTTGAGCATGGTGGGGTGAATACCCTCGGCAAATACCACGCGCTGAGGATTGCGACGAGCGGTGTCGTACAATTGCTGAGTGAGTTTACTCTCCTGACCCATGATATTCTTCAGATGAGCAGCATATGCATCCCAGTCAGTGATGTTCTTGCGAGCCACACCGCTATCCATAGCAGCCTTTGCAACGGCCATACTTACCTCTGTGATAAGGCGAGGGTCTACGGGCTTGGGGATGAAGTAGTTCTTACCAAAAGTAAGATTGTTTACCTGGTAAACCTCATTGACAACATCGGGTACAGGCTTCTTGGCCAGGGCAGCAATGGCGCGCACGGCTGCAAGCTTCATCTCCTCGTTGATGGCGGTAGCAGCAGTATCCAGTGCACCACGGAAGATGTAGGGGAAACCAATTACGTTGTTAATCTGGTTGGGGTAATCAGAGCGACCAGTTGACATGAGTACATCAGGACGAGCCTCCATCGCTTCCTCGTAGGTAATCTCAGGTGTGGGGTTAGCCAAAGCAAATACGATAGGCATATCTGCCATAGAGCGTACCATATCTTGAGAGAGCACGCCACCCTTGCTCAAACCTAGGAATACATCCGCTCCCTTTACAGCCTCTTCCAGGGTGTGGATATCGCGACGACTAGTAGCAAATTCCTTCTTCTCAGGAGTAAGCTTCTCTCTATCGTCTGTGATTACACCCTTACTATCTAGCATAAGGATATTCTCGCGCTTAGCACCAAGGGCAACATACAATTTAGTACAAGATATAGCAGCAGCACCTGCACCATTTACCACGATGCGCACGTCCTCTATCTTCTTGCCAGCCACCTCTAGGGCATTCAACAGGCCTGCGCTAGAGATGATGGCTGTGCCGTGCTGGTCATCGTGCATTACGGGGATATCAAGTTCTTCCTTCAGACGGCGCTCAATCTCAAAACACTCGGGAGCCTTAATATCTTCTAGGTTGATACCACCAAAGGTAGGAGCGATGGCTTTCACCGCCTGAATAAATCTTTCAGGATCTTTCTCGTTAACCTCGATATCGAAAACGTCAATACCGCCATAAATTTTGAATAGAAGACCCTTACCTTCCATCACAGGTTTGCCACTCAATGCACCTATGTCGCCAAGGCCAAGCACAGCAGTACCATTACTGATAACGGCCACTAGATTGCCCTTGCTTGTGTACTTGTAGGCATCATCAGGGTTTTGCTGAATCTCCAAACAAGGCTCAGCTACACCAGGAGAGTAGGCTAGCGAAAGGTCTGTTTGAGTGCTATATGGTTTGGTAGGTACAACTTCTATCTTACCAGGTTTGCCCTCGGCATGATATGCCAGAGCAGCTTCTTTTGTAATCTTTGCCATAAACTTTAAACTAATACTAATTCCTTGAAAATGCAGGGCTTCAAGCCTCTGCCTTATAAATACAATGCAAAGTTAGTGATTTTTTCAGATGTGAAAACGCGATTCGAGCAATTTTCTTTTATAAAAAATGCTACACTACACTTCTTTTGGGTGTTTTTCTTATGAGCGGAATATACGCTAGCAACTGACTTTGCGTAATACGTTGTTATATACAATAATCTATGAAAACAAAAGTGTTTTAAATATATGAACCTAAAAACATTGATTAAGTCAGAATGATAAGATTATGTATATGAGTTAGAAAATCTAAGTTATATAATATTACATCTATATGAAATGTCAATCATTAGAATCTTAACTATACCTTACATTTTAAAATATACAACTATAATGAATGATCGTATTTATTCAGTTTTTCAATAATATATCGCATAAAAATCAGTAACCCTAAATGTGGCTATCTGGTTTTATTAGAACAATCTGTATGATAAGCGTAGGTTGAGAACTGGGAATATCTTCAGGCCGCTGATGGTGTTGGCATAGTCACCTACCTTGCCAGGTACATTGTCAATATCCTTGATTAGGTCTGTACCATCGTGAGTGATGAGGCTTGGTGTGCCACCCCACATCATTACGCCACAATCGAATGAGATCTTGGCGCGGTCGTTGTTCTTAATAAGACGTCCACCATAACCAAAGCCTACGTAGGGCTTGAACTTGTTTACTACTACTCTTGCCTTGACCATGCTGTTTTCGTCGGGGGTCATGAGATATCTGTCGCCCTTGTGATGGATAATCTGACCGTTCTCGTCATAAATATCTTTATTGTACACGCCCATGTTCACACCCATACGGCCATAGCTGGATAGCTTGTCGCGAAGAGCATCGCCCACTTCGGGGTCAATGAACATGTCGCCATAGATGGGCTCATCCCAGTATGTCTCGTTGATGAAATAATCGTACATAGTGTTGTACATATCCACGGCGATGAGCGAGGGCATATCCTCGGTGGTATTGTAGGCATTTGCCACGGTGGATGAACCTAGGTAGAAACCAGCGGTGAAGTGCCAGTGGCGATTGCTCTTGAAGGGGAAGACGTCAACGAGGAATGTCCAGTTGTTAAAGTTAGGCACACCCTTCATGTCAATGCTATTGTTCACCTCATTGCCAAGCATGCCTTCTAGGATGGTAGACATTTGCTCGAACTTTGATTGGCTAGTAGCAGGGTCGTCACCCACCTGGATGTCAAAGTTGATGGTAGGGCTGAACTTGGGGATAAAACTGAAGCCTGTGCGCAACTGTACCCAATCGGTAACAGGTGATGCCAGTTCAAAGCCAATACCAGTAGTACCCAAGGTGAGGGCTACGTCCATGTGATTGAATATTTTATTCTCTGTGATTTTCTTTTCTTGCTGAGCAAAAACTGTTACTGCTGAGAATAAAAAAGCGAGTGCTAAGACACAACGAATTTTCTTCATAGATGTATATATTAAAATGTAATGATAGTCGGGGTATAGATTATCGGGTACAAAGTTACGGATTATTTGCTGAAACGAAGAAAAAAAGGGTGGTAAATGTTTCACTAATCCAGAAAAATGTTGTAATTTTGTGCCCGTAAAATAATTAGGAAGGCTCGATGTTTATATTCAAAGAAAAGCATAATGACTTCCTCGTGAAAGAGGAGAAGAAATAGTTATGAAAACCATTCTACCCGGTGTAAATCATCGGTTAGAGTGGTTTTTTCTTATTATGCTATAGGCGAGCCGATGGTGAGTTCAGAAAAGAAAAAGATAAAATAAATATACGACGATGAAAAAGCAACTCAAGAAAGTTCTAGTATTGGGAAGTGGCGCCCTAAAGATTGGTCAGGCTGGTGAGTTTGACTATAGTGGTTCACAGGCATTGAAGGCTCTTCGCGAAGAGGGTATTCAGTCAGTGCTTATCAACCCCAACGTAGCCACCATTCAAACTAGCGAGGGTATTGCCGACAAGGTATACTTCCAGCCAGTTGATGCACACTTTGTAACTGAGGTTATCAAGAAGGAACGCCCCGATGGTATCCTACTTGCTTTTGGTGGACAGACAGCACTAAACTGCGGTACTGAGCTATATCTAAATGGCACATTGAAGGAGTATGGCGTAGAGGTGTTGGGTACAAGTGTTGAGGCAATCATGAACACTGAGGACCGTGACTTGTTTGTCAAGGAGTTGAACAAGATAAACATGAAGTCTCCCGTGAGCCAGGCTTGTAACAATATTGAGGATGCAGTGGCTACAGCACGTCGCCTAGGTTATCCCGTGATGATCCGTAGTGCTTACGCTTTGGGTGGTCTTGGTAGCGGTGTTTGTCAGGACGAGAAGACTTTCTTGGAGATTGCTGAGAGCGCATTCACCTTTGCTCCCCAGGTATTGGTAGAGGAAAGCTTGAAGGGTTGGAAGGAAATCGAGTTTGAGGTAATTCGTGATGCTAACGACCGTTGCTTTACCGTTGCTGGCATGGAGAACTTTGACCCCCTCGGCATTCACACTGGTGAAAGTATCGTAGTAGCACCTACTTGTTCTCTACGCGAGGATCAGGTAGCTATGCTTCAGGATATCGCTGTTAAGTGTGTACGCCACTTGAACATCGTGGGTGAGTGTAACATCCAGTATGCATTCAATGCAGAGACCAACGACTATCGTATCATCGAGATCAATGCTCGTTTGAGCCGCTCTTCTGCTCTTGCTTCTAAGGCTACTGGTTATCCCTTGGCTTTCGTTGCTGCTAAGATCGCATTGGGTTATACCCTTGACCAGATTGGTGAGATGGGTACAACAAACAGTGCATACGTTGCTCCTCAGTTGGATTACATCATCGCAAAGATTCCTCGTTGGGACTTGACCAAGTTTGCTGGTGTTAGCCGCAAGATTGGTTCTAGTATGAAGTCTGTTGGTGAAATCATGAGTATCGGTCGCACCTTCGAAGAACTCATCCAGAAGGGTCTTCGTATGATTGGCCAGGGTATGCATGGTTTTGTATGCAACGAGCACGTACATTTTGATAATCTTGACGAAGAATTGGCTAACCCCACCGACATGCGCGTCTTTGCTATTGCTCAGGCACTAGAGGAGGGTTACACCGTTGAGCGCATTGAGGAACTTACTAAGATCGATCCCTGGTTCTTGTCTAAGTTGAAGAACATCGTAGACATGAAGAACCATCTTCAGACATACAATAGCATTGAGGAGATTCCCACCGACGAGCTTCGCAAGGCAAAGGTTATGGGCTTCAGTGACTTCCAGATAGCTCGTTGCGTATTCAAGGGCAATGAGACTAAGGGCAATATGGAGCGTCAGAACCTTCGCGTTCGTGAATACAGAAAGAAGATGGGCATCCTTCCCGCCGTTAAGCGTATCCCCACCGTTGCTAGCGAGCACCCTGACTTGACCAACTACCTATACATGACATATGCCGTAGAGGGTTATGATGTAAATTACTACAAGAACTCTAAGAGCGTCATCGTACTTGGTTCAGGCGCATACCGTATCGGTTCTAGCGTAGAGTTTGACTGGTGTTCAGTAAACGCTATTCAGACAGCTCGCAAGTTGGGCTACAAGAGCATCATGATCAACTACAACCCCGAGACCGTATCTACTGACTATGATATGTGCGACCGCTTGTACTTTGACGAGTTGAGTTTCGAGCGCGTATTGGACGTTATCGACTTGGAGAGCCCCAGCGGTGTGATTGTGAGCGTAGGTGGTCAGATTCCCAATAATTTGGCTATGAAGCTATTCCGTCAGGCAGTTCCCGTATTGGGTACTAACCCCGTTAGCATTGACCGTGCCGAGAATCGTGGTAAGTTCAGCGCTATGCTTGACCAGCTAGGTATTGACCAGCCTCGTTGGAGTGCTCTTACCAGCATGGACGACGTGAAGAAGTTTATCGACAATGTAGGTTATCCCGTATTGGTTCGTCCTTCTTACGTGCTTTCTGGTGCGGCAATGAATGTTTGCCACAATGACGAAGAGTTGGAGCGCTTCCTAGCAGCTGCTAGCGAAGTGAGCAAGGAGTACCCCGTGGTTATCTCTGAGTTCATGACCGAGACCAATGAGATTGAGTTTGACGGTGTTGCACAGAATGGTGAAATCGTAGAGTATGCTATCTCTGAGCACGTAGAATTTGCAGGTGTACATAGTGGTGACGCTACAATGTGCTTCCCCGCTCAGCAGATTTCTTTCGCTACCACACGTCAGATCAAGCGCATCTCTCGTGCTATTGCCAAGGAATTGAACATCTCTGGTCCTTTCAATATTCAGTACCTAGCTAAGGGCAGAGACGTGAAGGTTATCGAGTGTAACTTGCGTGCCAGCCGCTCATTCCCATTTGTGAGCAAGGTGCTCAAGCGCAACTTCATCGAAACAGCTACTCGCATCATGCTTGACGCTCCTTATCGCAAGCCCGATAGCAGCGTATTTGATATCGACACAATTGGTGTTAAGGCTAGCCAGTTCTCATTCAACCGTCTTGCTCCTGCTGATCCTATCCTAGGTGTAGACATGAGCTCTACTGGTGAGGTAGGTTGCTTGGGTGATAGCTTTGAGGAGGCATTGCTAAATGCTATGATCTCTACTGGTTACAAGATTCCTTCTAAGGACAAGGGTGTAATGCTCTCTAGCGGTGGTACCAAGGAGAAGGCTTCTCTATTGGATGCAGCACAGGCATTGTGCAAGGCTGGTTATACCATCTATGCAACAGAGGGTACTGCTCGCTTCCTTAACGAGAACAACGCTAAGGCTATACCCGTGGGATGGCCCGACGAGGAAGGTGCTAGCGACAAGCTCAATATCATGGATATGATTGCTCAGCACAAGTTTGACCTTATCGTCAACGTACCTAAGGATCATACCAAGCGCGAGAAGACCAATGGTTATCGTATCCGTCGTGGCGCTATTGACCACAACATTCCTTTGATCACAAATGCTCGTTTGGCAAGTGCATTCATCGAGGCATTCTGTCGTCTACCTCTTGAGGATATGCAGATCAAGGCATGGCAGGAATACTAGTAGATAATACATTATATATATAATTAGAGAGGTCCGAGAGTAATGCCCTCGGACTTTTCTATTCGTATTAGAAAGTGTATTCCTTTTCTTTAATCACCATTAAAACACAATTACAATTACAGTTACAAATGCAAACCGAACACAAACGTATAGAGTCGTTAGACATACTACGAGGCTTGGATTTATTCCTGCTCGTATTCTTCCAACCCGTACTGATGCAAATATGTTCACGTGTGGATGCTCCGTGGCTACAAACTATAGCTTCATGGTTTTCACATGCCGATTGGGAGGGCCTTCACCTATGGGATATGGTCATGCCCTTGTTCCTCTTCATGGCAGGAGCATCTATGCCTTTTGCCTTCTCCAAGTATCAGACAAATGATAGCAAATGGCCCATCTATCGCAAGATACTGAAGAGATTCATCATTTTGTTCATACTTGGCATGGTGGTACAGGGCAATCTTCTCAGCCTTGACCCACAGCAGTTCCGCTTCTATAGCAATACGCTACAAGCCATAGCATCTGGTTATCTCATAGCATCCATCTTGTTGCTTCATCTAGGGCTCAGAGCTCAGGTTGTTGCCACATGTTTGTTGATGTTTGTGTATTGGATACCAATGCATTTCTGCGGAGATTACACAGCTGAAGGTAATTTCGCTGAGATGGTAGACAGAATTGTGCTCGGCCAATGGCGCGATGGTGTATATTGGGATGAAATGGGTCAGTGGCACTTCTCTCCGTGGTATCATTACACGTGGATATGGAGTAGCCTAACCTTTGGAGTCACCGTAATGCTAGGATGCTTTGCCGGACAGGTAATCAAGGCTGGTAGTCATATTCGCAAGATAACTGCTATCCGCCTCTCTGTAGTAGCACTAGCTCTCTTGGCACTAGGATATTTGCATAGTATGCACACCCCCGTCAACAAACATCTGTGGACAACGAGCATGACACTGATTTCGGGTGGATGGTGCTGGGCGCTGATGGCTTTCTTCTATTGGATGATAGACGTGATGAAATGGAAGGCTCCCTGGCAATGGCTCAAGATATATGGCACAAATTCCATCGTGGCATACGTGCTTGGAGAGGTGGTTAGTTTCCGTAGCGTGGTGCATTCGCTCAGCTATGGACTTCAACCCATTTTGGGCGAGTGGTACAATGCGTGGCTCGTATTTGGCAACTACCTCATCCTCTTCATCATTCTCCTCATCATGTATCGTGCAAAAGTATTTGTAAAGATTTGATATGAAGATTTTACGTCGTATTCTCATTATTTCAGTCCTTCTCTTGGTGGCAGGTCTTCTGGGGGTAGGTTATTTTATGATAGAGTATTCTCTAGCTCATGATCGTAGTAATTGGAAGGCAGAGCATACCTGGGATTTCATGCACGAGCGCTATCCATGGGCCACACAATGGATGGATTCTGTTCGTCAGAACAATCTTCTGTTGGACACGTTCATTGTCTCAGAGGATGGTCGTAAGCTACATGCATATTATCTTCCATATGTGGCTGATAGCACCGCTGGCAATCGCACTGCTGTGTTGATACATGGCTATAAGAATAATGCCCTAGGCATGATGCACCTCGGATATATGTATCATCATGATTTGCATTGCAATATCCTCCTTCCCGACCTACATGCACATGGTTTGAGCGAAGGAGAGTATATCCGCATGGGATGGTTTGACCGCTTGGATGCTCTCCGTTGGTGTCAGATAGCAGATTCACTCTTCCAAGCCCCCATCGTAGTACATGGTATTTCCATGGGAGCTGCTACCACGATGATGCTTTCGGGCGAAGAAAATCTTCCCTCCAGTATCACTCATTTTGTGGAAGATTGTGGCTATACCAGTGTGTGGGATGAATTTGTAGGCGAATTGGAAGCACAATTCTCATTGCCAGAATTCCCAGTGATGTACATCGGTTCGATGATGTGTAAAGTGTTACATGGATGGGGATTCCGTGAAGCCAGTTCTCTGAAGCAGGTAGCCAAGACCACTAAGCCCATGCTTTTCATTCATGGCGATGCCGATAGATTTGTTCCCTTCGAGATGGTACACCCCCTATACGAAGCACACCCAGGCGAGAAACAAATATGGTTGCCCGAGGGAGTAAAGCACGCCGTCTCCTACGATGTTTATCCCGAGGAATATACCCAAAAGGTTAAAAACTTTCTTTGGAAATAGAATTTAAGGTCCCTAGAGTCATTTCCGACTTTAAGGACCTTAGTTTTTCTCACGCGAAACAGAGTTAGATTAATTCTCAGTTTCTTAGAGTTCATGTAAATATTTATTTGAATTTAAGTTAGAAAGATGAACTTGCTACTAGTAAGGATTATTTGTTTATGTGATGTTTGACTTCATGCAAGAATAAGTGATGCAGTATTTGCATAAAAATATTTTTATTTATATTTTTGCGATAAAATAATTACGACTTTTTTATATGAAGATAAGATTTTTGTTTGCATACTTGTTGCTTCTTGTGATAATTGGTGTTGTACCTTGTAAGGCCGTGGATGTTATTCCATACCCTCAATCGGTGGAGATGTCTGAGGTGGTTTTTGATAAGGCTTATATAAATAATATTAAATATAAAAGGGATAAGAAGTTGGCACCAGAGGCCTATGAACTTCAAATTAAGAAGAAGTGTATCGTTATCAAGTCGTCTACTCCTGCTGGTCGCTTCTATGCCGAACAAACTTTGGCACAGTTAGCAGATGATAGTGTGATGTATTGTGGCATTATCATGGACGAACCGCGCTACACTTGGAGAGGTCTTATGTTAGATGAATCTCGTCATTTCTTTGGCAAGGAGCAGGTGTTTGAGTTACTTGACCTTATGGGGCGTTATAAACTTAATCGTTTCCATTGGCATCTTTCTGACGATCAGGGTTGGCGTATCGAGATTCAGGCATACCCTGACTTGACAAAGATTGGAGCTGTTGGTTGTCATACCAATGCTAATGCTCCAGCCAAATACTATACGCAAGATGAGATTCGCGAGATTGTGGCATACGCCGCAGAGCGTAATATTATGATTATACCTGAGATAGATATGCCTGGACATGCATCAGCTTTCGTGAAGGCATTCCCAGAATTGAGTGGCAAGCATCGTACTATAAATCCTGCTAGTGATAAGCTCTACTATGTGCTCACAACCATCTATTCAGAACTTGCTCAGCTCTTCCCTGGTAACTATTTACATATTGGTGGTGATGAAGTGAATAAGCATGGTTGGAACGATCTTCCAGGTATGAAAGAACTAATGGCTAAGGAGGATCTTCAGACGATGAATGAGGTGGAGGATTACTTTGGTAGACGACTCTCTAATATCATCACTTCCACAGGTAAGAATGTTGTTGCATGGGACGACCTTGTGGATAGTGGTACACCAGCTGAAGGTAAGGTTATGATGTGGTGGCGTAGCAAAGAGCCACATCTCTTGCATGATGGTATTGCCAATGGTTTCGACATGATCATTTGCCCAGATGGTCCCTATTATCTCGACTATGTTCAAGATATCAGAGACAAGGTTGGACAGCTAGTAGAATGGCAATGGGTCAATGAGATGAAGGAGATATATGAATATGATATGCTTGACAATCCTAAGGTAATTGGCGCTCAGTCAAACATTTGGACAGAGAGGGTAGTTACCAACGAGCGTCTTCACTATATGGTATTCCCACGCATTATAGCTCTTGCGGAGAAGACATGGACACGCAAAGAGAATCTAAATTATGACGGTTTTCTCAATCGTTTGGCCAATGAGTATAATTACCTTGACACTCGTAAAATTTACTACTACGATTTCCGCAAGAGCAAGCGTAGAGTGGAGCCAATAAAATAGTTACTAATATAAGAAGTACAATTTAACCCACACCAAGGTCGGTATTATTGACAAGTATTTCAGCTTTGGGAGAATCAACCAGAGTTGGATATAATGTCTCTATAAACCATTTGACCGTCATATCATTGCGCCCTACATTAGTACCATTAGGGCAGAATAGATTGATACTATAATACTCAAAGTATTCCTCCGCCAAGGCAATGTCGTCAAGAATACGTTGCTGGGTATCTTCTTCGGTATCTGTCCCGCAGAGTAGACAAACGCCTTGAAAATATTTGGCAAGTTCTGATGCTGTAACATTCTCAGGCACACCCTTTTTCCATTTGTTTCGCAATGTGGGAGAGAATGTCTCTATACCACAACGAAATTTAATCTTAGCCGGAAAGAATAGTCGAGCAAAATCCTGCAGACGATTCTTGTACATATAATGCATCTCAAACCATAGCGTGTGAATATTCTTTTCTGCTACTATCTGCCTAATGAGTTGAATAGTATCTTCATCCAGCTCATATCCTGAACCAGAGTTGATGATGTCCAACACTTGATAGCAACCTGTCACTTGCTCAAGCACAGCCTTGTTAATTTCGAATGGATTTTCGCTAGTATCAGTGTGATAATCACAAAAGGTACATTGTCTCCATTTGCATCCCTTGCCCTGAAGGAGAATGAATTCGCGAGGGAATTTCTCTTCTATTAAAGAGTATCTTTCCATGTGGCTTTCTTGTAATGATTTTTTAGCCAAGCTACCACAACGTATGCTAATGGAGTACCAGCGAAGGCTTCGATACCAAGTTTGAGTACATACTGAAGTGCTATCATTTTGAGTAAATCCTCAAAGGGTACTGTGCCATAAAAAGCTATGACCACGAAGGGTACAGAGTCAAAAATATAACCTACCATGGAGCTACCAATGGTGCGTAGCCACATATATTTGCCTTGTGTCCAGCGTTTAATTTTCTCCATAAGGTAAGCATTGGATAGCTCGCCCAAGAAGAAGCCTACCAATGAACCAATTACGATTCGTGGCACATAGGCAAAGATGTGGTCATAGGCTTGAGCCGTCTGATCAAGATAATCGGGCGATGGCATCAATATACCTATGTTGGTGCAAACCACTAGGATAATGTTGCATAGCAAACTGAGATAAATCACTCTCTTCGAGATGCGATATCCCCATATTTCTGTGAGCACATCGCCCAGCATGTAGGCAAAGGGGAAGGTGATTGTACCTGCATCAAAATAAAACAAACCGAAGATACTGATAATTTTCACAGCCATAATGTTGGAAACAAGGTAGAGAGTAACAAAAATACCTGTTACCAGCATTAGGGGCATGTCAAAATAAATTCGGTTTTTTAAAGGGTTTTCCGAGACCTTGTTGTTCATTGTAAGTTTTTGAAAAATATATTTGTAAATACTTATTTTTGGGTGCAAAGATAAGATATTTTTTCTAATTGTCGGATTTCTCTCGTGTAGAAAAAGTTTATAGCACTAATGCTAGAGAGACAAGAATGGAGAAAATGATGATGGATCTAGCTGTATAACCCAATACGAGATTTAGCCTAGTACCATGATTTATTTTTCGCATGGAATTGGCCACACGAGAGTGCACCATAATGAAGGCGTAGGGTAGGAATGACTTCCAATCTACTGTATGCTCTGAGAGGTAATAAAAGGCATAATGAGCTATAATAGCGGCAAGTATTCCACACATCTCATAGAGGAAGAGCGAAGGCTTTTCGCCAATGATGTTAACTAGGGTTATTTTACCCACTCTCTTGTCCGTGTCTCTATCTCTGAAATTATTTACCAAGAGTAAGCAATCAGTAACAAGTCCTTGTGCCAGGGCCAGCATCCATACACCAAAGGGAATTTGTAAGATAGAATCATGATGGCTCTGAAAGAAATATGTGTATCCTATGGGTATAATTCCAAAGAAGAGAAGCACAAGGATATCGCCCATTGCTATGCGAGAAAATAGGGTAGTGTACAGGAAACAAAATACCACACAAGCCACCCCTACGATGATACACTCCCATCCGCCCCATGCTATGAGAGGGAGACCCACAAGACAGGCTAGTGCTGTGGTGATACCTATGCCTATGAGCATGGCCTTGGGGGTAATCCATCCTTGGGCACAAGCACGCTTAGGGCCAAGGCGCTCCTCATCGTCTATACCATGTGCAAAATCAAAATAGTCATTTACAAAATTGGCATCTATCTGCATCAGTAGCGCAAAAGCCAGACACAGAAGAGCAGCAACCCAATCCAACTGGCCGTAGACATGATAAGCAGCAGAGAGAGCTATAATAATAGGTGCAGCAGCACCAGTGAGGGTCTTGGGACGTGTAGCCAGCAACCAAGCCTTAGGAGAGTTTGTCTTAATCATGTTGACAAAGTTACTCTTTTTTTTGAATGTAATCGATAATAGTATCTCGAAATTTCGTTTGACTCATATAATTTTATTAACTTTGCCATCCCAAATTTAAAATCATCATATCTTCATGGCAGAGACAAAACGTAAGACTAATCCCAAGGTGGTAGAAGTGCCCAGTATGGATGCATTGGGTCATCGTCAACCGCAAAATTTGGAAATGGAAACGGCCGTCCTTGGTGCGCTAATGAACGAGCAGGATGCCTTTGGACAAGTAGCCGAGATATTGCGCCCAGAGAGTTTCTATGACTATAAGAATCAGTTAGTATATGAAGCTATACGTGATTTGGCTGCTCAGCAAAAACCGGTGGATGTAATCACCGTTGTAGAGCAACTTGATCAGAAGGGACATCTTGACGACGTTGGCGGCATGCAATACGTAGCCTCTCTGTCAGATGCTGTGATTAGTAGTGCTCACATTGAGTACCATGCCAGAATTATTCAGCAAAAGTACTTGGCCAGACAATTGATCACCTATTCAAGTCGTATCCAGCAATCTGCCTTCAATCCTGGTACTGATGTAGATGATTTGATGCAAGAGGCCGAGGGCAAGCTATTCGAGTTGTCTCAGAGCAACATGAAGAAGGATTACACACAGATTAATCCCGTAATCCGTGAAGCCTACGATATGCTACAAAGAGCAGCAGCTCGTACGGATGGTTTGTCTGGTTTGTCCTCTGGTTTTGAGCGTCTGGACAAGATGACCTCCGGATGGCAAAACTCCGATCTTATTATTATAGCAGCGCGCCCAGCGATGGGTAAGACAGCATTCGTGATCTCAATGATCAGAAAGATGGCCGTGGATTTGAAGATACCCTGCGCCATGTTCTCCCTTGAGATGGCCAACGTACAGTTGGTAAATCGTCTCATTGTCAACGTCTGCGAAATCACTGGCGAGAAGATTAAAAGTGGTCAGCTAGCTCCCTATGAATGGAGTCAGTTGGACACAAGAATTACCCAGTTATACGATGCTCCCATATATGTGGATGATACTCCATCCTTGAGTGTATTTGAACTACGAACCAAGGCACGCCGATTGGTGCGCGAGCATGGTGTGAAGATCATTATGATTGACTACCTTCAGCTGATGAACGCATCTGGAATGAGCTATGGTAGTAGACAGGAAGAGGTATCAACCATCAGTCGTAGTTTGAAGCAATTGGCCAAGGAATTGAACATCCCCATCATAGCACTATCCCAGTTGAACCGTGGTGTAGAATCGCGTGAAGGCCCAGAAGGCAAGCGTCCCCAATTGAGTGACCTTCGTGAATCTGGTGCCATCGAGCAGGATGCCGATATGGTGTGCTTTATCCATCGTCCAGAGTATTACAAGATATATCAGGATGAGAAGGGTAGAGATCTTCATGGCAAGGCAGAGATAATCATTGCCAAGCATCGTAACGGTGCCGTGGGAGATGTATTGTTGGAGTTCCGAGGCGAGTTTGCACGCTTCTCTGATCCCGATGAAAATAAATTTATCCCCGTGCCTGGCGAACAAGGTGGCGTGATAGAATCCAAAGGATTGTCAGCAGAAGAGCAGGAGAAAATGATGTCTCAGAATCCCTTCGGAGAGAGTTTCCCTCCACCACCAGCTAGCAGCAATGTTCCTCCATTCTAAGGAGAAAATAGCCGGATTTTATCCTCACAAGGCGGAATAAGATGGAGTAATGCTAAATTATTTAGTATTTCTCCCGATTTGTGCATATTTTTTTATAATTTTGCACCTCGAATAGAGAATACATTATATATAGATTGAAATGAATATATCTTACAAATGGCTTCGCGAATACGTTGATTTTGAGTTGAGCGCCGAAGAGGTAGCAGCAGCTCTTACAAGTATTGGCCTGGAAGTTGGTAGTGTTGAAGAAGTTCAAAGTATTAAGGGTGGACTTGAAGGATTGTGGACAGCACAGGTACTTACTTGTGAGGCACACCCCAATAGTGACCACATGCATGTATGCACCGTTGATGTTGGTCAGCAGGAACCCTTACAGATAGTATGTGGTGCTTCTAATGTAGCAGCTGGCCAGAAGGTTATCGTAGCTGTAGTAGGCACCAAGTTGTACGATGGCGACGAGGAGTTTACCATCAAGCGTAGCAAATTGCGCGGCGTAGAGAGCCTTGGTATGATTTGTGCCGAGGACGAGATAGGTGTAGGCACTAGCCACGAAGGTATCATTGTTTTACCAGCCGAAACTCCCGTAGGTATTCCTGCCAAGGAGTATTACAATGTGGAGAGCGATTATCTGATCGAGGTAGACATCACCCCCAATCGTGCAGATGCATGTAGCCACTATGGCGTAGCTCGCGACTTGTATGCATGGTTGGTACAGAATGGTTATCAGACATCATTGCATCGCCCTTCATGTGACGATTTCCAAGTGGACAATGTTGACTTGCAGATTCCCGTTGAGGTAGAAGCCACAGAGGCATGTCCTCGCTATTGTGCCGTAACTCTTACCGGTTGCGAAGTAAAGGAAAGCCCCGAGTGGTTGCAAGACAAGCTTCGTATCATTGGTCTTCGTCCTATCAACAATATTGTAGACATCACCAACTATATCATGATGGCTTATGGCCAACCTCTTCATTGCTTTGATGCAGATATGATCAAGGGTGGCAAGGTCGTTGTCAAGAATATGCCCGAGGGTACTCCCTTTGTTACTCTTGACGGAGTAGAGCACAAGTTGAGCGACCGCGACCTAGCTATCTGCAATGCCGAAGAGCCCATGTGTATCGCAGGTGTCTTTGGTGGCAAGGGTAGTGGCACATATGATGGTACATGCAATGTACTCTTGGAGAGTGCATACTTCAATCCCACATGCATCCGCAAGAGCTCACGCCGTCATGCCCTACAAACTGATTCTAGCTTCAGATTTGAGCGTGGCATTGACCCCAACGGTCAGATTTATGCTTTGAAGCAAGCTGCCATCATGGCTAAGGAATTGGCAGGTGCCAAGGTGAGCATGGAGATTGTAGACATTTGCTCTAAGACAATATCTCCCTTCACCGTTGACTTGAAGTACTCATACGTAGACACCTTGATAGGCAAACATATACCCGCAGAGACAGTAAAGAGCATTGTCACAAGCCTTGAGATGCAGATTACTCAGGAGGATACAGAAGGTATCACACTATCAGTACCAGCATACCGTGTGGATGTACAGCGTCCATGTGATGTGGTAGAAGACATCTTACGTATATACGGTTATAACAATATAGAAATCCCCACGACTGTCAAGTCTAGCCTTTCTGTGAAGGGAGATGCGGACAAGAGTCACAAGTTGCAAAACCTTGTAGCAGAGCAGTTGGTAGGTTGTGGTTTCCATGAGATTCTCAACAATAGCCTTCAGAAGGCTTCTTACTACTCTGGCAACACTCAGCAAACCTATGCCGAGGAGAATTGTGTACGCCTCTTGAATCCCCTTTCTCAGGACTTGAGCGTACTTCGTCAGAGCCTCTTGTTTGGTGGCCTTGAAAGCATTGCACGTAACAGCGCACACAGAATGCCTGACCAGCGCATGTTTGAGTTTGGCAACTGCTATCATTTCGACAAGGCTCGCAAGTGTGCCGACATCGTCCCTGGCGTATCCGATAGCCGTGACCCCGAGGTGATCAAGCACGTATTGGATGCTTACTCCGAGGAGATGCACATGGGTCTTTGGGTAACCGGTAAGCGTGTTTCGGGCAACTGGGCACATGCCAATGAGGATAGTTCCTTTGCAGAACTAAAGGCTTACGTAGAAAATATCCTCGCACGCCTAGGTGTTTCTATGGGCATGGTTGTATATGCCGAGGGCACAAGCGACATCTTCGACAAGAGCATGGAGATACGCAACCGTGGTGGAAAGACATTGGTCAAGATGGGTATCGTTAGCCACAAGCTATTGAAGTCTTTTGATATCGAAAACTCAGTCTTCTTTGCCGACCTCAACTGGAAGCAACTCATGAAGACCATCCGCAACCATAGCGTCAAGTACTCAGAGATTAGCAAGTTCCCTGCCGTTAGCCGTGACCTCGCCCTATTGATTGACCAGAGCGTAGAGTTTGCACGAATTGAGCAGGTAGCTTATCAGACAGAAAAGAAGCTCCTCAAGTCAGTAACTCTATTCGATGTCTATGAGGGCAAAAATCTCCCCGCCGGCAAGAAGTCTTACGCCGTCAACTTTATCCTCCAGGATACAGAAAAGACCATGAGCGAAAAGGCCATTGATGCCATTATGCAGAAGTTGATTCAGCAGCTCACCAAACAATTGGGTGCAGAACTAAGATAATTTTTCTAAATAAAACACAAACAAAAAAATACAATATTATGGGACGCGCATTTGAATATCGCAAAGCCGCAAAAATGAAGAGATGGGGCCACATGGCTAAAACCTTTACTCGTCTTGGTAAGCAAATTGCTATTGCAGTAAAGGCAGGTGGTCCTGAGCCTGAGAACAATCCAACTCTACGTTCAGTAATCGCCGTATGTAAGCGTGAGAACATGCCCAAGGACAATATCGAGCGTGCTATCAAGAACGCCATGGGTAAGGACCAGAGTGAATACAAGAGCGTTACATACGAGGGATATGGCCCTCACGGTGTAGCCGTATTTGTAGATACTCTTACTGACAATACAACACGTACTGTTGCCGATGTTCGTTCTATTTTCAATAAGTTCAATGGCAACATGGGCACCACTGGCTCTTTGTCATTCTTGTTTGACCACAAGTGTGTCTTCACCTTCAAGAAGAGCGCAGACATGGATATGGACGACTTCATCCTTGAGATGATTGATTTCGGAGTAGAGGAGGAGTACGACGAAGAATACGACGAGGACAAGGACGAAACCACTATCACCATCTATGGCGAGCCTACAAGCTATAGCGAAATCCAGAAAGCTCTTGAGGCAAAGGGCTTCGAGGAAGTAGGTGGTGAGTTTACCTACATTCCAAACGATTTGAAGGAAGTTACCCCCGAGCAACGCGAAGTTATCAACAAGATGGTAGAGAAGATGGAAGAGTTTGACGATGTTCAAACCGTCTATACCAACATGAAGCCTGAGGAGTAATCTCCCTAGAAATATTTCATTATCACACATAAGGGAATTGCGAGAGAGAGGCACTACAAACCATTGTACCCCAAATCCTTTACTCTTGCAATTCTCTTTTCTTTATATCCTATAACACCCCAACCTCCCCATCATGTCGCGCTATATAATATATATAATGTGTGTTCTATTATACACCTCATGTAGCCATGAACGCATACACGAGAAATTCTATCGCCAAGCCAAGGAGTACACCAAGAAGATGTGTCCCCTGCCCATGGACCAATATACCATGCTAGATAGCCTAGTGTACAATCCATCCCAAACCACACTCACATATCATTATTCCGTATCAGATTTGCTCGACAATGATAGCATCTACACCGATGCCTTCAGAGGTATTTTTCACACCAAACTTCTTGACAATATCTTAAACAACGTAGGTTTGATCGAACTAAAAGAGAATAATGTATCCTTCAGATACATATACTATTCATCCACCACGCAGCAGCAATTTATGCAATTTTTCTACACCTCTGAAGAATATAATTGACTAAAATAAGTGCAAAAGAACCCCAAAACGCTTAATTTTAATGTTATATAACATAAAAATCGAGTATTTTTCTTGTCTAGAAACTAAAATAGTATTACCTTTGCACCATCTAAAAAAAGATAATTATATTATTAACCCATCAATAGGTAAAAGTAATGATTGAAAAGATTGGTAGCGTAGCTGGTGCAGTATGGACTGCTCTTAGCGAGAATGACGCAATGAATGCTAAGGACCTTAAGAAGGCATGCAAGATTAAGACTGACAAGGATTTGTAT
>JAZLBF010000075.1:0-34427 GCA_045613565.1 Bacteroidaceae bacterium
ATATCAGTTGGACTCCTGAAAATATTCCAATGCCTCATCTATGCCCTTTCTATACAATCTGCTGTCGCTCTCATAGAGTTCACCTACCTTATTGTAGTCGGCAAAGTCATCTACCATCCAATTGCCATTCTCAAATACAAGGTCCAAACGTATCTTTGATGTGGATATTATTTCTTCTTCTGGCGTTTGATTTATGTCAAATACAATCACGTCTGCAATGGCCTTTGATGGGCTTATAACCTTTATACTGCCTATCTTATACTCCAGTTTGTGCCAGTCCTGCAGACGAATCCAACAATCAACACCAATAATCAATTCGCGCAATTTAATTTGCCAATAATCTACCTCGTTGTATAATTTAAGGAACTGTTGCGAAAGGTATTTCTTAAGTACATCTGTGTTAGGATTATCAGATGCGGCAATGCTAGCAACCTCCTTGTATATCTTCTCAAGGCGGTGAGCTATCATAGCTGTGTCTACCTTTTTCTCTTCTCCAACGATGAGTGGCAATTCCTTTTTCATAAATTCTAGGTCGCTCTCCTCGTAGAGATGTTCCAGAAAGGCTTGTACCTCCTTTTCTTGCTGTGAGAAAATTGGTAGCACCGAGAATGTCAAGGCTATAATCAAAGCAAACTTTTTCATAATTATATTATTTATTATTACTGAATCCTTATTCCTTCGTCACTTACAAGCGCAAAAATAGATAAAATCCTAGAAACTCCAACTACATTTTAGCACAAAAATCACGTGCGTTAACAAACTTTAACATTTGAAAAATCCATCACACTCCAATATTCTCACCCCATCTATCGCACAACTAAAGACTCTGTATGTTTTTGAAACAAGGTTCGACACCCGAAGGGGCTATGGTGGAATTACGGTGATAGGAACGCTTTACTGTATTCTTGAACGTATATTTTGCTACCATTCTATCAAAAAACTTACAAAAATCATCTGCCATACAGAATAATTCAGTAATTTTGTCTTCGGTGATCATAGCGATTATTGTTTTGTATTTCTTTGTAATTGAGTACTATAAAGATACAACAATTTTCGTTAATCACCAAATTTATAGATAGTTATAATTAGTCGAACTCACGTTAATTATTTAGTTATGAATTATAAAACAATAAAATTGGCATTATTGTCATTTGTTATTTTGCCACTGACACACATCTGTGCGCAGGAAGTATCTTTTCGGACATTCCTCTCTGAACATGAAAAGGTCAACTGCATTGACAGTGTGTCTTTTGGCAAGGCGTTCGACTTAATCGAAGATGTGGAACGTTATTCCGATTTCTTGCCTCCGACAGATGACAGATACAAGGGCAGCATTTATGTAACTTGGGGCTGGCAAAGAGGAAGCTACATTGAGTGCAAGAACTATATAGCTGTCATTCTGCAACGATATTATTCGGACTTTCTGGATGGGAACCACCGATGGTTCATGGAAAACGAGGGAACGGACTACGTAATCATCACATATTCCAGTGAAGGCAAAATGCTGGATTGTAAGACGGTGGGGCGTTCCGGCGCAGCTTATTCGCTCCGCATGTCTGCACCGAAACATGGTTTGGGGATTGTTGTTGAACAGAGGATTGTAGATGATTGCAGTCAGTTGCTCCAATATGTAAATCCTGTGCGTACGGTCTTCGTAAAAGAATATGTTCTCAAATCCGATGGGAAGATTAAGGAACGGGAGGTCGTTGCTCCACATAAGGAAGTCGTAGACGTTATGTCCTCTGTGAAGCAGTTTTCCTTTGATCAGTTCGTGTCTAATTTCCAGAAATGGGACAAGCCTTATGTGGACCACACATTGTTCACCCCATCAAGTGACCAGGCAGAATTGCCCTTTGAATCATGCCTGTCACTGATACCGGACACGCTTGATTATAATACTTGGCCCAGGGACATCCGATGGATTCCATGCCGGTATATTGAAACGGAAGATATCTGGTACTTTTTCGTTATCAAGGATTGTGCGATACCCAAAGTAGGTGTCCCGTATACGGATCGTTTGATTTTGGAGTTCCATAAAGACGGGACCTTCAAATGCACAAGTAATATCTATCATTGTGATGATAACTCAAACGTGGACAAAGCCACGGCAGAGATGTTGATAACAAAAGTCCTAAAAAAATATACAAATAGAATGAGTAATTAGATAAATTTCATGAAACACACCATTCTAATATTAGCTCACAAGAACATCGGACAATTGTGCAGGTTAGTTGAATACTTTAAGCACGACTGTGATGTATTCATTCATATAGACAGGAAACAAACAATAAAACCAGCAGATAAAGAAAAAATACTCGGTTTTGAACAAGTCAAGTTTATATCACAAGATATCAATAATTGGGTTATTCATCCGCTCACTGCTCTTCTTCTGAACTCTGCACAGGTGATGGCTGTGGCTACAGCTACGTTTAGTGACTCCGTGGTGGGACGGTCGGAGGGGTAGTTGGGGATGAATAATTTGTCTGTTACCAGTGCTTCTATATCGGGGCTGATACCCTTGCCTTCGTTGCCCATGACGATGATGCCGTGAGGGGTGAGAGTACGCTCATAGATGTTCTTGCCATCGAGGAATGTTCCGTAGATGTGGGTGTCTTGTGTGGCGGCTTCTGCAAGAATATCTTTTAGGTTGGCGTAATGTACTCTTACTCGAGAGATTGCACCCATTGTGGCTTGTATGGCTTTGGGATTGAAGATGTCTGCTGTTTCTGTAGAGCAGATGATGTCTTCTATGCCAAACCAGTCGGCAAGTCTGCAGATAGTACCCAGATTGCCAGGGTCTTGCACGCCGTCTAGGGCAAGGATTAATGTCTCACGGCAGGTCTCAATCGTGGGCAATTGCCACTGGGGTAGGGGAAAGAGAGCAAGAACCTGCTGAGGATGTTGCAATAAGGAGGCACTCTTTAATTCGGTCTCGCTGACGAGGTCTACGGGGCACGAGAGCGGAGTGTTGCTTGTCCACTGCTCTGTGTGGCATAGATACGTTGGAGTATGGCCAGCAGCGAGGAGTTCGCCCACTAGCTTATGACCTTCGGCCACAAAGAGACCTTCCTGGCGACGGTATTTCTTTTGCTCCAGAGAGTGGATTTGTTTGATTCGAGCCTTGCTAAGCATTCTATCCTATTGCAATAAGTTTGATTTCGAAAATCAAGGTGGAATTTCCTGGGATAGGACCAGAGGTTTTGGTGCCGTATCCCATGTTGGCAGGAATGTAAACTAGCCAATGGTCGCCAATATGCATGCTGAGCAGCGCTATCTGAAAACCATTGATTAGTTCGTTCACGCGAAATGCCTCGGGACAACTTCTGGAGAAGGAATTGTCAAAGACCTTGCCATTGATGAGCGAACCCTTGTAGTGGCAGGTGACAATGCTGCGTGAGCCAACGGAACCTCCTCCGTTGCCTTCTTCAAGAACTTTGTAGAGGATGCCACCTCGCAGGCCCTTTACACCTTCTTCTTGTGCAATGTCCTCGAGGAACTTCTCGTTTTGCAAACGATATTCTTCTTTGTTCTTTTTTGCCATGCGATTACTTATTGTTGATAACCAAGGCTGCTATTACACCAGGTACCCATCCAATCAGAGTAAGCAATAGGGTGATAAGAATGGAACCACATCCCTTGTCTGCCACTGCTAGTGGGGGGAAGATGATGCACAATAGTACACGTAGTAAACTCATAAGATTTAGTTATATTATATTAATGTATGCTTGTTTTGCGAGGACAAAGGTACTGATTTTTTTTGAGAGTAAGGACCTTGACACATAGAAAAGAGGGCAATACCGCCCGTGGTGGCAGTTGCCCTCTTTGTCTAATGATGATATAATGTGTCTGATTCGGTGCTTAGTTTTGGAACTTGTGCATACCTCTGAGCATATGACGAAGGTCGCTGAGCAACTCTTGCGACTCTTGTACGATGTTTAGTAGCACAGTCATAGCCTCGATATTAGAACCAGAGTGGTGAAGGCTGTCCATGATGCTCTTGCGATATGCTGATAGCTTTCTCTGTAGAGATGATGCATCGGTGCGAAGCAATTCAATGTCGTCGGTCAACTTAGACTTGAGCATCTCCTCGGCGCGAGAATATAGTTTCAGTACCTCATCTCTTAGAGGCAAGAACTCGCTAGCATTTTTCATAGGCACAGGAGTAAAGTTGTTGCCTACGTGCTCCAAGCATGGCTCGTTGAGACGCTTCAGGCTATATAGCATCTGCGAAATAGAGTTGTTGGCAAGGAAATACCAAGTATTGTGCTCTATGGCTATCATATGGTCTATGCGACGCATACCAATGATTTCGCGACGACGCTGACGTTTGAATTCCTTTCTCTCGTCGGCAATGTATTCTCCCATTCGTCTAAGCACACGGTAATCCTCCTGGAAGAAAGCTGTTGTGGCCTTGCGATAGGTCTCCTTGACAAACGCAATACGGCTGCTGTTATTCTCGCCTACATGCTTGCAGAGCAACTGCCATATCTCAGCCTTGTCATCTGTTTGTACCATAGCCTTGAATATTGCATCAGAAGCCTCTTCTACCTTCTTCTTGCCAATCATAGTTTGGCTCTTGATGAGCATGAATACAACCAATGCAATGGCAAGTATCATAGCTACAAAATTACCGAAGTAAAGTATGTTGGTCATAATGTAGCAGCAGATGAAGGCCACACCAGCGGTGATAAACCATCCACCGATAACACTAATCACACCAGTGATACGGAATACTGCACTTTCACGTCCCCAAGCTCTATCTGCCAATGAAGAACCCATTGCTACCATGAAGGTAACGTAGGTGGTAGAAAGAGGCAACTTGAGAGAAGTACCCACGGCTACGAGGATGCCTGCCAAAACTAGGTTGATAGATGCTCGTACCAAGTCGAATGCTGCACCGTCTTCCAACTTAACATCATCGCGTTGGAAACGAGAGTCTACCCACTTGCCCAATCTTGCTGGGATGATAGAGGCAATGCCTTGTGCCAACTTAGAGGTGTGGCGCACCAATGTGCGAGCTACACCAGAGCTACCGAACATCTCATCACCATCACCCTGGCGAGAAAGGTCAACAGAGGTTTTTACCACATTTTGTGCCTTCTTTGAGAATACCAGCGATAGCACCATTATTACACCTGCCAATATCAAGTATATCACGGGTGTTTTTGCCTCGTTCATCAAACTGGTCATCATGAATGCGTCTGCATCTCCATTACCATTGGCACGGAAATCATTCAGTGCATCAAGACCTGTCAAGGGAACACCTACAAAGTTGACCAAGTCATTGCTAGCAAATGCCATAGCCAAGGCGAATGTGCCCAACAGTACAACCAGCTTCAATACAGGAACTTTAATGAGGCTGAGCAGGGTCATTATCAGAGAGAATACTAAAATACCACCGCCTAGCAGCATCCATGTATTTTCATCGATGAAACTCTTCAGCTCGGGTGTCATCAATGTGGTAGTCTTCAAACCTTTTACCAATAGGAACCATATAATAGAGGTAACGGAGATACCGGCAAAGATACCGCTCTTGATGGCAGAACCGAAGTGCGAACTTGCTTTAGGATTGGTGCTAGTACTCTTGTCGCCCACACGATATGTGAAGGTGAATACCAATCGTGCCAACCATTGTACCACGGTACCGAAGAAGAAGGCAATAGCTACGCTCAAGAATATACCCAATACCACACTGATAGCCTTCTCTGTATTAAGAAGGTCTCCCAAACCTAGCAGGCTACCATCAGGACCTACTGTGTCTGACAGAATTTTCAGTATAGCCAAGGCGAAGGCTCCACCTAACAATTCAAATACCAATGATACGGTGGTAGATGTGGGCATACCTAATGTATTAAATATGTCTAGCAGGATAACGTCTGTTACCATGACTGCTAGGAATACGCACATCACTTCGTAAAAGGTAAAATACTCTGGCATCAAGATACCATGTCTGGCAATATCCATCATACCATTACTCATAGCAGCACCAGCAAACACACCAATAGCCGAAACTGCTACAATAGTGCGGAAACGAGCTGCTTTTGCTCCGATGCCAGAATTCATAAAGTTGACGGCATCATTGCTCACGCCAACTACCAAGTCGAAGATAGCCAGGATGATTAAAAATCCAACAATTAATTCAAACATACTCTATTATATTTAGTATTATAGTTTAGTCTTTCAATTGAGAAATTTTCACGCTGCAAATTTATTGCTGACATGTTACATTGTATTAGCATAGATATTACATTTGTGTTACAAAGTATGACTTTGGATATTTTGTGGAGAATGCTATTCTTGTCCACTTTTGGCCAGAATAGCGAGGAAATTGGGATGGAAAAGCTCAAAAATGTATGTTTTACACTTAAAAACGTACTTTTTTGATAAAAATAGTTTCAAAAGTTTTGTTGATTCGAAAATATGTTATACCTTTGCACTCGCAAACGGGAACAAACTAGTTCTCTTGCCAACAAAAAGATGCGTCCTTAGCTCAGTTGGTAGAGCAATTGACTCTTAATCAATGGGTCCAGGGTTCGAGCCCCTGAGGGCGTACAAGAGCGACTACTTCGGTAGTCGCTTTTTGTTTGTTATATGGTGCAGAATTTGTGATGCCAGTTCTCTTGCCCTTAGGCTGGGTTCTGCGTGTTAGCTATAAAAATTCACGCAGGTCAAGATTATTGCTGCTTTTTAGCCCCTCTCTTTACTATATGTATGCTTGCTTCGTAGAGCATCCACATAGGCATGGAAACGAGTAGGAGAGTGAAGACATCGGAGGTGGGAGTGATAATAGCCGCCAATATGAGTAGGAATACTATCACATGGCGACGATAATGTTTCATCATCTGAGCATTGATGATACCCATCTTACCCATTATCCAGCAAAGAATCGGGATTTCAAATATTACACCCATGGAGAGGCACATCATGATGAGTGTGTCAATATAGGATTCGATGGTGACGGTGTTTTCTACAACGTGACTGATTTGGTAGGTGCCAAGAAATCGGAATGTGAGTGGAAAGATAAGGAAATAACCTAGCATTACACCCAACAAGAACATAATATATCCCCATCCGATTAGTTGCCATGCATATCGGCGTTCATGTTTGTAGAGGGCTGGCGAGATGAAACGGCAAACGAGATATAGTATGTATGGTGAGGATAGGAGTAGACCTACGCCCAATGAGGTTTTGACGTGAATTAGGAATTGCTGAGCAAGCCCTGTGTTGATAAGTCTTACGCTAAGTGGAGAAAAAACTTCTACTTGCTCTACACCAAATACATTCGCCAGGTATTCTAATACCTGATAGGTGATGAATGTATTACTCTGTGGAGCAAGTATGATGTTGAATAGGGATTCTTTAAAGAGGAAAACTACGATGCCGCAGATTACCGTTGCTATTACTATACGGATAATGCTACCACGTAGTTCCTCTAGATGGTCCCAAAAGGTAAGTTGTTCGTTCACGTTATTTCTTCTCTTCTTCTTGCTGGCTATCATCCTTGCCATTCATGCCGTCTTTGAAGCTACGAACACCCTTGCCCAATCCTTTCATGAGTTCGGGAATCTTCTTTCCACCAAAGAAAAGTAGTACTACTAGTGCTATTATAATCATTTCTTGAAGGCCTATTCCAAACATAAGCGTTATAAAATTAGTTTTGTTGTATTAAAGTTTATTTGTGTACAAAATTACTGATTGCATTGTACATATCGCTTAGTGAGCATAGGGGGAGGCACAATTGCTCCACTGGACAAATACCAGTATGTGCTCTATTAATGATGTTGGGCACAAGAGAGTTATATTCGACCTCAATATTGTGCTCTGCAAATAAATCCAAGGCTGGCTTGCTGATAACCGCTGCATGAACACGACTAACTTTGCCCAATACCATCAAAGCAGCTGCTCCTTTGCCTACTACCTTGTCTGCAACTATGGCATTGCAAAGAAACTCTGGCCTTTCCTCGTACAGGGAGAGCAAGTCCTGAACTCCCTGACATGAAAAGGTTTTGGTTTCTGCTCCATTTCTTACTACGCAAGAAAAATTACCTTCGTGCAAGAGTTGAATGATATCTGATAAATCAGAATTAATGTTCATAGATTAGAGAATGTCCTGTTTGAGCTTTTCTACGAAGCAATCTATCTTATGTAGTTCCTTGGGAATGTCTATTCGTTGAGGACAATGGCTCCTACATTTATTACAACCAATGCAATGGTTTGCTTGTCTTAGTTTGGGTACGCTACGATCGTAGCCAACCAAGAAGGCACGGCGAGCCTTGCGATAATTCTCGTCTTGCTGGCTTTCAGGTACATTACCCTCGTTGACACACTTATTGTAATGCAATAATATGGCAGGAATGTCAAGGCCATATGGACATGGCATACAATACTTACAATCGTTGCAAGGGATGGTAGGATATTGTTCCATCAACTTGGCTGTGTCGTATAGGAATTGGTTTTCCTCCTCAGTAAGAGGAACCAATGGGGAGTACGTGCGGATATTGTCTTGCAGATGTTCCATGTATGTCATACCACTCAAGACGGTAAGCACATTGGGCCAACTACCAGCAAAACGGAATGCCCACGATGCTACGCTGCTATCATGCTTGCGCTGCTTGAGACGACCCACGATATGGTCGGGCACTTTGGAAAGTCTACCACCCAAAAGCGGTTCCATAATCATATTGGGGATGCCACGCTTGGCCAGTTCGGTGTATAGATACTCTGCTCCGATACCACTACCTTTGGCGATGTGCCAGTCAACATAATTCATCTGTATCAGCACGAAATCCCAATGGTACTTGTCGTGCAATGCAAGCATCTCGTCAAATACCTCCTTTGAGCCGTGGAACGACCATCCAAGATGGCGAATGCGTCCTGCCTTGCGCTCCTCCATGAGGAAATCCAAGATACCATTGTCAACATATCTCTTGCGGAATGCATCCATACCTCCGCCACCGATAGAGTGTAGTAGGTAGTAGTCTATATAATCAACTTGCAACTCAGAGAATGAGCGATGATACATGGCAAGTGAGTTCTCGCGCGAGGAGTCGGAGAAATTTGACAACTTTGTAGATACATAGTATGACTCACGTGGGTGGCGTTTCAGAGCATTACCAGTAGCTCTTTCTGACCAACCCTGTACATATACTGGTGATGTATCGAAGAAGTTGACACCATGCTCTATGGCATAGTCAACAAGATTGTTTACCGCATCTTGGTCAATCATGTCGCCTTTACCGTTGGGGTTAGGGATTGTTGGCCATCTCATACAACCATATCCCAACAAGGATACCTTGTCTTCTCCAAGGCAAGGAAAACTACGATATGTCATCTTGTCCGTTGGCACAGGACCTAATTCGGAGTTGGTATTCTCAGAACTATTTTTTGATACACATCCATGCAATGCTGCAGAAGCTGTGCTGATGCCTACTATTTTTAGAAATTCGCGTCTATCCATATAACTTTGTTTGTGCTAGTAGATTGGAGATAAGGTATGTTAAATAGTGCGATGCATCTCATGTCCCTCAACGTATATCGCTGAGAATGGACGTGCAGGACATAGATTCTCGCAAGCACCACATCCGATGCAACGCTCGATATTGATTACGGGCATCTGTTTGCGTCGTCTGCCGTTGCCATCTTCATTCATTGGCAACATCTGAATGGCGCCAACTGGGCAATGGCGTGCACAATTGCCACAACGAGTGCCGTTGGTCATGGAGATACAATTCTTTTCAATCAATACGGCATGACCTATCTGACGAGACGACTTGTCCTCGCGGCTGATGGGCTTGATGGCACCTGTGGGACAAACATCTGAGCACTTGGTACATTCGGGACGACAATAACCGCGCTCGTATGACATTTCTGGTTGTGTAAGTCGTTCTAAATTTGAAGAAGGACGAAGCACATCATTAGGACAAACAGATACGCACAACTGGCATGATGTGCAATGCTGAGCAAAATGGCGTGCACTCATGGCACCAGCAGGAAGAATGTGCTGTTGGCGCTGAGGAGCAACCTTATCCTCTATGGCCGCCAAACCGCCATCCACCTTCATCTTTTGAGCCTTAATAGTACTTGCTGCTACTAGCATAGCACCAGAGGTAAGGAATGCTCGGCGAGAAGCAGGGGGTTCTGTTTCATCGGGGGTAGCAGTTTTTGAGCACTTTGAACAAGTGTTTGCAGGAGCGTGAGCATATCTGATAGCGCCTTTCTTGCATTTGCCAATACAATCCATACATGCTACACATCTGCTCATGTCCACTTGATGAGAAGCAACGTCTATGCATGATGCCTTGCAATTCTTGGCACAAAGACCACAATCGATGCACTTGTCTGTGTCAATAACTGGTCGCAACCAAGAGAAGCGTGATAGGAAACCAAGCACTGTGCCTACTGGGCATATGGTATTGCAATATGTGCGACCACCACGCCATGCTAGTACTAATAATATGAGTAATGTAGCTACGGCTATGCCTAGTGTGATGCTACTCTTAAACCAAATTTCAGTTTCGTAGAAGGCATAACTGTCTGCTCTTTCAGCTAGATATGCAAGGAAATTATTGCCCCATTTCCAGATAGGTTGTAATAGATTGGAAACAATTCTTCCAAATGCGCTATATGGCGCAATCACGCTAGCAAAGATGCCTCCACCCATGACCATAGCTATAACAAATAGAGCTAGCATGATGTAACGAAGCCATGTCTTGGCAGGAGAATATGTGTAGCGATTCTTCTTCGCCTTCTTGCCAAACCATGCAAATACATCCTGCAACACACCTAGAGGACATATCACTGAACAATACAAGCGTCCCAATACCAGGGTGAGAATAGCCAATGCTATTACCACTCCAAAATTTAAAGCCAAGATGGCTGGCAAAAGTTGAACCTTAGCCATCCAACCGAAATATCCATGTATGGTACCTGTAAAGTCGAGAAACAACAATGTGATGGGCACAAAAAATAGGATAGCTAGAATGATTCTTAGTTTCCTGAGCATATTAATATATATTATGTAGATTAATCTTAAAATACCGTCCGACACTTTTAAAATGCATTTTAAGGGCTTAAAACGCATTTCCGACGTTGCAAATATATCTTTCTTTTGGTTAAAACGTACTTTTTTTCTTTGGAAAATCTCTTTTTGTGCTCTAAAACATGTTTATGAAGAGTGCCTGAGCCATTTTTTGAGGCAAAAAAAATAAGGATGCTCATACATCCTTACTTCTTCATTTCATTCGCACGGGAAGAGAGGCTCGAACTCCCGACACCTGGTTTTGGAGACCAGTGCTCTACCAACTGAGCTATTCCCGTGTGTTTTCCGAGTGCAAAGGTAAACAAATAATCCGTAATTAGTGCGCTTTAGGGAGATTATTTTCAGTTTTTATGCAAAATAATTGCTTCTCCACCCTAAAAAGATATGTCAACTAGTGCCTGTAATTGTCTTTAGAGCTAGTTTTATGCAAAAATGCTAGGGTAAAAACCTATTGATTTTCGTTCTTGACCTGTCTAACGGATTCTATACCTGGTATGAGACGAATTTGCTCCATCGCACTAAGCATCTCACTAACGCTATGAATCATAATGGTGACATTGCACTCCACAATACAATCCTTGGTGCTGATGGAAAGTGAGTCCATGTTGAGATGCAACTTATCAGCTATCTCCGAAGTCAAATCCATGAGCATGCGGTGTCTGTCTACACCAGTGATAGCAAGGGTGATAGGGTAGGTAAAGCCAACACGATTGATAGTAATAGATGATGGAGAGTGAACTACCACTGGAGGAGCTGATGCATCTTCGGCATAGTTGACGCTGACTACATTGTCACCAAATTTACTAGCCAATCTGATGGCCTCTGGACATGAGCGATGATGCAGCATAATATCCTCATACTCTGTGGGATGCTTGAGTATGCCACGTGTGCGTATACCTATTACTTCACTACCAGGTAGGGGTTTGCATATGGGACAACGACACACACCACCTCTGAGCAATCTTCTCTCAATGAGATAAAGGCGTAAGTAGCGTTTGGCCAGATAAGTTTGACAATGATTTATCCAATCCTTTCTTGGGTGAGCCTCAGGCGAGGTGATTAGTTTTACGCAATCGCCACCATGAAGTACAGTTTTTACGCTACACAAAACACCATTGACATATGCATAGTGTGCATGAGCACCACAATCGTCACCCTGCTTGAAGGCATAGTCAATCACCGTGCTATCCTTGGGTAGAATAAAGCTATCACCATTGGGAGAGAATACGGTGATGTCGTCATAGTATAGGCTCGTAGAGATATGTTCCAAGAAATGCTCTTCATTGCCCTGGAAAGTAATGTCTTTCAGTACTTTACGGAATCTCTTTACCCAATTACCAATGTTGCTGCCAATCTCATTGATACAACCCACCTGGCTAGCACGTACCATTGCTTCCGAGCAAATTTGTACATCTTCCCACACACCTTGATTTGATAGTAACATCAATCGTAGGCATTGGTAGGAGTTCTCCTTTGGTTGCTCAATCTGATTGATAAAAGTACCAGGACGTTCGCGGAAGTCTCTAGTGAGAAGGTTGTATATCTTCAGACAGGTTTCCTTGTCGGTAAGAGGGTCGTCCATAGTATCCTCCCAGAAGGTGATTCGCACATAGTAGCGATTGGGTAGGTGCCAGAAATCAGTCTTCTGTTGCTTCATACGGCGCCAAATGGAGTAGGGACGTCGCCAGAAGGTTTCCACCTTGCATTTTATGCCGTGGTCTTTCAGAGTGCCTAATACATCTTTGCAAAAGATTTTCAATCGCTCTTGGTTGTTTTGCTCGTCCTCTTTTATCCATCTCTCAATGTCGCCATACTCAATTCCGCAACGATACTTAAAAGAAAGGTTTTCAAGGTCGGATTTTACCTCAAATAATCCAAGACGATTGGCCAAGGGAGCATAGAAACAGTCAGTTTCTCCTGCAATCTTCATCTGTTTGTCAGGACGCATAGATTGCAAGGTGCGCATATTGTGCAGACGGTCACTAATCTTTACCATCACCGCCCTAATATCATAGTGCAAGGAGTCTAGTATCTGCTGATAGTTGTCCACCTGCTTGGTGGTTTGATATGTCTCCTTTTTTTTCTTGGTAACAACATTGACAAGACCAGCTACATCGTTGCCAAAGATATCACGAATGTCCTCTACGGTGTATGGAGTATCTTCTACCACATCGTGCAAGAATGCCGTAATCACGGTATTGGCATCTAGTTGCAATTCCTTAGCCGCAATCAAAGCTACGGCTATGGGATGCAAAATATATGGTTCGCCTGATTTACGCTTTTGAGGTGCGTGAGCTTCCTTTGCAAGAGTGAAAGCTCTCTGTACTCGATGAAAATCTTCGTCGCTGATACGAGGACGAATAGCGTCGAATACTTGTTGTGCCAAATCGTTGACTATCTTGTCGTAATCCATGAGATAGATGTTATTGACGTGGATAATATGTTGTTTCTGACAACAAAGTTAGACAAAATTATAATTTATTAATAATATTTGGTGCATATTTTTGCCTTCAAACTTATTTTTATGTAACTTTGTGCGCGTTAGGATATTAATATGGTGTGATATCCGATGTTATTTTTAGACAATAAAAAAAGAAAAGATATAATGAAAGCATTTGTTTTTCCTGGTCAAGGAGCCCAGTTCACAGGAATGGGCAAGGACTTGTATGAAACAAACGAAACGGCAAAGGAATTGATGGAAAAAGCCAATGAGATTCTTGGTTTTCGTTTGACAGATATTATGTTTGAAGGAGACGCTGAGGCGTTGAAGCAAACAAAGGTTACTCAGCCAGCTGTATTTTTGCATAGTGTGGTTATGGCAAAGTGCTTGGGTGATGCATTCCAGCCAGATATGGTAGGCGGTCACTCTTTAGGTGAGTTTAGTGCATTGGTTGCGGCTGGAGCATTGGACTTTGAAGATGGTTTGAAATTGGTTTATGCTCGTGCCTTGGCTATGCAGAAGGCATGTGAGGCAGCACCTGGTGGTATGGCAGCAGTATTACGATTGTCTGATGAGGACATTGAACGCATCTGTGCAGAGGTTTCTGCCGATGGTGATAAGGGTGTAGTTGTAGCAGCTAATTACAATTGTCCTGGTCAGTTGGTAATCAGTGGCAACGTAGAGGCAGTACAGATGGCATGCGATAAGATGTTGGAAGCAGGAGCACGCCGTGCCTTATTATTGCCCGTGGGCGGTGCTTTCCATAGTCCTTTGATGCAACCAGCTAAGGAAGAGTTGGAGGCAGCTATTAAGGCAACCACCTTCCACACACCAACATGTCCCGTTTATCAGAATGTAGATGGTAAGGCACATACCAATCCTGAGGAGATAAAGCAGAACCTTATTGCTCAGCTCACAGCTAGTGTTCGTTGGACACAAGAGGTGGAGGCAATGGTAGAGGCAGGTGCAACAGAGTTTGTAGAATGTGGTCCTGGACAGGCGTTGACAGGTATGATTACCAAGATTGCCAAGGATGTAACAGTAGAGCACGCTTAACATAGTAACAGATTTTATCATGAATATATATCAGGTTTTTACAAGACTTTTTGGTGCGAATTCGGAGAAACCAGTTCCCAATGGCAGCAAGACACAGAATGGTTGTGGCACAATGTCAGCCTTCACAGCTAAGGCTCTAGCAGAAATCAAGTCAATGGGTATTACCCATATTTGGTACACCGGTATCATAGAGCATGCAACACAGACGGATTATGGACGTTATGGTATCAGAAAAGACCATCCCGAGGTGGTAAAAGGTCGTGCAGGTAGCCCCTATGCGATTAAGGACTATTATGATGTGGATCCAGACATTGCTACAAAGGTGCCTGAGCGCATCAAGGAGTGGGAGGCATTGATTGAGCGCACCCACAAGGCTGGCATGAAAGTAATTCAGGATTTTGTACCCAATCATGTGGCGCGCGAATATCATTCGGATGCTTGCCCTGAAGGTTGTCTGGATTTGGGTGAGGGTGACGATACTTCATTATCTTATTCTCCAGAAAACAACTTCTATTACCTAGGAGAACCTTTGCACCTGGACAATATCTTGAGTGAAGAGGAACGTAATAATATCTGTCTTTATACAGAGAATCCCGCTAAGGCAACTGGTAATGATGTCTTCTCTGCATGGCCAGGTAGAAACGACTGGTATGAAACCATCAAGTTGAACTACGGTCCTAATACTTACAAGAAGATGCTTCACATCCTCCTTTATTGGGCAGCAAAGGGAGTAGACGGATTCCGTTGTGATATGGCAGAAATGGTGCCAGTAGAGTTTTGGGAGTGGGTTATTCCTCAAGTCAAGGCACAATATCCCGATATCATCTTTATTGCAGAGGTGTACAACCCTCAATTGTATCGCGATTATATCTTCCGCGGACATTTTGATTATTTGTATGACAAGGTAGGATTGTATGACAAATTGAAGGCTGTTACTGCTGGTTGGTGCTCGGCTAGGGAAATCACCTCATGCTGGCAAAGTGTAGAGGATATTCAGGGACATATGCTCAACTTCCTAGAAAATCACGACGAGCAACGCATTGCAAGCGAATTCTTTGCTGGTGATGCATTGAAGGGTAGACCTATGTTGCTGGTGAGCACATTGATGAATACCAATCCCATGATGATATACTTCGGACAGGAATTGGGCGAAAAGGGTATGGATAGTGAAGGATTCTCTGGTGAGGATGGTCGCACAACAATCTTTGACTATTGGACAATAGATACTATCCGTCGATGGAGAAATAGCGGAAAGTTCGATGGTGCATTGCTCACTGAAGAAGAGAAGAAACTCAAAGAGTATTACACCCAGGTGTTGCGTCAAGCAGAGGAAGAGCCAGCCTTTAAGGAAGGTCTTTTCTGGGATTTGATGTATGTAAATGGTCATCTTGATAGACAATATGCATTTTTGCGCAGCGATAAGAACAAAACATACTTGGTAGTAGCGAATTTCTCAGGTGAGAGCGTGACTACTGATATTCGCATCCCTGCAGATGCCGTGAGAGCATTGATGCCTGAATCAGAGAAGGTAAAGAATAACTTGGCCCACGATGTAATAGTATCCGTTAAGGTTAAAGCATGGGATGGCCTAGTGAAAAAGGTGAAATTGTAGTTTCACTATAGATTAAAGTGATAATATTATGAACTTACTCTTGTGCCCTCATATTCATTCCTGAGGGTGCAAGTTAAGTTCAAATAACGAATAATTTTATGAGTACCACAAACAATGTGAACCACCAACATCTAGTGATTATGGCTGGTGGCGTAGGTAGTCGTTTTTGGCCTATGAGTACCCCTGAGCGTCCAAAGCAATTTGTTGACGTATTAGGAACTGGTCGTACATTCATTCAGATGACTTTTGATCGCTTCCAAGGTATAATTCCTGCAGAGAATGTTTGGGTAGTTACCAGTCAGGCCTATAAGGATTTTGTGACGGAACAATTACCAGAGATTCCTGTACAGAATATATTACTTGAACCTTGTCGCAGAAATACGGCCCCTTGTATTGCCTATGCGGCATGGCGTATCAAGAGTATAGATGCTAAGGCAAATATTGTGGTTAGCCCCTCCGACCATTTGGTATTGAATGTGCCAGAGTTTCAGCGTGTCATTAAGAGTTGTATGGATTTTGCTTCTTCTTCAGATGCAATTATCACTCTCGGTATGAAGCCAACACGCCCTGAAACTGGTTATGGTTACATCCAGACGGATATGTCGTGTCCCTCCGTGAGCAATAAAGAGATGTTCCGCGTTGACGCATTCCGTGAGAAACCAGATTTGGCTACAGCAGAGAAGTATATCACCAAGCCCAATATGCTATGGAATGCAGGTATTTTTATATGGAATGTAAATACCATTGTCAATGCTTTCCGAGTGTATGCTCCAGAGATAAATGAGATCTTTGAAAATCTTTTGCCAATATATGGCACGGAGAAGGAGCAGGAGATAATCAACGAAGAGTTTCCTAAATGTGAAAGTATTTCTGTTGACTATGCTATATTGGAAAAGTCGGATGAGATATATTGCATGCCAGCCAACTTTGGATGGAGTGACTTAGGAACTTGGGGCTCATTGCGAGAAAACGTGGCACGCGATAATAATGGTAATGCTATCGTTGGTGACAATGTGCATATTTACGAAACTCGTGGTTGTGTAGTTCATTGTACAGAAGAGCGCAAGGTTATCATTCAAGGTTTGGAAGATTGTATCGTTGCAGAGAAAGACGATACCTTGCTTATCTGCAAACTTTCAGAAGAGCAGCGCATTAAATTATTCTCAGAAAAATAAACATAACTCAATAAAATTTAAACCCACATAATATGGAAAAGCGTAAGGTAGCACTGATTACAGGTGTTACAGGTCAGGATGGTAGTTACCTCAGTGAATTTCTCATTGAGAAGGGATATGATGTACATGGAATAATCCGTCGCAGTAGTGTTGACTATCGCGAACGTATTGCTCACCTGGAAGGTCATCCTCAATTTCATCTTCATTATGGAGATATGGGCGACTCAATGTCGTTGGTGAAGGTTATCGATAAAGTCCGCCCCACTGAGATTTACAATTTGGCAGCACAAAGTCATGTACAGGTTAGTTTTGATGCACCAGAGTTTACTGCTGACGTTGATGCCACTGGTGTGCTGCGTGTGCTAGAGGCTGTGCGAGCTAATCATTTAGAACACGAGTGTCGCATCTATCAGGCCTCAACATCCGAGTTGTATGGTAAGGTAGAGGAGGTTCCTCAAAATGAGAATACTCCTTTCCATCCCTATAGTCCCTATGCAGTAGCTAAGTTGTATGGCTTCTGGATAATAAAGGAATACCGCGAAGCATACAACATGTACTGCAGTTCTGGTATTTTGTTCAATCACGAGAGCGAGCGACGTGGCGAGACTTTTGTTACTCGTAAGATTACATTGGCTGCTGCTCGTATTGCTCAAGGCAAACAAGACAAACTATTCCTAGGTAATCTTTCATCTTTGCGAGATTGGGGATATGCCAAGGATTATGTAGAGTGTATGTGGTTGATACTACAACAACCAGAGCCCGAAGATTTTGTTATTGCAACAGGTGTTCAGCACTCTGTGCGTGAATTTACTTATGCAGCATTCAAGGCTGCTGGTATAGAGTTGAAATTCGAAGGCGAGGAGATGGATGAAAAAGGAATTTGTATCGCAGGTCCTGCTGAACTTGTTGGTAAGACCTTGGTGGAAGTTAGCCCTGATTTCTATCGTCCTACAGATGTGGTTAACCTTTGGGGTGACCCCACAAAAGCAAAGACAAAACTTGGATGGGACCCAGGCAAGACTACTTTTGAACAGTTGGTGTCTATTATGGTGAAGCACGATATGGAAAAGGTTGCTGCCGACCATGTTGCTAGTGTGATGAGAACCAACTTGGCTGAATACCTAGAAAAGGGTTTGGTAAAGTAATAGTGTAATTATCATGGAAAAAGACTCTAAAATATACGTTGCTGGTCATCGCGGTATGGTAGGCAGTGCCATTGTGCGCGAATTGCAGCGTCAGGGTTACAATAATATCATTACTCGTACACATTCAGAGCTTGACCTTACAAATCAGCATGAGGTAAATCTTTTCTTTCAGCAAGAGAAGCCTGAGTATGTATTCTTAGCTGCAGCCAAGGTGGGAGGTATCATTGCCAACCAAACGGCTTTAGCAGACTTTATGTACGAGAATATGATGCTAGAGATGAATGTAATCCATGCAGCATGGCAGAATGGATGCAAGAAGTTGGAGTTTCTAGGATCGTCATGCATCTATCCACGTATGGCTCCACAACCGATGCCAGAATCTTGTTTGCTCACTAGTGAATTGGAGCAAACCAATGAAGCATATGCCCTAGCAAAGATTAGCGGATTGAAATATTGCGAGTATCTGAATCGTCAGTATGGTACAGATTTCATCTCATTGATGCCTACTAATCTTTATGGCCCCAATGATAATTATCATCCTACCCACTCTCACGTATTGCCAGCACTTATCCGTCGTTTCCACGAGGCTAAGGAGCAGGGATTGCAAGAGGTGACATGTTGGGGTGATGGTTCTCCATTGCGTGAATTCTTGTATGTAGACGATTTGGCCAATCTTTGCGTCTTCTTAATGAACAATTATAGTGGCAACGAAACTGTCAATGCAGGAACTGGTAAGGAATTGTCAATTAAATCTCTTACAGAAATCGTTGCACGTGTTGTTGGCTATGAGGGTAATATTCTTTGGGATACAACCAAACCTAATGGTACACCACGCAAATTGCTTGATGTGAGCAAGGCTAAGGCCCTAGGATGGACATATCGTACTGAGTTGGAAGACGGAATTCGTATGAGTTATCAAGATTTCTTGAATAATCCCATGAGGGCAGAGAGATAGTAATAAACATTATCCATTTACCCTTGAGGTTTACTATTGTTTAACTACAAAATCAATTAGATATGATGAAGAAACTATTGTCCCTTCCACCTAATTTGGTAGAATGCTTTCACGATGTAGCAGGAGTTGCTCGTGAAGAATATTTCTGTACTTCAGACCCCGTTGGTGCTCGTCTTGGCAGTGGCGGTGGTACAAATTGGTTGATGGAGGCATGTCATCAGGATGAGGCTCCAGAAGTTAGTTTTGAAGAATGGTTGTCGCGTGAGAAGCGAATCCTTCTTCATGCCGGTGGTCAAAGCCGTCGTCTGCCAGGATATGCTCCCAGTGGTAAGGTGCTTACTCCAATACCCGTTTTCCGTTGGGAAAGAGGTCAGCGTATAGGTCAGAATCTATTGCAATTGCAGTTGCCTCTCTATCAGCGAATCATGAATGCTGCTCCTCAGGGATTACGCACCTTGATAGCTTCTGGTGATGTATATATCCGTGCTGGTAAGTTGCAACAGATTCCTGATGCAGATGTTGTATGTTATGGTCTTTGGGTAGACCCATCTTTGGCCAAGAATCATGGTGTATTCCTCTCTAAACGTGAAACTCCTGAGGTGCTCGACTTTGTGTTGCAAAAGCCTTCTGTGGATAAACTTGGCGAACTGATGCACTCTCATCTCTTCTTGATGGATATTGGTATATGGTTGCTTTCTGACAAGGCTGTCAATTTGCTCATGAAGAAGAGTACTGGCGAGAACGGCGATATTCTGAATTATGACCTTTATAGCGACTTTGGTCAGGCACTTGGTGAGCATCCTACTCTAGCTGACGAGGAGTTAAATCAGTTGAGTGTAGCTGTACTTCCTCTGCAGGATGGTGAGTTTTATCACTATGGTACTTCGCGTGAAATGATTAGTTCTACTATGGCTATTCAAAACCTTGTCTACGACCAGCGTGCTATTATGCATCTTGGTGTCAAGGCTCACCCTAGTATTTTTACTCAGAACTGTCATCATGATATCACCTTCCAACCCTCTAATCAGAATACGTGGATAGAGAATGCTTGGATCGCACCCACATGGACATTGACCCATGAAAATATTATTACTGGTGTGCCTCGTAATGCATGGACGGTAACACTTCGCCCAGGTATCTGTATTGACGTAGTTCCCTTGGGAGAAAGCCAGTGGGTATTGCGCCCCTACGGTTTCAATGATGCTATGCGTGGAGACCTTCGTGATGCTTCTACTGAATATCTTGGTCGTCCTGTGACAGAGTGGTTGTCAGAGCGAGGTTTACAAGCTGATGAAATCGATGGTAATACCGACTTGCAGAATAGTCGTATCTTCCCAGTATGTGATACTATGGAAGAAATGGAGCGTCTCTTGCATTGGATGATAGACGAACCCAAGAGTGAGGATGCCAATGTATGGCGTGCAACTCAGCGTTTGTCTGCCAACGAAATAAGCGACCAAGCAAATTTACGCAGGTTACAGCAGCAACGACTAGCTTTCCGTAAGGAGAATCTTACTGCCTTAGCTAACAACCATAGATGTAGTATTTTCTATCAGACCAATCTAGACGACTTGGCTCATGAGTTTCACAATCTTGATGTACCAGTGCCAGAGGCATTGCCCGAGAGTGAACCTTTGCTAAAGCGTATCAACGACCATATGTTCCGTTCTCGTCTCTTGGAAATGAACGGCAAGGATGGTTCTGCTGAAGGTGCTCGCGCTTTCTCTCTGTTGGCAGAAGGTCTTACAGAAGATGTCATTGCTCATAAGCAGATGCCACGTCTTGATGTTTATAGCGACCAGATAGTGTGGGGACGTAGTCCCGTGCGCATTGACTTGGCAGGAGGTTGGACTGATACTCCTCCATATTGTCTTACCTCTGGTGGTAGTGTGGTAAATATGGCCATTGAATTGAATGGTCAACCTCCATTGCAAACCTATGTTAAACCATCTGTTGAGAAGCATATCGTATTGCGTAGTATTGACCTAGGTGCTATCGAGATAGTGAGCACTTACGAAGAGTTAGCAGACTTTGCTAAGGTTGGTTCTCCCTTCTCTATTCCCAAGGCAGCTCTTGCTTTGGCTGGCTTCTTGCCTCAGTTCTGTCAGAAGAAATATAGCAGTTTGCAAGAGCAGTTGAACGACTTCGGTTGCGGTATAGAAGTAACATTGCTTAGCGCTATTCCCGCTGGTAGTGGCCTAGGTACAAGTTCTATCCTTGCAGCTACAGTTTTGGGAGCTGTGAGTGACTTCTGTGGTCTTGGATGGAGTAAGAATGAAATATGTAATCGTACTCTAGTGCTAGAACAGTTACTAACCACAGGTGGTGGTTGGCAAGACCAATATGGTGGTGTGCTCCATGGAGTGAAATTGCTTACCACACAAAATGGTTTCGAGCAGACACCCGAAATCAGTTGGCTCAGCAATAACCTCTTCACTGATGCCCAGTATCAGGCGTGCCATTTGTTGTACTACACAGGTATCACTCGTACTGCTAAGAAGATTCTTGCAGAGATTGTGCGTGGTATGTTCCTCTACGATACAGACCGTCTTGCTCTTCTCGGAGAGATGAAGGAGCACGCTCATGATATGGCGCAGGCTATCATGCGTGGCAACTTTGACCAATTGGGTTCTCTCGTAGGTAAGACATGGATGCAGAATCAGCTATTGGATAGTGGCACTAATCCCGCTCAGGTGCAGGCTATCGTGGAGAAGGTACAAGACCTATGCTTAGGTTTGAAACTACCTGGTGCTGGTGGTGGTGGCTTCCTCTATATGATTGCCAAAGACCCCATCGCAGCTTTGCGTATTCGTGATATACTTAACCGTGAGCGTCCCAACGAGCGTGCTCGCTTCGTAGATATGTCTATGTCCAATACAGGTTTGCAAGTTTCTAGAAGTTAATTAGTATACCATCTATATAGCGTAATACGATACGAAGATTTCTTATGAAATTCTAGTGTTGTGTTACGCTATATTTAATTATGTCTATTCATCAGACCTAAACACTACGTACGTTATAATATAACAAGCACACATGAAGAAGATATTCTTTACCATCATCGCTTTACTCCTAGTGGTACTTTACATCAGTTACATGCCTGCCACCAAGGCGGATGCAGAACCAATTCCCTCTCTCAATGCAGATGCAATTGAGATACCCCTTGCTAATTCTACTCTCAATGAGAAGATACTCAAACGCATGGGATACACCGTCTCTTTTAATATGGAGATGAATATTCCTAACTGGGTGGCATGGAGATTAGATGCAGAAAAACTGATAGAGCGTGAAAGTCGTAATGATAAGTTCTTGCCTGACCCAGATATAGAGCCCTCTTTAGCTATCACCACCGACGAGTACAAGCATTCAGGATGGGATAGGGGACATATGTGTCCTGCTGCTGACAATAAGTATCATTGGCGTGCCATGGACCAGAGTTTCTATATGACCAACGTATGTCCGCAAAATCACAATCTTAATCGTGGCGACTGGAAGGAGTTGGAAGACGCCTGTCGTAAGTGGGCCGAGCAAGAACCCATATATGTTGTCTGTGGCCCTATTCTCTACAAGCATCCCAAATATGGTTACATTGGTAAGAATCATTCTATACGTATTCCAGATGCTTTCTTCAAGGTAATTCTCACTGGTATCGAAGGTCAAACACCACGCGCCATAGGTTTTATCTATAAGAATGAAAGTGGTAATAATAAGAAATCCAAGTATGTTAATACTATCGATGAGGTAGAGCGTATCACTAATATGGACTTCTTTTCCTCTCTGCCAGATGACATCGAGCAGCGTATCGAATCTACTTATACACTCTCTGATTGGGAAATAGAGTAGAGATTAACGGATAGTATTGTAGATATACAAAAAAGTTCCATCAGTCAATGCTGATGGAACTTTTTTGTATCATATCCTAGAATATAAGATGCTATTATTTCTAGTGTGTATGCTGCTGTTATTATTCTGCACCACCACCAAGGGCTAGGTAGAGCTCAATTGTGTAGCTGATGATATCCATGCGATTGGTAATCTGGTTCATCTGAGCCTGAATGAGATTGTTGTGAGCAGTAATAACATTCAAGTAGTTAGCATTGCTACCAGCGAACAACTTACGAGTTGCCTCATATGCTGTGTCAAGAGCCTTTACTTGATTGTCCAAGAAAATCTGGTCTTCCTCGGTTGCTTTAATCATCTTCATGGCAATGTTTACCTCGTTGCCAGCAGAGACGACAGCATTGGTGAAGTTGTTGGCAGCGATTTCCATCTGTGCCTTGCTAACCTTCAATGTTGCATTGAGAATACCATTCTGGAAGATAGGTTGTGCCAAACCTGCTACAGCCTGACCAATGATAGCACCAGGATTGATAGTAGCAGCAGTACCATTGCTGAATACACCAGTTGCGCTCAATGTGAGTGCAGGGTAGAACGAAGACTTAGCCTGTGCTACGTCGTAGAATGAACTAGCTAAAGTCATTTCTGCCATGCGCACATCGGGGCGGCGTGAAAGGATGCTGATGGGAGCACCAGTAGCAATGATTTTGGGTGATACGAAGCTGCTCAGTGAAGAACGCTTGATATTCTGTGCAGGTTCATTCAAAAGTGTAGACAACTGATTCTCCAAGATGCTGATGTTGTCCTCAACAGTGCTGATGCTCTGGCAGATGCTCCAATATGTTGCCTCTACGCTAGATACCGCAGCGATGTTAGCTTGACCAGCCTCCATCAATAACTTCTGCATCTTTAGATACTCAGCCCAGTTGGCCTTAGTTTGCTTTAGAAGAATTAGTTGTTCGTCTAGCTGAAGCAAGGTGTAGTATAGGCTAGCTGTGTTAGACACTAGAGAAGCCTGTACAGCCTGCTTAGCAGCGCGTGCCTGCTCAAGGCTCATCTGAGCACTCTTCTTGGCATTGCGCAACTGAAGTAGGTTGACCTGCTGCCATCCCACGGTAAGACCTACGCTATAGGGCTTGCTGCTGGGCTGGTCAGAGTAGTTGCTACGATTGTATGGGTCCCACATCTTACTGATGGTACCATTAGCAGTAAGTGCTACGCTGGGAGCAAAAGCCCACTTGGCAGCCTTCAGAGCGTAGTTGACCTGCTGTACTGCAAGGTCAGCATTCTTTATATTTGTGTTCTGTGCAAGAACTCGTTCGATAAGACTCTGTAGGGTTGGGTCGGTAAAGAACTCACGCCATTGCAAGTCGCCCAATCCCAATGAGTCACCGCTGAGAGCATCGCCGTATAGAGTTTCGATATCTATGGGCTGAGCTACTTCTTCGCGGTCATAGTTCTTCATCACTCCGCAGCCTGTCAATGACAAGGCTGCTAGTGATAGGATTATGATGTTTTTCTTCATCTTACTTTTATATTCTATATTATATATATAGGTGACATTCTGTTGTCGTGTCACTAATATGCTTTTAGCTCTCTAGATTAGTGCTTTTTGCTCTCACGCTCTTCGCGTTCCTTGCGAATGCGCTCGCGTTCCATCAATACCTGAGCGTCAGGCTCTTCAACCATAGCAGGGCGAATCTTCTCCTGTACCCACTCAAAGAAGATGAAGAATACGGGCACGCTGAGTAGGATAGACAATGTACCAACCAATAGACCACCGATTACGGCGATACCGATGGTACGGTTACCATTAGCACCAGCACCAGTCATTATTACTAGAGGTATCATACCGATAACCATGGTTGCCACGGTCATCAAGATGGGACGCAAACGTGCCTCAGCAGCAGCATAAGCAGCCTCTACGATACCCAAGCCCTTACGACGACGCTCTAGGGCGTACTCAGTAATAAGAATAGCGGTCTTGGCTAGCAAACCAATAAGCATAATTACCGCAGTCTGCATGTAGATGTTGTTTTCAATCTTACCCAAGAAAATGAAGGGAAGGGCTGCATAACCTTGATTCCACAACCATGCGAAACCGTATGCACCCATCAAACCAGCAGGTACTGACAACAATACTGCCCAGGGGATGAGGAAGCTCTCGTATAGCATGCTCAAGATAAGGAAAATCAATACGCAACATACGGCGTAGATGAGGTATGAAGCAATGCTACCCATCTGCTCATACTCCTCGCGGCTCATACCACCAAACTCGTAAGCATAACCGCTGGGGAATACCTTTGTAAACTCTTCCTCAATAGCCTTCATTACGTCGGTACTAGCATAACCAGCATTGGGAGCAAGGTTACACATGATAGAGCTGAACAAGTTGAAACGTGTGTCAATCTCAGGACCTAACACGGGAGTGAGCTTGATGAACTGAGATAGGGGAGCCATCTGAGCACCTACACGTACGAACATGTTACCAAGGTCTTCCTGAGTGAGACGTGCCTGCTCGTTAGCAGCAAGCATTACTCGGTAAACCTTACCAAACTGGTTCATGTTGCTCACGTAAGCACCACCACAGTAGCTACCAAGAGCACTCAATACGTCAGTGGGAGAAACACCAGCGCGCTTGCACTGAGCAGCGTCTACCTCAACCTGAATCTGGGGGAAGTTACGAGCATAAGAGGTAATGGCACGTGCCACTTCGGGACGCTTACCCATAGCCTCCAAGAACTTGTTGGTATAGTCAAGGAAGATAGCCTTGTCACCACCCATCTTGTCCTGAAGGTTAAGCTCGATAGAACCAGTACCATAACCAGGAATCATACCAGGCTCAAATGCGAAGCACTGACCCTCGGGGATTTCGGTCATCATGCGTAGGTTCAACTTAGCATTTGCCACCATGGTGCTGGTAGATAGGAAGTTGTCAACGGGGTGAAGCATACCATAGTTACGGTCGCTCCAGTGTTTCAAACGCACGATAGCCATACCATAAGATACACCCTGACCAGCCATGAAGCTATAACCGTTTACACGGATATAATCCTTAACCTCAGGAATATCCTTCAAGATTTCCTCTACCTTGTCCATAGTCTTGGCAGCAGTACCTAGGTTGGTACCTGGAGGTGTGCTCATAGCCATCATCACAGTACCCTGGTCCTCTGCAGGAACAAGACCTACAGAGATGTTGCTAGCAAAGAATGCCATACCAGCGAATGCCACGATGATACTAGCAGGTGCTATCCAACGATTCTTAGCGCGGATAAGAGCTGCAAGGATATTGCTATACTTGCGAAGCATAGCGTTGTAAGAAGTCTCGTAAGCCTGACGAGTGTAGTAGTTGATAGAACCCAACACACCCTTACGGCGCTCGCCAGAGGCGGGCTTCATGAGCATAGCGCAAAGTGCGGGACACAATGTCAATGCACATACGCAGCTAAGACCTACTGATGTAGCTAGGGTAACACCAAACTGTGTATAGAACATACCAGATGTACCGGGCATGAAGCTCACGGGGATAAATACCGCCATGAAGACGAAGGTACAAGAAATTACGGCCATGGTTACATCGCTCATAGCATCGCGAGTGGCCTCGTAGGGACTCTTATATCCAGCGTCAAACTTGGCTTGCACGGCCTCTACTACCACAATGGCATCGTCCACGACAGTACCAATAGCAAGTACCAATGCAAATAGAGTAAGCAAGTTGAGCGAGAAACCTGCAGCCGCCATACATGCAAATGTACCAACAAGAGATACAATGATAGAGATAGCGGGGATGAAGGTAGCGCGGAAGTCCTGCAAGAAGAAGTACACCACTAAGATTACAAGCAAGATAGCGATAATCAAGGTTTCCTCTACATTATAAATAGAAGCGTTCAAGAAGTCGTTAGATGACATTACGTTGACGAACTTCAAACCAGCAGGGAGGTTCTTGCTCAATTCCTCCAACTTAGCATCGATAGCATCATTGGCCTCCTTTGAGTTAGTACCAGCCATCTGGAATACCATGAAGGTGGTAGCAGGGTTGCCATTACATGTACCGTAGAAGGCATAGCTGTTAGAACCAAGTTCAATATCTGCTACATCCTTTAGACGAAGGATATTACCGTCGGGCAATGCCTTCAAAACGATGTTCTCAAACTGTTCGATTTCTTGCAAACGACCAGTATACTTCAATGTGTACTGATATACATTCTCAATACCATTACCACGGTTGCCAGTCATAGGCTTTTCGCCCAACTGACCAGCTGGAGACTCTAGGTTCTGCTCAGCTAGTGCGTAAGCAATGTCATTTGGCACCAACATATGCTGAGCCATCAACTCGGGCTTCAACCATATACGCAATGAATACTGACCACCCATCTGCATTACGTCACCTACACCCTTGATACGCTTGATTTCGGGAATAACGTTGATGTCTAGATAGTTGGAGATGAAATCCTGCTCATACTCGCCATTGTCACAAGTAAGGGCAGTAGCCTGAAGGAATGATGTCTGGCGCTTCTGAGTAGAGACACCAATCTTTGTTACCTCCTGAGGCAATAGGGCCTGTGCCTTAGATACACGGTTCTGCACGTTGACAGCCGCCATGTCGGCATCGGTGCCTTGCTTGAAGTATACGGTAATGGTAGCCGAACCAGAGTTGGTAGATGTAGATGTCATGTACATCATGTTTTCTACACCGTTGATGCTCTCCTCAAGGGGCTGAATAACGGCCTTGGTCACAGCATCGGCATTAGCACCAGTGTAGTATGCGCTCACAGAGATGGTAGGAGGGGCGATATCAGGGAACTGCTCCATGGGCAGTGTGAAGAAGCTGATGGCACCCACTATCAGAATCATGATGGAGATAGACATCGCCATCACGGGTCTTTTAATGAATATATTTCCTTTCATTGTGATTATTCTCGTTTAATTGTTCGATAGTTTTTCTTCCAACTTTGGAATATACTACTTAACCTTTTGACCTTCCTTAACCATACCGGCGCCCTCGGCAACGATTTCTTCGCCACCAACCAAGCCTTCGGTAACGATAAACTGGTTACCTGCCTTGTGCTCCTCTACGCTAATTACCTTGCCGTGTGCAATGCTGTCGCTACCTACGATGAACACACGGAAACGGTCCTGAGTCTGTACTGCTGCTGTTGCGGGAATAACCAATACCTGCTCGTGAAGAGTGGGGATGATTACATTACCGGTGCTACCGCTATGAAGTACGCCATTCTCATTGTCAAATACGGCACGAAGCTGAACGCTGCCAGTGTTGGTGTTAATCACACCGCTCACGCTCTCTACGCGACCCTTCTTCTCGTATGTAGAACCATCCACTAGTGTTAGGGTTACCTCGGGCATATTCTTAATAGCCTCGTTGATAGAACCATTCTTGCGAACAATTGACAAAAGGTCGCGCTCAGAGATGCTGAAGTAAACCCACATCTGAGCATTGTCGCTCACGGTGGTCAAGGGCTGAGGCAACTGTGCGCTAACCAATGCACCCTGGCGATAGGGGAGAGTACCTACTACACCATTGGTGGGAGCGGTAACTACAGTGTAAGACAAACTGTTGCGAGCGTTAGTAACCTGAGCTTCAGCCTGTGCTACCTGTGCTCTAGCCGTCATAAGTGTGTTGTATGATGTCTGCAAGTCAAAATCAGAGATTACGTTTTCTGCAAACAACTTCTTCTTGCTCTCGTAGTTCATAGATGCAGTTGACTCGCTAGCCTGTGCTGCCTTCAAGGCTGCAAGAGCAGTGTTCAATGCTGCTTGGTATGGAACCTGGTCAATCACAAACAAAGTCTGACCTTGACGTACTGTCTGACCTTCTGTTACGCAAATCTGCTTTAGTGTACCACCTACCTGAGGATAGATGTCAACATCCTGACGACCGCGAATAGTAGCACTGTACTTGGTTTCCAATGTTACATCCTGACGGCTAACCTTAGTAGTCTTAAAGGTTGCTGAAGGCACTTGCTGCTGTTTCTGACCACCGCAAGAAGCCAACACGGCCGAAGCTGCAATAGCTAGGGCAAAAACAATCTTTCCGTTTACTTTCATTGTTTCTTCTTTGTTAAAGTTTGAATTATGATTTATTTATTAATTTCACTTTGTTTTTACATGCTATAGGTGCTTTTTTTACTAAATGTTTACACTTATGGTACACTTGGGCATGTTTAAAATCGCGTACAAAGTTACCACTTTTTATTCGAAAACGAAAAAAAATAGGCAAAAGAGAACACCCTTCTGCCTAAATTTAAACACCGGTTAATTATATTAACCCTTGATAACGTTACGTTGGTAATATGAATTAACGTATTTCTATTTCTTCCTTTACGTCTATTTCCTGTCCATTGGTATCGTAAAATTCGTATTGTAGCATACCAAGTTTCTGACTAGGAATAATTTTTACACCGAGGCCATATCTCCAGTGCCATTTCATTTTCAAACTGCACATTCCCTGGCATATGTAAGCATATACATAGGGATGCACGTGCATGGTAAAGTTCTTGATGCCAATGGTGTTTTGTAGCATTTGTATTTTGCCTTCCAATACTTTGGTGAATAGTAGGCTGCTCTTGATGCTACCAGTACCATGACATGTGGGACAAACCTCTTCCACCTTGACATCTGTTGCTGGGCGTACTCGTTGTCTTGTTATCTGCATCAGACCAAATTTGCTCAGCGGAAGTATATTGTGTCGTGTACGATCCTTCTTCATGTTTTCTACCATTCGGTCGTACAACACCTGTTTTGATTCCGCCTGCTTCATGTCTATGAAGTCAACGATGATAATGCCACCCATGTCTCGTAGGCGTAGCTGACGAGCTATCTCATCGGCAGCACCTAGGTTTACCTCCAATGCGTTGGCTTCCTGACTGTCTTCTTTCTTAGTTCTATTTCCGCTATTTACATCAATAACATGCAAGGCTTCGGTGTGCTCTATTATCAGGTATGCACCGCCCTTGTATGTCACCGTAGTGCCAAAGCCAGATTTAATTTGTCTGGTGATGTCAAAGTTGTCGAAAATAGGTAAACTACCGCGATACATCTTTACGCAATCAATGCGCTCGGGAGCAATGAGGCTCACATAGTCTTTGATTTCGTGAAAGACGGTTTCATTGTTTACATAAATGCCTTCGTAGGATGGATTGAATAAGTCGCGTAGCAATCCAACGGCACGGCTGCTTTCTTCGTAAACCAATGCGGGCGTGCTTTTTGCTTTCTGTGCACGAGTTTGAGTATCTATCCATCTCTGGGTTAGTATCTTCATCTCGTTGTCCAGTTCGCTTGCCTTTTTGCCTTCGGCCACGGTGCGAACGATTACACCACAATTCTTAGGTTTGATACTTTCTAGGACCTGCTTCAATCGGGCACGCTCGGTGCTATTCTTGATTTTGGCAGAAACGTTAACTTTTTCCTGAAAAGGTATCAATACCAGGAATCGTCCAGCAAAAGATAGCTCGCAACTAAGTCTAGGACCCTTCGTAGAGATGGGTTCCTTGATTACCTGTACGAGCAATTCTTGCCCTTGTTGTAAGTAATGCTGTATTGCGCCATCCTTTGGGCAAATAGGCATTTCTTTGTTGTCGGGTGATGGTAGGTTTTTGCGGTCGTTGACTAGTCGCTTAACGTACTTGGAGTAAGCATTAAACTGAGGACCAAGGTCTAGGTAGTGTAGAAATGCGTCTTTTTCATAACCAACGTTTATAAAACATGAGTTCAGACCTGGCATCAGTTTTTTTACTTTTGCCAAGTAGATGTTACCCACCTGGAAGCTAGCCTCCTGGCTTTCCTCCTGGTATTCCATTAGTCGCTTGTCTTCTGTCAGAGCGATGGAAATTTTCTTGGGTTGTACGTCGATGTATAGTTCGCTGGTCATAATCTAGATTGAATAAAAAATCCGGTACCTGCACCTTTATATATTTATAATATAATGGCCGCTCGGCTACCGGATGTTTTTCGTTGCGTATGTCAACGCAGTCAGACGTCAAGCGCTTACTTGCTCTTATGTCTGTTCTTGCGTAGTCTCTTCTTACGCTTGTGAGTAGCCATCTTGTGGCGCTTGTGCTTCTTTCCGTTTGGCATAACTTTTACAAATATTTGTTGTTAATGTATTATTTCGGAGTGCAAAGGTAATGAATTTTATTAAAACAAAAGAATGATTGTCTGTATTTTTGTGAAAAAAGTTTAAAATCCGTTGTCTGCGACGGTCATTAGAGCTATATCGTATTTCAATGGGTCGCTTTTATCCCATGAACGAAAAATGTAGGTTAACTCCGTGCAAGCCTTCCAATCTGCTTGCTTTCTGGAGATGATAGACGAGGTCAGTTGGCACACGTGCACGTCCATGACTGCATACAGTTGTGACTCCTCCTTGTTTCTCCAGAGACCTAGGTCGGGCTCACCAGTTCTTACCATCCACCTCAGGTACATACATATCCTCTTGCAAGCAGATACTCCTGCTTTACCCAATCGTGCAGGTGCCAGCCAATCGCATAGTATGGCTATAATTTCCTCTATGGTGTTGTGCTCAAACATAATCTCCAGCGTCATGCTATCTATGGGCATTCCTGTTCGAGTGGAGCCTTCCATGAGTGCTAGGTGTATGCGATGGCATACCTCCATAAATTTCTCTCTGTTCAGAGTGCGATACACGCAACCATTCTTAGCATCCTTGTAGCATTCGGTGTATTTCTTTTCTAGGATGAACTTGGATGGTTGCCATTTCATCTCTTCGTCCAGCATCTTTCTGGCAGCCGTTTTGATAGCCTTGCGGTTGCCCCATGTTATCATAGCCACGAAGAGTGCTCCCAACTCTATATCCAATTGGTTGCTAGTATGTTGCATCAGCTCATATACGATGCCACAAGGGTCTACCTCCAGGAATTTCTCCTTGCTGAAGTACTTTTTGTATGCACTCTCTAGAGTCTCTTTTGTTATGATTATTTGTTTCTCGTCCATAATATGTATGCAAAGATATGAAAAGGAATTGATATTCTGGTGCATAAATTATATTTCTGATTTTGCAGATATCAATTTCTTGTCTGTTTCGGAATAAATCCTTATCTTTGCGCCCGAATAATTAATAGAAATACTTAATTTCTTGAACCTACCTTAAATACTTTTGAATATAATATGAATAAGGTAATGCTTATAGGCAATGTTGGCGTAGAGCCAGAAGTTCGTTATGTCGATGCCGGTGTAGCAGTGGCTAGTGTGCGTTTGGCTACTACTGAGCGAGGCTATCGCCTTCCTAATGGCACCGAGGTACCAGACCGTACCGAGTGGCACAACGTAGTCCTATGGCGTCAGTTGGCAGAGACAGTAGAAAAGTATGTCCACAAGGGCGATAAGCTTTATATCGAAGGCAAGATACACACACGTTCTTATGATGACCGCTCTGGACAGAAGAGATACGTGGTTGAGATATGGGCAGAAGCCATGGAGATGCTATCTCCTCGCCGTACCGAGAACAATGAGCCTGCTCCCTCGGTGTAATCATCCTACTCTGCTAAGTTTATTTTATCCCTAATTAGAAGTTATTAGACGGAAGTTACCGTCAGCATATTGAATGTTGTCCTTTATTGATTTAGACCTGGCATTCCAGATTACAACCACGACACCCTCCACATGGGCATGGGTTGCTCTAGCGTGCAGTATTTTTTTACTCCTTTGCAGTGCTCTAGCATCTGCCAGCGAGATAGCTTTCTTTAGTCTTACACCTCACCAATTGGCAGAGATTGCCGAGGAGCGTCGTACCTCTGATTCGCTTATTATGCAACTGCGTGAGCGTGGCGACCGACTACTGGCAACTATCTTGATATTGAACAATTTGGTCAACGTGGGTGTCATCATGTTGCTCAATTTCTTCTTCATGAATTGGTTGCACTTTGCTCATGGTAGCGAGTGGCTAGAATTTCTCTTGCTCACTGTTTTGCTAACCTTCCTTCTTCTCCTCTTCGGAGAGATTATGCCTAAAATATACAGCACTCATCACAGTCTTTCGTTCTGTCGTTTTGTGGCTCCAATATTCATCGTAGCAGAAAAGGTTTTCTATCCAATATCTTCTGTTTTGATGCTCAGCAAGGCCTTTACCGATAGAATAGTTTCTTTTGAAACCGAGTCGCTCACTGTGGACGATTTGGAAAAGGCAATGGAACTTACCGACAAGCGTGAGATAGCGCAGGAGAGCCAGATGCTTCAAGGCATTATCCGCTTTGGTGGTGAGATGGCTAGAGAGGTGATGACACCTCGCGTGGATATGGTAGACCTAGATATCAAGACACCCTTCCCCCAGGTGATTCAGTGTATTGTGGAGAACAACTATAGTCGAATCCCGGTTTATCAGGGTACTGCCGACAATATTCAGGGTGTGCTTTATATCAAGGACCTCTTGCCACATCTTCAGAAGCCTGCTACATTCAAGTGGCAGAGTTTGATTCGTCCTCCATATTTCGTACCAGAGACCAAGATGATTGACGACCTTCTGCGTGATTTCCAGCAGAACAAGGTGCACATGGCCATCGTAGTAGACGAGTTTGGTGGCACTTCAGGTATCGTCACCATGGAGGACATCATCGAAGAGATTGTAGGTGAGATAGATGACGAGTATGATGACGACGAGAAGTCATACCATCGTCTCAATCAGAATACTTATATCTTCCAGGCAAAGACTTTGCTAACAGACTTTTATCGTATTCTGGGTATTGACGATGACCTCTTCTCTGAGGTTGAAGGCGATGCAGATACACTAGCTGGTTTGTTGCTCGAGCTAAAGGGCGAATTCCCTGCACTCCACGAGCGACTGACCTACCACAACTATACCTTTGAAGTCATGGAGATGGACGAGCGTCGCATCGTTTCCATCAAAGTAATTCAGGGCAAGACACAGCCAGAGACTAAATAATCCCAGTAAAAATTACTAATTAAGATAATATACTAGCTTGTCTGTAACTTTAGACGGGCTAGTATTTTTTTGTTAATCCAATCATTCTAGATTAACGGGGAGTTCCATCACCTCCTAGGTTATCCTCGGCTCTCCAGATGTATTCCTTGATTCTAGAGTGTCTGCTAGAATTCTCACTTTACTTAGTTCTCCCTCAGATGGTTTGTACGCTTCTGTGGGGTGTGCAGAGTATTCTAATTTCGGATTCTCTATTT
>JAZLBF010000076.1:0-20684 GCA_045613565.1 Bacteroidaceae bacterium
AATGCTTTTGAAAGCAGCAGAACCACCACCAGAGTATTAAATAAAGTCTTAAGGGGGCTTATCTACAGAAAAATGCCTCCCAACTTGTGTATTTCAGCAAGTTGGGAGGGTAGGTTCGTGTTTACCGGACAGTAATAATTATTAATACTATGCAAATTCCCAATTGCTTCATATAAAATATTTCTGGAATATGCAAGAGGGGCTAAAGTGTTCATTATCAGAGGTGTTTTAAAATACAAAAAATATTACGTAGCTTTGCTTACGTGAAGGCGTTGGGGGGGGCTCATCAGCGTTGCATGCCGTGGGTTGCTGAGTAATGGGATGTATGATGTGTCTTTCATCAAAATTATGTAGAAAATGGTATTGCGAGGTGCCTGGTTTTCCTGAGGAATTGTTTGAACATACGTTGATGGTTGGCGGTGCATCAAAATTTCTTGACTACCATGCCAAGGGGGTTAGAAGGCTTTCCTTGAAGATTGGAGTCAAAGGAATGGGTAAAGGTGACTCTCGATTGGCAAGGAATAGTTATACTCTAACGGGAGGAGCTTTCTATAACGACTTGAGCGTATGTGTGGATGAGGAGATATGCTTGTGTCCTGTAACTCTGTTTCTCTTGGGACGTTACCCGAAGGAAATTCATATCATGGAGATGCATAGGTGTATGTCGTGTGAGGAGATAGGGTAGTGTTCTCTGAACACATAGTAAATCAGTTTGCATATAGAGGCAAAAATCGCATATTTGAGTTGTTGTTTCTAATATACTTTCGCTCACGGTAAAAATATTCAAACAAGGTTGATGTTTTTTGCTCGCTTATTTGTATATTTGCGATGAGAAAAATAATAATAACTCATTAAAATTAGGAAAAATGAAGAAAACTATCTTTTCTTTGGCGCTAGGCTTGCTGATGGTAAGTTGTGCCTCGCAATCGAAGGAGGAATACTACGAGAAGCATGTAGAGTTTCCTGCTGATGCTACGATTGAACAAAAGGTGGATATGGTTTCGCGTCTTGTGCCTACTGCTCAGCAGTTGGAATGGCAGCAGATGGAGTTTACAGCCTTCCTCCACTTCGGTATGAATACCTTTACTGGTAATGAATGGGGACATGGTACGGATAGTCCTGAATTGTTCAACCCCACAGAGTTGGATTGCGAACAATGGGTTAAGGCACTAAAGGATGGTGGTTTCAAGATGGCACTAATCACCGCCAAGCACCATGATGGTTTCTGCCTATGGCAGACAGCTACTACCGAGTATTCAGTGAAGAATTCTCCCTGGAAGGATGGTAAGGGTGACGTGGTTCGCGAGTTGCGTGACGCTTGTGAGAAGTATGGCATGAAGTTTGGTGTGTATCTCTCTCCATGGGACAGAAATGCACCTTCTTATGGCGATTCTCCTGCATATAATAAGTTCTTCATTGACCAGTTGACAGAGTTGCTCAGCAATTATGGTGAGGTGCATGAAGTATGGTTTGACGGTGCATGTGCCGAAGGCCCCAATGGCAAAAAGCAGGAATACGACTGGGCAGCTATCCTAGCTAAGATTCGTGAGCTTCAACCCAAGGCAGTAACAGCTATTATGGGTGATGACGTACGTTGGGTAGGCAACGAAGGTGGCCTCGGTCGTGAGACAGAATGGAGCGCTACAGTAATTCCCCCAGGTTCTTATACCCACAAGAAGGCCGCCAAGGAGGCTTTGGGCTTAGAGGAAATGTCAAAGGACTTGGGTAGCCGTGCCTTAGTAGCTAAAGCTCAGGAGGCATATTGGTACCCCTCTGAGGTGGACGTATCTATTCGTCCAGGATGGTTCTATCATGCAGAGCAGGACGGTCAGGTGCGCTCATTGGCAAACTTGGTGAATATCTATTATCGTTCAGTAGGTTGCAACTCTGTATTGCTCCTAAACATTCCTCCCGACAGACGTGGCTTGATTCACGAAATCGATGTTCAGCGCATCAAGGAATTGTCTGAGTACATCAACAAGACCTTTGCAGAGAACTACGTAGAGAATGGCAATGTGGCTTGGAATGCTCAAATAGGCGAGAGCAAGGAATATGAAGTAAAGTCTCGAGCAATGGTAAATACCTTCCTTATTCAGGAGGACATTACCAAGGGTCAGCGCGTGGAAGACTTCCTTGTAGAGGTATATAGCAATGGAGCATGGCAGTACGCTACAGAGGGTACAACAATTGGTTACAAGCGTTTGCTACGCTTCTCTGATTGTCAACCAGAGAAGGTGCGTGTCACCATCCGTGGCTCACGTGCCGTAGCTAATATTTCCAACGTAGGTCTTTACTATGCAGAACCTTTGCAAGACAAGGGTGCTAGAGTAAGACTAAGCGATGTGAAAACCTCCGAGTGGAAGGCCGTAGGTGCAGAAGATGCATCTGCTGCATTTGATGGCAATACCGCTACAGCTTGGAAGGTAGAAGGTTTGACTTCCCTAGTGGTGGATATGGGTAAGGAAGAAAGCGTGGCAGGTTTCTGCTATGCACCCGTGGCAAGCGAGGACTTGACTGGTACTATATACAAGTACAATTTCTATGTAAGTACCGACGGACAAACCTGGGAGAAGTGCAACGCCAATGGCGAATTCTCTAACATCATGCACAATCCAGTGCCATATTTCGTACGCTTCGGCAAGACTTACAATGCACGCTATTTCAAGTTGGAGCCTGTGAGCGAAATCAATGCTGCTCAGATGACCACAATTGGTGATATTGGTATCTTGGTGAAGTAAGAGCAATTAATCTCTCTCAATTATAAAGTGGTGTATTTTATTAGCGTGGGTGTTCCTGTTTCGAGGAGCATCCACGCTTTGTTTTTCGTTTCCTTGTAAAGTTCCTAGTAACGTCTCTTACTCTCTAATATCGTGTATCAAACGATAGGCAAGAGAACCTGCGGGTGGAGTGGCTGGACAATTGTTGCGAGGAAACCAAGCTGCGCTCTGAAGTTCGTTCTCCTGAATCTTGATTTCGCCACTTTCATATTCGGCAGTAAAACCGAGCATCAACTGGGTGGGGAAGGGCCAACTTTGGCTACCGAAATATTGGATATTGCGAACGCTAATACCCGTTTCCTCAAAAATCTCACGCCTAACGGCATGCTCTACCGACTCGCCAGCTTCTATAAAACCTGCTAGGCAGGAATGGTATTGAGTGGTACGCTGACGATGGAGGGCTAGGAGTATGTCATCACCCTTGCTAACGAGCACTATAATACAAGGCTCTATGCGAGGAAAAGTGATATTCTTGCACGAGGGACATTCGAGATAGGTTTCCGTGGGTGAAGTGCCAGGCACCAATCTACTGCCACACTTGGGACAAAATTGATTTCTGGAGAGCCATTCGTACAAGGCTTTTGCACGAAAATAAGGCATAGCTGCTTCCTCTCCATTAAGAGCGAAATAAGACCTCAGAGGGAGGCGTAGCAAGTGCGAATGTAAGCTTTCACAAGTATTAAAACCTAAGGCACAAATACCCGAGGAAGGCTCTTCGAAGAGGAGCGATTCTGGTACTTGTGCCTTAAGATTAAGGAGGTCATCAAAGTGGAGTGCACCATTATCCTGCTTGAGCAATACATCGCTACCGCAGATGGCTATGCAGAGGCATTCTGACTTCTCTGGTGATATGACTACGGCCATAATGATGAAAGAGGGGTGGGGTAGGATAGGACTATTTTTTAGCGCGTAGAGCGCATGATGATGCGATAGAGATTACATCCGAAGAAATTACCCGAAGCTATGGCTAACCAGAAGGTGAGCACCTGAGGCAAGTGGGCAAAAGTAAAGTCTACGGGTACGCAAAGATAGAAGAACGAATCAGCTACGCAATGGGGGAAACCACAATTGATGAAGACGGGGATACCAAAGAGCATAGGTAGATTCTTGCCTTCGCGAGCAAAGGTGACAATAGTGGTCATGATGAAACCACATCCGATGGCCAAGATACCACCTCTGAGGGGACCTAATGCCAAACGACCCTCTAGTATCGTCTGAGCTGTCTCCTGCAAAGGCATGGGAGAGCATCTTAATATCAGAGACATAGCTCCGCAACCAATGATGTTGCCACAAAGGATTAGGAGCACCTGATGAAATTCACCCTTCTTGAAGAAACCTGCCGTACCAGTGTACAACTTCAAACTATATCCTACCACAGCCAAAAGACCGAAGGAGAAGAGCGTTGCACCTATGATATTCTTCTCGGCAAGATAACCAAAACCTGCTATACCGATGCACAATCCTGCAATAAAGGCAGAGCGCATGAGGAACCAATAATCTTTTAATTTCATCCTGAAAAAACGACTTTTACTTGCGTCCGTTTATATAATAATGTCTAATCGCTTGCAAAAATATGAAAATCTGAGCGGAAGGCAAAAGAAAGATTAATGTATTTGGAGAAATTCCCCCACAATGTAGTAAAAAACCTCTCTTCTTTTATACAAAATCCTTAATAAGGGTCATTTTCTGGTCGTATCTTTGCAACGTGAAAAATAAGAAACACAACTAACCCTAAAACAATAAAGACTATGAAGAAGAGAATGATTTTGGCAATTGCGATGATAATGGCAAGTATGCTAAGCAACGTTAGTGAAGTTAAGGCTCAACGCAATAATAGAGAACGTGCCAAGATGGAGCGCAGAGATGTTCGCAGACAGGATAAGGACTCTCGCAAGGGTAGGGAAGTGCGCCTAGACAACAAGAAGGCTAAAAACAATCGTCCCATTGCTCATGCTCCCAAACCCAAAGCAAAGGACCACTCTTATTTCCTACCTCAGGGAGGTCGACTGGTAAAGTGTGCTCCTCCTAATGTACACAGGGGATGTGCCGTACCCGAATGGGAAGGCAGAGTGCGTCGCCATAATGATGGTCGTTGGGGATATTACGTAAACGGAGCTTGGAGATACTTCGACTGCTATTACGATCCATATAGCTTCTTTGCAGTTCCCGTACCAGTACCCGTTCAACCAAGAGGTATGGTATACTATAGCGATGCTTCAGCTGGTCAAGTAGCCGCTGGCGTAGCTGCAGGAGCTATCATTGGAGGCATAATTGGTGCATTGGCACATTAAAAAGCATTTACCTCCCCTAGATAATTGTTTTCCACAGATTGTTTTTATATATTTGTATCATGAAACCACGAAATATGGTGGTTAGGTGGATAAAAAATACCATGTAACATGAGCAATAGAAACTTTTGTTTGATATTGGCCGGCGGCATAGGGAAGAGGCTATGGCCGGTGAGTCGTTCGAGCAAGCCAAAGCAGTTTTTAGACCTTTGTGGTACTGGACGCTCCTTGCTTCAACAGACATACGACCGAGTATCTCAATTTGTGGATGCAGATAAAATTTACATTAGCACCAACGTACAATACTTGCCCCTCGTCTATGAGCAATTGCCACAAGTGGACGATATGCACATTCTGGAGGAACCACTCAGACGTGGCACTTTGGCCTCCGTCACCTGGGGCATGGCAATGATTCGTAAGATAGACCCCGAGGCAAGAGTGTTGGTAACACCTGCTGACCAATTAATTCTTCGCGAGGATGTCTTTGCCAAGGATATGCTAGAGGGACTTGACTTCGTTGGAAGTAATGGCAATATGCTAGTGATGGGAATCAAAGCAACACGTCCAGAGACAGGCTACGGCTACATACAAAAGAGCGACACAAGCCACGAAAACGACATCTATAGGGTGAAAACCTTCTCAGAAAAGCCAGCTCCCGAGTTTGCTGAGATGTTCGTTCAGGATGGAGGCTTCCTCTGGAACACAGGCTTGCAAATCTTCCGAGCAGACACATTCCTGAACACGGTATTCGAATTACAAGCAGATTACCAAGTGGGCTTGCCTAGAATGATGGCACAAGCCGAAAGCGACGACCCAAAACTAGTGCCTGAAGTCTTTCAGATACTCCCCAACCTAAGCCTTGCCGTAGGTGTTTTGGAGAGAGCTAATAATGTCTACGTAAAGGAATGTACCTTCGGTTGGGCAGATATGGGTACATGGGCATCGCTCTACGAAGACCTTCCTGCTGACGAGAGCGGCAATGTGGTAATGAGTTCCAAGGCATACCTTTATGAATGTAGCAACAACATCATCAGTTTACCCAAGGATAGAATAGCCGTAGTAAAAGGTTTGGATGACTATGTCATTGCCGAAGAAGGTGAAATCCTGATGATTTGTCCTCGCGAGGATGCCGCCACGATGAGAAGAATGCATACGGACACCAAATTCAAGTAGGTCCGAGGAACCTGCGCACTCCTTAAGACTGATTATATATACACTCCCCCTCCAAAATTTAGTATTGCATCACACAGTACACAAATTTTGGAGGGATTTTTGTGTAGTATTGCCAACAGAACTAATTTTATATTTGTAAACTCTTATTTATTTTGTTTTGAGATGGGACATCATCCTATCATTGACATTGGCAAGGTAAACATACCCTTCCTTTGTTCCATCTGAACAGATAAGACGTATCATGAATGGGAACTTCTTTATAAAATGTATCGTTTTTAGTAATTAAGCGATGTAAATGTGGTAAAATTAAGTGCGAAAGACAATTTATGTTGTATCTTTGTAGCATGAACGCAACAAAAAATCCTTCCATCCTGATTATTTATACAGGAGGTACCATCGGAATGACGGAGAACCCAGAGACGGGTGCTTTGATGAACTTTGATTTTGATAAGTTCCAACTCTATGTGCCAGAGCTCAAGCGCTTTCCTTATCACATTGATTCGTACACCTTCAATCCTCCCATCGACTCGAGCGATATGGAGCCCAAGTATTGGGTGAAGATGGCTCAGGTGATAGCCGAAAATTACGACCAGTTTGATGGCTTCGTAGTGCTTCATGGCACTGATACCATGGCGTTTACGGCCTCGGCATTGAGTTTTATGCTAGAAAATCTGGCCAAGCCCGTCATTATCACAGGTGCTCAATTGCCTATAAGTAAGTTGCGCACTGATGGAAGAGAAAATTTGCTTACTTCTATAGAGATAGCAGCTGCTCGTAATGCTAGTGGTCAACCAATGGTGCCAGAGGTGTGTATATTCTTCGAAAATAAGTTGTTGCGAGGCAATCGTACCACCAAGATTAATGCAGAGGGATTCAATGCCTTCCGTTCGTTCAATTATCCCTCCTTGGCCGATGCTGGCATTCGTATCAAGTACGACAATATGCTTATCAGGCGTCCTGACCCTTCTCGTCCCTTTACGCCTCATTATTCTCTTGGTACAGGCATTTTCATCCTCACACTATTCCCTGGCATTCAGCGCGAATACGTGGATGTGGTGATGCAAATGAAGGATCTTCGCGCCTTGATAATAAAGACTTACGGCTCAGGCAATGCACCACAGAAGCCTTGGCTTTTTGAGAAGTTGAAAGAGTTGGATAGTCGTGGAGTAATCCTAGTAAACATCACCCAATGCTCACAAGGTACGGTGGAGATGCGCCGCTACGAAACTGGTCTTCAACTTTTACAAGCAGGAGCCGTAAATGGTTATGATGGCACGCTCGAAGGCACCGTGACCAAGTTGATGTATCTTCTAGGACAAGATTACACCAAGGAAGAGATTTTGAAGCAACTAAATACCAATCTTGCTGGCGAAATCACAATTCCAGAGGAGTGAAGTGCTTTTTGGGGGAGCAAAACTGATTTTCAGAGGTTCTGAAGTTGAATACCAAGTAATTTGGTGTGCCTTAATTGCGCTTTTTGCCTCGCATATCAATCAAGGGAACTAGCATTTCCTCTAGGCTGACACCACCATGCTGGAAGGTGTCACGATAGTATTGTACGTAGTAGTTGTAGTTGTTGGGATATGCTAGGAAGTCCTGATTCTGAGCAAAGATGTAAGTTGTACTGATGTTGGGAGTGGGCAAACCAGCCTTCTTGGGGTCACGTATCTCAAACACTTCCTTGGCATTATAACCGAGGTTCTTGCCTAACTTGTAGCGCAGGTTGGTATTGGTATTCTTGTCGCCTACCACCTTTACGGCATTGTTGGCACGGATGGAACCGTGGTCAGTGGTCAATACCACACGACAATCCATGGTGGAGAGCATGCGGAAGAGTTCAGAGATAGCAGAGTGCACAAACCAACTCTTGGTGATGCTACGGTATGCCGCTTCGCTATTAGCCAACTCGCGCACCATCCTGCTCTCCGTACGAGCATGACTGAGCATATCGATAAAGTTGACCACGATGATATTCAGGTCGTTCTTCTGAAGAGAAGGCAATTGTTGCAACAATTTCTCGGCCGCCATCGAGTCGTTGATTTTATTATACGAGAAGGTATTGTTCTTGCGGAAGCGCTCCAATTGTGTCTTCACCATGGGCGATTCGTTCAGGTTCTTACCCTGCTCTGACTCCTCATCCACCCAAAGGTCAGGGAACATGGCCTCTATCTCGATGGGCATAAGACCAGAGAAGATGGCATTGCGAGCATACTGAGTAGCCGTTGGCAAGATGCTACAATACATGTGCTCCTCGATGTCAAAGTATTCAGTTAGTTCTGGCATGATGGTCTTCCATTGGTCCCAACGGAAATTGTCCACCACTATCAGAAAGACCTTTTCGCCATTGGTAAGATGAGGAAAGATATGTGTCTTAAAGATATCGGGACTCATCACGGGGCGTTCGGCATCCTGATTGTGATTAACGAGGTCGCTCATCCAATCTAGGTAATTCTTGCGGATGAATTTGCTAAACTCATTGTTGGCCTCGCGCTTCTGCATTGCCAATAGTTCCTGCATATCAGCACTCACGTTTTGTAGCTCCAAATCCCAGTGTACCAGGGTGCGATACACCTCCATCCAATTCTGTATAGAGAGCGAGTCATTGATTTGCATACTCAGACGTCCAAAGTTTTGTTGGTAGGCCGTCTGCGTAGCCTCTGTCACTATCTCGCGGCTATGTATATTCTTCTTGAGCGAAAGCAGAATCTGTGTGGGATTGACGGGTTTAATCAGATAGTCGGCAATCTTGGCACCGATGGCCTGATTCATGATATTTTCCTCCTCGCTCTTGGTCACCATCACCACGGGCACAGAGGGTCTAATCTCCTTGATGCGAGCCAATGTCTCCAGGCCATTGATACCGGGCATATTCTCATCAAGCAGGATGAGGTCAAATATCTCCGTCTGGCATATTTCCAGTGCATCATAACCATTAGTGGCTGTATGCACCTCATAGTTTTTCTTCTCCAAATACAATATGTGAGCCTTGAGCAAATCTATCTCATCGTCCACCCAAAGTAGTCTGTATGCCATGATGTATTTTTCTTTTTGTCGTGAATATTAATGTTTAAATGTTGGTATTAGAAACCGAATGGGAAGTCATCATCCTCCAGGATAATTTCCTCCTCCTGCTCTTCCTCGGATTCCATGGTGGGTTCGTCGTCCACCTCGTCCTCACCACGGATGATGGTAGTTTCGTCCAATCGGAGCTCCTCTGGTATTTGCAATGGGCTGAAGTTATCCTCATAGAATTGGCGATACTCTTCGAAACTGAATTTACTGCCCAGCATATTCAGGTTTTCCTCCAATATCAATAGCGAGCGGATGCCCTCCAGCGCCGTATTCATATGCTTGTCGGCATAGAGTTTCTGGGCATAGGTGTGTACCTCGTCAAAGCTAATGAAGCCCTTGACCACAAGCATACTGATATCACCCAGGTCACTTATCTCCAGTTCAAAGTTTCTGGCCGTAAAGGTTGTAAAGTTGTACTTAGCCACCTCATATAGCAACTGGTCCTCATTGAGCGAACCCTTTTCATAAGCCAAGACAAAGGCAAAGTTGCCTATACGGTCGTCCTTCAATACATCCTCGGGATTAGCAGAACCATCACCCTCGGCCATAGCTCGGCGTGACCAGATGTCGCTGGTATTCCACTGACCTTCGTTCAGCAGGCGACCCTCGTTCACTCCCTTCATTATCTCCGCAGCTAGTTTGCTCACTTCCTCCGAAGAATATTTCTCTATCAATGCCTTCAACGAAGCCACAAATCCGTCTCTGTCTCCACTGTACAACTGGCTCATAGCATGAACAAACATAAAGCGAGCTCTATGCTTGCCCTCTGGGTAGTTCTCTGTGGAGAAGACATAGTTTGCCTTCACGGCATCATAATCCTGCTTCAGGTACGAAGCATAGGTTTCGGCATAGACAGAGTCCTCCAGGTGTCTACCTCCGCGCGCTATCATTTCATACTTGGGATTGCCCAACAGTTGAGCATAACTACTCTCTGGATATTTCTCTATCACTAGATTCTTATAGCCGAGCGACTCATCCTCCAAGCCCATGCGTCCGCATACGAGGAAGAGATGATAGTAGGCATCGTTCAGTTTCTCATGCTCGGGATAATCTTCCACCAGGCGAACCAATGTCTTACGTGAAAGAGGATAATTGCCCAATCTCTCGTGCTCCAGTATACCTGCCGTGAGGAGGGCATCGCTCAGGAGCTGATGAGATGCTTGCATCTGCTCCTCAGTCACGGGTATTTGTTTCAGATAAAATGCCCTGTTGCGAGGGTCATTCTCTAGCGAATCCATGTTCACCTCATCATCCTCACTTTCATCCACCTCCACATCATACTCGCCTTCTTCTAGTTTGGCTATGCTTTCTGGCAATTCTCCATCCACGGCAAATCCGCTCTTGTCTGCCCATCGCCAGTAGTCGGTATTCTTTCTCTTGCCCCACTTGCGGAAGAAGGCATTCTTGCCTTGCTTCACCGTATTGGGATTGCTGAAATACCATCCCTGCTCGGCATCACCGCCCGCCTGCTGCCTGTTGGCCATTGCCGCATTTTGTTTGGCTTGTGCCTGGGCATTGGCCTGCTTGGCGCTCTGCTGAGCCTTCTCGGCATTCAGTTTCTCCAGTTCCTTTTCCTTCTCTATGTACTCTTGTGCCAATCGCTCTGCCACGGCTTCGCGCTCCTTCTCGGGCAACTTTGCCAACTCCTGCAAACTATCCTGCAACTCTATCGTCATGAGAGGTTCTGCCAATCCCTCCAGCGATTGTGCTCTCTCCTGTACGTGCTTGTATTCGTCGGCATCCTTCTCTAGCGCACTCAGGCACTCCTTATAACAACTAGCTGCCTTGGCATAGTCCTCCATCTCCCAGTACAGTTCTGCCAATCGGAGCAATAGTGCAGCCTTCGAACTGCCTCCTCTGCTCAGCATCAATCCCTTCTCCCACGAACTGATACAATTCATGGTGTCAGGCACATTCATATATATATTACCTATGGCCAGGTATATCTGGTCGGCATACTGCTTATTGTTGTCATTGTCGGCCATGCGCTGCAATTTACGTATCATCTTGCGAGTCTGATTCTTGCTAGACATCTCCGACTGCAGCACCCTGGCATTGAGTGCCATCTCATAGGGAGGATTGGCACTGATTACCTTCTTCAGAGCCTTGTAAGCCTCATCCTTGTTGCCCGTTTCCTTGCACAACTGTCCCAAGAGATAGTACAATCGTGCTCTGGGTATGCCTCTCTTTGTTGCCTTGATGGTATTCCTTAGCAGAGGGATGGCCTCCTCGTATTGTCCCGTTTGGATAAGCCATGCCGCCCTACTGTTTTCATAGCTCTCCTTGGAGTTCATATCCAGGCTATCCTTGCTCAGTCGGCGCAGCACATCTTCTGCATCATAGGGCCACTCCAGGGCAATGTAGCATCGTGCCAACCACGTGCGTGCCAGATTGCTCACCTCTGGTTGTGTGGCATACAGGCGCGTCATGTAATTGAAGGTTGAGGCCGCTTCTATGAACTCTCCCCTATTGAATTGGCTCTCGCCACTCATCATCCATGCTTTCCACAAGTAGGGATTGAATTCCTTGCGCGCCAGATAGTCCTTCATCTCCTGAGTACGCTTCTGCCCAGGCTTTATCTGCGGTTTCACCTTTATGCTATGCAATTTGATGGCTTTTTCTGCCTTTTCTATGGCGGTGGCATAACTACCCTTGCCCATCGAAGCCGTAGCCTTGTTGGTGCTGATGTACATTGGCAGGAGATTGTTGTAATCATCCTTGTGACCCTCCACCTGAGCATCCCATCCCTTCTCAAAGGCCACCTCGCCATTATACATTATATTATATTGGGCCGTCAGTGAGTGATAAAAGCGTGTCATGCGCGTATTCTTCTTTGTAGAACACGACACCATGATGCCCATCGTCAGTAGCATCACCGCATAACATATTATCACTCTCAACCTCTTCATCGTCTATGTGTATAAGGATATAACGAAGGAATACCCCTCTTTATTGTCGACGCTCTCCTATAATCAGAAAAACCTCGTCCTTCATCTCGTCTGGTAGCTCCACCTGTCTCAATTGCAAGGAGCGCACCCATCCTGCCACTTCATCCTCGCGCATAGTATATAATATGTAGCGAAACTCCTCTATCTCTGGTGGCAGATATTCGTCAGAGGCCACACCACGAAAGCGGTCCAGCTCCTCATCATCGTAGTACTCCACATCCTTGCTCACAGCAGCCAGGAGACTATCCTTCTCGCACGTCTCGTGCATACCACAGCACTCGGCATCTGGTATCACCAGTTCATCTTCCTCTATTCTTTCCTTGTCACTCATATCACCCAACTTAGTTCTCTATGTTAAACCCAGCGCTCTGCATATCCTCCCAAAACGAAGGGTATGACTTGCTCACCACCTCTGGGTTGTTTATCACCACACTACCTCTCACCAGCGATATCGGAGCAAATGCCATTGCCATTCTATGGTCGTCATATGTGTCTATACCCACACTCTCCTGTGCCAGACACTCATCGCTCATCTCGCCCATCCATTGAAGCACATCATCGCCTTCTGCCGTTAATACATAACCAAACTTCAGCAATTCCTTCTGCAAAGCCGAGATTCTGTCCGTCTCCTTGATTCTGAGCGTTTGCAATCCGCTTATTCTGAAATGCACACCCTTCATACAGCATGTCACCACTATAGTTTGTGCCAAGTCGGGCTGTGCCAACATATTCCACTCAAAGCAAGCCACCGACCTGCCGCTCTTGCGTATCAGCACTCTGCCCTGCTCCATCACCGTTTCCACTCCCAGGGGTTCAAACATCTTCGCCACGGCAGCATCGCCCTGCAAACTATCTTTAAACAAGCCTGGCAACACCACACTGGCATCCTCGTCATCTGAAAGAGCCACCATCTCATACCAGTACGATGCCGCACTCCAGTCGCTCTCTACGTAATAAGGTACAGGTTCGTAGGGCTTAGCCTCCACCCTTATCTCCTTCTCCCCTACCCACTCGGCCTTGGCACCATACTGGCGCATTATAGCCAAAGTCATATCTATGTATGGCCTACTGATTATCTCGCCCTCCAGTTCCAGCGTCAATCCCTGCTTCAGCGTGGGAGCTATCATCAGAAGCGAACTAATATACTGACTGCTCACATTGCCTGGCAAAGCCAAATGCCCACCCTGCAACTCCTTGCCACACACTCTCAGGGGAGGATAACCATCCCTTTCCACATAACTGATATCAGCACCCAACTCACGCAATGCATCCACCAATACAGAAATGGGTCTGTTGCGCATGCGCTCCGTACCCGTAATTATATGCTCTTCCCCAGGCCTCGTGGCCAAGAGCGAGGTGAGAAATCTCATTGCCGTTCCGGCAGCCTTGATGTCTATCACCCCGGGCATATCTCGCAAAGCAGCCACCACCACCATACTATCATCGCAGTCGGAAATATTCTCTATAGGCATACTTCCATTGCTCAGTGCATTTATCACCAAAGCCCTATTACTGATGCTCTTGCTCGCAGGCAAAACAATGCATGTATTTAGTGTTTTAGGAGCCGAAACAATCATTTTTTCTTGTATAAAACGAGTTTTTTTCATCTTTTAGCGCACAAATTTACGAATATAATTTGGAGAATACAAAATATTGTCATACCTTTGCATCGCAAACGAGAAATCGAGAGCAAAAAAAGGAACGGGATGTAGCGCAGTTGGTAGCGCACACGTCTGGGGGGCGCGAGGTCGCAAGTTCGAGTCTTGTCATCCCGACCTAAGAAGAGCGAAGCAGAAATGCTTCGCTTTTTTGTTTGTTATGGATATTTTGGATTATAGGTTTACTGATATTCAATGAGATAGATTTTAGTGTGCATGCTCTATTATGGCTCAGTAGCAAATACCACGAGAAATAAGAAACACCGGCTATTCGCTAACCGGTGCTTCTTGTTGCTGTGCCAAAATTAGAAACATGGTATTAGTCTTCGTCCAAATCTAATTGAACCGTTCCATTTAATGTATAGGATTTTGTCCCATTTGAGAATTTGAGATTATTAAATTTTACAGTTACATAAGTATCTTCCTTTTTGTCTGTTATTGTGGCAGAACCACCTGCATAAAGTAAGCCACCGCCTACATAATCGTCATCCATGGCTTCAAATTCAATCGAAAAATTTTCAATTTTGTTTCCTTTCTTCAAATCTTGACTGCCTTCCATGTTTATAGAATACATATAGTCGTAATCGTACTCTCCTTTTTGTGCATCAGATAATTTGCCACATGGTAGTCTTAAAGTTCCGCTATGGGTTGAAACATCCCAATCTGATATGTATGTTATAATGCTACGATAGCCATAACATGCATAACTTTTTCCATTAATTTGTAATACATCGTAATCTTGTTTTAAATTGAGTTCATCATCACCACAAGAGACGAAAGCAAGGCTGAAAACAGTCATCATAACAAAAGCCATGAAATTTAAATACTTTTTCATTGTTTTTAAAGTTTTAAAGCATCTATGACTCTGCGATGCTGGTTGTTATTACGTTTGGAAGGCATAAAAAAAGAAGCGGAGTCACCATTTGCCTAAACTGCCGTGTGGGGCTTGGAATTCCTGAATTTACAGAATAGGGAAGTTTACTCCGCTTGGCAGTATATCGCAAATGATACGAATACACACCAAGAGAGCGTTTCCCACTTTCTGAAAAATCATTGGCATTGCCAACAAGTGAAGTGCCCAAGTTCACACGTTCAGAAAAGCGAAAATGCGCTATCTAATATGTCTGCCAAAAGCTTATTAAGGCAATATGACTTTGCAAACATATTAAAAACTTTTGGAAAACGTTCAAGTACTTGGAACAAATTTAACTTTTGGTGTTTCTTTTTCTTGTTTTATGAAATCTTTGTGTAGACTCAAGTTATTTTTTTAAGTTATACTGACACAAAAAAATCAATCGTATCAATCCTCATTATAGATTAAATTGATACAACTACGTTTTTGACACATTAGATAAGTAAATTCCTTATATTTTGTAAAAGGTTTACTTGATTCTCTGTTGAGGCTTGACGTTCAGCCAATAGTTCTTGTAAAATGAAATGTTACAACTGAACCGATAAATAACATAATTAACGACTTCGCTAATCGGCCTCCCCATGGCATAGCATCCAGGGGAGGTCGAGAGGGGGCTATTTCCTAATAGTTCTCAATTCACATACAGCTCTGTGCTCCGAAGGTGGTGGCGATGGCTGTGAGGATGGTGATGAGAATGTTGAGGATTTTTCCCCAGGTAGAATTGTTGTTGAAAGTTCCCATAGTGTTAAATGTTTTGTGGATTAGACATTAAGGTTAATAACTCAAGATGTTTTGTTTTTACAACACGAATTAAGACACGAATTTATACTCGTTTTTCCTGTCCTCTGTTGGGGACTGTGTCGTAGCTTCGCACAACACAGAACGCGAATTTAGACACGAAGCTGCTGACTAGTAGAAACTGAACGTGTTTAAGTTCCGTGGCCATCGTGCGTAGCTGCGAGTGGCCCTCGTGTGACGGGTCAATAGCTTTGAAATTTCGTGTTTAATCGTGTGCATTCGGGTTGTTTCTAAGACTTGATTTTGAGGTTTAATCCACCCCCTCCGTCGCTTCGCTCCTTACCCAGCGTTAAACTGGAGAGTTTAACCCTCAGAGGGCACAGAATGACATCTAGTCATTCTTCTAAAGACCCTCTTCGCCCACCGCAGGGGGGAGGGGGTGGATAGTTTTCACCTTTATTATTATGTTCTTATGTCTCCCCCCTATAATAATAAAAGCACTTCAAAAAAATCTCCTTCCCTATTTTGCAAAGAAATAAAAATTCCCTATCTTTGCGAGGAATTGTAATCTGTAAAATGGCAAAATCTAATGCGCTTTCGTCTGTGATGCGTGCGTTGCTTGGTGAGCAACGTGCCGGTATATTGTGCGTTGGCACTGCCGTTTACCCCCCCCCAATTTCTTAATATCCAATTAGTTACAGACTCATACGATAAACGTATGGGAAACATAAAGTCTGCGTTAATAGCGCGGACTGCTTTGTCGTATCCCTACCTCAAGGAAAATTCATTTATTCAATAACTTAAACACAAATTACAAATTATGAAAGTAAAGATTTTTGCCCTCGTAGCAGCATTCTTTATGCTTATGGGCGGTAGCGCTTGGGCGCAATCAGACGTGAAAGGCGATGTCAATAAAGACGGTGTAGTAAACGAACAAGACATTGCTGCTATTCTCGCCATTATGACAAAAAATGATGGGGTGGCAGAAAAGACAAAGTATTATTGGTATGCTGGACAAACTAAACCAACAAGTATGACAGGTAATCCTACATCAGATGATACAAATTTCACAAATAATAAATGGCATACATTAACTGCATCACAAATTAATAAGACCATTACAGGAGGAACATCTGGTCAATCTTGGTATGTTGCTGTCCCAACAAGTAAAAATATGGTTCCTGTTGCTAGTGATATGCAGACAAAATTAACTTGGGCCACACCAACAAATATTACAATAAATAATATTAAATATGATGTATGGACAAGTACTTCAACATCATCACGTACAACTATATGTATGAATAATCTTTAATTATATAAATAATAATTTAATTATGGGAACAATAAATCAAGATAACACAATATTTAATGTATCGTCAGATGTAATATTTACTGCAGGTGGAAAATATACCCATGCTTCAAATATTGATGGTAATAAATTTGACGCTGAATATTTTTCAGAAGACCCAAATGATTTAATAAAATCATTTAACGCAGTCGAAATCGACTGGAACGGTGCACAATAAATAATGGTTCGGCTGACCTCACCATAGAGGGTATCATAAAGATTGTGGCAAAAATTGCCATGCTCACTTTAGTCTAAACATTAAACGTAAATACACACAATGAAAAAGAAAATTTTATCACTGCTCGCAGCATTCTTTATGCTGTTCGGCACAAGCGCAATGGCGCAAGTGGATAGTACACTCGAAGGCGACGTAAACGGCGACGGCGTAGTAGACATCGCTGACATCACTGCCGTCATCGCTATTATTAAACAAAATGCGGAAGCAAATCCTACTTATTATTGGTATGCTGGACAAACTGAGCCTACATCAATGACATCTAATCCAACACCAAGTTCAGAATTCACTTGTAACAATTGGTTTGAAATAGGTACAACATTACCAACAATAATAAATCAACGAGTAACAGGCGGTATATCTGGAAAAGTTTGGTATGCTGCTGTTCCGACCGCTGCAGGATTGGTTGCTGGTGCAGATGGTATAGAAGATACATCAATGACAAAAATTAAGACTATAACTATAAACGGTGTTAATTATGATGTATGGGATGCTCTTGGTGTAACTGTAACACGATTTACAGTGCAATTTTATAAGAAGTAAATATATTAATTAATTTATAACTATGGCAACTATGAAACAAAAGATACTCCTTTTAGCAACGGCATTGGCTAGTTTATGGGGAACGGCGCAAGCGCAAACGCTTTCCGTGAATCCCATTACGGTGGATGCGGAAGAGCAGGCTGAACTCTGTGTGAATATTGAGGGCGCTACAAGCATGACGGCGCTACAGTTTAACCTTGCCCTTCCCGAGGGTTTCGCTTTCAAGCAGAACGAAGGCAATTACGGGATTGAGTTGGGCGCAGCTACTGCTGGACATACGTTGAGCGTGAGTGAATTGACGTCGGGCGAACTCCTCGTGGTGCTCTACAACATGAACTTGAACACCTTTAAGGACGGCACTTTGCTGACGCTTCCCCTCGTGGCAGGCGCTGAAGCGGGCACTTCAAACGGTGCGCTCTCAAAGGTGCGTATGGCTACCACTTCTGCCGAAAGTAATGCGCTCGACAACGTGAATTTCAGCGCTACCATCAATGCGGCGGCATTTGAACTGGAGGTTTCTGCGGTTGGTTTTGCAACCATGTATTTGAACCAAAATGCCGTAATCCCCGCCGATGCCGAAGTGTATGTTGCCAGCGAAGTTACCGAAACGAGCGTCGTGCTTGAAGCCGTAACGGGTGTGCTTCCCGCAAATACGGGCGTCGTAGTGCGTGCAAATCAGGGGGCTTATACCTTCGCCTATACCAACGACTCGGCTTCACCCATTGCCAACAACCTCTTTAAGGGTACTGCCGAAAACGCGTACATCCTTCCCTCGGCAGGCAGCACCGCTTTCGTACTCTCCGTAGTGGACGGCGAAGTAGGTATGTATCGCGCAGCGCTAAACGACGAAGGTAAGTTCCTCAACAATGCCAACAAGGCGTACTTGGAAGTCGCCAACAACAAGCTCGGCATCAGCGACGATGAAGTCGACACTTCTGTAGACGGCGCTCAGCTCAGCAGGGGTTTCTCCTTCCAATTCCCCGAAGCGACAGGCATCAGCGCCGTAACCACTCCCTCTACCCTCTCTAACACCTACTACGACCTCCAAGGCAGAAAGGTGGCACAACCCACACGTGGTATTTATATCTTTAATGGGAAGAAGGTGGCTTTTTAAGAGTAAAGAGTACGGATGATGAAAACTATCCACCCCCTCCGTCGCTACGCTCCTCGTCCCACCTGTCTCAGGGGGACAGTTAGTATGGCATGTATTTTCCAGCTGTAACTGACTCTACCCCTAAGATAGGTAGTACCCGAAGGGGGAGGGGGTGGATAAATCACCCTTAGCACAAAAACAACAAATCCGCAGTACCTCTCCATTAGGGTGCTGCGGATTGAGTATGTAAACGTGTAATCTTCTAGTCTTAATTCTTAGTAATGGCTACTATCTTGCCAAAACCGCTCCAAGGTGCAGTTGCCTTATAACTATCAATGGCAGCATCAGGGACATGCAGGGTGGCATTTTTCAAGTTTTTCTTAAATGCATTGTTATTTGTGGAAGGCACCTTCTCAGCATAGCAATAGACATCAAGGAGTTCGGAGCAACCATCGAAAGCATAATCCCCTATGTTCGTCACACTATTGGGGATAGTAACCGAGGTCAAACCAGAGCAACCATAGAAAGCCCCCTTCCCTATACTCGTCACACCATTGCCGATAGTAACCGAGGTCAAACCAGAGCATTCAATGAAAGCATCATCCCCTATGCTCGTCACACTATTAGGTATAGTCACCGAGGTCAAACTAGAGCAACCCCAGAAAGTACCCTCCCCTATGCTCGTCACACTATTGGGGATAGTAACCGAGGTCAAGCCAGAGCAACCCAAGAAAGCCGCATCCCCTATACTCGTCACACTATTGGGAATAGTAACCGAGGTCAAGCGACTGCAACTTGAGAATGCCCAGTTTCCTATATTTTTCACGCTATTGCTGATAGTTACCGAGGTTAGAGCAGAACAAAACCTGAATGCAATTCCGCCTATGCTCTCCACACTATCGGGGATAGTAACCGAGGTCAAACCAGAGCAACCCAAGAAAACACCTGTTCCTATGCTCTTCACACTATTGGGGATAGTAACCGATGTCAAACCAGAGCAATGCATGAAAGCATAACTACCTATGCTCGTCACACTATTGGGGATAGTCACCGAGGTCAAACCAGAGCAAGAAGAGAAAGCTATCTTCCCTATGCTCGTCACACTATATGCTGTGCCCTCGTGCTCCACAGACTCTGGGATAACAACTTCACCAGAATACTTGCCACTGCTCTTCGATGTAACGGTAGCCTGCTTTGTCTCTGCATCAAGGTCATACCATATCCCATCAATCTCAACCTTTTCTGCCAGCATCGGCAATGAAAGGAGCACTGCAAGGGACAGGAACAGCGCACGCAAGGAATTTGGTAGATAATTCTTCATAATATAAAAATACTAGTTGATTAACATGTTTTTATTACTCACGATAGCGTGAAGATATTAAAACTATTTTAATTCGGCCCTAAGAAAATAGGAAATCTGCCTCATCAGTAAATATTCTGTGAAGAAGTAGCAACTAAACGTGTATATTTCGTAATAATCCAAGACCATTTGCTATGATTTGGGGAGTGCATTTGGAAGTTTACATATAGCACCTGAAAGGTTTACAAAGTGAGAATGTGACGACATTATTATATAGGGTAAGCCTGAGAACTTACATTTTTGACTTTAGAGGTCCATTTCCGCAGACTGTTGAGTACGATTTGTAATTTTACAAGCACTACTTCACAGACTGCTGAGTGCGTTTGTAAAACTGCAAGCACTACTCCGCTGACTGTTGAGTACGATTTGTAAAACTGCAAGCACTACTTCGCAAACTGCTGAGTGCGTTTGTAAAACTACAAGCACTACTCCGCAGACTGTTGAGTACGATTTGTAAAACTACAAGCACTACTCCGCAGACTGCTGAGTACGTTTTGTAAAACTGCAAGCACTACTCCGCAGACTGCTGAGTTCA
>JAZLBF010000077.1:0-33353 GCA_045613565.1 Bacteroidaceae bacterium
GTCCGAAGAAATGTGTACTTTTGCTCATGGTTATATTTTAAGTGTGCAAACTCAAAGATAACCAAAATGGGCTGAACTTCAAAATTAGAAGTTCAGCCCTGTCTTTTAGTAACTTAATATTTTTACCGGACAGTAATAATACTTAATATACACGTGATTAAAACATTCACTGCAATTGTATGAAAAATTGCTTACTCATAATTCTATCAATATTTATCAGCATTTCATCCCATGCAGAAAACACTGATTTTGAAAAAGCTGTTTCACGCTTCAAGACTTCTCAAAACGTAACAGCCACAGCAACCAGAGTTTTTCATATTGGACTTCTAAACCAAAACGTAAAATCACACGGAAGGCTAAACATCTCTGCTCCCGACAAGATGAGCATTTCTGTTGCAAACGGCAAGGAACAACTCAATATGGATGGAAATGATTTTAATATGATAATGTTTGGACTTGAGCATAAAACAAATAGTACCAATAACCCTCAATTCAAAACCTTCCAAGCCGTACTTTCTGCCATCATCAACGGCAATCCAAATCACCTAAACGGTGTCAAAGGAATCAATATCTGCAAAAATGAAGATATCCTAACAATATCTATAGACCCCTCTTGTGAGATGGATAAGAAGAAAAAAACAATGTTTACATCCTACGTAATCACACTAGATTGTAAGGGTGGAGTGATTAACACTCTCCGCTTGAATCGTAAAGGCAAGAGCTACATAGAGTATACATTTCGCGATTTTACCTTTCAATAATTAAAATGAATATATGACACAACTGACTGACATCTGCCGTATACCTATAAAATTCAGCGAAATAGACTCTATGCGGATAGTTTGGCATGGCAATTATATCGTTTATTTCGAAGACGGTCGCGAATCCTTTAATCGTCGCTTCCCAGGTATTGGATACAACACAATGCAAGAAACAGGTATCTATGCTCCCATATACGACGTACATCTACGACATTATGCTTCATTGCAAATGAACGATGTTGCAGTCATACACACTACTTATGTAGCAAAACCTGGAGCACGCCTCGATTTCAAATACCAAATCTTTCGCGAACGAGACAACCAACTATGCTGTGAAGGAGAAACGACACAACTTTTTATCGACACCAACGGTAAACACCTACTTGAACCACCACACTACTATCAAGAATGGAAAGAAAAATGGCTAGCATAAAGAAGTGATAAAAGAGCATATAAGTGGTTAATAGGAATCTTTTACCTCACATTTATCACTTCCATATTGAGGTAAGAGATTAATCTCGGCGCCAACCTAGCATCATGTGTGCTAAGCTGGCGCTTATTTATTTTATCTGACACTGAGATATATTAGAAGAACACATGATTCATCTAATAAGTCATAGATATTACTCAGAAATACCTCAAATGCGCAATTTGAAAAATGGACTTCACTCGAAGGATGTGCCATTTTCGTTTTGTAAAATCAAGGTTCACTCACTGTTAGGGTAGAATTTCCATTTGAAAATAGGCACTCTCGCACAGTTAGACTCCATTTCCATTTGTAAACGGGACCTCATCGCACTGTCAGACGCCATTTCCATTTGTAAACGGGACCTCATTGCACTGTCAGAGGCCATTTTCGTTTTGTAAAATCAAGGTTCACTCACTGTTAGGGTAGAATTTCCATTTGAAAATAGGCACTCTCGCACAGTTAGACACCATTTCCATTTGTAAACGGTCGCTCTCGCACTGTCAAACACCATTTCCATTTGGAAACGGGCACTCTCGCACTGTCAGAAGCCGTTTTCATTTGTAAACGGGCGCTCTCGCACTGTCAGATACCGTTTCTGATTTAAAGAATGATGCATAGGTATGACACAAATTGTGTTTTTGTGTAATTTGTGGAGAGAAAGTTTAAACTTTTTAGTAATTTAGCGGTCAAAGAAACGATGCATCTTTGGCTCTGATTTAGGGATTGAACAGAATTGCCTTGCCTGATTGGAGTTGCCGAAGTGATATTTGCAGAAATTAAATCTATACCATATATGAAAAAGAGCAAGAATCTATTGAGCATGATTTTGATTGCCATGGTGATGTGGACAAACGCAATGAAGATGTATGCTTGGGAGGGTATGGCTATGCCTCGCCTTCATGTGGATGGCAAACATCTGAAGGACGAGAATGGCAATATCGTCAAGTTGCACGGATATGCTCAGACATTTAGCCCATGGTTTAACGAGCGTGGTAGCCGTTGGAATCACTACGACGTAGAGGGTTGTCTCAAGTACAATCAGGGTATCATTGATGGCATAATGGATGCTGGTTGGAAGATGAGTTTTGTGCGTATGCACATGGACCCCTATTGGTCTAACATCCCTGGTAGGCACACGAAGGGAGAGAATGACATCTCTGCCTTTAGTTTTGAGAGATTTACCAAGTATCTCGACGAGGTATTTGTACCCATGGCCGAGTACGCTGTGAAGAAGGGTATGTATGTGGTGATGCGTCCACCTGGCGTATGCCCTGGAAGAATAGCCGTAGGCGATGACTACCAGAAGTATCTCATCAAGGTATGGCAACATGTGGCACGCCACGAGAAGTTGAAGAACCATCCAAATATCATGTTTGAATTGGCTAACGAACCCATCAACATCCTAGGTAGCGATGGCACGTATGGTGGTGGTTCGAAGTCGCAGTTTGAACAGTTGAGCAAGTACTTCCAAGAGATAGTAGACACGATGCGAGCACAGGGGTGCAACAACATCCTGTGGATACCAGGCTTGGGATATCAGTCGAAGTATGCCGGTTATGCCGACTATCCCATCAAGGGTGACAATATCGGTTATGCTGTACACATCTATCCTGGTTGGTTTGGTAGCGGTCACGGTTATAAGGAGTTTGCACAGGGTTGGCAACAAGATGTACAACCCGTGGCCAACTTTGCTCCTGTCATGATAACCGAAATGGACTGGGCAGACAAGAAGTACAATGCCTCATGGGGTAAGGCACTCACTGGAGTGGCAGGCGACGAAAACTTTGGTGCCAATTTCAAGAAGATACCCGACGATGCCGGCAATGTCAGTTGGCTTCTGTTCACCTCACCCGAATTCCTAGCACAATTTAAGGACGAGCCAGCCAAGGATGGCAATTACACCTTCCTTACTGACCCCGAGGCTTGCCCATGGCCCATATATCACTGGTATGAGGAGTATGCCAAGAGCAATTACCCTAGGAAGAGTTTTACACGCACTTCGCGTTCTGACAATGGCGATGGCACGTTTACCAACCCCGTAGTCTTTGGTGATTTTCCTGACCCCGATGTGGTTCGCGTGGGTGACACATATTATATGGTTTCTACCACTATGCACATCTTCCCCGGAGCCACTATCCTTCAATCCAAGGACTTGGTCAACTGGGAGTACTGTTGCAACCCATTGGAGAATATAGAAACCAGCGAGGCATATCAGTTGGAAAACGGTAAAAGCCGCTATAGCCGTGGCCAATGGGCTAGCGCCTTGCAGCACAAAGATGGCACCTTCTATCTGCTCTTTACCACATTGGACGAAGGCGGTTATCTGCTCACTACCAACGACATCAAGGGTCCATGGAAGAAGCGCAAATTGGAAACTGGATTCTATGACGGTGGTCTGCTCTTTGATGGCGACGACACATACATTGCCTATGGCATCAACAACATACGCATAGCCAAGGTGGACAAGGACTTCAAGAAGATAGAAGACCACGAGGTGGCTAAATTCTCAGTCAAATCAGGACTCGAAGGCAGTCATCTCTACAAGATAGGCGACTATTACTACATCTACGCCACCTATGGCGGTGTGCCTGCCTTTCAGACAGTATTCCGTTCGAAGAATATCTTTGGTCCCTACGAAGAGAAGTTCTTGCTGAACGACAGAAACATCCATCAGGGAGCACTAGTACAAACACAGGAAGGCGAATGGTGGACAGTGCTCTTTGCCGACAGGGGAGCCTTCGGTCGCCTACCCTACCTTCTGCCTATTAAGTGGGAAGACGGTTGGCCAACGATATGTGTCAATAAGGACAAGTCTGAAGTTTACACCAAACCATCCACCTTGGCACAAAGCAATGGCACGCTAGCCACCAATGATAACTTCCGCCATTACAACATCGCTAAGCAGTGGGGATGGAATCATATCAGTGACAAGAGCAAGTGGTCACTCACCGAGCGCCCTGGTCATCTGCGCCTATATACGGCCTCTGTTACTGACAATTTCTACCATGCACGCAACACCCTCACTCAGCGCATCATTGGCAGCCACGGAGGCGATGCACTCAGTTATGCCACCATTGCCATGGACCTCTCACACATGAAGAACGGTGATGTGGCAGGTCTAGCCGTCATGCAAGACCCCTCTGCCTTCATTGCCATCAAGCAGGAGGGTAAGAAGAGATATCTCATCTCCTCCACCCTATCCCTCCGCCACAAGAGTCAGGAAGAAGTGCGTGGCGAGCGCATCAAGGGTTCCACCATCTACCTTCGCGCCATTGCCAACTACAAGACCAGCAAGGCACACTTCTATTACAGCACGGACAACAAGGAGTACATCCCCTTTGGCAAGGAACTGGACATGAAGTTCGACCTCTCCGTCTTCACTGGCAACAAGTTTGCCATCTTCAACTATGCCACTCGTACCCTGGGAGGATATGTAGATGTTGACTGGTTCTCCACAGAGCCCGAGTTTAGCGAGGATATGTTCTACGACGATGATTTCAAGGGTTATAGCGAAGCCTCGCTCACCCTTAAGCAGTTGCAGTTCATAGGACAGAATCCAACCACCCTAGTTACTGGTAGCACACAAGAACTAGAACTCATCGCCACCTATGCCGATGGACACACTGACAACGTGGCATCTATGGCAACATACAGCGGTTATGACAAGAATGTGATACAGGTGACCAACGGTCGCATCTCTGCTATCAACGACGGCACCACTCAGCTCACTGCCACCTATCAGGGTGCGCGAGGCAACGAGCAGAGCCACACCATCAGCATCCACGCCACTACCTTCCCTCTCACCTCCGGAGCCTTCAATCCCTCCATCTGGGAGCAGGGTACCTTTGATGCAAAGACCGCTACGGTTACTACAGGCAGATATGGCTTTGCTGGTTGGAAGTACGACAATGGTCTTGACCTCAGCAAGTACAAGCACCTCATAGTAGAGATAGAGGGAGGCGAAGGTGCACAGGTGTCGTTTAGGCTCTTCGACCAGAACAACTACTGGAGCGATTGTGCCACATTCGATTTCGGTAGTAGCAACCGTCTCGTCATCCCCATCGACCAAATCCGTCGCAGCAAGAACCCCGAGCGCTCATTTGCCACTGACCACGTTTACATCATTGGCTTCTGGTCAACTGGTGGAAAGGAGTTCAGCATTAAAAAGATTAGCGTTAATTAAAAACAGATGACAGATGACAATTTAACAAGCACGGATTAAGCAAGAGAGGACGAACATTGTAGATAATCCCTGCTCGCTCAAGGAGTGCATCTCACGAGGAAATATTGTAGCTCTTTTTGCTGGATTGTTTTGCTGTCTAGAAAATAGTTTTTAAATTTGCATCGACAAAACATAATTTATTAAATAATAAAAAAGGTACAATGAAAAGATTTTTTATTTTGGCTGCTTCGGCCATGCTTTTGGCTTGTACGCCCAAGGAGTATACCATCAATGGTCATGCTGGTGCTGATTATGAAGGTAAGACCGTTTATTTGAGACAGTTGGATGGCAGTGTGCTAGACTCTTGCGTGGTAACCAACGAGGACTTCAGTTTCAAGGGTATGGCAGAGGAGCAGATTGTGTGCAACCTCACCTCTGGTTGGATGAAGACTCCCGTGCTCATTAAGAACGGTGCAGACATCAAGGTGGACTTCACCACTATTCCTGCCATGGCTTATGACAATGGCGGCATGAACGACCAGTTGTACTCTATCATCAAGAACCTTACCGATGCTAGAGTGGCGCTTATCAACAAGGAGGATAGTATGCGCGATGCTAATGCTTCGCCACGAGCTATCGACTTGGCTACAAGAGCCGACTATGAGGCTTTGTACGACATCTATCGCAATGGTATCACTGACAACAAGGACAACATCATCGGTGCATACATCCTAGGTGTTTCTGCCAAGGTACTATACCCCAGCCTACATCTCCTAGACTCAATGATGAACGAGGTAAAGTATGCCAAGGATATGGCCAATGTGATGGCAGTGTACAATTCTATGAAGGCACTAGAGGCTACTAAAGAAGGTGCGAAGTACACCGACTTTACCGGTTTTGGCCTTGACGGCAAGGAGAGCAAGTTCTCAGATTATATAGGCAAGGGCAAGTATGTGCTTGTAGACTTCTGGGCTAGCTGGTGCGGTCCTTGCAAGGCTGAAATCCCCAACCTGATTGAGTTGCACGAGAAGCACGGCGACAATTTGATAGTGCTTGGTATCAACGTATTCGACGACGAGGATAAGTTTAAGGCTACCCTTGAGAAGGAAGGCATCAAGTATCCCCAGATTTTCATCCCCAAGAACAACAAGGACGATGCTGCTAAGCTCTACGGCGTAACAGGCATTCCTCAGATTATGTTGTTCTCTCCCAACGGCAATATCATTCAGCGCGGCCTCCGTGGCAAGGAAATGATTAAGTTCGTTGAAGAGCAGTTGAAGAAGTAATAGGGTGTCAAAACGGAAAACGGAAAACGGAAATCTGCGAGTAAGCGAGAGCAGAATCAAGCTCGCTTGAATTATGCCGAGCATGAGCAGATTCGACGAAGTCAAATCGGAAAACTGACTTGCGAAGCTTGATGAGCCTTGGCGACTTGCCTTAGCTTGATGAGTGTATACGAATAATAAAACTGACTTGCTTTAACAGATTCGATGAAGTCAAAACGATTAGCAATAAACCGTAAACCGTAAGCTCAGCACTCTACAATAAACAACACATAAAAGAGCCTTTGGGATTCTGATTCTCCAGAGGCTCTTTTTGTATTCCCACTCAACAGAAAGCATAAAATATAGTGCTGTCCTTGCCGATATCGGCAAAAAACAGTATATTTGCTGCTAAAATGGCAATGATTCTTGCCGATAAGGAGTAGTCTTTATGGAATATATATCAGTAACAGAGTTTGCAAAGAGGTACAATAAATGCGGCAGCCTAGCGTGATACTAAGTTGCCGCTTTATGTCAACTGTAATCTGTCAACCTATTTTGAGGTACTCTTGGGGAGAGAGCATCCCAATTAGCAGTTTTTATCTGTACTCTTTTATCTGTACTCTGTACTCCTTTTATGCATCGTGGAAGACGAGACCACCAGCATCTTCGGGACGAACGATGCCTGGGTATTCGCAATGGAAATCGTCTTGAAGACGCTTGATGTAGCGTGCAGCTTCCCACTTAGCCATGGGGAGATCGTGCAAGAGATAGTTACCACAGGTGGCTGGAGTAGTGCCAGGAACTTCATCGGCATAGTCAACAACGTACTGGAAGGCACGTAGCATTAGTTGGCGCACCAATTGGCAATCCCATTCGCCCTTCATGATAAGGTAGTTGCCAGTAAGGCATCCCATGGGGCCCCAGTAGACGATGCGGTCTTTCCATTCGGGGTCGTTGCGAAGGAATGTGGCTACGATATGCTCGATGGTGTGGATGGCCGAAACTTGCAATGCAGGTTCCTGATTGGGGGCTGTCATACGGATGTCGTATGTGGTGATGCTCTCATTGCCAACCTTGTCTTGGCGAGAGATGTAGATACCAGGCATCAAATTGCGATGGTCTACTTGGAAGGAGGGTATTAAGTCCATATTATAAAAGGTATTGTTGCGGTTTATAGTGAAAGGGAATCTGAGGGTTCCCGTTTAATTGTTTATCAGATTTTCCATACATTGGCGCAGGGAGTCTGTCCAATAGGGGATATCTATGTTGAAGACGGTTTGAATCTTGGTCTTGTCTAGCACGGAGTATGATGGGCGCTTGACAGGCGAGGGATATTGGCTACTGAGGCAAGGACGTATATCGCAATGGCGAGGACTACCCAGCAGAGTGGCCGTGTGTTGAATCATCTGAGTGAAATCGTACCAAGAGCATACACCTAGGTTGGAGTAATGGTAGATGCCAGTCTTGGAGTATGAACAAGAATCCTTGACATTGGCATAATCTGCTAGCACAGCAGAGATGGCCTTGGCAAGGTCTAAGGCATAGGTGGGAGTACCGCATTGGTCATAGACAACCTGCAAGGTGGGACGTTCGGCAGTGAGTTGTAGCATAGTGCGACAGAAGTTCTTGCCAAACTCGGAGTAGAGCCATGCCGTGCGGATGATAACGTGCTTGCACTGGGTGGTTAGGATGCGTTGCTCACCCTCTTTCTTGGTCTGTCCGTACACACCAGTGGGAGTGCCCTGCTGCTGCTCGTTGCAAGGAGTATTGTAAGGCTCTGCACCAAAGACATAGTCGGTGGAGATATGAATGAGGAGTCCACCCACCTGCTTCATGGCTAGGGCAAGATTTTCTGGTGCGCAGGCATTAAGTTGGTGTGCCAAGGCAGCCAGTTCGGGATTTGTCTCGCAAGCATCCACATTGGTCCAAGCGGCACAATTCACTATGGCTTCTACACCCTCGTCTTGCACCATTTGGCATACAGCCTCACGATTGGTGATGTCCAGGTGGATGGTGGTTCTACCCTCCATCTGATTGACATCGGTAAAAATATATTCGTTGTTGGTATCGTCATTTGCCAACAGGCGCATCTCCGAACCCAATTGGCCATTGGCACCAGTAACTAGTATCTTCATTTAACGTGCGGATTTGAGTTTACTTTGAAGGCGTTTGTCTTCTACGGAGTCAAAGGTACGATTAATTTCTGCAATAGCACAATGGAGAGGGGGTATTTTATGCAACATGTTAAAAAGTGTTAATATTCTTTTGTTCAAGTGCGTTAATCTTTGTACCTTTGACGTCGATTTATGAAAAAATATCTACTAACAATAGCATTTTTAGGTGCGTGCGCGATGAATTTGCACGCCACAGAGTCGGATGAGACATCGGCTCGTCGTGTGTATCAGTATCAGGGTCCTGAGGTTCAGAAGTTGACCGTGGAGACACGTTTCGGTTGGCAAACACAGAGTATCGGAGGTCATACGAATGAAGAGAAGAGTGGTTTCCGTGGTGAGTTTTTTAATCTACGCTTTGATGCAAGATTGTACAAGGGATTGACTTTCTCTTGGCGTCAGAGATTGAATCTCAGCAACGACCGTAACTTTTGGCAAGCTACTGACTGGATGGTATTGAACTATGCTCCCAACTCCAAGTGGACCTTCTCTGGAGGTAAGCAGATAGTGGCTGTGGGTGGTTATGAGTATGACCGTCCTCCTATTGACATCTATGGCAACAACAGTGAGTACTGGAATCATATCGGTTGTTATCAGTTTGGTGTGAGTGCAAGTTATAATATCACACCCGACGACCGTCTCTTGGTTCAGTTCTGCAATAGCCCCTTCCGCACACAGATAGGTAGCAACAATACCTATGGTTTCTCGCTCTTCTGGGCAGGAAAGCATGGCATGTGGGAGACACTTTGGTCTGTCAATGCCTTTCAGTGCACAGGCGACAGATGGATGAACTATATAGCTTTGGGCAACAAGTTCAACTTCATGCCCAACAAGTTGTGGCTAGAGTTGGATTACGTCAACAGAGCTAGTAGCAGACAGACCTTCCTCTTCGACGACTGTAGCGTGATAGCAGAGCTGAGCGGTTGTCCACACAGCACATTGCGTATCTTTGGCAAGTACACCTATGATGTAAACAATACTGGCACCGATGCCGACCTTTATGTCACTTCTGGCACAGAGATGAACAGCGTCAGTGGTGGTGTGGAGTATAAGCCCTTCAAGAAATATCCCGATGTACTGCGCTTGCACGCTGCAGCTGGTTATCATTGGGGTGTGAACACCAATCCTAATGGTGCTATGCAGGACGACCACCTATTGATAAACGTGGGTGCTAAGATGAACTTTGATATCCTCCGCGGATTGAGATGGGCATTGAAGAAAAAGTAGTAAAATCAAACATTAAATCAATATGCTGAAAAGAATTCCTAATGGCATACCATGCCTCATTATCATCGTTGCCCTGTTTGGCTACATGGGCAGTGTGATGGGATTTGCCAACATGCTCAACACCATCATGCACACAGCGCACGAGCTTCTGCTTAACACCGTATTCTACCTCATGGGTATGTGTGTCATCACAGGTGCTTTGGGCAAGATCTTTGTAGAGTTTGGAGTTGTAGACCTATTGCAGCGTCTGCTTCGCCCCATCATGCGTCCCGTATTTAATATGCCTGGTGTGGCATCATTGGCAGCTGTGCTCACTTTCTTGAGCGACAATCCTGCTATCATCGCACTTAGTCAGGACAAGGGCTTTGCTCGTTATTTCAAGAAGTATCAGCACGTTTCTCTTGTCAATTTTGGCACTGCCTTTGGTATGGGCCTATTGGTAATCGTGTTCATGGTGGGACAGGGTTATTTCCTAGCTCCCTTCGTAGGATTCTTTGGCGCAGTATGTGGTTGCGTAGTAGCCACTCGCGTGATGCAGCGCTTCACATTGAAGATGTTCCCCAACTATCGTCACGAGGATGCTACCGCTATCACCAATTATCAGGGTGATGAAGTGCTCCCCGATGTAAGCTTTAGCCAAGAGGGCGAGGATAAGAAGAAGGACACCACCCTCTTTGTTCGCGTGCTCAATTCATTGCTCGATGGCGGTAAGGACGGTGTTACCATCGGTATGGCCATCATCCCTGGCGTGCTTATCATCAGCACTTTGGTAATGATGCTGACCTTTGGTGGTACAGCTGAGGGTGTCGACGAATTGGGCAATGAGATTATCGTCTATACCGGTGGTGCATTCCAGGGTACACAGTTGCTCCCATGGTTGGCAGGTCAGATTAGCTTCGTCTTCGAGTGGTTGTTTGGCTTTACAGCCCCCGAATTGGTGGCCTTCCCCATCACAGCATTGGGTGCAGTAGGTGCAGCTTTGGGTTTGATTCCCGAGTTTACAGCCAAGGGTATCATTGATGGCAATGCCATCGCCGTGTGCACCGCTATGGGTATGTGCTGGAGTGGTTATCTCAGCACCGATGCTGCTACTCTTGATTCACTTGGTTATCGTCCCTTGGTGGCAAAGGCATTCCTCAGTTCATTCATCGGAGGTATCTGTGCAGGTGTCATCGCCCACTGGGTATATGTTGCCATCTTGGCCATCAGCTCATGGTTTGCTCCAGCTCCAGTATGGAATGTGCAGACACAGGGAACATTGTGCAATACTCCTGGTCATCAGCAGATAGAATTGACCATGATGGATGATAGTACCTTCGTGGTGAAGGATTGGTTTGGCGAGAAGGGTACCGACCTCAAGTTCCGCGTTAATCAGCAGGATTCTTCAGTAGTTGTTACCAACGCTTATGCTCAGAAGGGCGAACGTTTCTTCTTCGTTCATATCAACGAGAAGGCTCTTAAGGGCGAGGTAGCATACGCATTGCTATGTCCCGTCAACGAGTACTCTAAGTATGAGGGCAATGCAGAGGGCGGTAGCATGTATATCTTTGCTTTCTTGTACGACGGAGCACATCGTCCCATCGACCGTGGTTACTACGAGATAGTATGGGGTACAGGCAAGCCTCAGACAGTAGAGGCAGAAAAGTACATCCAGATGGAGATTGCTGCCGAGCGTGATAGTCTTCAGAGGGACTCTAGCTACACCCCTGTAGGCGAGAAGATTCTACAGAAATAAACCCTCTCAAAAACAAATACACTTACATCAGCTCTGTCTCTCCAAGGCGGAGCTGATTTTGTTTTCCGTTTTCCACAACTTTTCAGTTTTCAGTTTTCCGTTTTCCGTTTTTATTACTATCTTTGCCCTGGAATTATTACAATTTTAATCTAATATTAACAAAAACCTAAACTAACATGAAGAAAAATCTACTTATGTTGTTGGCGTGCTTCTGTACGCTTTTTGCATGGGCAGAGGGTGAAATTGTCAAGCAGTACACCCTAGACAAAGCCAATGGTAATCTGTACCGTGGCGAGAGTGTAAATCAGAATTGGAATAGTACCTGGAAGAGCAATGCTCAGCCCGAATTGACTTTCGGATGCGGACCTAACAACATGAACTGGGATGGAAACAATATCCAGTTGATGACTGGTACTGCAGGTAGTGCCACCTATACTCTCACAGCTCCCTCTGGCTTGTTTATTACCGACTATAGCTTTACCTTTAGCAATAATGGTCATAGCACTGGTCTTACTCTCACTATGGCAGATGGTACAGCTTACACTACCACGACTGAACCTCAGACCATCAGTGCTTCTGGTGTAGAGGTGCAGACAGTTAGCTTCACCCTAGCCGGAGCTAACGGTAACGGTGTAGTACTCACTGACTTTACCGTAACTGCTAAGGGTACTTCTGATGCTAAGTTTACATCTTCTACCGTTGTTCAGGGTAAGGTGACCACTGGTATTGGCAACAAGAATCAGGGTATCGTTCGCTCAAAGATTGTTATCGGTGGTGCATCTGGTAGCGTTAATTTCCAGGGTGTGAAGGCACGCCTAGCTGGTACTATTGGTGGCAACGATGTTACTGCTGCAAAGGCATTCTTTGCTACAAACGACCGCGAACTATTCGTTGACACCGAAGAGCGCAGCATGCCCTGGCGTGAGGAGAATGGCGAGCAGTTTGGTGAACCCGTAATGTACGATCCCGAGACCAAAGAATTTACCATCACCGGTAGCAAGGAACTAACTCCTGGCGAATACTACCTATGGATTGCTTACGATATCTCTGAGCAGGCTAAGGAGGGTAACAAGGTTGATGCTCGTATCTTGAGCTACATCATCGATGGCGAGGAGATTGCCGAGCCTAATGGTAATCCCAAGATGAATGTTACCATCTTCCTCACTGAGAGCGCCGTATTGATGCCTATGGACAAGGGTTCTCTCTACTATCGTATCCCCTCTATCACCGTTACAGCAGATGGCAAGCGCCTAGTTACCCTAACTGACGACCGCAAGAACCACAACTCCGACCTTCCCTCTCATTGTTACCTCGTAGCACAGTATTCTGAGGATGGTGGTAAGACTTGGAGTGACCCTCAGACTGTAGCTGGTACTCCTACCACTGGTGGCGACTATGGTCATGGCGATGCTTCTATCGTTACCAATCGTGACAATGGCGAAATCGTGGGTATCATGACCAGTGCCGGAACCTATGGTCACGGCTTCTTCGCTGGTACTGCAGCTCAGCCTCCTCGCTGGAAGACTATCACCAGCCGTGATGGCGGTCTCACATGGGATGCTCCCGTTGACCACACTGACGACCTCTTTGGTGCTAAGTGTACCAATCCTAAGACCAAGACATGGCAGAGCGGTTTCTCTGGTTCAGGTGCAGCTCTTCAGCGCCGTAATGGTACTCTCGTTTCTAGTTTCGTCAACCGTCAGGCCGACAACAGCCAGCACTTCTATTTCTTCATGAGTAAGGACGGTGGTAAGAGCTGGTATGTAAGTGGCAACAGCGGTACTTCTGGTGCAGACGAGCCCAAGACCCTAGAGCGTAACAATGGCGACCTAGCTATCAGCGTACGTGCTACAGGTTTCAATTATACCAACTCAACTTCTGATGAAGGTAAGACCTGGCACAAGCCTGCTCAAACTCGCTTCAAAACTGGTATCTCTGGTAATGCTTGTGATGGTGAGTACATGGTATGGTGCTCTACATTGGAGAACAACCCCTGGAACATTGCATTCCAGACTCTTCCCAATAGCTCTAGCCGTGAAAAGGTAAGTATCGCATTGTCTACTGACGAGGGTGAAACTTTCGAGTCAATTAAGGAGATTTGTCCTCGTGGCTCAGCCTACAGCGCTGCAGTGGTATTGCCCGACGGTACCCTAGGCGTATATTATGAGGAGAATGGCGTGTTTGGTGGTTTCACCATGCGTTTCGTTCGCTTCTCTCTTGATTGGGCTAGTGGTGGCAAGTACAAGTTCACCGAGGACGCTCCCTTCTACCCCATCAAGTCAACTGCTACTGGTATCGATGTAATCCCCTCTACCGTAGAGGCTGAGAGCACTGAGATGTACGACCTTCAGGGCCGCCGTATCACCTCTCCCGCTTCTTCTGGCATCTACATCCAGAATGGCAAGAAGGTGTTCATTGAAAAATAAACGATGAAAGATTAACGAGAATACAAGCGCCAGCCTAGTGTAATGCTAAGCTGGCGTTTGGGGTTATTTATATTCAAATATATTGCTGTCCGATAAAACTTTTTTACGATATTTAAATTAATGGCTAAGACCTCTCACGAGATATCTGCCCCTTTGGTTACCTTTGTCTGCACAAACATAATTGTAACCAGGGCAAAAATAGTTATTTTACCGGACAGCAATAATTGGAAATAAAGGGAATATTCATCACTTTTTAAAATGGGAACTCTACTAATTATGGAAAACACGGTAGCCAAGTGTATTGATGGCGTCGCGTTTAGCAACATCGTTTAAATATCTAATGATCAACTTGTTTTACTTTTATTCTACATAGGGGTGCTAATTTCTATCACTCTGTTTGTCTCTTTTAGCGTATTTTGTGCGATAATATTGAGGAGTTTGTGTGCTGAAAGAGTTAAATTCTTAGCTATTTTTACTTGTAGTTAGAACCTGTGTCGCAAATCGTGACGGTGGTTATGCCTTGTAGTTTTAACCACTCCCCTGAATCAGAGTACTAGTTTTGTCTTCATCATCAACTATCTGTCATCTGCTCTCTGTACTCCTTTAGATTCAAGACAATAGCGTAACACTTATAACTATCGCATAACGCACTCACATAGACAACTATACGCTGAATAATATTCTACCTTTGCTCGCCAAGGCTGACCTAAAAACGAGCTTAACGAAAAGGTTCACTCAAATTTAAAATCTATAATACAATGTATATATCTCATATAATGCAAATAACGCAAATCTTTTTTTTATTAACTACCTTTTTATTACCTTTGTAAAAATAATTAATGTTGAGATGCTTATCACTGATGATGAGATTGATTTGAGACCATTCCTAAGGAGTGTGATTGGGGTGGTAAAATGGTATATCGTGCAGTTAGTACTGTACTTTCTGTTGCCTTATGTGTGGGATTATGATTATGCGTATGGTACACTGATATTGATGCTAGCGTATACTTTGTTATACATTGTGTATGGCGAATATATTCATTGGGATATCGGGTGGCGATGGGTGCTTATTCCGTATCTATTGTATATGTGCATTGCTGTTGCCTTGTATTTCTTGTTTGACAATTTTGTGGGTTCGATATGCTTCTGTGGTATTTTGCCTTTGTATGGTTTAACGTGCTTGGTGAGTATTAAATTGAGTAATAAGTATCTGAAGAGATTGGGCAGGTGGTGTAGATGTGGCAACATGATTAGGAATACGGCAATTGTATTGATTCTAGTATTATTAAAACTGATTAGCAGCGCTTGGCTTTGTGAGAAGTATAGCACAGGGGATGGCAAGAAAAATGATATTATCGAAAGGCGTAATTACCTTGTGGAGAAGTTGGTAACGACTCCACAAGGGGTGTTGGAAGAAATGCCTTCTTCTATAGGTGTGCAGTTTCAAGGCGAATGGGCGTTGTACTTATGCTCTATGTTTACAGCCTCATTGGTAAATATATCTAGATTGTATCCTGAAACAAGGACTGAAAATTTGGGATACATTCAGAGATTGATTGAGATTGTTAAGTCTAGAGAGATTAGGTATTATGATACGTTGAGATGGGGTGAAGATGCATTGAACAGTCTTGATGGGGAAGATAGTCATGTGTCTTATTTGAGCCACTTGGCATGGATGATATGTGGATATAAAGAGATAGGTGGTGATTGTAGGTATGATGACTTGTTGGAGGACGTGTGCAAGGCAATGAATAGGAGATTGCTAGAAAGTAAGGGATTTAATTTGCCAACATATGCAGGCGAACCAATATATATTCCAGACATGTTGGTGGCTATTGTTGCCCTTGATAAGTATTCAAATCTCCATAATGGGAAATATAAAGCAACAGTAGACAGGTGGGTGGAAAGAGCTAGAAAGGATTGGGTGGATAAAAAGAGTGGATTGTTGGTGTCATTTCTGAAGGATGATGGAACTATGTATGATAATGCTCCAATAAAGGGGTCATACTCTGCATTGAACTGTTACTATTTAACATTGATAGATGGAGATTTTGCTAAGGAACAATACATCAGACTTAAATCATTGTTTTTGAAGAATGGATTGCTATGCGGATTAAAGGAATATTGGGATAGGTCTTTCTATTTTGGCTTTGATATTGATGCTGGTCCTATTGTATACGAGTTAAGTCCTTCGGGTACAGCATTTTTGGTGGGTAGTACGGTATTCTATAATGATTCTATGATAAGTAGAAGATTGTTGAGAACCGCAGAAATCGCCGGGCATACATTTAAGATAGCGAATAAGCGTCATTATCTGTTGGCTGAGTTTGCATTGGTGGGTGAAGCTATAATGTTGGCAATGCGTACAAATGATGCAGAAAATGAGAATTGGGAAAGTAGATGAAAATATCCCATGATGGAGCGAACCACCAGGGGATATTAGTTTTTATTTGATGTGTGGAATTATTGATGGAAAATTAGATTTGAGTAGATATTGTCTATTATGTTATGATGTATGTACTTGTTAAGAACTTATCGGGTCTCTAATCTTAAGATCGACTCTACAATATCCTTAAATAGTGGAGCTCCCATTGCTCCACCACTTGCAGGCAATCCCCATTTGTTCATACCTACGATGATTGAGTACTTGGGATTCTCTGCTGGAAAATATCCACAAAATTGCACATTGTACAAAGTATTTGACATGTCATTGGATGTATCGTTGTTGTCTGTGAGCATAACAGAACTCCCAAGTCCTGCAACTTGTACTCGCTCTGACTTTGCTCTTTTACTTAATCCACGATTAACTATTTCTATCATGGCAAACTGAACACTATCTATGGCTTCGGCACTGACAATTTGTTGATTGATAATCTCAGTTGCTCCTTTATACAACATTGGTTTAACCATCGTGCCATCATTGGCGATCGCATTAAAGAATGCCAGAGTTTGGATAGGGGCAATATTGTGGTTATGGCCTTGGCAGAAGAACATAAGGGTATTAGGAGTCCAAGCACTATCCTCGGGAGTAATAATTGAAGATGGTATCAGAGAGTCCATTCCCTCAATATGCGAAGGCGTTCCATAACACATTTTAGCAATGGAATCATAAAATTCTTGCTCACTATCAAATGCCATCTTTAGCATTTTATAATTTGCTATATCTGATGTTTGACAAAAACCGTCCAATATACTTAGCTCACCGTACCCACCTCTGAACCAGTTGTGATCTCGAAGAATGGTATCATTTTCTATGTATTCGCCAGACTCTGTATCAACGATATCGGTAAGGGTAACCTTGCCTGTTTCTAAAGCTGCTAACAATATTGCAGTACGTACCAATCTTGACTTTTGACTATCTCGGCCGCCTATCATAGCCTTAACCTCACCAGTTTTTACTTCCATTACAATAGCGTGGCCAGAAATCGCATTCACTTCGTTCATCTTAGCATGCAACAGGGAATCAACTGTAGTTTGAAGACACGAATCTAAAGTAGAAACTCTTTCTAATGTTGTTGATCTTTGCTGGCACGAAAATAGACCCAAAAGCGCTACGGTACCTAATAATAATTTCTTTCTCATAAGACAAAATATATTTAAATATGGTATTATCTGTTTAAGAATTGCATTGTTGTCTCATAAACCTCGGGATATTTGTCAAGCAAATGCTTTACACTATTGCGGCAGCTGTCTCCCAACTCTTGCATACCCTCCATATTGTAGGAATGCGCCATTAAGAGGGAAGAATATATCTGGGCTTTCTCATCTCCTGCTTGTATGGCATAACTACTGAGTTTCTGCCCAACAGATATTACCTCTGTTTGTTTTTCAAGTATGTCATAGTATGCTAGTATCTCCATTAAAATCTGAACATACATAGGATGCCTATCAGATGATGTCTCCATGCGTATCATAGTCCATTCTAAAAGGGGGATGGACTTAGCTAGGGATTCGATATGCGGATATTTCTTAAAATACAGCAACATCATTACATCGTGCAACAGTAGCTCGTTGTCTATCGTATGATGAGGATGACCATAAATATTGTTTATTTCCGTTTCCAAAAGAGCAAGAAGTTCGTCGTATTTACTTTCTGCAACAAGACTTATTCCCATGGACATTACAGAGTCTATGTGAACAACATTATGCAGGAAATAATCCGTCTCTGCTTCGCTTGGTTCACCACCTGGAATGGAATATTTGAGCATCAATTGATACACGCGATTCTTCTCATCGATGAGTTGAGAATCCACATTTTGATACAGTCGCAAGACTTTTATGCAGTGAGCCCTCTCCTTTTCATCTAAAGATATGGTTCGCACATCTGGTTGCTGACCACACGATATCATTAGTATTGCCGTCAATAGTAATAATAGTACATATTTCATATCGCTAAACGTAAATCTAGTTTACAGTTTCTCCTTTGCCATTGATGATGACACCATTGGGTTGACACAAGTATAGGTCCTCCCCTATCGCTTCAATACTAGTATATAGAGCAGGAGTGATACATTTGCCATGCAGGTCAAGCAAACCATAAAACATTTCATCAACCCAAACTACACCATATTGTTTGCACTTTGCCACGCCTCGGGTATTGTGACAGACGTATTCGCCATCATCGGTAAAACACTGTATTACCTCTGTCTTATCATATTCCAACGTAGTAACGGCACCTACCACGTTTTCTACCAAGATATCACCATTGTGATTAACCTGCTTTACTATCTTGTCCTTTGTGTGCAGTTCGATATAATCAGACGTTACCTTGATACATGGATAAGAAATGGAATATACCGTATCCAGATTGGCAGAAAGAAGTCCTTCATATTTTCCGTCAGTTATATGCCAGTATCCCCAGCGATAATCAATTTTATCATACTGAGGAGTGATAACCCAATCGCCTTGTCGGTCAATCAATCCAACCTTGGATGATTTTTTGTCGGCTACGGGACAATAACCTTTTATGAAGAAGGGGTACGATGTGTTTGAACTAAAGCCTAAATTCTTGTCTATCACCACATCTCCGGCCTTGTTGATGAAGAGAAGCTCCTTGTCTTTCTCTACTGCAGCCAATTCGCCAGAAAACATCCATGCCCTCCTATATTGTGCAGGAATGACAACCTCACCAGTGTATCGATTAAGGTATCCTCGTTTTTCATCTTGTACGAATACCGCCAGGGAGTCGTCATTAACAGGAAGCCAAACCTTGGAAACATTACGAGTAATCACCTGTCCTGTGCAATCATTGTATACACGTCCCCTGCCAGTGTAAGTATTGTACTTAAATATAATGTCGCTGCTAAGCGTAGTTTTCTCACAATAGCTATCAGAAACGTAAGGTTGGATACATCGTCCGTATATTAAATCACAAAAGAATTCTTTGGCAAGTACCAAGGTTAACATCAGCATCCAAATGGCAAAACACGTTTGGAAAGTACGCCACACTATCTTACCTAAGATACTCATATTTTTATAGGCAAAGAGTTTAAGAATAGATGTTGCCACCTGACTCAACATGCGCCACACTACGCAAAAAAATAGTTTAACGGAAATTTTCTTTTTCATTGATTATATATTTAGTTGCTTGTTCGTTATGGATTAGTTACTCTGACTTTTCTTCTACGTCGTTGTTATCTGTAATTTCAGGAGTATCACTTCCTACTCTGATTTCTCGCAATGACTGATAGAAATAAGTCCTAATATATGAGAACATATAGAGGGCTGTGCTGATGTTATTGCGCAGGTCAGCGTCATCCAGGAACCAGAATTCGAAGGAGGAATCTACCGTCGAGAGATCCTCAGAAATATATGTCTTGATTTGTCGAAGTTCGCGGTTAAGTTTGTTACAGATGACCAGTATTTCGGTTATCTCTGATTCGTCTTGAATGTCATACAACCTATTAAGCTGTATGTTGATGTATTTGTCTTCATCCTCGTCTGCATTGGGTTCATTCTCGGTTGTGTTTATTACCAGGAATTTCATCTCGAATGTCACTTCAATGCTATTGCCATTAACAATAGGAGATAATCCCATCTCTTCAAGGATATCTTTGATTTGCTCAGTTCTGTTCATTTGTTTTCTATCATTAATATTTATGGCACAATAAATATTATATCATGCAAAGCTAATTTATAAAACATTCCTTATGTAAATACTCGATTATCGACCTGGCATAACCCAGCGAATCTATCATCCTCACGATAACATCCAGGGAGATAATTTCATCATGAGCGATAATTTGACTACTACACAACCACAGAGTATTCTCGATCAAATGGGCTTTGACAGGATAGATAGAAGTATTAATTCTGTTGGCTACACGAAGAAGTGTAAATTCATTACTATCGCTAATATTCCATACGTGAGGTACCACGATACATAGTGAATGCTCTTCATTGTCTATAGATAGCAGCATGTACGTTCTTTCGTAGCTGAATAACAAGGACGTATCATCAACTTTAACTCTGAAACCTAACTCCTTCAGTATGGCTCTACACTGCTCTAGCTGTGACGGTGTGTCGATGGGTTGTTCCTCCATGTCCTCTACGTTTACTGTATCGGTTTCTTTATCTGACTTTTTCTCCGAGTTAAAGCATCTGAGAATAAAGCCTATTATGACTACCACTATTGCAAATACCATTATCATATCTGTTGATACTATAAATTACTACCTAAAATCCTACTTTATACATTCTTCTCTCATGCGATTGCGGAGAGATGTCTCTGATTATTCTCTCGAAGGCACGTAAGTCTTTTTCGCTTACAGATGGGCAGGTATTGGCTATTGCGTACTCCAGGTCGCTTTGGGTTATTGGAGATTTGGTAGAGGTGAGGATAGAGTTATTAAACTTGTTGCGTGCTGCCGTCTTGACAATGTAGCTGATGTCGCTACAATTATATCCCTGACTTAGCTCAGCTAGAGTGTTATAACTGATATCTGTTGCTGCTGGTCTTGAATTTAGTTCGTAGCGAAATAGTGTAGCACGTGCTTCCTTGTCTGGCATGGGAATGTAAATTTTCTCATCAATGCGGCCCGTTCTCATGACGCTAGAATCAATATTATCTGGACGGTTGGTTGCAGCGATAACATATATCCCCCTCTGCGAAGTATTGTTGAGCATGGTGAGAAACTCGTTCACCTCATCCGCTTGATATTGTTTGTCGGGATTGTTAGTGCGCTTCGGCACCATGCAATCAAATTCGTCAAAGAAGAGTAGCGTTGGAGCCATAGCCTCTGCCCGCTTAAATAGTTCGCCTATCTTCGCTTGAGTACCATGAAGGTAGGGCGATGCCAAATCATCAGGACTAACCCTCATAAAGTTAATACCAATCTCCTCGGCCATCTTTTCGGCAAAGTATGTCTTGCCACATCCGGCAGGACCATACAGGAGAATATTAGGTACGCTGACACCATAAAGTTTAGCTTGCACAGGATTGCGAATGACATTGATGAAGCTCTCGGTTACGAGTGACTTGAGCGAATCCATACCTGCAATTGCTTTGAATCCCTTCATCTCTGACACCAATGCATCGTCAGGAGTTGATGTCTGAGCTGCATATTTCTGCTCAGCAGTGACCTGTTTATCGTTAGGCACAACCTGAGACAAGTCATCTTTACTTGGCTTGCTCTTTAGCTTTCTTAGCCATTCTATTTCTTTGCTCATATTATTTGCTTTTTAGGTAGGTTCTATAAATTAGCTTTGCGTTATATGATGTCTATTGTGCCATAGATTTTAAATTTGAGCTTACGAGCATAGTGATCTATGTGAGTAAGTAAAAATGAAGAAGATATGGTACTAGAGATATTAGAGAACAAAAGCAATAGAAGATACCTAACTTAAGATTATTACTAATTTATAGAACCTACCTTTATAAAGGCCTGTTCATTAGGAAAAGTCGCGGATATTTTTGGGGATAAGCCCTATAATTCAAAGTTATTTATAGAGCCTACCTGTATCTCAAAGCTGTATTATAGCCCCACCTTAAATATTGTCGTCATCATCGTCACATACAAATTTACTCGCAAACCCACTCCAACCACCAACGTTATCAAATAGATTCTTGCGGCTACGGTTCATACGAGCAGTCATTTTCTTTACACCACATGCATCGGGATGAAATGCCAGTATATTATCGATAGACATAGATTTAGCAATTGCTTCTACATCCTGGTTGGCACCGATATAAGCAAAGATCCACTCCTTGGCCTTCAGTTCGTCTATCAAAGCCTTGATTGCTACTCCACGATATTCTCGAGATGCATTTTCATATCCATCTGTGATTACGGTAACAAGCACTTTGTCATCATCTGTTACCTGCTTTCGTAGCTGATTGAGTGATTTACCCATGGCATCAAACAGAGCTGTGTTGCAATTAGGTATGTATGTCTCAGACGTGAGTTCTGCTATTTTCTCCACAGGCGCGCAATCATGTATTACTTTTACCTCATCATTAAATGTAACTAGTGTAACGAAATGCTCCTGGTCTTGGTGTTTAGCTTGTGCAGAACGTATTGTCTGAATCGTTTCGTTTACGTTGTTGATAGCCTCTTGCTTGATAATTTGCATAGAACCACTCTCGTCGATGATAATCAGGTTGTAAATCTTGGTTTTCATAATAATAATTAATTAAAAATTACAAACAGGTAATATTAAAACAATCTCAATTCTCAAGCTTCTCTATAATATTTTGCTTGATTGCACCACAAAGGTCATAAAAAAGATTCGTACATTCAAGGCTTTAAACCTCGACTGTACGAACCTGTATTGTGAGTGTACGAATTGAAAAATTTAACCTATTTTCGTAATATGGCAGATTCTATAAATTAGCTTTACGTTATATGGTATCTATTGTGCCACAGATTTTAAATTTGAGTAAACGAACATAGTGGTCTATGTGAGTGATTGAAAATAAAGAAGATATTGTGCAATAGATATTAAATAACAAAAGCAACTAAATTTACTCAAACCAAGATTATAACTAATCTATAGAACCTACCATAAATAATAGACCACCACTCAACATTAGCAAATAGCTAATATAAATAATATCAATGTTAATATTGGCCAAATAATACAAAAGATCCAAATATTAATTTCATTATATGACATACCCACCTTTTCTCCTAATATCAACAAGAAATTAACACATAAGGAGAATAATTGATCTATTCTATTATTAGGAAGTGTATTATATGTATCAGTTCTTTTATTAATTTTTTTCCAAATTATAACTCTTAATTTATCAGAAACCAAAGTCAAGATCAAAATCGGAATCAGCAGTATTCCGTTTAGTATTATCACAATCAAATTCTTTATCGAAGACAATACAGTATAAAACATAACCTATTACTATAATATATAATATAAATAAACTAATGAAAATATCTTTGAGAACATGATATACTTTAGTCATATATTTAAAAAAAATTAAGGTAGGTTCTATAAATTAGCTTTGCGTTATATGATGTCTATTGTTCCATAGATTTTAAATTTGAGCTTACGAGCATAGTGATCTATGTGAGTAAGTAAAAATGAAGAAGATATGGTACTAGAGATATTAGAGAACAGAAGCAATGGAATTTATCTAATTCAAGATTATAACTAATTTATAGAACCTACCTTAAATTAAATGGACATACAAATATTTCTAGTATACACCAGTAAAATCCCTAAACTATAGTAATTTATCTCAAAATATCAGCAATAATATCTCTTACTGCTTTCTCCACACTATGTAATTAATATTTTGAGGTATATTTTGTATGTCAGTATAATATTCTTTATTACCAAACTCGTGTTTTATATTATCTTGGTCTATTGCCCAACCGTATGTATTACTTCCTACTAAATATATTGCATTATCTACTCCAAGATCAACCAGCGATTGTGCAAAATCAGAGAAGGATTCTCTAGAAATAGTTTCCACCATAAATGTTTGTCCTTTACTTTGGCAGATACTTCTTCTAATTGATTTACCTTTAGGTTTATTATTAATCCATTTACCATTATGTACCAAAGGATATTGTCGGAACATATATCCTCCCTGTGTAATAGTTTCATTTAAAAATCCGTCACCATTACCCATGCCAATAAAAATTTGACCATTTATAGATGCACAATATCCTCGTTTTATAATTCCTCGAGATATTTGCTCTCCTTTCAATATAAAATCTCCAACTATATTTCCATTGTCAGCTCGAATATCAGCAGCTTGTGCAACATATACAATAGTAGTATCTTTTAAATCTATTATTCCGTGATGTAAAGACATTACTGCATTGTGCGGAATATAAATTTTAAATGGTATATCATTTACCACAGTATCAACAACTTCAGTATATGTTATATCTTTATTTTTTATATTATCATATATCTGTTTTTGATTTAAAACTGTAGGTGTATTATCTATTTCAAAATAACCTATTTCTGCAGCATCAGATTCGTTTAAATAATATTCTTCATTACTGTTTATATATTGAACCTCAGTTCTGTTATAAACATTATTATCCCTGGCTATAAAAATAAATATTATTATTACAACCACTAAATTTAAAACCGATATAATAATAAACACATACGTTTTTATATGCGGTTTAAATTTTAATACAAATTTCTGCAGTCGATTCTGATAATTGTTTTCCTCGCGTGTGCCTAGGACCTGAATCTGATTATCGTCAATATCATTAAAATATATCATACTATTTGCCCTCCTCTTCAATTAATTCCTTAAGTTGCTTTAGAGCCTCCTTCGAAGCTGTCACTGTATGGTTTACCGAGCATGAGTCAGATAGAACCAGCTTTTGTTTGGGGACGTTTATGTAGTGCACGTAGTTAAGATTAATGATTAAACTCCTACCTAAGCGTATGAAATCATTACCTCGCGCACCTAGTTGCGAGTTAATCATCTCGACAAGTTTTCCTAACTGACATAACACCACACGTGACTCCCCATCAGCCTGTAGCAATGTAGAGTAATCCCCATCCGCAGTGATGCACACGATATGCTTCGGTGCAACGCGCACCAGTTCATTTGAGTTTGATATGAGCAAAAATTTTTCCATCTATAGACTTTTTCCTAGGCAAATGTATATAGTTTTTTCTTTATATGCAATAAACATTAAAGCATAATGTACGAAACATCGCCCAGAATGTATGAAATGTCATATCACTCCAACATTCTCATGTCTTATCCCACAACATAACAACGGCAGCAACTACTCTTAGATTAAGCAATTGCTGCCATTGTTAGATAATTATTTGTACCTATATTTGCTGGCTGTTTATACTATAAAATAGTTGTATGATATTACACAAGAATGTAACATAAACAATGCTACAATACCGATTAAAACATTGTTCCTGTCTGTAATATTGGAAGTGTGATATAGAATCATAATGCTTCCGTTTTTTGAATGATTTGTTTCATAGTATCATTTTTCTATTCAAACTTCGTTGATTATTAGTATATTGACGATTACTAACCTAGAGAATGGGTATTACCTAATATAAAGTTAAGCAATCCCATGGTAAATAAAATTTATATTAGATTATTTCTTGTCTAACTTGAATATTAGATATACTAGTATTACGGCAATCACAATATCTAAAATATTCCAAATTATTTAACTTTTAATTTTGGAGCATTTTTGCAGTTTGCCAAGTCTGGTTGACACTAGATGCTCATTTTGGTGCTTCGCAGATGGCTCAAAAATCGGCTAAAAACAGGGTTCTTGTACCGCTATTGTATCTCGGATGCTCTAAGTGTCTGGGATTAATGGCGGTTAATAATTCTAAGTCAACTAAGACGGAGAAAGAGGAAAGTCAATCGTGCCAAAGTTAATATGTTGATAGACAGGCAATCTTTGGCTCAAAGTGATTCAAAAGGTAGGGAAAAAGAAAGGTCGAGATGGCACTTTGAGGCAAAATGCAGAATTTTACGGCTACACTTAGTCTTTTTCTTCAAAAAGTTTGGCTATTCCAAATAAAAGCCGTACCTTTACACCAACAGTTCCCGCCACGCCTCCTAACAATGCGTACCACGGCGGGACTTCGTCATTTATAAAGGCATGAGATATAACAAGCAACCTACAGACATTACCACTCAGCTTGCCATGCTGAAGCAGCGCGGTCTCATCGTCACCGATGAGGACACTGCCTTGAAGCAACTTGCCTCCATCAGTTACTTTCGTTTGGCCAGCTACTGGAAAATCTTTGAGACAGACGAGGCTACACATCGGTTCGCCAGCGGCATTCGTCTTGAAGATGTCATTTCCCTATACACATTCGATCGAGAACTGCGTTCCATTATCTTCACTGCCATACAAGATATAGAAGTGGCTTTGCGTACACGCATCATTCATTTCTTCTCCCTATCACACGGCGCATTTTGGTTTATGGACGGGTCGAAGTTCAACAGTCGTAGCATCTTCCAGACTTGTCTTGACAACATACAGGTGGAACTCTGCCGATCAAAGGAAGAATTTCTACAAGAGCACTTTGCCAAGTACAGTTCGCCGTCCATGCCTCCCGTGTGGAAGACGCTGGAAGTCGTTTCTTTCGGCAATCTCTCGAAGTTGTATGCCAACATGAAGGATGTTGAGGTGAAGAAGCAGGTGGCAAAGAGCGTCGGTCTGCCCCAGTACACCTATCTTGAAAGTTGGATGCGCAGTCTTACTGTTCTCCGTAACTGCTGTGCCCATCATGCCAGAGCATGGAATCGTCGCTATCCTACCATGCCCCAGTTGCCAAGGCGATTGCCACTTACATGGGTTGACACCCAGCACATACGTCCCATGAAACTTTACGCCCAGCTATGCCTTCTTCTTTACTTGGAACAGAGCATAACGTCTAACAGCCAAATAAAAGACAGACTATTAAGTCTACTCAAAGCCTATCCGAACACCATCACCAGGCAAATGGGCTTCCCTCGTGGATGGGAGAACGAACCGCTGTGGCAATGATTTTTATAGCATACATTATAATATAGGTCGTTTGGAGGCATTCAAACGACTTTTTTGTCCATCTTGCCTAAATTTTAACAAAATGCGATACATGGTAAATAATGTATATAACCTTATGTTAGAGTCTAATACTAGAAATTGAGAGAATATCGAATTAATGTATAATAGTACTTATAAAACAGGCACACACATAATCTTCATTATAATCACAAAGACCAAATTTCTCACTTCGTCCAAGGATACTTCCCTGCATTAGGGACTTGCACCCGTTAGGATATGCACGTACTGGGCAAAAAGATAATAGGAGGAAAACTGCTTCGTCTTCCTCCTACACTATTTTATTTCTTAAAAATCAAATGTTTTAATTCACGGATCCAAAGGACAAGGGACGAACCAATTATAATTATAATCCAGTCTTGGAGTTTGAGGCTGCATACATTGAAGAATTCCTGTATACCTGGGATTTCTACCATTGCTATTTGACCTACAAGGATTATAATAACGATGGTTAGTAGACCTCCACAACCTTTGAAATTTAAGGCACTTCGACCTGTCTCGTATGCGCGAGCATTGAATAGGTAAAAGAAATGGGTCATTACAAAGATTGTGAACAGCAGTGTCAATTCATAAGGTGTTACATGTCCCTTTTCGCCAAGTTGCAATGACATTAGGTCAGTAAGTTGTGTGATGTCTGCATGTTGGAAAACGTAGAGCATACCGATGAGTATGGCAAAGAAGAACAAACCAACTCCAACAATGTTGATAATCATGTCCTTGTTAAGGATAAATGCATTACGATCACGAGGTTTATCATTCATCACACGAGTTGATGGAGGAAGTGATGCCAATGCCATAGCAGCGAATGTATCCATAATGAGATTAATCCACAGCATCTGAGTTACAGTAAGAGGTGACTCTGTACCCATGAATGCGCCCACGAGTACGAGGAAACACGCTGTTACGTTTACTGTGAGTTGGAATAGGAGGAAACGCTGGATGTTCTGATATAGTGAACGTCCCCACATTACAGCCTTGCCGATAGATGAGAATGAGTTATCAATGATGGTAATGTCTGAAGCCTCCTTGGCAACGGACGTTCCATCTCCCATAGAAAGACCAACATGAGCAGCATTAAGAGCAGGAGCATCGTTGGTGCCATCACCTGTAACTGCTACAACCTGATTCAATTTCTGGAGTGTCTCAACCAAACGTTTTTTATCCATGGGGCGTGCGCGAGCAATGATTTTCAAATCTTGTACGCGTGAGAGTAGCTCTTCATCTGATAAGGCAGCAAATTCTGGACCAGTGATAATGTTTTTGTCACTATCTGTTTCATCCCAAAGACCTATCTGACGACCGATTTCCTTGGCAGTGCCTGGAGTATCACCTGTAACAATCTTTACCTTGATGCCTGCGTTAATACATTCTTTAACCGCATCGGGTACATCAAGACGAACAGGGTCTGCAATTGCAGCTATAGCGATGAAATGCATTGTATCAGCAACCACCTTACCGTCTGTAATTACCTGAGTGTTTGAATCAAGGACTTGATATGCGAATCCTAGAGTACGCATTGCACGATTCTGGTATTCCAATAGTTGCTTTTCTACTATCTGTTTGTCAACATCTGATGTATTGCAGAGAGAATATATGATTTCAGGAGCACCCTTGACGTATAGAATTTTCTTGCCTGGCATAGCGGCAGATTCCACAACTGACGCCATGTACTTGCGTTCTGTTGAGAAAGGTAATTCTTCTATAACTTTGATAGAATTGCGCAAAGTGCGATAGTCAGTTCCCTTTTCATTCAACCACAATAACAGGGCGCCTTCGGTAGGGTTACCCAATACCTGAGGTTTCTTCTTGTCAGAGAAATCAAGAGCTGCGGTAGAGTTTACAGCCAATCCCTCATAGAATATTTTAGTATCAAGTTTTTCTGCATAAACCTTAATCTCATCCACCTTCATCTGGTTTTGTGTCAGTGTTCCAGTCTTGTCAGTACAGATAACTGTAGTAGCACCCATAGTTTCGCATGCATGCATTTTGCGGACAAGATTATTGGTCTTGAGCATACGGCGCATGGAGTAGGCCAGTGACAAGGTTACAGCCATAGGCAGACCTTCTGGTACAGCAACCACAATTAGGGTAACGGCAATCATCAATGTTTGTAGAACATAAGCAATGAAACTCGATATTTGTTCTGCTGTACCAAGACAATCTGTGCCGTTTTCCATAAAGAACATTGCCAGACGTCCGATAACAATCAATGCCGCGAATCCATAACTGAGTTTGGTAATCCAATCACTCAAACCATCTAACTGTTCGTTAAGAGGGGTCTTAACGCTATCGTCGATTTGTGCTGCTTCATATACCTTGCCTTGTTCGGTTTTGTCACCTACAGATAGCACTTGGAATATGCCATGACCTTCCATAACCTTAGTGCCTTTCATTACATGGATGGTGGGGAAGGTAGCTTCGCTATCAAAGTCATCAGGATTGATACTCTTGCGGCAGATTGGTTCACCAGTCAGGGTAGATTCATCAACACTTAATTGAGTAGCCTCAATAAGTTCGCCATCTGCAGGTATTTCTTCACCAGTGCTGAGGATAATTATATCACCTACAACAACGTCCTTTCGAGGAATTTGGGTAATATTGCCGTTGCGGATTACTTCTACAGCTTCATCGTCGTTGACTTGGTTAAGGATGGTGAATTCCTTATCAGCCTGCAATTCAAAATAAAAGGCCAAACCAGTTGCTAAAAGGATGGCAACAAAGATACCTGCAGGTTCAAAGAATACCTGAGCGCCATGGTTAAGGCCGAAGAACTCGTAACAGGCAATTCCGATAGATAAAGCACCAGCGATCATTAGAATAATGATTAGTGGGTCGCTAAACTTTTCCAGAAATTGTTTCCATAGAGGGTCTTTCTCTGGGGGAGTCAAGATGTTGACTCCATGTTTCTGACGGCTTTCGAGCACTTGGGCATCAGTCAAGCCTTGATTTTTTTTGTTAGATTTCATAAGTTCGTGTATTTTTAACTATTAAATGCAAAAATCCTATAGAATAGAGTGAACTACACTTTCAATAGTTACCAACCAATTTTCCAGTAATCTATATATACAGCTCCAGATTCCATAATGATACTGAGTTGTCCCGTGCCCATTCATATTAGGGAAGAAAGCGGGAAGAATTAAACAGAGGTTTATTATCCACATCGTAACAATATAGAAGTAGGAGAAAAGTAAAGGATATTGATTTATATCTGGTTGCCTACAACTCATTTGAGTCTTAAAACAGAAAATGTGAAAACATATCGTTATGCCTATCAATATATCATATATCCAGACCCCATGAAAATCAAGCATCCAACGAATTGAAAGCAGCAAATAGGTAAATATTGGGAAACAATAAGGAGACAACGATATTGGGATTAGTGCACATTGCCTTTTCCCACTGGTACAAATCACTCCCGTTTGTTCTCCTACTTGAAAAGAGTGTATTTTCCTATTAAAAAGAAGAGCAACTACCGTATGAGTAAATTCATGTGAGAAGACCTCTAAAAACGACATATTATTCTTCATGAGGCGTCTTAAAACCATATAAATAACAGCACCAACACTTACCCATTTATAGATTTCCAATTGACCAAGCAGAGTCACTCGCTTAGGATTAAAAATAATGTTCATTATTTCCCAAGCATAAGGAACCGACAACAGGGAAATTGCCCCTATTATCAATGTCATCAATATGATAGTTCCCTTCTTCATCAGGTAAATCACAATTATTCGTTATACGACACATCATTTTGCCGTTGCAACGAATCTGCGCCATTGACAAATTCTTCTGTCTGCAGCTTTGGCTTAGAGTCCTTCATGTCAGAATTATCAACCACTTTATACAGCAAGAATCCTAGACCCAGCAACAAAGAAACCAGAAGGAAAACAACGACTTTTAATAATGAATAGATTTGAGACAGTTTTTTCTGGCAATTATCAACAGCAGGACTTTGTATATCACTATTTGGTTGTGACTCCTCCTCTTTGACACATTCAAGCACCTCATCTACATTCGGTTGTTGAACTACAAAATCTTCACCTGTATACTCAACCAAAACAACAGTTATATTATCTTTTCCTCCTTCTGCATTTGCTTTATCTACCAAACCTTTAGCTTTTTCCTCTAAAGTCATAGAGGTAGAGAGAATATCACTCATCATTGATGAAGTTATCATATCGCTCAAACCATCCGAACATAACAACAAAACAGAGTTTGCTCGAAGTTGGAATGTGGCCATCTCCACCTGGTCTGTATTCATCTCCATATATTTAGAGCCCATATCACGACCAATGATATTGCGCTGTGGATGGTGCATCGCCTCCTCTTCGGTCAATTCCCCGACCTCTTCTCTATACCCTACCAAGGAATGATCATGCGAAAGTTTTTTTATTTCACAATGCAGATATTGATACAACCTTGTATCTCCAATATGAGCCATATGTATCAATCCTTTCTTAGATTCAACAAGGGTTGCTGTTAACACACAACTCATGTTTTTATATTCAGATTCTGCCCGTGACTTGAAAATATTATTATTTGCCTCTACTACAGCCTGCTTAAGCAAATTTGCTCGTTCCCCATTAGGGAAGTTCTCTAAATACTCAACAATTGTTTGCTTTGCTATGGTCGCAGCAACTTCTCCACCTTCATATCCTCCAACCCCATCAATAGCGACAGCTAATACATTTTCATTATCCCATATATATTGAGCTATGTACGCATCTTCATTATTGGTTCGTTTTTGGCCCAAATCTGATATTGCGTAAAAAGAAATTTTATTAGCAGTTTCCATGCTTATTTACTTTTTGTGAATTCAACTTTAATTTCATCATTCATGAAAATGCTTGAATTATTTACAAGTTTGTTCCACTTGACATCTCCACCCTTACTTAATTCTAATGGACGTTCATTAAGTTTGGTCTCACCAAAAGCGCATAGATAGAATTCATTATCTGTTCTATCATACTTAATTTGAACATGGTCATTCACTAAATTGTCATTTTCCACTTTGAAAACCATGCGTTTGTTTCGTTTGTCCTTTCGACCAGAGATAGATATACATTCATCTTTCATCATATAATGAATACGCTGACCTTGATATGTATAAGTTAATGTTGCTATGGTCGCATTCTCTGAGAATAATTCTGAAGAATCTTTAGGCTCTTCTACTGTATGCTCTTCACCTTTATTAGATATAGGAGAACTATCAGTATAGTTATACATATATAGTCCATCCTCTACGATATCTACGGATTTTAAGGCTTCAAAATTCAAAAAAGAAATATTCATCACATCAGAGTTATCACACTTCACACTGACCTTGATATTATTTTCTACTTGTACATTTGCTCCTTGATCCTCTTTATAATATAACTTAGCCGACTTAATGAGTTTTCCTCTCTCTACGTTTACAACTTTACCGTCGGCCAAAGTCAACTCTCCATCAACACGACAAGGAGAAAATTGGAAAACCCATTTAGTTGATTGATTCTTAACAATAGGAAATTCATTTCTATAACGATCAATAACTTCCTTAAATGACGAAACGACTTCAGGAAGAACAAACGCTAATGCATCTCTTCTATCATTATAATCATCTGGATGCATCAGTATATCAAAGTACATTGGGAAAAGCATTCTCTGACCAACCGACTCGTTTCTAAGTGATGTCTCAAACAAGAGTGAAAGATCATCCAATAATTGTTGGTTGGACATTCCTTTTGGCACTGACACCTTATCTGGTTCAGATTCGTTCTCAATGCCTAAAAGTTTTATTATATTTGATATGAAATCTCTCATAGTTATATTTTGTTAAACCATTTTAAATTCCAATATTGCATGTTTCCCCAATTCTATATGATCACCATCACATAACTGAATGGGAATGTTCATTTTGGACCCTAAATCCAAATAATTATTATCTCTAAACACTCTCGTTCTATTCCCTGAAGATTTTCTTCCACCGGCATCTACATACAATAAAAAGCCTATTCCTTCAGAAAATACGATATGCGCATGCTCTCGACTAACATACTTGTTACACTCGTTAGTTGAGTCATCTTCAAACACAATATTGTTTTGTCTGAAATAAGTTCCCTCAACATTCTCTCCT
>JAZLBF010000078.1:0-37928 GCA_045613565.1 Bacteroidaceae bacterium
AACAAGCTTGGCTCTGCTCTCGCTTAATCGCAAAATTCGCTCGTCGCTAATCTCTAGTCGCTCGTCTCTAATCGTTCATCCCTTACTCCGAGCGGAATGTAGAGGCAGGTAGACCTGCAGCGTTGACCAAGTTGGCCTTAGTGAAGGGTTGCCATCCATAGCGTACGATGGTGGGATTCTTCACCTCGGGACATGAAACCTTGACGATATTGCCCTCCACCACAGCCTTGGCAGGATAGAAACGGCGGTCATCACCAGCTAGTTCGAAAGTAAGTAGTTCTTCGCCTTCCTTAGCAGGACGCATACCCTCGGCATGGTCGAAACTTACATAGGCAACGCCTTTCTTGAACTCTACACCCTTGTACAAAGGACCAGAGGGCACCACATGGCGGAAGCCGTAGGTATCGTTTAGAGCCCAGAAAGCAAGGCGCTGACCCACCTCACGCTTCTCGGTGGGATGCACATCGGTTAGGTTGCCCTTGTCGGTACTTACCGCCATACCAGTATTGCTGATAGTCTGCATCAAACGGCGCTGGCTATCGCGGAAGATGGGCCATGAGGGACGATTGAGGCTAGAAAGCTGTACATAGTAGAATGGCATATCTTCGTCATCCCAATACTGGCGCCAGCTATCAACCAATTGTGTAAAGAGAGTTTCGTGAGCATCAACATTGTGAGCATTGCTCTCGCCCTGATACCAGATGACACCACGGATGGGGAACTGCTGGAGAGGAAGGATGGCCGACTCGTAGAGGTAGCAAGGCTCATAGGGGTGGCGCTGGAACTTGTAGGTAGACTTGCGAATGTTCTGAGCAGCACGACCGCGTACCCAGTCCTGGATGAAGTCGTTTTGAGTCCAATTGCGTAGGATAGCGGGGAACTCAAATTCGAGCATACGGCGAGATACCCATGCCTCGGTGGGAGAACCGCCTACGGCATTGCAGATAAGGCCTACGGGCACCTGAAGACTATCCTGGAGCATCTTGCCAAAGTGGTAGGCAATGGCTGAGAAGCGAGCAGCTGTCTGCGAGGTACACTCTGCCCACTCTGTATCGTGGAAGTACTGTAGGTGGTTCAATGAATCTAGCACCGAAGCATCCCACTCCACGGGGTTGGTGCGCCAACGAGCCTTCATATCGAAGAGACGAATCTTGTCATTGTTGGCCTGAGGAATGTCTTCACGACCAGTAGCTGACTGATTGAGCATGAACTCCATGTTTGACTGACCAGAGCAGAGCCATACCTCACCAGCAAGAACATTCTTGTAAACTAGTTCCTTCTTGCCAGCCTCCACCTTGAGGGTGTAAGGACCACCTGCCTTGAGGGGAGAGAGAGCCACCTGCCACTTGCCATCTGTATCTGCCACGGCACGGCGCTTCTGACCTGCTACTGACACAGTAACCTGCTCACCAGCATTTGCCAAGCCCTGAATGGTGAGAGGACGACCATACTGGAGCACCATATTGTCTGTGTAGATGGGAGACATCTGGAGACCACCATAGTTGCCAGTGATACCGCTATAAACTATCTTGGCAAGCATCTCTGCACCCTCGGCATTGGGGTGTATGCCATCCTCCAGGATATAGGGATAGGGATGCAAGGGTTCGAAGAAATTAATCATCTGTATACCCTCTGCCTTTGCCACACAAGCGATGGCTTGCTGAATCTCCTCGTGCCAATCGCGAGTGCCTGACTCATAGCGCCAATGGCGGTCAGAGAGAGGGGTCATTCGTGCGATAATGAAACGAGCCTTTGGATTAGCCTCGCGGAAGGACTGTATCAAAGAACGATAATCCTCGATGAACTCGTCCTGATAATTGGGCCAGTTGCGAGGGTCTGTATCATTGATACCTAGATGAATCACCACGATGTCACCAGCAAAGGCAATGGCATCCTTGTACTCCTGCTGCTGGGTATAGGGACGATGACCCTTGTTGAGGAGAGTTGCACCGGGCTTGCCAAAATTGCCCACCTCGTAGGCATCGCCAAGCATGGCTTGCAACTTTACGGGATAGGCATTCACCTCGCGATTGGCCACACCAGAGCCATAGGTGATACTATTGCCTACGCACGACACCTTGATTTTCTCCTGAGCCTGAGTGCTTAGTACGCTCACCAGGAGAAGAAGGATTAAGAAAAATCTATTCATAAGTATTAGTTTTAAAAAATGATAAATGTCTATTGTTGTATTTTCTTCACTACCCTGCATGGATTACCCACTGCAATACTACAGGGAGGTATGTCCCTGACCACCACGCTACCTGCACCAATGGTACAATTATCACCTATGGTCACACCTGGCAAGATGGTCACGCCTCCGCCTATCCAACAGTTATCGCCTATGGTGACGGGCAGAGCTTGCTCCTCACGGGTATTACGCTCGATGGGATTAGTGCTATGTGTAGCCGTGTAGATGCCTACATTGGGACCTATGAAGCAATCATCGCCAATGGTAACATAGGCTCCATCTAGGACGGTGAAGTTAAAATTGGCAAAGAATCCCTTGCCCACACGGATATTTCTGCCCCAATCGCAATAGAAGGGTTGAACGATAAAGGTATCATCGTGGCACACGCCCAGAATCTCTTGTAACTTGGCTAGGCGCAGGTCCAACTGAGTAGGTCTAATTTGATTATACTCCCAACAGAGGTCCTTAACACGATTCAACTCTTGCAACATCTCGGGATCGATGGCGCTATACACCTCGCCCTCAATCATCTTGCGAAACTCGTCAGTGCGTATAATGGGTTTGTTGTTCATGACGGTAATTATCTCTATGGTTAGGCAAACTCCCTACCCTCAAACTCTGCTATCTTCTGGCGCACATCGTCGGGCATAAGGATGGTGCAACCCTCATCGCGATCGTAGCACACCATGATGGTGCGGCACTCGCATTTGACCTCCTGAGTACGAGCATTGATGGCACGCTGAAGGAGGGTAAAACTCTTCTTGCCAATCCGGAGCATAGTGGTTTGAAGCACTATCTCGTCGGGGTAATAGATGGGTGCGAGGAAGTTGGCATTCACATTGGCTATAACGATAGTGATGCGCTGAAAGATATCATGCCCTGCCACGTCAAGGAAATAGCGCGTCTTGCACATGTCGAAGAGTGAGAAATAGGCATTATTGTTGACATGCCCAAACTGGTCCACATCAGAGAAGCGAAACTGAGCAGGAAGCTCGTGCTTGAAAACTATATTTTGGAGGTCTTGCATAGTGTATTTTTTGAGGGGAGGATATTAGAGGGATTATAGAGGATGGGAGAGGATGGGAGAGGATGAGAGAGGATGGAAGAGGATTATAGAGGATAAGAGTTTTCCGCTTTCCGCTTTCAGATTTCCGTTTTCCACGCATTATATCCGCCCTGGAGGTCGATTACTTTTAGGCCACGCTCTGTCATTAGCTTGGAAGCCGTTTGGCTACGGCGACCACTACGACAATATATATAAAAGGTTAGGTCGGTGGGCAATGCTTCGATGCCTTTGATAAAGTTGGCCTCATCCATGACATTCAGGAGCATAGCACCCTCGATATGACTTTCGGCATACTCCTCGGGAGTACGAACGTCGATAAGAATAGCCGTTGAATCTGCTTCGAAAGCCTTGGCATACTCCTTGGCAGGGAGCACCTGAACAGTAGTACTATTGCTACTTTCGTTGGTAGTCTTACCACCTGTACAAGCCATCATGGCCAAAAGCAAGGCTATGCTGATGTATTTAATCTTTTTCATAATTCTAGGGGAAGTGGAGAGGAGGATTATTTTTGTTTGTTGATGATATATATACCTGCCGTTGCCAGAGCACCAGCAATGACGTATTTCCAATAGAATGTTTCACCTAGACATAGACAAGAGGTGACAGCTCCCACCACAGGGATGAGCGAATTGAAGATGGCCACCTTGCCCACAGGGTTGCAACTAATCAGTTTATTATAGAGCACAAAACTAAGGGCTGAGATGCCTATGAGCAGAAGCAGAATAATCATTCCCCACCATGTAATCTGAGGCAATGTTGCTCCTGCCAGAAGCGAGGGAACGAGCAAGAGCAAGCCACCCAAACCCAAACTATAACCAGTGCCGACGAAGACATCCACCCTCTTGATAAGGCTACGAGTGAGCAAACTGGCCACCGCCGAGCAAAGGGCATTGATGATAATCATACCATCGCCTAGGAAAGTAAACTGGCCACTCTCCTCGCCTCCCATATTCAGCGCCATGATACCTGCAAAACCTATCACGCATCCAAAGACCTTGCCCAGTGTGAAACGGTCGCTCTTGAAGAAGATGCACGCCATGATAACCAAGAGAAAGACGCTGAGCGAATTAAGGATGGCCGCCCTTGCACCAGCACTAAACGAGAGACCTATGTAGAAGGTGGAGTAATGCAAAGTGGTATTCAACAGGGCAAACACCAGCATGAACCACCAATCGCTCTTCTTGCGCATGGCAAAGGGACGATGCGTTGCCTTGGCCAGGGCAAGGATAATCAAGCCTGAGAAGGTGAAGCGCACACCAGCAAACAATATCTTATTGTCTGTCATGTCTGGGGTGATGGCAAACTCCTCAAAACCCAATTTTATCAACGGATAAGCCCATCCCCACACCACAGCTGCCGTAAAAGCAAAGCACGACACCCAAAAGGGACGCTGAAAGAGGGGCAAACTCTTGCTATCGGAGGAGGAGGTGTTTTCTGGGGAAGATATTTCTCTTTGCATCTTATTAGTTAAATAATTCGTGCACAAAGATAGTCAAATTTCAGGGAATAATACTATCTTTGCAAGCACTAAAATAACAAATCAAACACACACAACTATGGTTAAACATATTATTCTATGGACTTTGCGTCCTGAATTGAGCGAAGAGGAAAAGAAAAACGTCAAAATAGCCATCATGCAAGACCTTGAAGCACTGGTAGGCGTGGTGCCTGGATTGGTAGAGGCTACGGTGCACATTGATGGTAGATTGGCTAGCTCCAATGCTGACATCATGCTAGATAGCACTCTGGAGAGCGAAGAGGCTCTAAAGGCATATGCCGTGCATCCTGCTCACGTAAAGGTGGCTGACGAGCGTGTAAAACCTTTTACTGCTCAGCGCGTGTGCCTCGACTTCGAAATCTAAAGGAATGACCCTAGACAATCCACAACTTGACAGAGCTTGGCGCATAATAGAAAACACTAACATGCACCTGTTTCTTACGGGTAAGGCAGGTACAGGCAAGACTACTTTCCTGAAGAATCTGAAAAAGTCTTCGCCAAAACGCATGATAGTGACCGCCCCAACGGGTATTGCTGCCATCAATGCTGAAGGAATGACCATACACTCATTCTTTCAACTGCCCTTTGCTCCCTATGTGCCTGATACCACATTTCAGAGCAAGGATAGCAGCAAGTATCGCTTTGGCAAGGAAAAGATTAAACTGATTCGTAGCATTGACCTCCTAGTGATAGACGAAATCAGTATGGTGCGCGCTGACTTGCTAGATGCCGTGGATGCCGTACTGAGGAGATATCGCCATTCGCATCTGCCCTTTGGTGGTGTGCAACTATTGATGATTGGCGACCTGCAACAATTGGCTCCCGTGGTGAAGCAAGAGGAGTGGGAAATGCTCTCGAAGTATTACGAAACTCCATTTTTCTTTAGCAGCAGAGCCTTGAGCGAAACCTTTTATGCTACTATCGAGCTGGAGCAGATTTACCGACAAACGGATGCCACTTTTCTGGACATTCTTAACAAAATTAGGCAAAACAAGGCGGATAGAGCCACCCTTGAACTCCTAAACAAGAGGTTCATCCCCAACTTTGTGCCTCCCTCCAACGAGAGTTATATACAACTGACCACCCACAACATCCTTGCACAAAACATCAACGAGAGGAAGTTGGCAGAAATTGACTTCGATGCCTTTACCTATACGGCAGAAATCAAGGGTAAATTTCCCGAGTACTCCTACCCTACCGATGAGTCTCTGACACTGAAACAGGGTGCTCAGGTGATGTTTATCAAGAACGACCGCTCAATGGAGAAGCGCTACTTCAACGGCATGATAGGCGAGATAGTGGCCATAGACGAGGATGGATTCGTAGTGAGAAGCAAGGACTATCCCGATGACATTCGTGTAGAGCGCGAAATTTGGGAGAATAGTCGATACGTGCTCAACGAGCAGACGCAAGAGATAAGGGAAGAGGTGGAAGGAACCTTCGTACAATTTCCCGTACGCCTTGCTTGGGCCATCACCATACACAAGAGCCAGGGTCTCACCTTCTCGCACGCCATCATTGATGCTAAGGATTCCTTTGCTCACGGACAGGTATATGTAGCTCTGAGCCGATGCCGCACTTTGGAGGGAATGGTACTGAGCACTCAATTGGGTGCGGAGGCTATCATCACCGACCATATGGTCAACTCGTTTACCTCGGCCATAGCGCAGCGTACTCCCAACGAGCAGCATTTGGAGCATTGGGAAAAGAACTTCTTCCACCAATTGCTTCAGGAACTTTTCAACTTCTCCCCCATCGAAAAGTATATCGAGGATGCCATCAAGCTCATCAACGAGCACTTCACCGACCTGTATCCCAAGACCAAGCAACAACTCCTGGAGCATGGCCGTATGCTGAAGAGTAAGTTGATAGACGTGGCCGTGCGCTTTAGCAATCAGTACACTCCTATCATCTCCTCGCAAGACGACTATGCTTCGTCTGCTCATCTGCAAGAGAGAATCAAACAGGGTGCCAAGTATTTTGCCCAAGAGTTCTCTCCCATTGCCGAATTGGCAATGACACTTTCCTTTGCCACGGACAACCAACAGGTAAAGAAGAAGGCCGACGAGTGTACGGAGAAACTAAAGATTGCCTGCGAGGTGAAACTGAGGTTGCTAGAACATACGCACGAGAATGGTTTTCAGGTGAATGACCATCTGAAGCAGCGTGCCGTCCTTACCCTTAAAACTGAAGGCGAACTGACACCCATCACCTCCTCTCAGAAGAAAAAGAAACAGGCGGACAAGATAGAAGTTCCCTCCGAAATAGGTAATCCCGACCTCTATCAAGCCATCGTGAAATGGCGCCAACGGAAGGCTACTGAATCCTCTCTGCCTCCCTATTGCATCGTTCAGCAGAAGGCTCTCTTGGGTCTTACCAATCTGATGCCTGACACGAAAGAATCCATGAGCCTCATCCCATGTATGGGTAAAATCACGATAGAGAAATATGGAGATGACCTGCTAGGGATAATCAAGAAATACCTACAAGATAAGAACCTAACAACTAAACTTCCATGCAAGAAATAATCACCCTAATTGCTCAGGCCTTGGGTACGGGCAAGAAGCAAACGGAGCAGGTACTCGCTCTGCTTGAAAGTGGTGCCACAATACCTTTCATCGCTCGCTACCGCAAGGAGGCAACGGGCGGTATGGATGAGGTACAGATAGCCGAAGTGGCCAAACAAAACGAGAAGTACAAGGAAATGGCTCATCGCAAGGAATACATCCTACAAACCATCGAGGAGCAGGGCAAACTGACCGACGAGCTTCGCGAGAGAGTTACTTCCTGCTGGGATGCTACCGTGCTGGAGGATATATATCTGCCTTTCAAACCCAAGCGCAAAACTCGTGCCGAGGTGGCTAGAAAGCGTGGCTTACAACCCCTTGCCGAGGCTATCCTTCATCGACCCAATGGTGACCCTGAACAATATGCTCAGCGCTACATCAATGCCGAGGTGACAAGCACGGAGGATGCTCTACAGGGTGCTAGAGACATCCTTGCCGAGATGATGAACGAGGATGAGCGCGTGCGCAACACCCTCCGCATCAGTTTTGAGCGCACGGCCGTAATCACATCGCGTGTGGTAAAGAGCAAACAGGAGGAGGCCATCAAATACAGGGATTATTTCGACCATAGCGAACCCCTCTTTCGTTGTACCAGTCATCGACTTCTTGCCCTACGCCGTGGCGAGAGCGAGGGTTTCCTTCGCATAGATATCAGTCCTCGTAACGAGGAGGATGCCATCGACCGCTTGCTTCGCGGATACCCCGTGCGTGGCAAGTGTGGCGAGCAGATTATCATGGCCATGAACGATGCCTACAAGCGATTGCTCAAACCTTCCATCGAAACGGAGTTTGCTACTTCTTCCAAGAAACGTGCCGACGAGGAAGCCATCCGCGTCTTTGCCTCCAACCTGAGCCAATTATTGCTTGCTGCTCCCCTTGGACAGAAGCGCATCATGGGCATTGACCCTGGTTTTCGTACGGGTTGCAAGGTGGTGTGCCTAGATGCTCAGGGCAATCTCTTGCACAACGATACCATCTTCCCCCACCCTCCCCAGAATCAGCGCATGGAGGCTCTAGACACCTTGGAAGCTCTCATCAAGAAATACAAGATAGAGGCGGTGGCAATAGGAAATGGTACGGCTGGCAGAGAAACGGAAGATTTGGTGAGAATGCTACGCAAAGAGGGCCTCTCCATCTTCCTCATCAGCGAGGATGGTGCATCGGTGTACTCTGCTTCGAAGATAGCTCGCGAGGAGTTCCCTGACTACGACGTAACCGTGCGCGGAGCCGTGAGTATCGGTAGACGATTGGCTGACCCCTTGGCAGAGTTGGTCAAGATAGATGCCAAATCCATCGGTGTGGGTCAGTATCAGCACGATGTTGACCAGAGCGAACTGAAGCATGCCCTGGACCTAACCGTTGAACGATGTGTAAATACCGTAGGTGTCAACCTCAACACTGCTAGCAAACATCTGCTCACGTATGTATCTGGCCTTGGTCCTTCGCTGGCACAAAACATTGTGGACTATCGTGCGGAACATGGAGCTTTTTCTTCTCGTCAGGAATTACAAAAGGTGCCTCGCCTTGGTGCCAAAGCTTTTGAGCAATGCGCGGGTTTCCTTCGCATCACCTCGGGCAAAAATCCTTTGGACAATACAGCCGTGCACCCCGAGCGCTACGAACTAATCAAGCAGATGGCAAAGGATGCCGGATGCACGGTGCAGGACTTGATTGACTCGGAGGAGAAGCGCAAGAGTATCACCTTGGAGAAATATTGCAACGAATCGGTGGGTATGCCTACATTGACGGACATCATGCAAGAGTTGAGCAAACCTGGACGCGACCCTCGCGGAGAGAACGAGGAGTTTAGCTTTGATGCCACCTTGCGAAGCATTGACGACTTGGAGGTGGGTATGCAATTGCAGGGCATTGTGAACAATATCACCAACTTTGGTTGCTTTGTGGACCTTGGCATCAAAGACAAGGGACTTGTGCACATATCGCAATTGTCTGACCGACGTGTGAGCGACCCCATGCAGGTGGTACACCTACAACAGAAGGTCACCGTACGCGTAATTGACATTGATTACGAGCGCAAAAGAATAGCTCTCAGCATGAAGGGAATCAAAAATTAGTCCCCAAAAATTGCCGCAAACGAGATTGCGGACATTTCGGAAGGCACAAAAATTGCCGCAAACGAGATTGCGGACATTTCGGAAGGCCTAAAAGTTGCCGCAAACGAGATTGCGGACATTTCGAAGAGCTTAAAAGTTGCCGCAAACAAGATTGCGGACATTTCGTAAGGCTTAAAAGTTGCCGCAAACGAGGTTGCGGACATTCCGGAAGGCCTAAAAATTGCCACAAACGAGATTGCGGACATTTCCTAGACATAAATATCCCTCACCATCGGTTGGACGGTGAGGGATATTTGTATAGTTTTACATCTCGGGCAATACTTGCTCCCCTTAGGAGGGAAAAGCGCGCCTCAGAGAGTTAATACTTTACTTGATGAGAGTAACCAATTCCTCGGGAGTAACCAATTTCTGCTCGCCTGAGGTCATATCCTTGAGCATTACCTTGCCTTCTGCCATCTCTGATTCACCAACGATGGCCACGTAGGGGATTTGCTTCACATTGGCATATTGCATCTGCTTCTTCATCTTGGCAGAGTCGGGGTAAATCTCGGCACGAATACCTGCCTGGCGCACCTTAGCTAGGATGGGCAAAGAGTAAGCTGCCTCAGCATCGCCAAAGTTGACAAACAACAACTGGGTAGCCACGCGCACCTGCTCGGGATAGAGTTCCAACTGATTAAGTACATCATAGATACGGTCAGCACCAAAACTGATACCTACACCACTGAGGCCGGGCATGCCAAAGATGCCTGTAAGATTGTCATAACGACCACCACCAGTGATACTACCAATCTGCACGTCTAGAGCCTTCACCTCAAAGATGCAACCGGTGTAATAGTTAAGACCACGAGCCAAGGTGAGATCCAATTCGATGGGGTTGTTGAGAGAGCACTGGTTCTTCAAAGCTGATAGCACGAACTCAACCTCCTCTACACCCTTCACACCAATTTCGCTCTGAGCAAGCACTTGACGCATAGTAGCCAACTTCTCCTCGTTAGAACCGCTTAGATTGATGATGGGTTGAAGCTTGTCCACACCCTCCTGAGGAATACCAGCAGCTAGGAGCTCCTCGTTGACCTTGTCAAGACCAATCTTGTCCAACTTGTCAATAGCCACGGTGATATCTACAATCTTGTCGGCCTGACCAATGATATCAGCAATGCCTGAAAGTATCTTGCGGTTGTTAATTTTGAGGCACACACGAATACCGAACTTGGTGAAAACGGTATCAACAATCTGCATCAACTCCACCTCGTTCAAGAGAGAGTCGCTACCTACCACATCGGCATCGCACTGATAGAACTCACGATAACGACCCTTTTGAGGACGGTCGGCACGCCATACGGGTTGAATCTGATAGCGACGGAAAGGCATCTGCAATTCCTCGCGGTGCTGCACCACATAGCGAGCGAAAGGCACGGTGAGGTCGTAACGCAAACCCTTCTCAGAGAGCTGAGAGGTCAATCGGCCAATAGTATTCTCTGTCCAATCCTGAGTAGTGATACCTGAACGGAAATCACCACTATTCAAAATCTTGAAAAGGAGTTTATCACCCTCCTCGCCATACTTACCCATCAAGGTGGACAAATTCTCCATGGCAGGAGTTTCTATCTGCTGAAAGCCATACAAGGCATAAACGGAGCGAATGGTATCAAAAATATAATTGCGGCGGGCCATCTCTACAGGACCGAAGTCGCGGGTACCCTTTGGTATACTTGGTTTCATATTAATATTATAAAAAAGTGTCGTTAGAATGTGTCAGTTGATTTAATTTCGTGCAAAGGTATAGATTATTCATTATAAAATAGCAATGACGAGCAAGAAATATTTACATTTCTTCACTTCTACACCTAAATTCATGCCATTACTCTATGCTTTGTAAATATTATTTACTATCTTTGCGAAAAAATAAAACAATTGATGACATCAAACAACTCAGATATAACAAGCGCACAGCACCAGCGAATGAGAGATACACTCAAACTGGCGCAAAGCCGTATGCAAAATATTGAGGAAAATCTCAAACGCTTGCGCTCGCTTCAGGATAAACTATATCGCCACCAACAGCTCAATTCGGAATTGGATATCAACTCCAGAGAACTGTTCATCCTAACCAAGGAATCGGCTTCGCTCTCGGAAGAGGCAACTGAGATGGATCGCTTCGAAACCTTCGAGAGCATCATGGCTCCTTTCCTCAGAATGCAACTACTTGAAGCAGAGGCGGAGGAGAACAGACGCACTGGTGCCGAATTAGAGCAAGAGATACGCGAGATTTCAAACAAAATAGAGGAGCAACGCAAATTGTTCTCTCACTCTCAGGACAACACCAAAATCGTGGAGGCTCAGCACCAGGACACTTGTAACATAGTGGAGGAGAGCAGCCAGATGGATGGTGCTTGTCAGGTATTACAAGAGACAATCAAGCGCGCCAACTATATACTCGTTAGCGAAGAAGACCGTTTGGATAGCCTCCAGAGCCAACTGAGCAACGTCACTCGAGTAATCGAAGACTTGGAAAAGTCTCTCGAAAACCTTACCAGCAAGCGCCACACCCTGGAAAGCCACGAGGCTATGCTCGAGCACATCGACTCTGTCCTCTCCATGCTTTATCGCCTGGAAGAGATGGCTGAAAGCATGAACCGCAAAGGCATGCAATACAATAAGAACATTGACGAGCAGAGAAGAGTGGACGAGACCTTGAGCCAAATAAAGACTCAGCACACCGATATCAAGCAACAGATAGAAAGTCTGCAAGACGATATAGAGATACACCGCAACAACATTCGTGGCGTGCAAAGTTATCAGGTGCAAGAAAGAGTAATCAAATTGAAAACTCACTTGCTCATGCTCTCTGCCGCACAAAGTCTATGGCGACGCATCAGCACTGGTTATGCAAGCATCACGGAGAAGACCCAACTGATTAATACTCTCCGCCTGGAAATCGAGCACGACCTAAAGGCTGAACAAGAATTGACCATCTATGTATATTCGCTCAAGCGCCAAGTGGCCGACAAGGAATATTCGCTCAACATGAGCAAGAGCCAGAGCTTGATTAGCCTCAGAGGAGACCTCAGAGAGGGTACCGCCTGCTCAGTTTGTGGTGCAACACACCATCCATATCATAGCGATACGATGCAGGATCAGTACAAGCTCATCAGCGACTTCAAGAGTGATTACGAAACTCTCTCTGGCGAGCTACAAGGTCAGGAGCGCCAATTGAGTATCCTTCACGACAAGCTCACTCAAAACCTTGGTCAGCAGATAGCAGAGCAGCATAACCTGGAAACCATCCGTTTGCGCCAAAGCGAGGATGTAAAGGAGTGGAGAGTATTTGCTCATCTTGACCCCACCTTCATCGATTGCTCGGACAGCACTGATAGCGATTCACGCATGGCTACAATCCGTCAGCTAATGGACAATACCCAGCGCGACCTTCAGAGCGCCGAAGCAGATTTGGGTGAATTCAACTATCACTCCAATCAGATAAGAAACCTTTCTGAGAAACTAAGCATTCTCGAAAAAAAGGAAGCCGAAATAGCCATGCGCATGAACGAAACCATCAGCCTTTCACGCATACTGGCTTCTGAAGGTGAGAAGATGGAAAACTCACACAAGTTGGCTCAGGATAAATATCATCGTCACTACGAACTTCTCCAAAAAGATATCACTCTGCCTGAGTGGTTCAAACTATGGGAAGTAAGTGCCGAGTCACTATACATCCAACTTAGACAAATGGCTTCCGATTGGGTAGATATCAACAAGAACATCTCTACCATTGCGCATCAACTTTCGGAAACAAAGTTAAAGAAGGAGATGCTAGAAACCATGCAAAAGCAATGCTCTCAGAATATAGATGTATTGAAGGAAGAACTCAGACTTCAAAACAATAAATATAATGAAACATACGAGCATCGCCAAACCCTCTTGCCACACGTGAGCACTGGCGAGGCCTTGAGTACTTCGCTCAACACCTTGCATCAAGCTCATCAAGAATACTTCACTAGCATGAACACGCTACAGGAGATGACCCTAAAGCAAAAAGAACTAGAAGGTGCATATCACAATGCCAGAAGCATAGGCGAAACGCTCGATCAAAAGACTAGTGCTCAGCGCAATCTTGTTGACCTCTGGATTAGGTCTTACAATGCTTCTCATCCTCCCGTGCAATATAGCGAACTCAATGCCGTGCTGACTCAAAACATCGATTGGAACGAAAAGAGACAACGCATCAGAGACAACAGATTGGCCACATCCCTGCAACAACAGAAAGTTAAGGCCTTGCAATCGGAAATCATTGCACTAGAAATCGACACGGGTTCTCTTACCCAAAGCCAGCTCAACGAAAAACAAATCAATACAGATAGCCAAATCGAACAACAAGAGGCTCAACTAAGAGACGTAACCTTACAAATAGCAAAATTAAAAATCGAATTAGGAATATAAATTTATATCATGGCAAAATATAACATTACCGAAAAGAAGAAAAAGGAAGTTAGCTACATTGGTGCACTTAGCACCCAGTTGGTGGAAACAATTTACGAGAAGATCTTGTTGAAACTCGTAGTTGAAAAGAAGTATAGAGATGCAGACTATACTGCTTCCAAGATGGCAGAAGAAATTGGTTACAATGCTAGATACATCAGTGCCGTAGTGCATCTGAGGTATCGCGACAATTTCTCACAGTTGGTAAATGACTTCCGCATCAAGGAAGCGATGTACATGATTACCGACAAGCATTTTACACATCTGAGAATGGAAGAAATTGCTCACGCAACTGGTTTTGCCAACAGACAGTGTTTCTACGCTGCTTTCTATCGCAAATGTGGCATGACTCCTACTGACTATCGTGCTGAGCATGGTATTCCACAAAAGAAAAGTGCTACCGCTACAAAGAAAAATGAAGAATAACACATTCTCATACGGAGACGTGCGATTCGCTGACATACAGTTGCTCAGATATCGTGTACCTGCTTTTGACTCTCTCAGTTTGAAGCAAAAGCTATACATATATCATCTATCTGAGGCTGCATTGGCCGGTCGCAATATTCTTTGGGATCAAAATTGCAGGTTCAACCTCAGCATACGACTTCTGCTAGAAGATATTCTCAACCATTCATCCATCAATCGTGAGAGTAACGATTGGGATGCATTTGTCACATACTTGCGCCAAGTGTGGTTTGCCAATGGCATACATCATCACTATAGCACGGACAAGTTCACCCCTGGCTTCTCTGCTGATTGGTTGAGAGAGGCTTATTCCAAGATTGGCTCTCCCGTTGTACAACAGGACGAGTTTGACACATTGCTTGATGTCATCACCAATCCCACCATCTTGCCCAAGCGTGTTTGTCAGAGCGGTCCCGACCTAGTTCAAGCATCGGCATGCAACTACTATGCTCCTGATGTCACTCAGCACGAGGCAGAAGAATTTTACTCTGCTCTCAAGGCTCAAGCGCCTAATCCTGACCAACCCGTAATGTATGGCATGAATAGTCGTCTAGAGCACAATGAGGCTGGCCAGTTGGTAGAAAACACATATTCTACTCAAGGGTTATACCAAGAGCAACTCACTCGCATATGCCATCATCTGGAAGAGGCTAGTCAATATACCGAGAACGAGAAGCAAAAAGATATCATCAACCAGCTACTGAAGTTCTACCGAACTGGTAGCCTTGAAATCTTCGACCAATACACCATCCAATGGATATCCGAAACAGAAGGACAGATAGACTTCGTTAACGGTTTTACTGAGGTGTATGGCGACCCCTTAGGACAGAAAGCTTCATGGGAGGGTTATGTCAATATCCTAGATCAAGAAGCAACCAGACGCACCGAGATACTTAGCCAAAATGCACAATGGTTTGAAGACAATAGTCCTGTGGACAATCGTTTCAAGAAGAAAGAGTGCAAGGGTGTAACAGCTCGTGTAGTGCAGGCTGCTATTTTGGGTGGCGACCTCTACCCCAGCTCTGCCATCGGTATCAACTTGCCTAATAGCAATTGGGTGCGCTCTGTACATGGTAGTAAGAGTGTAACCATTGGCAATCTCACCGAGGCTTACGACAATGCCGCCAAGGGTAATGGTTTCCGTCAGGAGTTTATCCCCAATGCAGAAGTGCTACAGATGGTCAACGACTATGCGCACCAACTAGACGACCTGCACACCGACCTACACGAATGCCTCGGTCACGGTTCTGGTGTCATCCTTCCTGGCGTAGATGCCGATGCTTTGGGTGTACATGGTAGCACTATCGAGGAGGCTAGAGCCGACCTCTTTGCTCTCTATTACATTGCCGACTACAAGATGCACCAATTGGGACTCACTCCCACCCCTGATGCATGGAAGAGCAACTACTACACCTATATGCTCAATGGCCTTATGACTCAGCTTGTACGCATACAACCCAATTGTCAGATAGAAGAGGCTCACATGCGCAACAGAGCTCTCATAGCTCACTGGTGTTTGGAGCAATCGGCCTACTGGGCACAAATTTTCCAGATTAACCCTGCAATGGAGTTGGTCAAAGTGGATGGAAAGACACAACTAGTCATCAACGACTACCCCACCCTGCGTCAATACATCGGCCAACTACTAACCGAAGTACAACGTATCAAGAGCGAAGGAGACACCGAGGCGGCCAAGAAATTAGTCGAGAAATACGGTGTAGATGTAGATAGCACATTGCATGAGGAGGTCTTGCTTCGCTACAAGGCTCTCAACCTTGCTCCCTACAAGGGTTTCATCAATCCTCGCTACTCTCTCGTAATGGATAGCAATGGCAATATTGCCGATGTAGCCATCAGTTACGACGAATCATATGACGAACAAATGCTCAGATATGGAAGAGACTATTCGTAATATCAAAAAGGAACTCCGTGCCAATATGAATGGCATAGCCTCTACGCAAATGCGTCGCGGAGGTATGCCTCATCATGTGGTATGGGGTATCGAACTACCTCGACTGAGAAACATTGCAAAGGAGTTTGACCAAGACAGAGCATTAGGCCAACGACTTTGGAACGAAAACGTGCGCGAGAGCCAATTGCTAGGCATATTGCTCACACCCAAGCACGAGTTTCTACCTGAAGTTGCAGATATATGGGCTCACGAGGCCAAGACTCCCGAGGCCATCTCGCTACTAGCCATGGAACTCATCGTGCCTCAGCCTTGGGCCACAGATATAGCCTTTCGCTGGATAGCTGGAGACAACGACCTAGTTGCTATGGGAGGATGGCTTACCTTGTGCCGACTATTGCATCAAGGCGGTCAACTAATGCCACGCTCCGAACAAGAGCTACGCGACCATGCATCTGCCATCTCGGCATCAGCTCCCATGTACCTGCGCAAGGCTGTCTATCAGACTCTGGAAGCTATCACCCCAGCAGAAGAAACAGAAGAAGCAGAAAATTCTACAGAAACCACGCATAATATATAACATAATAAACATAACACTATACAAGATTATGACAAAAGGAAAAGTTGATGCCCTCCTAGGCATCGTATTCGGCGACGAAGGTAAAGGTAAGGTTGTAGACGTATTCACACCACGCTACGACGTAGTTGCAAGATTTGCCGGTGGTCCTAATGCTGGTCACACCATCATCTTCGAAGGCAAGAAGTTTGTATTGCGTAGCATACCCTCTGGTATCTTCGACGAAGGCAAGCTTAACATCATTGGCAACGGATGTGTCATTGCTCCCGACCTATTCATGGCAGAAGCAATGGAACTAGAAAGTGCTGGTTACGATCTCAAGAGCCGTCTTCACATCAGCCGCCGTGCACACCTCATCCTACCCACTCATCGCGTACTAGATCGTGCTTACGAGGCTGCTAAGGGTAAGAACAAGGTTGGCACCACTGGTAAGGGTATTGGTCCCACCTATAGCGACAAGGCTAGCCGTATTGGTCTTCGTGTAGGCGATATCCAGGACAACTTTGAGCAGAAGTACAATGCACTCAAGGCACGCCACGAACAGATTTTGCGCGACCTACACTTCACCGACTACGATATCACCGAAGAGGAGCAGAAGTGGATGGAAGGCATCAAGTACTTGAGCGAGTTCCCCTTGCGCGACACTGAGTTTGAAATCAACAAGGCACTAGCCGAGGGCAAAAACGTACTTGCCGAAGGCGCACAGGGTACCATGTTGGACATCGACCATGGCACATACCCCTTTGTTAGCTCATCTAGCACATGTACTGGTGGAGTATGCACAGGTCTAGGTGTTGCCCCCAATAGCATTGGCGAGATTTTTGGTATCTTCAAGGCCTACAGCACTCGCGTAGGTTCTGGTCCCTTCCCCGTAGAGTTGTTCGACGAGACAGGCGAGAAGATTCGCGACATCGGTCACGAGTATGGCGCCGTAACAGGTCGCAACCGCCGTTGTGGTTGGGTAGATATCGTTGGCCTCAAGTATGCTATCATGGTCAATGGTGTAACTCAGCTTATTATGATGAAGAGCGACGTGCTTGACACCTTCGAAACAATCAAGGCATGCGTAGCTTACGAAAAGGATGGCGTACGCACCACCGAGATGCCCTACGACACCGAAGGTTGGCAGGCTGTATATGAGGAATTGCCTGGTTGGCAGACCGACCTAACTCAGATGACCTCGCCCGACCAATTCCCCAAGGCATTCCAAGACTATATCGAATATCTCGAGAAGGCACTAGAGCGTCCCATTACCATTGTCAGCGTAGGTCCCGACCGTGCACAGACTATCGATCGATAGAAAACAAAAACTAGAAAAATGTTAATATAACATTCACAAAAGATGCCTCCACTCAACAGTGAAGGCATCTTTGTTTTTACAAAAATCACTACCTATACTTACGTAACAGTAGCATTAGGTTAATTGAGCAAAAGCCTTATTGTGGTTAATCTTTATCGCTTGCAATATCTTGTATGAGTTGATCTACATTCTCTGTAAGCGTAGCCCAACTAGTACATATACGCACCGCAGTATGATTGTCATCAACTTTCTGCCAGATAGAGAAAAGATATTTATGGTTGAGACGCTCCAATTGAGCATTACTAAAGATGGGGAACTGCTGATTAGTGGGGCTATCAATAAGAAATGGTATATTCAAGTCCTGGAGTGCTTGCTTGATACGCATAGCTTGTGCAATTGCATGCTGAGCTATCTGCATATACATGCCATCGGCAAAGAGTGTCGCGAACTGTATACCCAAGAGTCGACCTTTAGCCAACATTCCTCCATGACGCTTTATGCTGTAGCGGAAGTCGCGCTTTAGACTCTCATTCACTATTACCAATGCTTCTCCAAACAAAGCTCCTACCTTAGTACCACCTATATAGAATATATCAGCCAATTGTGCCAATAAAGGCAAAGTGACATCACTCTGTGGCGAACAAAGTCCATAACCTAAGCGTGCACCGTCTACAAAGAGAGGTAAGGCATACTTACGACATACAGCACTAATGGCTTGTAGCTCGTTAAGTGTATATATAGTGCCCACTTCGGTTGGGAAAGAGATGTATACCATACCTGGCTGAACCATATGCTCAGGACCATCCTCGTGCAAATGCGATAGCACAGCACTCTCTATCTGTTGAGCGGTGAGTTTACCATCGGCAGAATCTATTGCCAAAACCTTATGTCCTGTAGCCTCTATAGCACCAGTTTCGTGCACATTGATGTGTCCACTCACCGCGCTTATCACTCCTTGATACGGGCGAAGGGTGTGCGCAATGACTGTAGTATTGGTTTGTGTACCTCCGACAAGGAAGTGTACATCTACATTCTCATTCTCACAAGTCTGGCGTATCAACTTTTTGGCCTCGGCACAAAAGTCATCCTCTCCATACCCTACGGTCTGCTCCATGTTGGTCTCTGCCAATCGCCTCAATATTTGTGGATGTGCTCCCTCGTTATAATCACATTGAAATTGTATCATTGTTCGACTTTATATTTGATAGATAATGTTTCAAAATTAGAATTCAACGATTGCAAAGTTACACATAAATCGCAGAATTAAGAAATTTCAGGAAGTAAATTCCTTCTGTATTACTTATCTATCCTATATAACTCACTGAAACACAGATTCATTCTTCTATATTAAATTGTAATCCCAAGAGCGTGTACGATATTTTGCAAATAAAAAATGAATTTTCCTTGCTAAAAATTTGATGGTTTAAGAAAAATGTTATACCTTTGCACTCGCAAAACAAAAAGAACAACTGATTGGTGCGGTAGTTCAGTTGGTTAGAATACTAGCCTGTCACGCTAGGGGTCGCGGGTTCGAGCCCCGTCCGCACCGCCAAGGAAGAGAATCTCACAAGAGGTTCTCTTCTTTTCGTATGTAATTTATGCAGAAGGAAGAAGCAGCAATAAGGCAATTACCCTCAGCGAAAATTATGTAATACTCTTCTGTAATACTATCTACAAAACTAGTGGGCCAGCATAGTGAATAGACTTGAAAAAGTGCAAGGAGTAAGTAAATTTGTAATTTTTACATTTTTTTACATGATTTATTATATATATGTGCGAAGGAATGCGTATATTTGCAACGATTTCAAAATGATTTTATGCTAAACTAAACTTATTTTATATCAAAACAATGAAAAAAATCTACTACATTCTTCCTTTGGCACTAGCTGCTGGAATATTTTCGAGCTGTAACAACGACCTAAGTGGCACAAACGAGATGTTACCCGTCGAAAACGTACAGAAACCTGAATCAGACCTTACTCGTACCTTCCCCGAGGATGATGGAGCTAAGGCATTAAGTGGTATGCCTGCTGAAAAGCTTTGGGCTCTTCTACCTGGTGCAGACACCACATTTGCTACTACTTTTGCGACTTATGGCGAGATGACCAAGGGTCAGTACAATGAGATTAAGGAATTTGCTGACAATCTTCTAGCAAAGGAAAAGAACCCAAGCGTAGCACGCATCCACCGCGTATTATTCGACTGGATTGTAAAGAACATCAAGTATGCTGATGGCTATTGTAGCAACGAACCCTACGACGTATTCACTACCAAGAAGGCAGTTTGTCAGGGCTACGCTAACCTGCTAAGCGTAATGGCTCGCACTCAGGGTCTTCATATCATTACCGTTAATGGTTATATGAACCATAATAATAGCTTCTTCGGTCATGCTTGGAACTACGTTCAGCTCAACAATGGTGACTGGTGGGTAAGCGACCCCACTAACAACATCCTTGTAAAGGGTGAGAAGCTTGAAGAGTACAAGAACCAGTTCCTACCCATGTCTGCTGATGGCAACATCCTCGAGAACGATCTATATGCAGTAAACTACACCAAGGAGTCTCTCAATCTAAATCAGGTAAAGGTTGCTGGCGAAAGCTTCATGGTTCCCTTTAGCGTAACACTCAATGATGGCAAGAAGCACCAGATTACCACTTTCAGTCCCACAGTAGACCTTCCAGAAACAATCAAGGAGATTTATCTCGGCACCAACATCCAGTCTTTGGGTGGTGATGGCACCTTTGGTCTTCGTGATCACGCTCCTTATGTAGAGGCTGCATACGTAGATCCTAATAATAAGTTCCTAGAGAGCCATAATGGCATCGTATATCAGGTTTACAACGACGAACCCATTTACATCCCCACTGGCATGAAGTCTGTAACTCTTAAGTTCACCGAAACAATCGGCAAGAATTACCTATATCAGCATAGTGGTGTAGAGGAGTTCCACGTACCTGCTGGCACCAAGAAGATTGAGGCATGGGCAGTAGAAAAGTGCCCCAACCTAAAGGTTGCTTACGTCCCCACAGAGACCGAGATTGACGAGAATGCATTCGTTGAAGTTCACGATGATTTCCAGATTATTCGTCAAGATCAGACAGATATCAAAGACGTTATCGCTGACTAATATTTACAAGATAATACTTTTAAGTCAGAGGACCAAGCTACTTGCTTGGTCCTCTCTTTTTACGTATGCTCGCAGGCGCATCATATAGTTCGTCTAAGAATTTCTCTATTACCACACTTTGCTGACAGAAAACAATAGCCACGTATACATTTAAAGGATTAATGAAGTTGTCCCAGATTACCTAGCCTTTCTAGAACATCCAATGAGGCATTAAGAAGTCCCCTCAATGCAATTTCTCGATTTCCGTTCCTATTTAGCATCAAAAAGAGCCGCACACTACTAAATGCAGTATGCGGCTTCGATTTAAAAATCTATATTAAGAAATCTGATTATCTGCAAAAGAGGAGATACCTCCTTGTTATACACATTATCTTTTAGGCTCCGGCCCACGATTATAATTCTGCAAGATACGACGACTGATACGATCCTCAATAGCAAGTATCTTATAAAACTTCTCAGCCGAAATCAACTTAAATATCTTCTTATAGTAGACAGAATCCAAGCCAGCCATCTCAGCATTAAGTTTGGCCATCTCTAGTAACAACTTTTGGAACTCATCCTCGCTACCAGAAGAGGGAGCATCCTTCTTAAGCTTGATAATCTGCATATGCAACTTGCGCTGAGCATCCTTATACTCGCTATATACAGGGAAGAACACATTGGCCTCCTGCTCTGTTAGCTGAGCTTCCTTAACGATGAAACGCTGCATCTGCTGGCGAAACTCCTCTTTCTTAACCCTAGGAGAGGGACCTGATTGCTTGCGCATAGGAGCATTCTGCGAGAAAGCACTCAATGTAACAAATAGCGTCAAGATTAGTGCAAAAAACTTCTTCATATATTCTTCTTTTCTCTGTCTATATTAATAAATAAAATGTATGTACGTTCATCATCACCAGGGGAAGACACTACCCTACTCTGCTACCGTGAGATAGTACTCAATATCATTATTATCAAGCATAGCATACTCGAGAGCCTCATCATTGTAATCGTCGAGTTCCATCACCTGTGCAAAGGAGTCGGCACTGGAACCAATAGCCACCTTACGTTGAAATACAAGCATACCAGCAAGGGCAAACACACCAGTAAAAGCAGCAGCCATACCAATGCGCACAAGGAAAAGATTGCGACGACGCTTGGCAAGCAACATTTTATGAGCCTCCTCCTGACTGATACGTTGCATCACTCGCTGAGGCAAAGCGTTGAAATATTCCTCAGGCACCTTGAAAGGATTTCTATGGCCACCAGGTATAGTCATATCCATTGAATTATTATGTGTCTGTTGTGTATTCATATCTCTGTGATGAAAAAATGTATTAATCCAAATGTTCGAAAAAGTTTGTTATCTTCTGTACTGCATGATGATAAGAAGCCTTAAGAGCACCAATGCTAGTACCTAGAATGAGGCTTATATCCTCGTATTTCATCTCTTGAAAGTATTTCATATTGAAAACCTGTCTTTGCTTTGGCGGCAGGCTTTGTATGGCTATTTGTAACTGCTTCTCCGTCTCGTCGCCATCAAAATAAGGATCGCTCTCTAGCTGTATCCTAACTCCGTCTGTGCTCGTGTCATCACTCTCAGAGAGGCTGACGGTGAAATGCTTATACTTATTCTGATGATTTATCGTCTCATTGTTCGCTATTCGGTAGAGCCACGTACTCAACTTCGAATCACATCTGAATTGGTCTATACCTTGCCAAACCTTGATAAATACATTTTGAAGAATATCATCGGCATCCTCATGAGTGAGCACCATCCGGCGAATCTGCCAATACAACTGCTCTTGAAACTCTACTACTAGAGTCCTGAAAGCGGCTTCGCGCGTAGCAGGAGCCTTTAGTTGCTGGATTAATTCTTCTTCGTTGTACATTTCGCACTATATGACACTATATGCTTTAAAAGGTTTAAACTGATAGGAAAAATTTATATCTTCCTAACATCTTACATTACAAAAAGACACCATTCACAAATTTCAAACCACATAAAAAAGAAATACCGCCCATCATCTAGTAGTGAAGAGCGGCTTGTCTTGTCTATAAAATTATATATCAATACGTCCTATTAACGAATTGTAACCTTGCGAACAACCTTACCCACCTTAACCATATAGATACCCTTAGTAAGATTAAGTTGAATCTGAGACTCATTATCCTCAATCTTGATGGTAGCAATCTTAACACCAGTCAAGTTGTAAATCTCCATATTCAAACCCTCAGCATTGCTGACAAGAGCGGAATTGCCACGAAAAGCAAGGGTAATAGTTTTAGCCTCTACCTCGACTCCATCAGCGACAACCACCTCAGTAGCCACCATAGGAGAAACTCCAAGTAAAAGTGCTAAAATAACTATAATCCAATGTTTTTTCATACGTTTTTTCAATTCCAACAACGCAAAAGTAGGCTTTTTATTTTACATACACAAGAAAAAATGCTATTAAATATGTATTTTCTTGCCTTCCTGTGCCAAAATTGTGTTGGAGAACACCGTTTTAGCCTCCTCCAACAAGGGAGTTTCATCCTTTATGCGCGCAGAATAATGACCAATAAGCAACATCCTAGCATTAGCACTCTTGGCCATCTGAGCAGCTTCGATAGAGGTTGAATGCATCGTTTTCCGTGCCTGTGCGAGCATTTCATGAGGGAAAGTTGCCTCGTGATACAAAAGGTCAACACCTTGAATCAACTCAGCCAATCTAGGAGTATACCTAGTATCAGAACAATAGGCATAAGAACGAGCAGGGTCAGCAGCAATGGTAAGTCGCTCGTGAGGAATAACGGTACCATCCTCCGTTGTCCACGATGCACCAGCCTTGATATTATTAATCTGACTAACGGGAATATCAAAGGCATCAATCATATCGCGACGAATGTGTGGTAGAGGCTGCTTCTCCTTAAAGAGAAAACCTGTACATGGCACGCGATGATTTAGGGGTAGACTCCATACCTCTACACTCCTATCCTCATATATCATATAATGTTGCTCCGTATCAATAGGATGAAACAACACCTGGTACTCCATACCCTCACAAAACATCTTCAATATGCAATCTAAGAAGACGGACATCTCCTGTGGAGCATGGATATGCAACTGAGCAGTACGACCTAGCAACCCCATAGTACTGATAAGACCTGGGAGTCCAAACACATGGTCACCATGCATATGGCTGATGAAGATGTGACCAACCTTAAGCATACTAAGTCCCATCTTTTGCATCGTTGTCTGCACTCCTTCTCCGCAATCAATCATAAAATATTTGCCTCTCATCTCTAATATCTGAGCAGAAGGCAAATGATGAGTTGTTGGCTTGGCCGAGCCACACCCAAGAATATGTAAGACGATTGGTTCCATATTATGATTACTATTGATTTACAGATGCTATATATATATGGTTTAGAGATAGAGATGGTATAGTTTCTATTAAAAAATGAGGGACGCCAGCAATGTGGACGTCCCTCTTTATTGTTAATCTCCTTTAGGATGGGTTAGCACCCCATAGGGAGATGTTTAGACGATAATTATTCGCCCTTCTGCATCTTAGCCTTCAACTCAGCCAAAGCATCGAAGTCACCAAGAGTGGTGCTAGCAGCCTGGTTCTGAATTGCGGGAGCCTCTTCCTTACGAGCCTGTGCCTTGCGAGCTGCAGAAGCAGCCTTCTTCTCAGCACGAGCCTCAGCACGCTGAACATCCTCATAGATGCGGCTGTGGCTTAGGATGATGCGCTTGCTCTCCTTATTGAACTCGATTACCTTGAACTGAAGCTTCTCGTTCAACTGAGCCTGAGTGCCATCCTCCTTAACAAGGTGCTTAGGAGTAGCGAAGCCCTCTACGCCGTAAGACAACTGGATAACTGCACCCTTGTCCAACAACTCGATGATAGTACCCTCGTGGATAGAATCCTGAGTGAATACTGTCTCGAATACGTCCCAAGGATTCTCCTCCAACTGCTTGTGACCAAGAGATAGACGACGATTTACCTTGTCGATTTCCAATACGCAAACCTCGATAGTCTCACCTACCTTAGTGAACTCGCTGGGGTGCTTAACCTTCTTAGTCCAGCTCAAGTCGCTGATGTGGATCAAGCCGTCAACGCCTTCCTCGATCTCAACGAATACGCCGAAGTTAGTGAAGTTGCGAACCTTAGCAGTGTGCTTGCTACCGATGGGGTACTTAGCGTCGATGCACACCCAAGGATCGTTCTTAAGCTGCTTGATACCCAAAGACATCTTGCGCTCGTCACGGTCCAAAGTCAAGATAACAGCCTCTACGTCGTCACCTACCTTCATGAAGTCCTGAGCGCTACGCAAGTGCTGGCTCCAAGACATCTCACTAACGTGGATAAGACCTTCTACACCAGGTGCAACCTCAACGAATGCACCGTAGTCAGCCATTACAACAACCTTACCATTTACCTTGTCACCTACCTTCAACTCGCTGTTAAGAGCATCCCAGGGATGAGGAGTAAGCTGCTTCAAACCAAGAGCGATACGCTTCTTCTCGTTGTCGAAGTCAAGGATAACAACGTTGATCTTCTGATCCAACTCAACAACCTCGCGAGGATTGCTTACACGGCCCCAGCTCAAATCGGTGATGTGAATCAAACCGTCTACGCCGCCCAAGTCGATGAATACACCGTAAGAGGTGATGTTCTTAACAGTACCCTCAAGTACCTGACCCTTCTCGAGCTTGCTAACGATCTCCTGCTTCTGCTGCTCCAACTCAGCCTCAATAAGAGCCTTGTGGCTAACAACAACATTGCGGTACTCCTGATTGATCTTAACTACCTTGAACTCCATGGTCTTGCCCACGAAGATATCGTAGTCACGGATGGGCTTAACGTCAATCTGTGAGCCGGGAAGGAATGCCTCGATGCCGAATACGTCAACGATCATACCACCCTTAGTGCGGCACTTAACGTAACCCTTGATAATCTCATCATTCTCTAGAGCCTCGTTCACACGGTCCCAAGACTTAGCTGCGCGAGCCTTCTTGTGAGACAGAATGAGCTGACCCTTCTTGTCCTCCTGGTTCTCGATGTATACCTCAACGGTATCACCTACCTTCAACTCAGGATTGTAACGGAACTCGCTTGTGGGGATGATACCATCGCTCTTGAAGCCGATGTTAACAACAACCTCACGCTTGTTCATTGAAATAACGGTGCCATCAACTACGTCGTGGTCACCAACCTTGTTCATGCTACCAGCATATGCCTGCTCCTGAGCCTCACGGCTTACATTTGCAGTGCTACCATTCTCGAAAGCTTCCCAATCGAAGCCTTCAACGGGAGCTACATTTTTGTAATCTGCCATACAGATTTACATTGAAAATTAAAAAGTGAAACAAAAAAAATTATTAATCTCTTCGCCTTCTCTTGCGAGAAAAGCGGTGCAAAGGTACAACTTTATTTCTAAAGTAGCTTGCTTTTTAAGGCACAATTTCATTATTTTCAGCGAAATATGTGCATTTTCTTCTGATATTACGCTCAATGTCTTGCTATGGTTTCAATTTATAGCACTCTTCGCGAAGCCATTGTGCCCACTGACTATCAGTTTTGGAGAGGTCGAAATGCTGATAAGGTATTGGTTTACCTACATAGATTTTGAAGTTCTTATTGCGAGCCGTCTTCATCATCTGACGAGGCAGAAGAATAAGGCCAATATTGAACTTCATACCCAATTTACGACGCACCCATTCAAGAGCATAGAAGAAGAATGAATTGCGACCCTCGAAATACATTGGTACTATGTCACGCTTAGATTCAACGCATTGCTTTATGACACTCTTCTTCCATTCTATGTCTTGAATCTTTCCATCTATGTATCGAGAGCAAAAACCTGCCGGAAAGCTGATTAACTGGATTTCCTCGTCATTATAGGCCTTCTGCAAGGTTTCCATGTCAGAACGTTTCTGACGACCCATGGTATTGACAGGTAAGAAAACACTTTGCAAAGGGTCTATATACATCAGTAAGTCATTGACAATGACCTTAATCTTGGGAAAGAAATCTCCAAAGACAGCAATATACGAAACACCATCAAAACCACCTAGGGGATGATTGCTCACGAGCATATAATGACCATTCTTATCAAGATTTTCTACCCCCTTGACGGTATAGGTCACTCCCATGTCGTCAGACAATGCCTTGGCAAAGGTTGCACCATCATAATGGCCAAAGCGAATGAGAATATCATTTATCTCTGCCTGACAGATGAGTTTCTCCATAAGACGGATAACCCACCCGGGCAATTTCTTCCTCAGCTTGGGAGCTTTGCTCGAGATAACTGCCTCTAAATTAATTAATCGCATGCTATATAATTAAAGACGAGAAGATTATGTTGAAAGAACAGCCAATGCATTGATAAGTTCCTTCTTCAGAGGCTTATCGCTCTTCACGGCATTGGTAAATGGCACGTACACGATTTCATCGTTTCTGATACCAATCATCACATTTCTCTGTCCTTCGATAAGGGCTTGAATAGCACCTACACCTAGACGGCTAGCGAGGATGCGATCTTGAGCACTGGGACGGCCTCCTCGTTGCAAATGGCCAAGGATTGACACTCGTACATCATACTCAGGATACTCCTTCTTAACTCGCTCGGCATAATACATAGCACCACACTTGGGACTCTCGCTCACTAGCACAATGCATGACTTTTTACTCTTACGAATACCATGACCGATGAACTTCTCCAACTGGTCAGCACCTGTGCTATCCTCAGGAATGATAGCCGCCTCAGCACCTGCTGCAATGGCACTATTTTGTGCCAAGAAACCAGCATCTCTACCCATTACCTCGACAAAGAAAATGCGCTCGTGGCTATTGGCCGTATCGCGAATCTTGTCCACACACTCCATGATGGTGTTCAGAGTGGTATCATAACCGATGGTGAGGTCGGTACCATTAAGGTCATTATCGATAGTACCTGGCAAACCAATGCAAGGAACATCAAACTCCTCAGCAAAGATACGAGCACCTGTCAAACTACCATTACCTCCGATTACTATCAAGGCATCTATCTCGTTGGCCTTCATATTTTCATAGGCCTTCTGACGACCCTCAGGAGTAACAAACTCCTTGCTTCGAGCAGTCTTCAAGATGGTACCACCACGCTGGATGATATTGCTCACATTTTCGGTGGTAAACTCCTTTATCTCATTGTTTACCAATCCTTCATAACCACGATAGATGGCCTTCACCTTCATATCATTAGCAATAGCTGCACGTGTCACGGCACGTATAGCTGCATTCATACCTGGCGAATCTCCACCAGAGGTCAATATACCTATTGTCTTGATTTTTGGCATAGTCTAATATTATATTAAATATGTGATAAGTTAAGTTTTGTGATGCAAAGTTACAAATAAGACGTATTATCACAAAAGAAAAGAAAGTTTTTTTCAAAATGCATTAAACCATCGCCTAAATGTATTGTCAGAGAATCGAAATTTGAAGAAAAATAATCATTAACATAAACAATAATTAAAGATGAAAAAGATTTTTTTACTTTTGTTTGCAAGTGTTGCTCTTTCAGTTAGTGCTCAGCAGGAAAATGGTCAAAGAGGCCCTCAGCGTCAGGGTGGTGCACCTGGCATGATGCAGAAGAGAGAAATTGAGGTTAAGCCCGAGCACAAGGACGCATTCGAGGCTTTGAAGAAGGAGTACAACGATGCAAAGAAGGAGCTTTACACTAAGTTCCGTGGCGAGATGCCTCAGAGAGGCCAGAAGCCCACAGACGAGCAGATGGATACCAACATGAAGATGTTGATGGCTCGTTCAAAGGCTCTTGTTGAGTTGAACGAGAAGTACTATCCCAAGTTCCGCGAGATTCTTACTCCTATGCAGACAGCTCAGTTCCTAGAGTTGTGGGGCAATAGCTTCAACCAGCGCCAAGGTGCTCCTGGTCAGCAGGGTGCTCAGCGCGAGAGAAGAAACAGAAACTAATCTCGCCTTAAAACAAAACGATGGCTACAGAATAGCTTCTTAGTTACGGATTGCTCCATCTACCATCCATTCTCATACGTAGGTAGAAAGAAATCCATACGAGAAGACATAACGTAGATAATAACTTTAGTTTTATATGGGTGTTTCCCCAAACCAACTCTCTAGTAGGGAAGGTTTGGGGATTTTTCTTTCTCCTGCTCTCCCACGAACAAAAAAGCATTTCCAAGACTTCGGAAATACGTTTTGGTACACAAAAATGCATTTCCCAAGCTTCGGAAGTCCCCTCCCGCTTGAAAAATGCATTTCCTAAATGTCAAAAGCCATCTCCCGACCCTACTCAGCGCAAGCCAAAAGGATTTCGCTCAGGGAGGGATGAGCATGTATATTGCTAGCCAACTGATGTAAGGTAGCACCTGCATTCATCAGAGTAGAAGCCTCGTGAATCATATCAGAAGCGTGCTCTCCCAAGATATGGCATCCGATTATCTTTTGCTCTTCGTCAACCAATAGCTTTACCAAACCTTCATCTGCACTCATTGCCAAGGCCTTGCCGTTGGCACGATAGAATGCCTTGCGAGTGGTATAATTGATACCTCGAGCCTCGGCAGCCTCCTCTGACAAGCCAACACTTGCCACCTCTGGCGTGGTAAACACAGCTGCTGGCATGATATCGAAGTTGATAGAGTCTTCACATCCTAGAATGTGATTCAAAGCACGATAACTTTGGGAGGTAGCCGCATGAGCCAATTGGCACTTACCATTGATATCACCCACGGCATAGATGTTAGGTACTGAGGTTTGCATATTCTCATTGACCACAATACCCTTGGGAGTGTACTCTATACCAACATCATCAAGGTTGAGCGAAGCTACATTGGCCACACGACCAACGGCCATCAACACCAAGTCGGCCTCTATGCTTTGAGTAGAAGACTTCTCTAGATACTCCACCACCTTGCATCCATCTACATCCTTGATAGCACTAACGGCGGCACCTGTCTTGAAGTTGATACCCTGCTTCTTTAAGGCCGTACGCAGTCGCTTGGCTATATCTTTGTCAAAGGCTGGTAATATCTCCTTGCAAAACTCTATCACAGTGACTTGACTTCCAAATGAATTGAATATGGAAGCAAATTCCATACCTATCACGCCGCCTCCGATGATGCACAATCGCTTGGGTACTTCTCTGAGGTTGAGCATCTCCGTAGATGTCACCACACCCTCTGAATGAGCTCCCTCTATGGGTAAGAACTTAGTCACCGAACCTGTTGCAATGATGATATGAGGAGCCGAATACTCTTGACCTTCTAGCACGATAGTGTGAGAATCAACGAAACTAGCTTTACCTTGCACGAAGGTGATACCAGGAGTCTTCATCAGCGATTCAATACCTGACGCCAACTGACTCACTATACCATCCTTCCTATCTATTGCATCAGACAATTGAAAGCGCACTCCCTCGGCATAAATACCACTAGCAGAAGCCTCCTTCAAATGCTGAAGCAATGTAGCATTATGACAAAGACACTTGGTAGGGATACAACCCTCGTTGAGACATGTACCTCCTACCTTCCTTGCCTCTACCAAAAGGACACTCAATCCCTGTTTAGCGGCCTTGACGGCTACTTCATAACCGCCAGGGCCTGCTCCTATGATAATGAGTTGATGAGTCATAGCATCTTGTAGGTAAACTTAGGTTCCTTAACAGCTTTCACATCATCCAATCTGCGCACAGGAGTATGATGAGGAGCCGTCTTGAGCATCTCTCTTTGGTCACGTGCCTCAATAGCAATCTGTTTCATAACAGCAATAAACTCATCCAAAGTCTGCTTACTCTCTGTCTCAGTGGGTTCTATCATCATAGCCTCGTGGAAGAGCAAGGGGAAGTAAATTGTTGGTGCATGGAAACCATAATCGAGCAATCGCTTGGCTACATCAAGAGTAGTTACATGTCCTGCATCGTGATGGTCACCACCATACTCTTCACGAAGTCCGTCGAAGACAAATTCGTGCTTGCACAATCCATCGATAGGCAATTTATAGAAGTCCTTCAAGCACTCCTTGATATAATTGGCATTAAGCACTGACAATTTACCTGCCAAGGGAACATTTTCCTTACCTAAGGTGAGCAAATAAGCATAAGCACGAATCACTACACCAAAATTACCCAAAAAGGCAGATACAGAACCTAATGAATTAGGATTATACTCTAAGGCATAAGTTCCATCCTCCTTTAGTTTCACCTGAGGATTAGGCAAGTACTCTTCCAAGCCTTTTCTTACACCAACAGGACCGCTACCAGGACCTCCACCTCCATGAGGAGTAGAGAATGTCTTGTGCAGATTGATATGCATCACATCAAAGCCCATATCGCCAGGACGGCACACACCAAGCATGGGATTTAGATTGGCTCCGTCGTAATACATCAAACCTCCACACTCGTGCACCAATTTGGCAATCTCTGGAATCTTCTTTTCAAATATACCCAAAGTGTTAGGATTAGTCATCATCATACCAGCGATATCATCACCCAACAATGGCTTCAAATCCTCAACGTCAACTGTACCATCTGGTGTACTCTTTACCTCAACTATCTGCAAACCACAAACGGCCGCAGATGCGGGGTTAGTTCCGTGAGCAGAATCGGGTACAATAATCTTGGTGCGCTTAAGGTCGCCTCGTTTCTCGTGATAGGTTCGGATTACCATCAAACCTGTCAACTCACCATGAGCTCCAGCAAAAGGATTTAGAGTAAACTCGTGCAAGCCTGCTATCTCTGACAAACTCTTCTGCACATTGTAATATAGTGCCAAAGCACCTTGCGAGGTACTCGCAGGTTGATGAGGATGAAGAGCAACAAAACCTGGCAAAGCCGCCATCTCCTCATTAATCTTAGGATTGTACTTCATAGTACAACTACCCAAGGGATAGAAACCTGTATCTACACCAAAGTTGTTGTTTGACATATTTGTGTAATGTCTCACAACAGATAGTTCGTCAACTTCTGGCAAAATAGTTTCTGTACCTCTGAGCAAGTGAGCAGGCAAGTCAGTCAACTTATGATTGCTCCACTGGTTTTCAGGCAAAGAATAACCAATACATCCTGGGGTAGAAAGTTCGAATATGAGTTTTCCGTAATAAGTCTTATTCATATCAGTGGATTTTATTGGTTAATACTATCTTTCACACCCTCTGCTATCGCACTCAAGAATTCCTCCATCTCCTCGGCACTACGTTGCTCTGTAACGGCAAAGATTATCTCATCGTCCTTACCCTCTGCCTTGACACCAGCAATGAAACCCTTCTGGCATAGATAGCTTTGCAAAGCACTGATATTACCTGAGTAACGAAGAGTAAATTCATTGAGGAATGGTTGTCCTGGATAAGCCTCAGCAAAACCATCTATCTCTAGTAGGCATTGGTGCAATTCGTGAGCACCTCCGTAGGAGATTTCATTCACCTCACGCAACCCCTTCTTACCCATCAAAGCAAGATAGGATGCTACATATAGACACATGAATCCTTGAGCCGTGCATATATTAGATGTAGCCTTTTCTCTACGGATATGTTGCTCTCTGGCTTGCATTGTCAACACAAAACAACGCTTGCCATCAACATCTGTTGTAGCACCAACCAATCTGCCTGGCATCTTTCTAATCAGAGCATTAGTGGTACACAAATAACCGATATAAGGACCTCCATAACAAGTTGGTATACCCAAACTTTGTGCCTCACCACATGCTATATCAGCACCCCATTCGCCTGGCGACTTTAGTACTCCTAGCGCTGAGGCAACAGAGTTGATTGCCAACAATGCCTTGTGAGCATGACATTTCTCGGCAAGTCCCGTAAAGTCTTCGATAATGCCATAATAATTAGGTTGCGCCACCAATACACCAGCCACATCATCTGCCTCAAGCAAAGCATGTAGCGCCTGCATATCAGTTGCACCATCCTTAGCAGGAACCTTTACCAAGTCAACTCCGTGATACTTAGCATAGGTTTCTACCACTCGCATCACGGCAGGGTTGAATGTATCAGAAATAAGCACCTTGTTGCGCTTCTTAGCTGCTGCTACGCACATCATCATTGCCTCAGCAGTAGCTGTAGAACCATCATACATTGATGCATTTGAGATGTCCATGCCAGTAAGGTCGGCCATCATAGTTTGATACTCGAATATATATTGGAGAGTACCCTGAGAAATTTCTGCTTGATACGGAGTGTAAGAAGTTGAGAACTCCGAACGCGATGCGATATAAGGCACTACGCTAGGTGTATAATGGTCGTATACACCAGCACCAGCAAACGACACAAGGGGTTGATTCTCCTGAGCCAACTGCCCAATCACTCTTCTTACCTCTATCTCTGACATTGCAGAGGGCAAGTTGAGTTCCTTATTGAAAATTAGTTCTTCTGGAATCTCTGAATACAATTCCTCCAAAGAACTAACGCCAACAACCTTCAGCATCTCCTGAAGGTCATTGGCGGTATGTGGGAAATACTTCATAGGCAAAATACTATGAACGTTGAATATTGCGCGCTGAACTATAATCGTCAACCGCTAAACATAAAACGCTAAACAGGTATTACTTACATGTACTCTCGTAATCAGAAGCACTCATCAATGCATCAAGTTCTGAAGGGTCAGACATCTTTACCTTCATGATCCAATTCTCGAAAGCATCCTGATTAACTAATTCTGGTTGGTCTTCCAAATCCTCGTTGATTTCTACTACCACACCACTCACGGGTGAAATCAAATCGCTAGCTGCCTTGACACTCTCTACGGCACCAAAGTCCTCTCCAGCTGTTACTTCGTCGTCCACCTCTGGCATATCTACATACACCACATTGCCCAATTGCTCCTGAGCATAATCAGTGATACCAACGTAACCATATTCACCATCTACTCTTACATACTCGTGGCTCTCGCTATAATAGAGACCTTCAATTACTTTTGCCATAATGATATTAGTTTTAGGAGACCCACCCTACCCCTCCCTGAATGGAGGGAACCGCTTTTGCATCAGATAGGTCTAATGTTAATTATTTGTTTTAGGTTATATTTACTTTGTGTTTTTACTTCTAACGAAAGAATATTCGCTAAACGTTAATCGTTAATCGTTAATCGCTAATCGTTAATCGCTCGTCGTTCACTTCTTATAATTCTTCTCGTAGAAACGCTTTTTGCATACTACGCCATCTTGCAATTTCTTGTGAATGCGAATCTGCACAGGAGTTCCCATCTGAGTGTGCTCGATATTGACCATAGCCATGCACACACTCTTGCCAGTAGAGATAGAGTTGTAACCAGTTGTCACACTACCTACCACTTCTTCGCCTACCACTACATCGTAGCCATGACGAGGAATAGCTCTACCTGATAATTCTATGCCAACTATCTTGCGTGTCAAACCTTCTGCCTTTTGCTTGGCAAGAGCTTCCTTACCAATAAAGTGTTCCTTATCAAGCTTGACAAACATACCCAAACCTGCCTCTAGTGGAGTGATGTCATCAAGGAGTTCATCGCCATACAAGGGCAATCCCACCTCAAATCTCAATGTATCTCTGCATCCAAGGCCACAAGGTTTTACGCCATGAGCTATCAACTTGTCCCAAGCACCCTGTATGTAAGCATGAGAGCCATATATCTCAAAACCATCTTCACCAGTATAACCAGTACGGCTAACGATTAGAGTTTCACCCTCTACATCAATAGTCTTAAAGGTATAGAACACCAAGTCCTCGCAAGCCAAGCCTAAACACTCAGCTAGTACTTTCTCTGAATTAGGACCTTGCACAGCCACCTGACCATAGTAGTCACTCTGATTCTCTGTGGTCACATTGAATTGCTTTGCCTGCTCCTCTATCCACTTGTAGTCCTTGTCTATATTAGCGGCATTGATTACGAGGAAAAATTTCTGCTCGTCCATCTTGTATACTAGCAAGTCATCGATAGTGCCACCATTCTCATGTAGCATCATTCCATAATATATCTTGCCGATGGGAGCATTGGCTATGTCGTTGGTAAAGATGTATTGTACAAACTTCTCTGCCTCTTCGCCAGTTACTAACACCTCGCCCATGTGGCTCACATCAAACACGCCGCATGCTTGACGCACGGCATTATGCTCGTCCACGATATCCGAGTATTGAATAGGCATTTCAAAACCACCGAATGGCACCATTTTGGCATTAAGTTCGATGTGCTTGTCGTAAAGACATGTTCTTTTCTCAGTCATAGTTGTGTTTCTTGTTTTAGGTATTCGTTCAACATTGTTATGAGGTGATGCTCATGCATACCTCTAATGGTTGTATAAGGTTTGTATTCCTCTATGCGCTGATACAATTTACTTTCACTCCATGGGCATGAGTTAAAGGCCTCAGAAAAGGCTCTCCCTACATCACCCAATTCAAAGTAATCGCCTTCTAATGTCACAGAGGTTACTATTCCATTTTCTATTTCAAAGGCTAATGCCACGGTGCCACAACCTTCTATTCTAGCGTGGCATAGCACCGATGCATCTTTACAATTCTGTTTGCCTAACAAGAAAGATGGCTCGTAATAGCCATGCTCTATCTCTTCTATCTTCCTTATGTCTTCGTCAGTCAGATAAAGAGTCTTGTTGGTCAGACTTCTCACTATGTGCTCTTGCAATTGCGCCACCGTCATCTCTGGCAATACGTCTTTTAGCAAGGCTATTCTGCTCTCCACACTCTTTACTCCCTTTGAGAGGAGTTTTGCACGCTGAGGTGTCAGCGCTCCCTTCATTAAGCGTTGGTCAGTATCATATAGCATAGTGCCATGCACGATATTGCTATTGGCCAAATGATAAAAGGCATTGCCACATATCTTGCCCGTCACACCCTTACTGGTGAGCACAATATCGTTTCTACCTGATACTTCTACTTCTACTCCCAATTCTCTAAGGCTAGCCGATACATTATCAGCATACTCCTTAAACAACTGCTCTACTGCACCCTTGCCCGTAATGAGACTTGTCATCACATTGCCTTCGTTGGCAAAGATGCTTCCCCCTCCGCTCTTTCTACGTATTATATCTATGCTCTCTTGCTTGCAAAAGTCGATATCCAATTCAGCATACGCGTTCTGATTTCTACCCATCACTACAGTTGGCATTGTTTGCCATGTGAATAGATAGTTGCCCTGAGGCAAGCAAGTGGCCACGTACTCCTCTGCCGCCAAATAAAAAGCTGCTCTCCTCCCCCCACAATTAGGAGGGAAGGAGATGCATATAGCAGGGAAGATACATTCAGTCATAGGTGCCGTCTAGATACTATCATCAACGGAAGATATTCACCACCTCGTCGGGCATAGCAGTACGTGCCCACTTCTCTGTGTTGGTATATCCGTTGTACTCGTATATCAGGTCGTGATTGTCATTGCCGTTCCATTTGATGGTGCAAGGATTACCACCCTCAATAGTGTTACCATCCTTGGTGTACTTGACATCCTCCATGGTAAATACTATAGAACTATTATCGCCAACCTTAGCCAAGCGAGCAGTCATACGCACCTTCTTGTCATAGTACTTATAATATAATGTAGAAGACTCGTCAGCCTCGTGCCACACGCCTAACAATTTATTCTTCTTTGCACCCTTCTGACCAACTCTTTCCATCACATCTAGGAATTCTTCCATATTGTCAGACATGATTTTCTCTGCTGGCATGTATACATTGCTTACTCTAACATCATTCTGTGCACCAGGATAGCCTGTAGGATTGTAAGTCCAGCTATACACGATAGCACCAGCGACAGATAGCAAACCCCTCATCTCCTTTTCTACAACATACGCTCTTCTAACCCCCTCCTGCTGGTATGTCTGTATTTCATAGGTTTTGCCATCCTTGATCATTAGGTAGGTGTCATTAGTGCATTCCATCTCCTGACCATCGGCAGACTGATACTTGGTCTGTTTGTACAAACCTGGCTTAGGCTGTGCCATTGCTGCAACGGCACCCATTAGCAACGCAATAGTGAGAAAAAATACTTTCTTCATAAGCGTAGGTATTAGGGGTTAATAGTGTTTTTTGCTATTGAATGTAGTTTTTCTGCTAACAAATTTAGAAAAAAATGACATTCATCGTATATATTTTTGCACAATATTTATATAAAAAGTGCAAATTGTTATTTAAAGATTGCAAAACACGGATTTTACTGGTGATGAGACATCATTACAACATATTGAAGTGGATATTTTGGAGGCAAAATGTATTGTGGCAAATAGCAAGAAATCGTATAAACAAAAAAAAGCAGGAGAAAACTCCTACTTGCATCTAATTGGTCGTGACTCCTGCAGGATTCAAACCTGCAACCTTTTGATCCGTAGTCAAATGCTCTATTCAGTTGAGCTAAGGAGCCATCCTTTCTAAACTAGGTGGGCGTTGACGGATTCGAACCGCCGACCCTCTGCTTGTAAGGCAGATGCTCTGAACCAGCTGAGCTAAACGCCCTAGTACCTACCATTTAGTTGGTGAATGGAAAGGTTTTCTTTTTCACAAAGAAGAGAACCGTTTTGTTGGTTCTCATTCTTTGGCGGTGCGGACGGGGCTCGAACCCGCGACCCCTAGCGTGACAGGCTAGTATTCTAACCAACTGAACTACCGCACCATTTGTCTTTTTGGTTGAGCGGAAAACGAGGCTCGAACTCGCGACCCCAACCTTGGCAAGGTTGTGCTCTACCAACTGAGCTATTTCCGCATT
>JAZLBF010000079.1:0-18104 GCA_045613565.1 Bacteroidaceae bacterium
AGAAGCATGGAATGGTCCTTCATTGGTAATCGCTTATGCTCCATGTATCAACCATGGTTTGAAGGCTAAGGGCGGTATGGGTAAGAGCCAGGCCGAGGAAGCTAAGGCAGTAGAGTGCGGTTACTGGCACTTGTGGCGCTACAATCCTGCATTGGGCGACGAGGGCAAGAACCCCTTCCAGCTTGATAGCAAGGAACCCGATTGGGACAAGTTCCAGGACTTCCTCGAAGGCGAGGTTCGCTTCTTGTCATTGAAGAAGGCTGCTCCTCAGGAGGCACAAGAGTTGTACGATGCGTGTAAGGAAGCTGCTCAGCGTCGCTACAAGTCTTACATCCGCAAGAGCCAGGAAGATTGGTCTTTGTAAACTAACTTCAGAATAATACTATACAATAAATGATTACACGGACACCTCTTCGCCTCAAAACGAAGGGGTGTTTGTGCAATTAGCCTAATTAGAATCAATAATTAATACATGGTAGAATTTAACAAACCTGAATATATTGAGGAACTAATCACTAAGGGTCTCAATTTCTGCGTAGAAGCAGGAAAAAGTATTATCGTAGCCATACTGATATACATTGTTGGTAAGGCATTGATTATGCTTATCAATCGTATGATGCAGAAGATGCTCTCTCGCAAGCGTGTCGACCCAACCATACAGACATTCCTCAAGAGCCTAGTAAATATTCTATTAATGGCTCTGCTTATCATTAGCGTAGTTAGTGCTTTAGGTATCAATACCACCAGTTTTGCCGCTCTATTAGCATCTGCCGGTGTAGCTGTTGGTATGGCATTGTCTGGCAATTTGCAAAACCTTGCTGGAGGTATCGTTGTACTATTGTTCCGCCCCTTCAAGGTTGGCGACTTCATTGAAGCACAAGGCGTCAGTGGCACTGTGCAAGAGATTCAAATCTTCCACACTATTCTTAATACTGGCGACAACAAGAAAATCTACCTCCCTAATGGTTCTCTTTCAAGTAATAGTATTATCAATTACAGTAAGGAACCTCAGCGTCGTCTAGAATTCACCATTGGTATAGATTATGGTGAGGACGTACAGAAAGTGAGAGAAGTCCTAAAAGAAATCATTAATAACGACCAACGTGTACTTCAAACTCCTGAACCTATTATTGTATTAGGTGCTCTAGCAGATAGTAGTGTCAATATCGTAATGCGTGTTTGGGTAAATAGCGAGAACTACTGGGATGTATATTGGGAAACCAACGAAAAGATTTACAACGAATTCAACCGACGTGGTATCAATTTCCCCTTCCCTCAACTTACTGTACACCAAGGAAGCTAAAAGTTGAAAACGGAAAACGGAAAACTGAAAGCGGCCGAGCAGATTAAAGGAGCCCAAGTTGGCTTAAACGAAAAAACTTTCACCTTTCCGTTCTCCATTTTCCGTTTCCACCATTCCCCCTCCCCTTCATCACATGCGTCTACTTTACGTCATAGAACATATTTCCACTGCTGGTGGGCTAGAGCGAATTCTCATAGACAAGATGAATGCCCTAGCCTGCGAGCAGGGCTATGATGTAAACCTACTTACTGTTTGGCAAGAAGACGCTCATCCTTCCTTTCCACTACACAAGAACATTAAGCACACATGCCTAGGCATTACACAGCCTAAGAGCACTTTACAGATGCTATATGCCATGCCTCGTGTGGTATATGCTTTCAACAAAGTAGTGCGCCACCTTTCGCCCGATATCACTATACACTTCAGAGCAATAGGAGCCATGCTCATAGCATTCTCCTCATGGCGTGGATATAGTGTATTCGAAGCACACACCGCCCGTCCCCATTCCAATCATCGTTGGCTCTATCCTATCATGGAGCGCAAGGCAGACACCATCGTATGCCTCACCAATGCTGATGCTCAAAACTATCCTCATGCTAAACGCATTGAGGTAATTCCCAATTTTACCACCATATCGAATTCACAACAGCCAGATTATTCTCGTCAAACATGTATATTCCTCGGACGACTTTGTACTGAGAAGAACCCTCTTCGTTTGCTCCGACTTTGGCACAAGATAAACGAATTACATCCAGATTGGCATCTACACATCTACGGTACAGGTCCTATGGAGGATGAAGTAAAGAATGAAATCATTCGATTAAAACTAGCAAAGAGTGTACAGATGCTAGGCCATACCTCCGATATCAAACAAGCATATCTATCAGGCAGTATATTACTCTTGACATCAAACACCGAAGGTTTACCAATGGTATTGATAGAAGCACAAGAATTTGGATTACCAGTAGTTTGTTTTGATTGTCCCTACGGCCCTAGTGATATTATACAGAATGGTAAAAACGGTTATCTGATACCACTTTCTGATGATGAAGCTTTCATCTCTGCAGTAGACAAGCTGATATACTCTCCCGCATCAAGGGAACAAATGGGAGACAATGCCAAACAACAATCCTCACAATATAACAAAGTAGCTATTATACAACGCTGGAAACATTTTTTCTCATCAAATGAAGATACTACTCGTAGGAGAATATAGCAATGTGCATTGGACACTAGCACAAGCTTTGCGCACATTAGGGCACAAAGTTACCGTGGTTAGTGGTGGTGATAGTTGGAAAAATTATCCACGTGACATCAATGTCAGTCATCACCTTACCCCGTCTGGGCATATAGCATTCGCCTTGCGCCTACTACGCGCTCTTCCACAGATGCGTGGCTACGATATAGTACAACTCATCAACCCCGTATTCTTAGAGATGCGTCCAGGGCCTCATCGTTATATCTTCGATTACTTCCGCCGTCACAATCGTCGTGTTGTCCTTGGAGCCTTTGGTATGGACCACTATTGGGTACAAGTAAACAGAGACCTTCGTCCCATGCGATATAGTGATTTCAATATTGGAGACCAAGCACGCACAGATGCCGTGGCGCAAGCCGATATTAACACATGGATTGGCACCGAAGCCGAACATCTTTGCCGTTACGTTGCACAGAAATCTGACGCTATAGTGGCTGGCTTATATGAGTATTGGCTAACATACCAATTGGCTGAGCATGGTACTCTCAAGGAAAAGACTCACTACATTTCTTTCCCCATAGAAATGCCATCGCTGCACAATGAGCAAACAAGGCAAACCTTCCCTCAAACGCTACCTTTAAAGATATTCGTTGGCATAAGCAAGAATCGCTCCGCATACAAGGGAACAGACATTATGCTTCGTGCTGCTCAACGCTTAAAAAACAAGTATCCCAACGAGGTTGAACTTTTGATAGCAGAAGGTGTACCCTTTGCACAATACCAACAGATGATGAATGGTAGTGACCTTATCCTTGACCAACTCTATAGCTATACACCAGCCATGAATGCCCTTTTGGCTATGAGTAAAGGAATCATCTGCGTAGGCGGAGGCGAACCAGAGCATTATGACATGCTTCACGAACAGGAACTACGACCAATCGTCAATGTACAACCCCACGAACAAAGCGTCTATGATGCACTCGAAAACCTAATACTACACCCAGAACTAGTTCCCAAATTGAAAGAAGATAGTATTGCCTACGTAGCACGTCACCACAATCCTATCAGCATAGCTAGACAATACGAGGAAATCTACAAGGAGATAACTTCTAGATAAAAACCTACAAACTGACAGAGTGGTACATATTTCGTAAAACAAAAGGTAATGAAGAAAGATTTGCACTAAAATCTTTTAATGCTATTTTATACCTTTTGATAAGTCTACTCCAACTGAGATGGAATTGAATGGAAATTCCTGAGGTGGTGGTAAAATAAAAGGCTGAATCCCGTAGAGAGATTCAGCCTTTATTGCAAGTTTTTGTATTTGTTTACTTGACTACAGTAGCCTTGCCATCGATGATGTAAAGACCTGGTTCAAGACCAGTAGCACTCTGGATGTAGGGAACCTGACTACGAACCAATACACCATTGATAGTGTATACGTCTACAGGACGATTGACTGCATCAGAAACTGTTGATTCGATATCTGTGGGCTGACCGAAATCTTCAGGTTCAACGATATCGGGCGAGATGTCAAACTTCTCCAGGTTGTTGTAGATGTAGTTGGCACGCTTGGTAATCCAGTCCTTGGCTCTCTGAGCTACTACGGTGTAGTCGTGCTTGTTCTTCTCGCTGATGTTAGCATCGTTGTTGTGAATGATGCTGGGAAGGGCTAGGGCGGTGTAGTCGTCAATGTATTCTACTAGCTCCTGTAGGCGACCTTCCGCCATGAAGTTAATCCACTCCTTGTAGTATGCCTTCTTGCCGGCATTGCTTGTGCGGATAGCATCATAGAACTGGTAACCAGCCTTGTTGTTCCATACTACTGCGCTGAACAAATCCTCTTCTGCACCATAGATGAAATAGTCCTTGGTTTCTTCGTAACCGAATGCCCAGTCAAAGTCCCAAACAGGACCGAACTGCCACTTTTCACCTGCTGCGGGATTCTCATTGAAAATATAGCAGCTCTTGGGGTGATGTGTTTCCACGTTGCGGACAAGGTCGTTTACTAGCCAGAACCTAGCCCAAGTGTCCATGTCGATATACTTGGTGATGTTACCACCAGCCTTCAAAGTAGCAGTCATGCTGTTGAACGAGTTTTGAATATCTGACCATTGGATGATGCGATCTTCGTCCTCTTCGGTGAAGTCTGGGTCCTTGACATTAACGGGTAGGTTGTATGTGGGATCCTTGTAACGGAAGTCCTCGTCAAAGTAGTCGTCTAACTCTAGTAGACAGCCTGTAGCCTCGTCGATAGCAACGCTGTTGTCTGCAATACCAATCTTCTCAGTGAAGCAATATGAACCACGGTAATGACCATTGATATAAAGGTCAACGGGAATCATGTGGCAAAGAGCCTCTGCATCTACCATAGCTGCAATCTTCTGAGCGATAGAATTACTGGTCATAGAACCGCTTTGCTTGTTGGCAATGAATACCCACTGACGGTCTTTTGTCAAATTAAATGGAGACTGCTTCTGCTTCTTGGGGAACTTGATGCGATAGGGGTTCTTACTCATGTAGCTCCATGACCAACTACTATTACCACGACCACGGATTTCGCAACCCTCAACGGTATCAATGTCGGGCCATACGCCAGCACCATCTAGACGGAAGGTACAATCCTTAATCCACTCTTCCTTTGTGTTGGTGCCGTCGGGCAATGTTTGACCAATCCACTGAGAGTAATTCCATGATGTGCCATCACCGAAAGTCAAGTAGATGGTAGGAATCTTGTACTCGCCAGTAGCATAGTCGGTGAGATACTTCACGCTTACAGAACAAGGACGACCGAAGGGTACGAACTCTGCTACATAGTTCTTCTCGGCATTGCCAGAACGAGTCTTGTATTCTGCACAGCTATACAAAGCGAACTCAGACATAACCAAATAATTCTTGTAAGAAGCATCGGTTAGTTCAAAGCGAATGCGTGAGTAATCTTCGCCTAGCTCGTAAACGGGAGAAAGATATTGCTTAACGTACTCCTGAGGCAAATTGTCATCGACCATAGACAAGGTGGTAACCTTATCCCACTCGCCAGTTTTTACATTATAAGCGATGATGTTCCAACCTCTGGGGAAACGGTTGTTCTGAGTTGATGTTGTATAAGAGAAGCAGAAATTGTTGATAGTTTCTGCCAATTCAATCTCCAAGTAAGGCCACTCAGTGATGCCATCACCCCAGTAACCGCCATCTACCCAAGGAAGCTTAAAATAAGCTCCATCGCCCCATGTAGAGTGGAAGAATGTGTTGAGGTCCTGGTCCCAAAGGCTTTTAAGACCTTCGCCTTTAGCCTCATAATTGCTGGGAGCATTAGTAGATGTTAGGTTGGAGATATCAACATTTGTTAGTGTCCAACCCTCAATGCCACTGCCCTGCTGGCCTTTGTTGTTATCATCAGTTTCGGGTTCGTCTTCCACAACCTCTCTAATCTGATAAATCCACTGCTGAGGCATTGCAAGAGTGTAATTAACAGGCTTTTCGTAGCGCTGGCTACTCTGACCACTTACTTGCTGAACGCCATCAACCCAGAGGCTTGCACCTTCGGTCAAGGTGAAACTGGGACGTAGACGCTTACCAATGACTGGAACGTCTGCATGTACTAGGATGCTATCGCCCTTTTCGGTAATGGTAGCTGTCACGTCGGCATAAACCTGGTCGTTGTCCTCGTGGGTAAAACCCATAGAGAGGATTTTAGCATTATTTCCGCTGTAGGTGTCGCTGATGTTGGCAACATTACTAACGGAATAGGTAAAGGTGGTATCACCCTCAAGGGTTAGTGTGCATATTCCGTTAACTTCCTGTTCTTCAAGAATGTATTTCTCGGGAATTGCAATAAGCTGCCCGTCTTTCATTGTGATGTAGCGGGTTGCGTTCTTAATGCCACGGCTAGGTTGAGCCGAGATTGCCCAACAAGACGCTAAAGCCATAAAAACTAACGTAAAAAATCGTTTCATGTGCTAAATTAGGTTTTGGTTTGTACTTAATTGTTTAGATTTCGCCACAAATATATAAAAAAATGTCCACGCGATATGGGGTAGGCAATTATTTTGCAAAAAAAATGTAAATAACTTCCTATAAGGCGCTCTTCTCACACATTTTTATATAACTTTGCACCCGTAATATTGTGAACTTGGGTAAATGAGCAGATTTTTAGCGATTGTTTTTTCTATTTTCTTTTGTTGCCTTCAGGCGTTGGCATACACCGTGGTGATTGACCCTGGGCATGGAGGCAAGGACGTAGGAGCACTAGGTTTAAGAGCAAAAGAGAAGGATATCAATCTGAAGGTTGCTCTAGCTTTGGGAAATCTGATTAAAGCCAACTATCCTGGTATCAAGGTGGTTTACACCAGAAGCAATGATACCTTTGTGGAGTTAGGGCGCCGTGCACAGATAGCAAATAAGGTGAAGGCTGATTTGTTTATATCGATTCACACCAATAGTACTGCTGCTGGCACTAAGGGCACCAAGGCACAAGGCACAGAGACATACACTTTGGGTATGCACCGAGCTGCAGACAATCTGGCCGTGGCAAAGAGAGAAAACTCCGTTATCGCGCTAGAGTCAGATTTTGAAGAGAAGTACGAAGGCTTTGACCCCAATAGCAGTGAGTCGTACATAATCTTTGAATTTATGCAAGACCAATATATGGCATCGAGCGTAAAGTTTGCAGACTTGATACAGAAACAATTCGTATCCACGGCCAAGCGTTATAGTAAGGGAGTGCATCAAGCAGGATTCCTGGTGTTGCGCGAAGTGAGTATGCCAAGTGTGTTGATAGAGCTAGGGTTTATCAACAACCGCGAGGAAGAAAAATATTTGGCCAGCGAATGGGGACAAGAACAATTGGCAAAGAGTATATACAATGCCTTTGCAAAATACTACAAGAGTAGATAAAACAAAACTAACGGACATAAAAACAAGAGGGAGATAAATGATATGAAGAAAGAATTCAAAATAGGTTTGGTGGGCATAATAGCCCTAGTAGCCTTGTTCATGGGTATAAATTTTTTGAAGGGTAAATCGCTCTTCAATACTTATAACGAGTACTATGTCCGATATAACAATGCAAAGGGCTTGACTAAGAGCACTGTTGTTTACGTGGATGGCTATGATGCTGGTATCGTGACAAACGTGGTGTACGACTATTCAAGCAGAGGCAATGTCTTGGTAGAAATCAGTATCGATCCCAGTATCGTTCTATGCCAGGGAACTAAAATCTCTGTAGAGTCAGACTTGATGGGTGGATGCACTATGAATGTTGTTCCAACTCCTCTCTCTGATAATAAATACATGCCTGGAGATACTATCCAGGGTTATGAGGGTGCTCCTCTGATGAGTCAAGTGGAGGAAATGATGCCAAGAATCAATGCCATCACTTGTAAGTTGGATACTCTCATCGGTGCACTTAATACACTAGTGACAAATCCAAATCTTGCTTCTATCCTAAGCAATGTGGAGCAGATGAGCGCAAACCTCATTACTACCACAGAGCATATCAATGCCTTCATGGGTCGCGACCTACCAGTTTTGGCTGACACATATAATAAGGTAGGCGAAAATGTACGTGTGATAACAGAGAATTTTAAGAGCGTAGATATCCAAAACACCTTGGATAGCGTGAATATGACAATAAGTAATGTCAATGCTATTATGCAACAGGTATCTAGTCCCAATGGTACTCTTGGTGCACTGATGTATGATAGAAGTTTGTACAATACTTTGAATAAGACCGTGGGTAGCGTAGATTCATTGATGGTAGACATTAAGTCTCGTCCCAAGCGTTATGTTCACTTCTCTCTATTTGGAAGCAAGACAAAATAATTTTCCATACGCTTGCTGTTCCTGATTATAAATAAAAATCTAATACGAATCCCCTCATACCCTAGATATAGATGATAGTAACTGAGCAAACTCAGTGGAAAAAATGTCTGGAATTAATACGCTCCAGACTCAACCCTCAGCAATATACCACTTGGTTCGAACCCATAGGATTCAAGTCCTATGATGTCGTGACCAAGGAGGTTACAATATATGTACCTAGTCACTTCTTCTACGAGTACTTGGAGGAGCACTACCGCCAGTTGATATATCTGGCCATCTTCCATGTATTTGGTTCCGATTCGAAGTTGGTGTACAAGGTAGCTCTTATCCAAAATGAGGTTGTGCGCGAGGAAGGCAATAAAGCCACCCTTTTGCGCGAGCCAACTTCCAATCGTGCGCTTAATCGTGCTCCAGGCGTGATGCATACAGCAGCACCTGTGTCGGATTTTGAGTCTTATCTGAATCTATCGCAGAACTTTGTCAACTTCCTTGAGGGCTCATCCAATCGTTTGCCAAGAAGCGTGGGTCAGAGCGTTGCCGACCAACCAGCTCGCAAGACCTTCAATCCTCTCTTTATCTATGGCCCAAGTGGATGTGGTAAGACCCACCTAGTGAATGCTATTGGTGTGCGCCTTCGCCAGATGCATCCAGAGAAGCGAGTGCTATACGTAGCAGCTAATCTATTCCAAGTGCAATATGTGGATGCTCGTTTGAACAATAAGACCAATGATTTCATTCATTTCTATCAGAGCATCGATTGCTTGATTGTAGATGACGTGCAAGAGTTCTCTGGCAAGGAAAAGACCATGGAGGCCTTCTTCCACATCTTCAATCATCTTCATCTGAATGGTCGTCAGATAATAATGACTAGTGACCGTCCACCTGTGGAGTTGAAGGACGTGGAGGAGCGCATGCTCACTCGATTCAAGTGGGGTATGCTAGCCGAGTTGGAGTCACCAGATATGCAGTTGCGCCGAGATATTCTTCGTCAGTTGGTTAGCAAGGATGGCCTTGAGATTTCTGACGATGTAATAGAATACGTAGCAGAGCATCTTCAGGATAATGTGCGCGAACTAGAAGGTTTTGTAAATTCAATGCTGGCCTATAGCGTGGTAAATGGTGACGTGATAGACCTAGAGTTTGCCAAGAGAATATTGAAGGCTAACACCAGATACCGCCGTCGTGTGCTCAATGCAGACGAAATCATCGAGGTAGTATGTCGTAAATACAAGGTTACCAACGAGGAACTTTGTGGTCAGAGCCGTAAGGCAGAGTTTGTCTTGGCTCGCCAAGTGGCAATGTATCTGACACAAAAGCACACAGGTGACACCGTTAAGCACATCGGTTATGTCATCGGTCGTCGCTCGCATGCCACCGTGATTCATGGCATTCAGTGTATAGAAAAGAAGATTAAGGAGAGCTCGGAGTTTAGAAAGGAAATCAAGGAATTGGAAAAGAAACTCTAACACATACTCCACACAACCTTCCCCTTTAGACGTTCAACCTAAAACAACATAATGCAGAGAATCAATATGCCACTAGTGTACAACAAGGAGCTAAATGATTTTCTGCATTTTTAATATACATACAACAATGAGAGCAACAGTTAGAAAATATACTTCCCAACCCATTAGCGAGGAGCTATTGAACTCGCTCCTAGAGAAGGCATCGCACACCCAGACTATGGGTAACCTACAGTTGTATAGCGTGGTGGTTACTCGTGAGCAAGAGATGAAGGAGCGTTTGGCGCCAGCACATTTCTCTCAACCTATGGTCTTGCAGGCTCCAGTGGTGCTCACTTTTTGTGCCGATTTTCGTCGCACCACGGATTGGGCATTAAACAGGCATGGACACCCGGGTTATGACAATTTCCTTTCGTATCAGAATGCTACTACTGATGCCATGCTTTTCTGCCAGAGATTTTGCGATCTAGCAGAGGAGGAGGGTTTGGGCCTATGCTTCCTGGGTACTACTGTCTACAATCCCCAACTAATCATCGAAGTGCTCCGCTTGCCTCAGTTGGTATTTCCTGTGGCAACAATCACTCTAGGATGGCCAGCCGAGACTCGCAAACCTTCGGACCGTCTTCCCATCGAAGCCATTGTGCATCAAGAGACTTATTCTCCCTACACCTCTGAGGATATAAATAAACACTATGCCTACAAGGAGTCTTTGGAAGAAAACAAGCATTTTGTGGAGATTAACCAGAAGGAAACCCTTGCTCAGGTGTTTACTGACATTCGATACACCGCTGAGGCCAATGAAGCTATGTCTATCACCCTAGCAGCAGCCTTGCGCAAGCAGAACTTCTTGGGCGACATCAGCAATGGTTATAAGGGAGCACGTCCCGAGTCTTTGGAGTGTGACGTGGTACGTTTTCAGAATAAGAAAGACCGTTGGGTAGCATTCGTTGGCTTGCTTGATGGACAACCATATGAGATTTTTACAGGTATTCTGGATGATGACGAAGGTATCATGATTCCTAAGAGTGTAAGCAAGGGTAATATCCTCCGCCGAGTTCTCAAGGATGGTTCTCGCCGCTATGATTTTCAGTTTACCAACAAGCGAGGCTACAAGATTACCATTGAGGGACTTTCCGAGCGTTTTAATCCTGAATATTGGAACTATGCCAAGCTTATCTCAGGTGTCTTGCGCTATGGTATGCCTATGGACAATGTCATTGCTTTGATATCTTCCTTGCAATTGGATTCGGACAATATGAACACTTGGGTATCTGGTGTGGCAAAGGCCTTAAAGAGATATGCCACTGGTGCCGATAACGAGCAATCACAGAGCGGGGAGGAAACGGATGATTAATACCATACACATCGAACGATTGGCCACTTACTCCCACCATGGTGTGATGCCACAGGAGAGGGTAGTGGGTGCTCGCTTCTATGTTTCTGTGGAGGCCGAAGTGGAGGTGTCTGATGAAGCCCTTCTTCACGATTGTCTCGAGGGTACCGTTTCCTATGCTGATATCATTGCTTGCATCCGACAGGAGATGGACACTCCAGCCTCCTTGCTAGAACATCTGGCATACAGAGTAGGGCAGAGGTTGCTACGCGAATTCCTCGCCATCCAATCGCTCACTCTGAGGATAGACAAGGAGAATCCTCCATGCGGTGTGCCAGTAGATGCCATCGGAGTGTCTATCAAGTTGGCACGCTGAAAAATACTTCATAATACTCTTTTGCGATGGAAAATGCCACGCGATTACAATAAGTCAACGCTGAGATTATGCACGATAATACGTGTTTTTATACTCTCAGCGTTGATTTTTAGTTATTTACTACCAATTTTTAAAGGCACTCTGCTGATTTTATAAAAAATGGCCTAGTTTTTAAAGGCACTCCGTTAATTTTATAAATTTTGAAAAATTCCTTAAAGGCACGCTGTTGATTTTATAAAAAATGCCTACGATTTTTAAAGGCACTCCATTGATTTTATAATTTTTGCTTCCAAGATGCTTTGCCAGAAGCTTTGGAGATGCGCTCCCGAAAACTAATGGCTTGCGAGAACTCTCGGTAGCCACATCCTGCTACGAAGAATGCTTCCGAGAAGAAGAAAATGCATTTTTCTGAAAAAAAATTACCCCCTTCGAGTGTCAACTACTTGCAAAATTGATGACGAAATTGTATCTTTGTCGCTCGAAAAGTGGCAAAATGTTATATATTATGTACTGACGCTTACTTTGAGAGGAGGGGGAAGGGCAAATTAATTAATTAAGAAAAACTAAAACGATATGGAAAATTTAGGAATCGGTTTGCAATTGATGATAGTGGGTATGTCCACCGTCTTTTTGATATTGCTCATCGTAATCTATGGTGGTAAATTACTCATCAAGCTAGTTAATATGATAGCACCCGAGGAGGTGGCAGCTGCTAAGAAGCAAGTGCAAGCAGCTAATCCTACTCAGGTAGATGCCTCTACTATGGCTATTCTTCAGGAGGTGGTCAAGCAGATTACTGGTGGTAAGGGACGAGTAGAGAGTGCCAAGAAAATCTAGTCGCCGTAGTGCTAGTATTTCTTTTGGAAAATAAATCAAATCATTCACGAATAAAAATAGAAAAGATATATGAAAGAAGTAAAGTTTAGTTTGGTCTTCCGTGACATGTGGCAGAGTGCTGGTAAGTATCAGCCTCGTGTGGACCAACTATTGAAGGTTGCACCCGCTATTATCCGTATGGGATGCTTTGACCGTGTAGAAACTAATGGTGGTGGCTTTGAGCAGGTTAACTTGCTCTATGGCGAGAATCCCAATAAGAGTGTCCGTGCGTGGACAAAGCCTTTCCATGAGGCAGGTATCCAGACACACATGCTTGACCGTGCATTGAATGGTCTTCGCATGAGTCCATGCCCCAAGGACCTTCGCAAGCTCTTCTACAAGGTTAAGAAGGCGCAGGGCACAGATATCACTCGTATCTTCTGCGGTTTGAACGATGTACGCAATGTGATTCCCTCTATTCAGTATGCCAAGGAAGCAGGCATGATAGCACAGGCATCGCTTTCTATCACTCATAGCCCCATTCATACTGTGGAGTATTATGTGGATTTGGCTAAGACTTTCATCGAAGCAGGTGCCGACGAGATTTGCTTGAAGGACATGGCCGGCATTGGTCGTCCCGTTAGCCTAGGTAAGATAGTTGAGGGTATCAAGGCTTTGAAGAAGGATATCGTTATTCAGTATCACTCACATGCAGGTCCCGGCTTCTGTGTAGCATCTATTCTGGAGGTGGCAAAGGCTGGTTGTGATTACATCGATACTGGTATGTCTCCACTATCATGGGGTACTGGACATGCAGATATCATCACCGTTCAGGAGATGCTGAAGGATGCAGGTTTCAAGGTGAAAGATATCAACATGGAGGCTTACATGGAGGCTCGTACCTTGATTCAGGAGATGTATGACGATTTCCTTGGTTACTACATTCCTGCTCTTAATCATATCAACAACTCTCTGCTCATCAAGCCCGGTTTGCCTGGCGGTATGATGGGTTCGTTGATGACCGACTTGGAGGATAATCTAAAGAGCCTCAACAAGTGGAAGGTAAAGAATAATCAGCCTGAATTGACCACCGACCAGTTGTTGGTGAAGCTCTTTGATGAGGTGGCTTACGTATGGCCCAAGGTTGGTTATCCCTGCTTGGTAACTCCTTTCAGCCAGTATGTCAAGAACCTGGCATTGATGAATGTCATTCAGATGGAGAAAGGTAAGGAGCGCTGGAGCATGATTGCCGACAATATCTGGGATATGATTCTTGGTAAGAGTGGTCAGTTGCCAGGCCCCGTAGCACCCGAAATCGTTGCTATGGCTAAGGAGCAGGGTAGAGAGTTTGAAACCGACGACCCACAGAACTATTATCCCGATGACCTAGCTGATTATCGTCAGAAGATGGAGGCTCAGGGTTGGGAACTTGGCGAGGACGACGAAGAACTATTTGAGTACTCTATGCACCCATCTCAGTACGAGGCATACAAGAGCGGTAAGGCAAAGGCAGACTTCGAGAAGGACCTTGCCGAGCGTAAGGCTAAGAAGAATGCTCCTGCCGCAAGTGCCGAGTTGCCTAAGACTATCAAGGTAAGTGTAAATGGTCAGACCTACGAGGTAAATATCGCCTATGGCAATGATGCACCTCAGGCTACCGCTGCATCAGCTTCAGCACCCATTGCTATGGGAGAGGGCGAGGATATCCTTGCTCCACTAGAGGGTAAGTTCTATCGTACCAAGGATACTCAGGAACAGCCCATCCAGATAGGTCAGGAAGTGAAGACTGGTGATACTCTCGGTTATATCGAGGCTATGAAGACCTACAATGCTATCCGTGCCGACTTTGATGGTATCCTCACCGCCGTGGTTGTCAACTCGGGCGATGCCGTAGAGGAGGATGATGTGATTATGAAGATTCAACGCAAGTAATACGGAGGATAAGAGCTTATGTTTAACGAAATATTGCAAAACCTCTATTCGATGACGGCTTTCTCGGCCATTATCGATAATCCTCTCTTCCTGGTGATGTACCTCTTGGCCTTCGTGCTCTTGTACTTGGGCATTGTCAAGAAGTACGAACCCCTCTTGCTCGTGCCCATAGCCTTTGGCGTGTTGATAGCCAACTTCCCTGGTGGTGGTATGGGTGTTACCCAGGCTGATAGCGATGGTATGGTAGAGTTTATGAAGAATGGCGTGATGGTCAAGAAGGATATTTACTCTATGCCCCTTCATGAGATAGCTCACGACCTAGGTTTGATGAATTATCTCTACTACGCACTAATCAAGAGCGGTTTGCTCCCACCCATCATCTTCATGGGTGTTGGTGCGCTGACCGACTTTGGTCCTATGCTTCGTAATCTCAAGTTGGCTATCTTCGGAGCAGCTGCTCAGTTGGGTATTTTTGCGGTGCTTTTGGTAGCATTGTTGCTAGGTTTCACTCCCAAGGAGGCAGCATCCCTAGGTATTATCGGTGGTGCTGATGGTCCTACTGCTATCTTTACCACTATCAAGTTGGCCCCCCACATGCTAGGTCCTATCGCTATTGCAGCATATAGCTACATGGCATTGGTGCCAGTGATTATTCCTTTGGTAGTAAAACTCCTGTGCTCAGAAAAGGAATTGCGCATCAACATGAAGGAGCAGGACCGCCTATATCCCGATGGCACAGAGATTAAGAACATGCGCGTGCTGAAGATTATCTTCCCCATTGCAGTTACTACCATCGTGGCTATCTTCGTACCATCAGCGGTAAGCCTTGTGGGTATGCTGATGTTTGGTAACTTGGTAAAGGAGATTGGTAACGATACCTCGCGCCTGTTTGATGCCGCATCAAATGGTGTGATGAATGCTGCTACCATCTTCCTAGGTCTTTGTGTGGGTGCAACGATGACGGTAGATGCCTTTATCAACTTCCAGACCTTGGGTATTGTGGCAGGTGGTTTCTTTGCCTTTGCCCTCAGTATTGCATCAGGTATCTTTATGGTCAAGATTTGGAATCTCTTTGCCAAGAAGAAGATTAATCCCCTCATCGGTGCCACTGGTCTAAGTGCTGTGCCCATGGCTAGCCGTGTGTGCAATGTCATCTCTACCAAGTACGACCCCAAGAACCATGTGCTCAACTACTGCATGTCGTCCAACATCTCTGGTGTGATTGGTTCGGCCGTAGCTGCCGGTGTGCTTATTTCTTTCTTGGGATAAGTCGTTATCCGCTTAGATTGAAGAAATCAAATATATGTCAAAAATTGGTTTTTATACAGGCCTCTGCTGGAGTGCCTCGTTCCTAATAGCAATGTACAGCCTCACGAATCCAGCGTGGGGCTTTGCTGGTAATCTGATAGGTATGCTCTCTATATGGGTGGCAGGAGTGCAGTTGCGAGCATTTCAGATGCTCCTTCCCGCTGATGCCCAGCCATGGAATATGAGTACCCGTTGGCAAAAGTCTATCATGGTGCAGTTGTTGGCCGCCGTATTATGCACCTTCGTCCAGTATATCTATTTCCGTTTTGTGGACGGAGGCAGATTGCTCACCATTATGACGGAGACGTACAACAATCCCGCCTTCATCGACTCTATGAAGGAGATAATGCCCGAGTACAAGCCCGAGATGGTATTGGATATGCTATCGCAGATTAGCCTCACCACTCTAACAATGAATTTCCTAATTATTAACGTCATCTTGGCCTTCATCCTGAGCATTCCCACTGCTTTTGTGGCTAGGCCAAGACCTATAACCAAAAACTAACTCCCTATGAAGAGAATCATCACATTAGCAACAATGTTTGCTCTGGCCTTCGGTGTAAAGGCTCAAGTTAGTTCTATGCAGGAGGTTGCCTCTGACAAGGCCTATACTCTCTACAATCCTCACTTCACCACCTATGCCGTTTATAATGCCGAGAAGAGCACTTCTTTGGTATGGGCAGCAGGTATGACACTGAATGCTTCAGACACGGACAAGACTATCAAGGATGCTAGTTATAAGAAGGCCTTTGATGCTTCTGCTCCCTCATCGTCATGGATGATAGTGAAGTACAATGAGCAGTGGTATGTTTACAATCTTGGTGCTGAGAAGTTCCTAGCTGTGGGTTACAATCCTAACACAGCAGCAACAGCTTCTGCCAAGTTGCAGGACGAGCCCGCAGCCATTGAGTTCACTCAGAAGCAGGGTGGTGGTTTTCACCTCCGCACCCATCAGGGCGATAGAAATTTCCTTTGCGTAGCTCCACAGTTGTCCTATCCCATTAGCATTTGGACAAATACCGACAACGGTGCTACATGGCAGATTCAGGAGAACACTTTGGTTGAGGCTGACTACGAAACCTGCATTCAGAAACTCAGAAACGCTATTCCCGAGACAGCATCGCTAACCATCAACACTCGTCACGGCTACGTATGGAGTGGCAAGAACGGTGGTCCTATGCCAGAGCGTATCTCTAAGGGCCAAGACCTGAAATTCTACACCCGTGCTCGCAATGGTTGGAATTGTACCGATGGCTTGACTGTCAAGGTGGGCGACAATGAGTATAAGGTGGAGAATATCAACGAAGGCGCTTATGCCACAGAGGTTACCATCCCTGGTGAGTTGATTACTGACGATGTGGTTATTACCGGCGTATGGAGACGCGATGCTAGTGTGAAGAACGCACAATTGCTCACCTTCAGCGACGAATTTGACGGCGAGGGTGAACCCACCTTGACCAAGTGGAAGCGCACAGAGCGCCAGGGTGCTACATGGAATCGTTGGTGCTCTGATTCTCCCCTAGTGGTATATCGCGAGGGCGGTTATTTGCACACTCGTGCCGTGCCCAATCCCGACCGCGCTTCTGACAATGTGCCCATGATTACGGGTGGCGTGAAGACTCAGGGTAAGTTTGATTTCCAGTGGGGACGTGCCGAGGCTCGTATCAAGACCATTCCTCATACTGGTTCTTTCCCTGCTTTCTGGATGATGCCCACAGACTCTAAGGGTGGTTGGCCCACTTGCGGTGAGATTGACATCTGGGAAACTATCGACGATGGTACCGTGGCTTATGGTACAGTGCACAGCCATTGGACTTACGACCTAGGTAAGGGTGGCAATGGTGGCAACAAGGGTGGTATGGACTACAGCCTATGGCACATCTATGCTATCGAGTGGAATGCTACCTCTATCACATGGTATGTAGATGGTGAGAAGATGTTCACCTACGAGAAGAGCAAGGACCAGAGCGCCCTGGACCAGGGTCAGTGGCCCTTTGACAAGGCTTTCTATCTTATCCTCAATCAGAGTGTAGGTAATGGTTCCTGGGCACGTCCTGCTGACGAGAGTTTCACCTACGAAACCCTCTTCGACTGGGTACGTGTATATCAGCGTTCCGACTACACAGCTATCGAAGATGTTCTCATCGACGAGGCTGAAACTAACACTACTCCCCGAAAGGCAGAAATCTATGACCTCAGCGGCCGTAAACTCAGCTATACTCCTCAGAGCGGTGTCTATATCCAAAATGGTCAGATAGTACTTAGATAAGATGTGACTATAGCTTAAAGTAACAATATTACAAGAACGAGGGTGTACCTATGCGTAATGGTACACCCTCGTTTCAGTTATTCACGTCACACGTTATTCAGTAGGCGTAGACTCTTCCTCAGCACCGGGTTCGGTGGGGTCTGTAGGTTCCTCCTCCTTACCACCCTTGCCTACGGAGGCTGCAGAGCGTTTGGTCAGAGTGATGAGGGCATTCATCTGAGCGATGAAGCCGTTGATTTCGTCAGTGGGCTGCACGATGGCATAGGCATTGACCGTCTGCACG
>JAZLBF010000080.1:0-14409 GCA_045613565.1 Bacteroidaceae bacterium
TACCCTTGCTTGACGGATTTGTATTTCAAATGGAACCCAAAATAGGAACCGCCGTATGCCGAACGGCACGTACGGTGGTGTGAGAGGTCGGAAAACGAAAGTAGGAAGAAAACTACTTCGTTTTCCTCCTACTCGATTGTAGAAAAGGATGCTAATATGTTTGCCTCTGCACTTCTAATGCCTAGAGAGGGGGTACTGAATATTGTTAGCACGTTTACTGTTTGAAAGTGGGCGTATTTCAGAGGGACATTATTATGAACTGCTGAATATGATTTCAAATGGCTAGGTGAGTAAAGATAGTATAGGATGCTGACGTTATTATCCATTTTGCCAAGGGTGGACTATTACATATTCTTCCTTCTATTTTACCAGAATATGAGTTTGTTGTATTAGATTTCTATATTATGGCATTATTCGTTCTGTCATTACAAAGGAAGAGACTACTAGGTTTGTAAAAAATGTTAATGCTCAAAATAGTAGGCTTCCAGATGTGAATTTTGATACCTTTGTGTGTACCCAAATATAAGTTTGATAAACGTTTAGCGATGAACATTGATGGCTGAGCGATGAATATATGGCTATTAGCTATATACATAAAAAGCTAAAACTGACTTGCTTTAGCTTGATGAGCGTATGCGACTTGATTTAGCTTGATGAGTGTATACGAATAATAAATCTGCGAGTAAGCGAGAGCAGAATCAAGCTCGCTTGAATTATGCCGAACCGACGCACGAAATAAGAGCAGAGGATGCTAGCATACTATGCCTTATGAGAAGGAGGAAGACGAAGTCAATAGTGAGCTGATTCAAGACGATAAAGTCGGCTTAAAACTCTTCTGAGCCCTCTAGCGGCGAGGCCGTCTAGCATCTGAGAGTATAACGAAAGTAGGAGGTAACTGTTTTGTTGCCTCCTACTGGATTGTTGATTCTTCTACTTTATTGCCGCGGCAAAACCGCCGTTGCGTGCCATTTTGATGGTAAGTTTGGTGGTGTTGTTTACTGTTCTTTGCTCCATGCGGTAGTCCATAGCCATTCGGCTGGCATTGACTCCATCCACAAAGGATGTCATTTGTAGCTCCTTACCCTCGGGGAGGAAATTGAGTGTGACTTCTAGTTCGCGCTGATTGTCGTTGGTGATGCCGCCTATGAACCATTTGTCTCCTCTGCGCTTGGCCATAACGATATACTGACCTGCCTCGGCTACTAGCACTCGTGTCTCGTCCCAGTTGACGGGTACACTGGTAATAAAGTCGCGACAATCGGGCCACATGTCATAACGGCTGGGATTGTCCATCAGCATCTGCAGGTGACTTTCGAACATGACGAAGGCTGCCAGGTGATAAACCTTGGTTCCTACACCGGAGCAGAATGGACGGTTGCCATGATGATATTCGGGTTGATAACAGATCATAGGACCTGGGGTATAATCCATGGGACCTATGGCACCGCGGAGGAAGGGGAACCATATACTATTGTTAGGTCTGCATCCTCCGTTGAATTCCATGCCACGCACGCCTTCATAGGTTAGCACGTTGGGATAACGGTATTCCAAACCACTGGGATGAAAGGCTCCATGGAAGTCTATCATGATGTGGTGCTCGGCTGCCTTTTTGGCTACACGCTCGTAGAAATCCACCATCCACTGGTCCTGACGATCCATAAAGTCTATCTTGGTTCCGACGATACCCCATTCCTCGAACTTCTGGAAGAGGTCCATGTTGTGCTCCACGGTCAACCATGGTAGCCATACAAAGATGCCCACGTTCTTGGATTTGGCATATCTGATAAGTTCTGGTAGGTTCACATTGGGGTTTGTGCGGTATGGGTCTTTGGTACTTAGGGCCCATCCCTCGTCCATTAATATATAAGGAATACCATTGCGTGAGGCGAAATCAACGAAGTATTTGTATGTATCCAGGTTTATGCCTCCCTGGAAGGTAACATCAGATCCGTATGGAATACCATTAAGCCAATCCCAGCATGTCTGTCCGGGTTTTATCCATTCAGTGTCTTCCAGCGAGCACTTTCCGGCTAGTCTCATAGGCATGGTATTCTCTGCCAGGCGACCATCCTCTCTGGTGATAAGCATATAGCGCCAGGGGAATGTACGTGTGCCTTGGGTCTTGGCTATGTAGTCAGCTTCCTTCAAGATACGCTGTCTGCGGTCGCCATCATCCTCATATTCTAGTGGATTCATGGGATGGATGGCTGAAAGACTATTGTCTGCATTACCTCTGAGAAAAAGACCTGGGTAGCTGTAGAGGTCAAACTCGCTAAGCAGAATCTTGTATTCCTGACCCATTATCAGTATTGGGAGCTCTGACATTCTTTCCTCCCTTTTCCATGCGTTGCTGTTTACCAGAGAGTAGTATTCCTCACATCCCGTCTTGAAACCGCCTGGCTGTTGTAGCACCAAATTGCAGTTTTCGGCCAACTGGAACACAGTATTCTCCTGGATAACCTCTATCTCGCCAGGCATCGATGTCCTCATGCGAAAGGCAACGCCATCGTTGTATATACGGAAGTCCACGGCATAGTCACCCTTCATGTCCAACGATAGGAGAGTATAGTTGTTCTCCACCTGGCTGTACTTCAGTGGGAAGAGAGGTGTCAGAGTTTCCTCTATGTTGCGCACCTTTTTCTTCATTAGCACGGGATTGTCACCCAAGGTCTTGTTGCGCAGCTGCATACCCACGAGGCTTTGCTTGAGCAACGTATCGTTGTGGCTGACTACATCATAGTAGATTTTATCTGCCAGTGTCACAATCACGCAAGTCTGTTTGTCAGGACTCTGTGCAGTAATCACCTTTCTAGCATGTACGCTCATGCATGCCACTACCATCAGGATGGCTATCAGTAATCGTGAAGTTCTCATGCTCTAAATATATATTATTGATGTTGTTTACTAGCATTCTTTCGCACAAAGATATAAAAAACTGACAACAATCAAGCATAATAATAAAATAATAGTGGTAGGCTCGTGAGAACCTACCACTATATTATATATAATGTGAGGGCTAATTGATTATTCCTCAACAGCAGCCTGTGCAGCAGCTAGGCGTGCGATGGGCACACGGAAAGGAGAGCAGCTTACGTAGTTCAAACCTACCTTGTGGCAGAACTTAACTGAGCTGGGCTCACCACCATGCTCACCACAGATACCGCACTTCAACTCAGGACGTACTGAGCGACCACGCTCTACAGCCATCTCTACCAACTGACCTACACCATTCTGGTCGAGTACCAGGAAGGGGTCTACCTACAAGATCTTCTTCTCTAGGTATACGGGCAAGAAGCTAGCGATGACATCACGAGAGTAACCGAAGGTCATCTGTGTCAAGTCGTTAGTACCGAATGAGAAGTACTCAGCACGAGATGCAATACGGTTAGCGGTCAAAGCAGCACGAGGAATCTCAATCATAGTACCAACCTTGAACACAACCTCAACACCCTCTTCTGCAAATAGAGCAGCAGCAGTTTCGCGGATTACCTTCTCCTGTGCCTCAAACTCGTATAGGATACCAGTTAGAGGAACCATGATTTCGGGCATGGGGTTACCACCTTCCTTCTTAATCTGTACAGCTGCACCTAGGATTGCGCGAGTCTGCATCTCAGTGATTTCGGGATAAGTGTTACCTAGACGGCAACCACGGTGACCCAACATGGGGTTAGCCTCGCATAGGCTCTCAACACGCTGCTGGATGTACTGTACGGTTACGCCCATAGCGTTTGCCATCTCTTCTTGACCCTTCAAATCGTGGGGAACGAACTCGTGCAATGGGGGATCGAGCAAACGAACGTTTACGGGACAACCATCCATTGCCTTGAAGATGCCGTAGAAGTCAGCCTTCTGGTAGGGCAACAACTTAGCCAAAGCTGCCTTGCGACCCTCTGCATCCTGAGCAAGAATCATTTCACGCATAGCAACGATCTTCTCTGCCTCGAAGAACATGTGCTCTGTACGGCAAAGACCGATACCTACTGCACCGAAGTCGCGAGCAACCTGTGCATCGTGAGGAGTATCTGCATTGGTGCGAACTACCAACTTGGTGTACTTTTCGCAAAGTGCCATCAAATCAGCGAAGTCACCGCTCAACTCAGCAGCCTTAGTCTCAACCTGACCGTTGTAAATCTCACCAGTTGTACCGTTCAATGAGATGTAATCACCTTCCTTCAATACGATACCGTCAACTTCTACAGTACGAGCCTTGTAGTCGATATTTAGAGCACCTGCACCAGATACGCAGCACTTACCCATACCACGTGCAACAACGGCAGCGTGAGAGGTCATACCACCACGAGCAGTCAAAATACCCTGAGCTACAGCCATACCAGCTAGGTCCTCGGGAGAAGTCTCGATACGAACCATGATTACCTTCTTGCCATCCTCAGCCCACTTAGCAGCGTCGTCAGCGAAGAATACAATCTGACCAGTAGCAGCACCAGGAGATGCAGGAAGACCACGAGTAAGAACCTTAGCGCTCTTCAAAGCAGCCTTGTCGAATACGGGGTGAAGAAGCTCGTCCAACTTGTTGGGCTCGCAACGCTTCAATGCTGTCTTCTCGTCGATTAGGCGTTCACGAACTAGGTCCATAGCGATCTTAACGATTGCAGAACCAGTACGCTTACCGTTACGAGTCTGCAAGAACCAAAGCTTGCCTTCCTGTACGGTGAACTCCATATCCTGCATATCGCGGTAGTGGTTCTCCAACTTGTTCTGAAGCATGTCGAGCTCCTTGTAGATCTCGGGCATAGCCTCTTCCATAGAAGGATACTTTGCTACGCGCTCTTCCTCAGAAATACCTGCGCGCTCAGCCCAACGCTGTGAACCGATCTTAGTAATCTGCTGAGGAGTACGGATACCAGCTACTACGTCCTCACCCTGTGCATTAATAAGGTACTCACCATTGAATAGGTTTTCACCATTACCTGCGTCACGGCTGAAGCATACACCTGTAGCAGATGTGTCACCCATGTTACCGAATACCATTGCCTGTACGTTAACAGCGGTACCCCATTCTGCAGGAATGCCTTCCATCTTACGATAAAGGATAGCGCGGTCGTTCATCCAGCTGTCAAATACAGCGCAGATAGCACCCCAAAGCTGCACGTAAGAATCGTTGGGGAAGTCCTTGCCAGTCTGCTCCTTAACGGCAGCCTTGAACTTCTTAACCAACTCCTGAAGGTCAGAAACCTCAAGCTCGTTGTCCAACTTAACGCCCTTAGCCTCCTTAACCTCTTCGATGATAGCCTCGAATGGATCGATATCTTCCTTGTTAACGGGCTTCATGCCAAGAACTACGTCACCGTACATCTGAACGAAACGACGGTAAGAGTCCCAAGCGAAACGAGCGTTGCCAGTCTTACGAATCATACCTTCAACAACCTCATCGTTCAAACCAAGGTTAAGGATAGTATCCATCATACCAGGCATTGATGCGCGAGCACCAGAACGTACAGATACGAGTAGGGGATTCTCAACATCACCGAACTTTGAGTTCATCAATGTTTCGATGTTAGCAACAGCCTTCATTACGTCGTCCTTCAAAAGAGCAACAACTTGCTCCTTACCAACTTCGTAATACTCGTTACATACATCAGTTGTGATAGTGAAACCTGGAGGTACAGGTACACCAATCAGGTTCATCTCAGCAAGGTTTGCACCCTTACCACCGAGCAGATTTCTCATGTCTGCCTTACCTTCTGCCAAACCATTGCCGAAGGTATAAACTCTTTTCTGACTCATGATTAATTGTTATTTAAATATGGTTAATTGTTTTTCTCGTTATGCAAATATAGCAATTTATATTGAAAAGGAGTTAGAAATGGCTAAGAAATTCGTTAAAAAACCTTATTTTTGCACAAAAATACTATAGAAATACTATGAGCAGAAAAAGAAAAGAGCTTCCAATATTAGAAGCAATAGAGATAACTGACGTTGCGGCAGAGGGTAAATCATTGGCCAGAATAGACAATATGGTTTTGTTTGTTCCCTATGCTGTACCTGGTGATGTTATTGATGTCAGAGTGACCAAGAAGAAGCATCATTTTATGGAGGGAACGGTATTGCGTTTTCACAAGATGAGCGAGCTTCGCCAACAGCCTGTTTGTCCTCATTATGGTGTGTGTGGTGGATGCAAATGGCAATGTCTTCCTTATTCAGAGCAGATTCGTTGGAAGCAGCGTCAGGTGATGGATAATCTCACCAGAATAGGTAAAATTGAACTTCCCGAATGTTCTCCTATCTTGGGATCCGAGCAGACAGAGGAATATCGTAATAAATTGGAGTTTAGCTTTGCCAACAAGGTTTGGAAGATTTTCCCCGATCAGCACCCCGAAGGTTTGAGCCCCGTGGTGTACGAAGTGCCTGAAGATGCTCCAGGTGCAATAGGTTTCCATGCAGGTGGTGCTTTCGACAAGATTTTGCCTATCGACGAGTGTCATTTGATGGACCCCGTAAACAATCGCATTCGCAATGGCATTCGCGACTATTGCTACGAAAATGGTCTTGCCTTCCACGATGCACGCGAACATGTAGGATTGATGCGTAGTATCATGCTCCGCCTTAGTAATAGTGGCGAGATAATGCTTTTGGTACAATTCTGCATCAAGACCGAAGAAGAGAGAGCACAAGCCATGGGATTGATGGAGTGGATACATCAGAATTATCCAGAGATTTCGTCTCTCTTGTGGGTGAATAACGAGAAGTTCAATGATACCTTTGGCGATCTAGAGGTGCATACATATGCCGGCACAGACCATATCTTCCTCGAGATGGAAGAATTGCGCTTCAAGGTAGGTCCCAAGAGTTTCTACCAAACCAATACTCGTCAAGCCTATGTATTATATAAGGTTGCACGAGATTTGGCAGGGCTTACTGGTAATGAATTGGTTTACGACCTCTACACCGGTACAGGTACTATCGCTAATTTTGTTGCCAAGCAAGCCAAGAAGGTTATCGGCATAGAATACGTACCCGAAGCTATCGAAGATGCTAAGGTTAATTCGCAGTTGAATAATATTGATAATACCCTGTTCTATGCAGGTGACATGAAGGATATTCTTAACCGTGAATTTATCGAGCGTCATGGCCGTCCCGATGTTATTATCACCGATCCCCCACGTGCTGGTATGCACGACGATGTGATTAATACTATCCTCTTTGCCGACCCCGCAAGAATAGTGTATGTTAGTTGCAATCCTGCTACCCAAGCACGCGACCTGCAACTGTTGGATGTCAAGTATCGCGTAACACACGTTCAGCCCGTGGATATGTTCCCCCATACTCAGCATGTAGAGAATGTGGTGCTTCTCGAACACAGATAAAATTAAGTTTAGTTAACCTTAAATCCTAATACAATGAAAAGAATGTTTACCTTGCTATGCACGGTTTTGTGTATGGTACAATTTGCACACGCAGATGTCTTTGTTTCTGATTATATGTCATTGACAAAGGGTAGTCAGGTTAGAAGTTCTGTCAAGGCTGGAGTTTATTACATCATTTCAGGTATTGACCAAGCCAATGTTGAGCAATACTTGTACGACAATGGTGGTCAGGTAAAGGGTACAGCTCAGTTGCCTACCTGTGATGCTTCCACTAGTTCTTATGTCTGGACACTAGCTTCTAGTGGTCAGGGTTGGGTTATCTCCAATGTCGCCACAGGTAAGAGTATGAAATTGGGCTCTAGTAATGGTAGCGCCATCAAGATGGATACGTCAAATCAGGTCAATGCAATTCATTTTGGCTCTGATGGTTATCTTACTATACTTAATGCAAATGGTCAAGCCATTGATATGACTGCTAACGGAGCTAATCCAACTACCTGGAGTGGTACCACCACCCCCAATGGTTCTCGCCGTTTGAAGATTTATGCCGTAGACGAATGGAGCATTGAGGAGCACAAGAGTCTTAGCCTTGTACCAGCTCCCAAATACTCTGTCGTAGGTGACGGAGAGTATCTTTTGGAGCAAGGCTTTTCCATCTCCGTAGAACCCTTTGCTAGCAAGGATGTACAAAGAGAAATCCTAGCAGATGTTGCACGATTTATTACCACCATCAATGCTTCTACAGGACTAGAGTGTAAAGCTATTTCTTCTGGTGGAAAGATGAATATCCGCGAGAACAAACAACTTTCTGCCGAAGGTTATAATCTAGATGTGACCATCGAGGGTGTTACCATCGAGGCTTCCACCTCAGATGGTGTTTACTATGCTTTGCAGAGCCTAATGCGCCTCTTACCTCCCAATGTGGTGCTTGGCAAGAAAGGCAATGCTGATGCACAATATGCCTTGCCAGTGTGCCGTATCGAGGACGAGCCACGCTTCCCCTACAGAGGCTTCATGCTAGATGTTAGTCGCCATTTCTTTACCATTGAGCAGGTCAAGAAGATGATTGACTTGATGGCTATATATAAGATGAATGTCTTCCATTGGCACTTGACCGACGATCAAGGATGGCGCGCAGAAATCAAGCAATATCCTTTGCTTACTAGCAAGGGAGCCGAGCGCCGAAGCAGTTATGATACTCCTATTACTCGTATTGAGGAAAACGGACAGGTGTATTGGACTGGCGAAGGTGCACAAACCAATAGAAAGTATGGTCCCTTCTATTACACCCAAGAGGAGATGAAGGATGTAGTACGCTATGCAGCCGAACGCCATATTGACGTATTGCCAGAGGTGGATATGCCAGGTCATTTTGTAGCAGCCTTAGCAGCTTATCCTCAGTATAGTTGTCATCCCACCTATGCCCCAGAGGTATGGATCAATGGTGGTGTCAGCTCTGATGTGCTCAATGTGGCTAATCCTCAGGCGGTACAGTTTGCCAAGAACATTCTTACCGAGCTTTGCGAGATATTCCCTTATCCTTATTTCCATATAGGTGGTGACGAGTGTCCCACTTCTCAGTGGGAGTCCAATGCTCAGTGTCAGGAGAAACTTGCACAATTGGGTAAGAGTAGTTTCCGCGCTCTTCAGACAGAGTTTATCCGAGAGATTAACGAGCACCTTTCTTCCCTTGGCAAGAAGATATTCTGCTGGAACGAGAGTATCACCGACAATGGTGCTGACCTAGAGCTGATGAAGAAGTCGGGTGCTACCATCATGTGTTGGAATCCATGTCAGAGTGGTGCTGCTAAGGCTGCTTCTCTTGGTCTTGATGCCATCATCACAGAGTGGGGTAGTGGTTGCTACTATATCAACCGCAGACAAAGCAATGACTATGGCGAACCCACCGCTGCCGGTTCTGGTAACGACCCCGTTTCGGCAACCTACAATTATGTTCCCGTACCCAACAATGTTTCTGCCTCTGCCGCCAAGTATTATAAGGGTGTTCAAGCTACTTTCTGGACAGAGCATGTCAGCAGCAATGAGTATCTCGAGTATCTAGCTCTACCTCGCTTCATGTGTGTAGCAGAGGCAGGTTGGACTCCTCAAGAGCAGAAAAGTTGGTCTAGTTTTGTTCGTCGCATGACGGTCGAAACAGAGATGCTAGATCAGGGTGGTTACATCTATGCACGCCATTGGATGGACAATTATGTACCTCGCCAGGCACCTGCTTCTGTACTTGCAGATGGTAGTGTAGTTACTTTTACCAACAAGAGTACCGACCGTGGACAGTGCCTTGCCGACAACGATGGTGTACTCAATGGACAGGGCTCTACTTGTACAGAATGGACCCTAGAGGCAACAGCTGCGGCCAACAAGTATTACATTCGTAGCAATGTTAGCGGACTTTATCTCTATGCCGAGAATGGTAATAGTGGCACAGCAGTTACTCTTAGCACCAAGAAGACAGCTTGGATGTTTGATACCACAACCACTCCTGGTTACGTAGCCATCTGTTACGACACCACCTCAGGAAATGCCGTCAACAATAATGTTAGCAATGCTACCAAGACTCGTCTCTTTGCCCATGGCACAGGTAATGGAGCTTCCTTCTGGGCTGTAGCAAATACCAAGCAGAGCAACAACTTATCCGAAGGCGAAACAGGTGTTCTTACCTACCAGTACTACTTTCGTGGTATTGTTGTGGGTACCAAGCAGTTCTCTCTAACTAGTGGTTCTGCATATCCATCCCTCTCCGAATTCCTTCCCAGCGGATATATCATCACCTCAGCTCCCACTCTTTCTGGCACCATTCATCTGAAGAACGAGGTAGTGGAAATCCCCGTAGAAAAAGTTCCAGAGCAGGGCAGATACTATTCTTTTTGGAACAATACCATGGAGAAGTTCTTTGCCGTTAGAGACGAAGCCAATACTACCTTTAGCACAGCCTCTCAGGGCATCAATACCATCTTTTATTACTCAGACGATGCACTCCTTGCATACTCTCGAGGACAGTATATTGATGGAGCAGAACTAGCCCCCATTGGCGAGCAAGGTAGTAGTGTGACCTTTGCTCCTAGCCTCAGACAGGACGATGCAGGCATTTGCAATATTATTATCAACGATGAAGGATATTTGCGTATACAACGTGCAGATACTCTGAATAATATCGTGGGCACTAAGTCGCAAGCTAGTGGAGCCAAAAGTTACAATTTTCATCCACGCTACGTTATCTCCCTACCCGTGTATATTCCTCAGAGCGGATGGACCACCTTCTCAGCCGCTGTTGCTATCAGCATCCCCCAAGGATGTGAGGCTTATGTGGTCACCTCTTATGATAGTTCAGTAAACAAGGTAGAACTTTCACCCATCTATCCAGGTAGCGTAGTAGCTCCACATACTGGTATCCTCCTATATGGACCAGCCAACGAGTTTGTTCACATGAACGTTACCGAGTCTGGTACCACCTTTGCCAACAATCTTTTGCAATCATCCGTACCTGCAGCTACACTAGCCGAGGGCACTCAAGCCTATCTTCTCGTTGCCGAGAACGGTAATGTATCCTTCCGCCAGATTGATGCCGATCGTCGCCAGGTACCTTCGCATAGCAGTTGGTTACAGCTCAATACCTCTGTTGCTCCCCAGTCCATTGGTATCATTCTACCCAATTCCGAAACAGGGATAGAGGAAGCACCCTCTGCCGATGCTTGTACCCCCTCAGCAATTTACAACCTACATGGTCAAACATTGAAATCTCCACGATCAGGCATTAATATTGTTAATGGCAAGAAGGTGATTGTGAAGTAAGCGAGGAATGGTGAGCGGATAAACGAAACCAAAACAGAAAATAAAGATCCCTCCTAGATGTTCTCTCGTTGCAGATCCTACTGCGACGGAGGGCAACTAGGAGGGATTCCCTCACTTTTCTCTTTCCTTGCTGAGGATGCTTTGTAGCTGCTCTACGATTTCGGGGTGGTGAGGAGCTAGGTTGGTTTCCTCGTAGGAGTGTTTCATGTTGTAGAGCTGAGGGGCTGGGTCGTTGCCCGTTTCTATGTTGGTGAGCTGCATGTATGAATTGCCATTGCTAGGCTCGATGTACTTCCAGTCGAGGGTACGAACGGAGAGGACATTCCATAGGTTTTGCTCGATGACATAGTCGCATCCTTTCTGGTCTTTGCCCACGAGGGATGACCAGTGGCCACGGCTATCGGGGCATGAACCCTTGGGAAGGGTGGCATCTAGCATCTGTGCAAAGGACTGGAAGAGGTCTATCTGTGAAACCAGGGCTTGAGAGGTTTGACCCTTCTTGATGCTCTCTGGCCATGTGACGATGAAGGGTACGCGAGTGCCGCCTTCGAAGGAACTGTACTTGTTGCCACGAAGAGGTCCAGAGGGTTTGTGATTGCCAAGGAGCTCTACGGCTTGGTCGGCATAGCCATCGTCCACCACGGGGCCATTGTCGCTGGTGAGAAGGATGATGGTGTTTTGATCGATACCCAACTGTTTGAGGGTGGACATAACTTGTCCCACGGTCCAGTCAAACTGCACTATGGCATCTCCGCGATGTCCCATCTTGGTCTTGCCACGGAAACGAGGGTGGGGGAATCTGGGCACGTGGATATCGTTGGTGCAGAGGTACATGAAGAAGGGTTCCTGATGATGCTCCTTGATGAAGTCTAGAGCATGGGAGGTGATGCTATCTGCAATGTTTTCGTCCTTCCACAGGGCTTCGCCTCCTCCCTTCATGAAGCCAATGCGGGAGATACCGTTGACGATGGATTGGTCGTGGCCGTGATTAGGGCTAGGTTTGAGATTATAGAGGAGTTCAGGGTTGCTACGACCGGTGGGCTCGCCAGGGAAGTTTTGCTTGTAACTGACCTCTATGGGAGCAGACTTGTCATGATTGGCAACGGCACCATTTTCGATGAAGACACAAGGCACGCGGTCGCCTGTAGCCGCCATGATGTAATGGTAGTCAAAACCGATGTCCTGAAGGCCACATGGTAGGGGAGCATTCCAATCCTGTTCGCCTGTGACATCGCCAAGGCCCAGGTGCCACTTGCCTATGGCGGCGGTGGCGTATCCAGCATTCTTGAACATATCAGCCATGGTATACTGTTCGGGACGGATGATCATCTTGGCATTGCCATCGGCTATGCGTGTGTCTTGACGGCGCCAGGCATACTGACCCGTGAGCAAGGCATATCGAGATGGGGTACTGGTGGCGGCAGCAGCATGCGAGTTGGTAAACTTGATACCCTGCTTGCAAAGCTTGTCCACATTGGGGGTCTTCACATCCTTGGCACCATAGCAACTGAGGTCGCCATAACCCAGATCGTCTGCCATGATGATGATGACGTTTGGCCTCTTGTCATTGGATTGAGCCTTGACAAAGGAGGTGTATAGGCTAGGGGATAATATGGTGGCTGTGCATAGGATGCGTTTAAGGTTTTTCATGTCTTATAATATATATAAATATGTAGTAAATAGATGTTTTCAGAGACAAAGATAGCGAAAATAGATGTTACCTGCAAGAGAGGATGATGATAAATAGAGGTTTCTTTATTTTGTTATACGAGGTCTTATTCGTATCTTTGCACGGAGAATACAATAATACATCAAAAATAGTGGCAAAAAAGAATAAGATAAAGGAGAATTGGACCCTCTTGCCAGGGTGTGCTCCCACGGAAATGGACCTCCGCATAATGGAGATACAGAGCAGGGGAAAGTTGTGTCCTACGCGCGATTTGATAAAGACCGCCGAGCAGATAGAAGGTATCCGCAGGGCAGGAGCCTTGAACACGGCTGTGCTGGACAATGTGGCAGAGCACATCAGAGAAGGCATGAGCACGGAGCAAATCAATCAGTTGGTGCACGACTTTACCATAAAGCATGGTGGCATACCTGCGCCTCTGAACTATGAGGGATTTCCCAAATCTTGTTGTACAAGCATCAACGAGGTGGTGTGTCATGGCATACCCTCGGACGATGTGATTCTGGAGGAAGGAGACATCATCAATGTGGACTGTACCACCATCCTGAATGGATACTATGCCGATGCAAGCCGTATGTTTGTGATAGGCAAGACCACCCCGCAGAAGCAGCGTCTGGTGGATGTGGCATGGGAGTGTCTGAAGGTGGGAGAGAAGGTGTGCGAGCAGCCTTATGTCTTCGTGGGTGACCTGGGCAATGCCATACAGAAGCATGCGCATGCTAATGGATTCAGCGTGGTGCGCGACTTGTGTGGACATGGAGTGGGATGCAAGTTCCACGAAGAGCCCGAAGTGGAGCACTATGGCCACAAGGGAACTGGTATGCTCCTGGTGCCAGGAATGACATTTACCATCGAACCCATGATCAATATGGGTACATGGCGAGTGTTCATTGACGATGAAGATCCCTATGGATGGGAGGTTATCTCTGACGACGAGTTGCCCAGCGCACAATGGGAGCACACCTATCTGATGACCGAGAATGGTGTGGAGATACTAACACATTGATACACGAACATCGATTTTTAGACAGACGATATGATAATACTAGGAATAGAATCATCTTGCGACGATACCAGTGCAGCAGTCATCAAGGATGGCGTACTATTGTCCAACGTGACGGCATCGCAAGCCGTGCATGAAGCCTATGGAGGTGTGGTGCCCGAATTGGCCAGCAGAGCACATCAGCAAAACATAGTGCCCGTGGTGGACCATGCTCTGAAGAAGGCAGGAGTAGAGCGCGAAGAGCTCTCGGCCATCGCCTTTACCAGAGGTCCAGGATTGATGGGCTCCCTATTGGTGGGTGTGAGTTTTGCCAAGGGATTGGCGGCCAGTTTGAACATCCCCATGATAGAGGTAAACCATCTGCAAGGTCATGTGCTGGCACATTTCGTGCGCGAAGAAGGTGATGAGCATCAGACGCCTCCCTTCCCCTTCCTGTGTCTGCTGGTGAGCGGAGGTAATAGCCAGATTATCCTTGTGAGAGCATACAACGATATGGAAATCATCGGTAAAACCATAGATGATGCCGCTGGTGAGGCCATAGACAAGTGCTCCAAGGTGATGGGTATGGGATACCCAGGAGGCCCCAT
>JAZLBF010000081.1:0-40068 GCA_045613565.1 Bacteroidaceae bacterium
CTAAAGTCTCTAAGGTCTTTAAGGTCTCTAAGGTCGCGCGCGGCCAAGCTAACCAATAGCGTAGACCATTAGTCCAATAATAGCGCTGACCAATAACCAAATAATAGCGCTGACCCATTGCCCTTCTCCCAATAGCCTCCCCCCCCTCGCGCTAGCCCTGGCGCTGACCTTAGAGACCTTAGAGACCCTAAGGACTTTAGCGACCTTATAACAATAGCGCCCAACCAGCGCCAACACCCCAGCGCCCAACCAGCGCCCAACCAACTAACATTAAACAATAACACATATGCGCAATTTCGATTATATTAAATCACTTGGATTGAATGACCTTTACCGCTTCTGCGCTGCGGCGGAGGAGAATCAGGTGAGCGACCCTGAGACTTCGGCCTTCAACGCCAGAAGGGCGATGGAGTACCTGGTGAGGGCACTCTATCAGATGAAGAACATTGCCCTGGGAGAGCGTACTACGCTGGTGGAAATGCTCAACAGGGAGGAGTTTCGCACGTTCATCGGTGATGAGCGCGTGATGATGGCGGCTCACTACGTGCGCAAGGTGGGCAATAATGCTGCACATGCTGTGAAGGTGACACGCCGAGAATCGTTCTTCGCGCTGCTCAACCTGTACAATCTGGTGGGGGCTGTGCTCCTGAAGTTGCAGGTGGTCAGCGAGGTGAAGCCCTTTGATGGTAATCTGGTGCCCAATGCTGTGCAACGCCCTGTGCTGGTGCCCACCGTGGTGAAGGTGAGCGAGGACGATGCCATGGTGGCTGCTGCCAACAAGGAGGCACTGAACTCTGCCGAGCCAGTGAAGGAACTGCCAATGGACATCTCCGAGGCAGAGACACGCCGCATGTACATAGACCTGATGCTGAAAGAAGCCGGTTGGCAGGTGCTGGACACCGAGGGCAGCGTACAGCCGCTGAAGGCTTGCATAGAGGTGAAGGTGCAGGGCATGCCCAATGCGCAGGGCGAGGGTTATGCCGACTATGTGTTGTTTGGAGGTAATGGCAAACCCTTGGCCGTGGTGGAGGCAAAGCGCAGTTCGGTCTCTCCGCTGAAGGGTAAGCATCAGGCAGAACTCTATGCTGACTGTCTGGAGCGTCAGTATGGTGTGCGCCCAGTGATATATTATACCAACGGTTTTGAGACCTACATCATAGACGGCCTGGGGTATCCACCGCGCAGACTGTACAGTTTTCACACGGCTGCCGACCTGGAGTGGATGATACAGCAGCGCGAGAGAAAGGACATCAGCGACTTCTCGGTGAAGGACCACATCACAGACCGCGCTTATCAGAAGATGGCCATCAAGGCGGTGTGCGAGCATCTGAACAAGAAGCACCGTCGCGCCCTCTTGGTCATGGCAACGGGTACGGGCAAGACACGTGTGTCCATCTCTATGGTGGATGTGCTCATGCGCAACGGTTGGGTGAAGAATGTGCTCTTTCTGGCAGACCGCATCAGCCTGGTGAATCAGGCTCACAAGAACTTTGTGAAACTCCTGCCCAACGCCACCACCTGCGTGCTGAGCGAAAACGGTGGCGACAAGGATATGCAGGCGCGCATCACCTTCTCTACGTATCAGACCATAATTAATTATATAGATACGGACGAGAAGTTGTTCTCCGTGGGTCGCTTTGACCTCATCATCATAGACGAGGCACACCGCAGCATCTTTGGCAAGTATGGCGCAGTGTTTAACTACTTTGATGCCCTGCTGGTTGGCCTGACCGCCACACCACGCAACGAGGTGGACAAATCCACTTACGATATCTTTGAGATGGAGCACGGTGTGCCCAACTTTGCCTACGAACTGGAAGATGCCGTGGGCGAGGGATACTTGGTGAACTACAAGGGGCTGAAGCGCGGTTCGATGATACTGAAGGAGGGTATCAAGTACAACAATCTGAGCGAGGCTGAGAAGCAGCAGATGGAAGCCGTATGGGAGTACGAGGAAGAGGTGCGCGACATTAGCGGTAGCGAGATATTCAGTTATATCTTCAACGAGGGAACCATAGATGCAGTGCTGCAAGACCTGATGGAAAACGGACTGAAGGTGCAGTATGGCGAGCGCATAGGCAAGAGCATCATCTTTGCCTACAACCACCGCCATGCCGAGATGATAGTGCAGCGCTTCAATGTGCTTTATCCGGAATACGGGGCAGACTTCTGTGTGCTGATAGACAATTATGTGACCTATGCTCAGGATTTGATAAACAGGCTGGAGGTGCGCGACAATAATCCGCAGATAGCCGTGTCCGTGGACATGCTTGATACAGGTATTGATGTGCCGGATGTGCTCAATCTGGTCTTCTTCAAACCAGTGAAGTCCAGAATCAAGTTCATGCAGATGATAGGTAGAGGTACTCGCCTTTCGCCCAACATCTTTGGCGAGGGCAAGAACAAGGAGTGCTTCTACATCTTTGACTGGTGCTGCAACTTTGACTTCTTTGAAAAGAATCCCGATGGCAATGTAGCGGGCAGTAGCATATCGCTGACGGAGCGCATCTTCGGACTGAGGGCAGAGATAGCCTTTTATTTGCAGCACCCTGACCATCAGCAGGACGACTTCTTGCGCAACTATCACGACCAACTGAAACTGATGCTCAAGCAGCAGGTGCTGACGCTGAACGAGAGCCATATATCGGTGCGCTCGAAGTGGGAGGTGGTGAGCCGCTTCAAGAAGGACGAGGCGTGGCTGTCGCTCTCCGACCAGGATGTGCAGAGCTTGAAGGGCGATGTGGCACCTCTCTTGCCCAAGAACACGATGGAGCCCAGCGCCAAGATGTTTGATGCCTTGATGCTATCCATACAGTTGGCATTGCTCAGCCCAGAGGTGAATGCCAGCAGGAAGATAAGTCAGGTGCAGAAGGTGGCACAGCGACTGCATGACGAAAAGGCAACGCTGCCACAGGTGCAGGCCAAGATGCCCATAATCATGGAGGTGATGCAGATGGCGGCTTGGGAGAACGTGAGCATGGCATGGCTGGAGAAGGTGCGCGAGGAGTTGCGCAACTTGATGCAGTTCCTCAAGACGCAGGGCAGATGGTTTGTTATAGACATAGACGATGTGGTGACAGACGATGGCGAGGCTAAGAGCGTGATGCCCAGGGTAACATATCGTCAGAGAGTGATAGACTTCTTGGCAGCAAACAGGAACTTGCCCGTGCTGGAAAAGATTTACAACATAGAGCAGTTGACCGACAAAGATATTGACGAACTGGAGCGCATACTGTGGATAGAATTGGGCAGCAAGGAGGAATATTCCAGTCTGACCATCGGTATGCCATGCTGCAACAATGTGGGAGCCTTCATCCGCTCCATGGTGGGTATCGACAAGGAGGTGGCAATGAAGAAATTCTCTGCCTTCATCTCGGGCAACGAACTGAACTATGAGCAGGAGGAATTTCTGAGTACCATAGTGCATTACGTTTGCGAGAATGGTGACATCACCAAGGATATTGTGGTGAACGAGGAACCGTTCTGCGACCAGAACTCATGCTTCTTGGAATATATGTTGCCACTGGCAAATTATATCGACAATATTCATACAGCTATCATACCTATGCCAGTGAAGGGAATGCCTTACAGCCTGAATGCTCGCCAGTTGGGCAACGTGGCTGAGGATGCAGAAAATTACGGATAATACATTACAACGATGAACAATACAACAGATATCAACAAGGACCCAATGGGCCACGCTATTGCCGAGTATTATAGGAAGGGTAGGGCGGCAAAGCTGAGAGTGTTTTCTAGTCAATTTTATGAGGACGAGATTCCTGTGGAGACACTCTTCAGAAGTTTTGAGGAGATGCCTGTGCAGGAGCAGGAGGCTATCAAATTATGCAAGGGCAGAGTGCTTGATGTGGGTGCTGGCTCGGGTTGCCACTCGTTGGAATTGCACAGGCGAGGACTGGATGTCTTAGCCATTGATATATCCCAACTTTCCGTAGAGGTGATGACGGAGCGCGGTGTGAATGCTCGTCTGGTCAATTTCTTTGACGAAACTTTTCAGGAGCAATTCGATACCATCCTCATGGCAATGAATGGCATAGGTATCGTGGGCAGGTTGGAGTCTCTCCCCACCTTCTTCAATCGCCTCAAACAATTACTTGCCCCTGGTGGCCAGGTCTTGCTTGACTCATCCGACATCCGTTACGTCTTTGAGGACGAGGACGGAAATCTCGACCTCGACCCAGAAGACGGCTACTATGGCGAACTAGACTATCGCATGCAGTATCGCAGTGTGAAAGGCGATGTTTTTGATTGGCTCTATATCGACTTTGAAACTCTCTCATCCTACGCTCAGCAATATGGTTTTGCTTGCGAAAAAATCACTGACGGCAGCAACTATGATTATCTGGCACGATTGACAAGGATGGGGTAGTTATTCAAGTCACTTTTTAATCTTTTTTATATCTTTTCGTTTCATCGCGACCAACATCTTTTGATTGATAGCGGTATTATTTCCGATAGTTTTTAGGGAATATTTATTGTATTTTGGTTGCAAGAGTGTTAATTGCATTCATTTCTCTAAATGAAAAATGAGTGCGATTTCTGTGCTATTTCTTGTCTAAATGGCAAAAAAAGGCTAAATTTGCGCGTGAAATGGGTATAATACCCCTGGAAAAAGAAATAATACTAAAAATTTATAAATGGAAGATCAAGAAAGAATCATCAAAGTGGACATTGAGTCCGAGATGAGGAAAAGTTACATTGACTACTCGATGAGTGTCATTGTGGCAAGAGCATTGCCCGATGTGCGTGATGGCTTCAAGCCCGTACATCGTCGCATACTTTATGGTATGGAGGGTTTGGGTAATACTCACAACAAGCCCTACAAGAAGAGTGCTCGTATCGTAGGTGAAGTACTAGGTAAGTATCACCCCCACGGCGACAGTTCTGTGTATGGTGCACTAGTTCGTATGGCACAGAGCTGGAACATGCGTTACACATTGATTGACGGACAGGGTAACTTTGGTTCTGTCGATGGTGATGGCGCAGCAGCTATGCGTTACACCGAGGCACGTTTGTCTATGATGGGTGAGGCAATGATGGAGGATTTGGAGAAGGATACCGTCAACATGACCAACAACTTTGACGATACCCTGCAGGAGCCTACCGTAATGCCCACTCGTATCCCCAACCTCTTGGTAAATGGTGCTACAGGTATTGCCGTTGGTATGGCAACAAATATTCCTACTCACAATTTGGGCGAGGTGATTGATGCTTGTGTGGCATACGTTGACAATCCAGAGATGGACGTAGAGTCGTTGATGCAGTATGTCAAGGGCCCCGACTTCCCCACAGGTGCTTATATCATGGGCTTGCAGGGTATCAAGGACGCTTATGAGACAGGTCGTGGCCGTGTAATCATGCGTGCCAAGGCTGATATCGAAGCATCTGACCAGCATGACAAGATTGTTATCACAGAAATCCCCTACGGTGTCAATAAGGCTCAGTTGATTGAAGATATTGCCAACTTGATGAAGGACGGCAGATTGGATGGCATCAGCAATGCTAACGACGAGAGCGACCGTGAAGGTATGCGTATCGTTGTTGATGTTAAGCGCGATGCCAATGCACGTGTCGTTTTGAACAAGCTTTTCAAGATGACTTCTTTACAGACAAGCTTCAGCGTAAATGCCATTGCATTGGTGAAGGGTCGTCCTCGCCTGTTAACATTGAAGGACTGCATCAGCAATTTCGTAGAGCATCGTCACGAGGTGGTAATTCGTCGTACCAAGTTTGATTTGCGCAAGGCAGAAGAGCGTGCACACATCCTTGAAGGTCTTATCATTGCTAGTGATAATATTGACGAGGTAGTACGTATCATTCGTGCTAGCAAGACACCTGCTGATGCTCAGCGTAATTTGGAGAACAGATTTGATTTGGACGAGCTTCAGTCAAAGGCAATTGTTGATATGCGCTTGAGTCAGTTGACAGGCCTTCGTCAGGAAGACTTGCACAACGAGTATGATGAACTTCAGGCTAAGATTGCATACTTCAATCAGATTCTTACAGACGACAACCTATGCCGTCAGGTGATTAAGGACGAGCTAAATGAAGTTAAGGAGAAGTACTCTGATGAGCGCAAGACACAAATTATGCCTAGCGCAGAGGAATTCAATGCTGAAGACTTCTATGCTGATGATGAGGTGGTAGTAACCATTAGCCATATGGGTTACATCAAGCGTACTCCTTTGGCTGAATTCCGCGCACAGGGACGTGGCGGTATTGGTTCTAAGGGTTCTGCTACTCGCGACAATGACTTCATCGAACATATCTATACTGGTACAATGCACAATACCATGATGTTCTTTACTGACCGTGGTCGTTGCTATTGGTTGAAGGTATATGATATTCCTGAAGGTACAAAGCAAAACAAGGGTCGTGCTATTCAGAATCTGCTTCAGATTGAACCTGGTGACAAGGTTCAGGCATGCTTGTTGATTCGTAAGCTACAAGATCCCGACTTCTGCAAGTCACACTATGTGGTATTCGCTACCAAGGAAGGTATCATCAAGAAGACTTGTTTGACAGAGTATAGTCGTCCACGTACAAATGGTGTAAATGCTATCAACATCCGTGAGGAGGATAGAGTAATTGCTGTAAACCTAACCAACGGTACTGATGAAATTATCGTAGCAAACCGCAATGGTCGTGCTGTTCGCTTCAACGAGAGCGATGTTCGTACAATGGGTCGTATCAGTACAGGTGTACAAAGTATCGTACTTGACAATGATGGCGAGGATGAGGTAATCGGTATGGCAGTAATCAATGATCCTGAGAACGAAAGCATCCTAGTGATGAGCGACAAGGGTTGGGGTAAGTACACCTCTGTAGAGGCTTATCGTAAGACAAATCGTCATGCCAAGGGTGTGAAGGCAATGAACTTGCCAGAGGAAAGCAGATTGGTAACTCTACAAGTAGTAACCGAGGAGGACGATTTGATGATTATCAATAAGTCTGGTACTGTAATTCGCTTGCACGTAGACGATATCAAGGAAACAAAGAATCGTGCTACTCAGGGTACTAAGGTTATTGAGTTGAAGAAGAGAGGTGACAGCATTGCTCACGTATGTGTAGTACCTCGTTCAGAAGATGAAGACGAAACTGAATTGGTAGAACAAACTGAGCAGGTAGTAGAAAATACCGAGGTATCAACTGAGGAGCAAAACAATGCTCAGGAATAAAATTCATAGTCAATAATTAAACAGAATAATTAAGTTAACTTAACCAGTAAAACAGATTGTTATGAAAAAGATTATCTTTTCACTAGCCTTGGCAATGTTCACAGGTAGTGTAATGGCTCAAACTCCCGAGGAGAAGGCTGCAGCAAAGGCAGCAAAGGCAGCTTTGAAGGAAGCTACAAAGAAGGCTAATGCCGCTCTTAGCGATGGTATGGCTTGTAACACACAGGTTCAGACCCTCTTCCAGGCTATTCAGATGGAGAAGCAGAAGGGCGATAAGTCTAACGATAAGCTAATTGTTGAGAACGAGGCTCAGATTCAGACTTTGTCTATTCAGGGTATGGCATCATTGAACGAAGCTCTTGCTACTGAATATATCAAAGAGAACAAGTTGTTTGATGCTTACAGAGCTTTGGACAACATGGCTACTCAGGTGCTCAACAAGGAGTTGGTAAGTGCATCTAAGAAGCAGAATTATAATCGTGAAGCCCTCACAGCAGCTATCTTCGCAATTCCTGAGGCATGTCACGGCCAGTTGACATACGGTAAGCCTGATGATCAGATTCAGGGTGCTGTGTTGAAGGAAGTCAATGCAAAGTTCCCCAAGACTCACGCTTATTTCGCATACTTGTGTCAGTTCTGCATTGAGGCAAAGGATTTGGCTGGTGCAGAGAAGGCTCTTGATGCATATGCAAACTTTACAACCAAGTATCCCGAAATGGCTAACAACGAATTGGTCAACAACCCTGAATATCCTGCAGCTCAGTTCGCGTTCAACATTTTCTACACAGCTTTCAATGAGAAGAATGCAGATTTGATGAACAAGTATTATGACCTAGCTCTTCAGTTTGACAACAAGGATAGCCACAACTTCGTATTGCGTGCTAAGCCTCAGATGTTGAAGGAGCAGGGCAAGATAGATGAATGGATTGTTGCTGTTAAGGAAATGATTGCAGTTTCTCCCAATAGCGAGGTTGGTGAGATTGGTATGCAGCAGTTGATGTCACATTACAACTCTATCAACAAGGAGGCAGTTGATGCTTACACTAAGGAGTTGGTAGAAAAGTATCCTGATAATAAGATGTCTAACTACTGCCGTGGTTTTGCTTACTATGCTAACGAGGACTTTGATAATGCTATCGTATACTTCCAGAAGTCAATCGATATCGATCCTGAGTTTGCTGATGGTGTTTACAACTGCGCTTATTGCTACTATCAGATTGCATTGACCAAGGCTCGTGCTATCAGCGGTAAGAAGATGAAGTCACAGGCTGAAATCAACAAGGCTACCGAAGAGGTTAAGTCATACTTCAGCAAGGCTGCTCCTTATTTCGAGAAGTACAGAGAGATGGAGACAGAGGATCCCAGCAAGTGGGCAAGTCCTTTGAAGGTTATCTATAACAACATCGGCAAGAAGGAAGCTGCTGCTGAGATGGATGCCTACATCACAAAGTAATTTTGCTGACATAAAGATAATTGATTAAAATAGGAGCGATTGCCGCAGTATATTGCAATTGCGACAATCGCTCTCTTTTTATCCATGGGATTCACCTTATAATATATTATATTAGGTAGCAATTACAAAATCATTTTCACACGTACTATCAGTCATTACCCCAAGGATAATTAAAAACCAATTGACAAATATTGATATAATCACAACTAGTTAAGTTATTTCTAAATAGATGATAAGACTACTATTTATATCATTCCTACTACTTTTCTCTGCTTCATCCGTTCAATCTAAAAAGAAGGTAACAATAAAGAAGAGATTCAAGGAGGCACATGCTGCTATCAAAGCAAATTCTGGTCAAGAAAATATTGAAAGAATTTTGATAGATAGTTTGTCTCTTCCAACCACTACAAATCAATGTAAAGCAGAGGGTTACCATATATGTGCTCTGCTTCAAAATAATCTTAACGAAGGCCTAAATATGAAGGCCTACCTAAAACAGAATGTAGATACTATCAAACTTTATCAAACTATACTAAAGGTGTATGGTTATACTTTGCAAAGTGATTCTGCAGACGAGAAGAGAAAGTTTGAGAATAAAAATATAAGACTTCGTGCACTGCATAGAGATAATCTCTTGGGCGGTGGAATTTTTAATTTGCGCAAATCCAATTGGGCAGAAGCATTCAAATACTTTGATATGTATCTGAATACCCATACTACAGAAATGGATAGCGTATTAGCTCGAGTAGCATATTGGTCAACGGTATGCGGTATGAACAGTAATAGTGCAGAGAAAGTATTAAAGCACGTAGATCAAGCAATAGCTCTTGCAAAACATGAGGATCGTCCTGCTTTGCTCGAATATAAAGCTCGTGCTTACATACAGCTAGGTGATAGCACAACATGGCTAGAACTCCTTGAGGAGTCTGTAAATACCTATCCCGGCTACAATTATTTCTTCCTGAATCTAATGGATTATTATATGCGCCATGGCCAGATAGAGAGAGGACTGTCACGCACAGATTCATTGCTCAGAACTGATGGTGATCGTGCCGTGTATTGGTTTGCATTGAGTATGTTTGCTTTGGAGAAAAATGATTATGAAAAATGTATCAGCATGAGCGAAGAATGCTTGATACGAGAACCTGATAATATTGATGCTTTATACAACAAAGGTATTTCCTTGCTTAATCTTGCATTAGCTGAAAGTAACGCAGCTAAGCGTAGACAATACTATCGTAGAGCAATGGAACCAATGGAAAAGGTACGCGAGCTAGCACCAGATAATATTCTTCGATGGGGAAATCCATTGTATCGAATTTATCTCAATCTGAATATGGGAGATAAGTTTGAAGAGATAGATGCTTTACTTGAAAAAATTCAGAATAGTACCAATGCATCTGACAAATCTACTAATATACCTCAGGTGACAAAAGAAGTTGGTACGACATACAAGCGTTTGGGCACGTCGTAATACAACCATTATCTCAGTATGCGCAAAGGAACCATTTACATCATCATACTCATTTCTCTAGTATTCTTATCGTGTAGACGATATGATACTAGTGTGCCAGATTCATTGAATCGTAGGGCATATGTTTTGAGATATACTGATGTGGATTCTTCCTTGAAGTATGCCAATCGTGCGTACGAATTGTCTGCAAATTATCCTGATGGCAAAGCAGAAGCTATAAGTCATATTGCTTTTGCACACTATCAGCAGATGCGCTACACAGAAGCTCAACGTCTATTAAAGGGTATTGACTCTCTTACCAACAATCAAGTGGAACTCTTGTGTGCAGACATTATGCGCATGAAGATAACACAACGCACATCTGAGTTTCATACATTTTATCGTGCCTGGCACAATGCAGAGCGTAGGTTAAAACGAATTGAAGAAGAGGAGCATCTTCTGTCTTCTCATCTACTTACTAGATTGCAGTATGCACGCACAGAGATGCATATCATCGCTGCTACGTTTTATTTCTATTCTCACAATCTACCAGCAGCTCGTGCTCAGATAAAGAATGCGGAGGAGTATTTACATGTGCCACGCGATACATCTCAGTGGGTTAACTATATGTATATGCTTGGTGTTGGTGGTATTCTTACTGGTGATAGTACTAGTGTGAGAATACAGGAGTTTGACCATCTGATGCATATCATCACCATAGCTAAGCGTTCTAAGAATAAGTACTTCCACGCTAATGCTCTTCAATCCCTGTCTCTAATGGTGGAGACACCTCAGCAACGTGAGTGGTTTGTTAATCAGCGAGGTGGTAGTATGGATTATTTAGTGGGGCAATATTCAACTATCAACGGAGTTGCCTCAATGGATTCTTTGCCACTGATGCTTGCCAATTATTCATTGAAACTCTTTCGAGAGTATGGCGACAACTTCCAAACGGCCAATGTACTGCGTACAAAGGCAGAAATTCTATTCCGTCAACAGAGATATCAGGAGGCTCTTCTACCATTGCAAGAAGCTCTCGATATTATAGTTCAGCATCATGATATAGAGAGCAGAAATGTTTCTTATTGGGAAGCTCGTATTTATGAGCGCTTGTCGCTGGTTTATAGTGCTTTAGGAGATATTAAATCATCTCTTGATACAAGAAAGAACTATCTCTCTCTTTGGGATTCTATGCGTCAGGATTTGGAAGAAGATGCACGTGCCGAGGAATTACAATCATACAATAATAAACTATACATCAATCTTTCATTTATTATTGCAGTATTCCTAGTACTCTTTGCTGCTTTCTGGTTCTTATTGAGAAAGGTTAAAAAGCATAATATTAAGCAGGAGCGCGTAGCAGACGAAGCCTTGCAGGTTTTAAAGGATGAAACCAGCGCCAAGGAACTTCAATTAGCCAAGCGTAAGCTAATCAATATAGAGCGAAGAGCTAAGGTTAGTTTGGCAGAAAATGTGGTACCTTATATTAATAGAATGCTTCATACCCATGATGTAGAATACGTAGCTGAGTTGGCCACAGAAATTCTCCGCATTAATGGTATTCTTACCGAATGGATTCAGCTGAAGCGTGGACAAGTGGCTATGAATATTGGCACCTTCCCCTTGCAACCTTTGTTAGATACCATTGCAAAGAATAAAACCACCTACAAACGAGAAGGGCTTACCCTGAATGTACCTCATGTGGATTACTCAGTGAAGGCTGACCGTGCTTTGACATTATTCATGATAAATACTCTTTGCGACAACGCTCGAAAGTTCACTCCCGAAGGCGGAACAATTAATATTGATGTCCGTGCAGACGAATCGTTGGTTGAAATCTCTGTCGAAGATACTGGTTGCGGACTTAGCCAAGAGGATGTGGATAAGATAAATAACAGTAAGGTTTTCCGTATAAAATCTACTAGCGTTCACAATGATGATACATCACACAAGGCTAACAGATTTGGATTTGGTCTGATGAATTGCAAGGGTATCATCAACAATATGAAGAAGCTATCTGACCGCTTCCAGGATTGTGACTTTGGTGTAGAAAGCACATTAGGTAAGGGTAGTCGTTTCTGGTTTAGATTACCACGAGTAATGTCGTTGATAGTATGTTTTTGCTCTGCTCTTTGGGGCCATGCACAAGAAGATTATGCTTCTGCTTATGAGAACTATCAGATGATGTACACAAACAACTTTCAATACAAGCATCTTGAAGCATATCAGTATGGCCAACTAGCTGTACAACAAGTTCCTCAAGATAGTACATTCTTAAGAATGGAAATTGCCAATCAAATGGCTATTGCTTGTCAGGCCTTGAATATGTGGGAAGATTATAAGAAATACAATACTCAGTACTTGCAGCTATATCGCATCAATACCTCTGACCCCAATCTTTCCGTTTATGCTGAGCGAATTCATATGCTTGAGACGGAAACCAGTTGGACAAAGTATTTCATGGTAATTTTGATTATATGCTCAGTGGTTTCGTTAGTTCTAGTAGTTCGTCGTTCAAGTCAGCGACGTAAGGAAATGCAAGAGCAATCTGACCTACTAATACAGCAACAAGAGCTTCATGATAAGACACAATATGAGCTTGACAGAGTGCATATTCAGAATAGAATCCTGGCAAATTGTCTCTCTACCATCAAGCATGAGACCATGTATTACCCTGCTCGTATTCAGCAATTAGCTCAGTATGACAATGTTGATATGACTGATATGCATCAGCTCATGGCATACTACAATGAGGTGTACACCATACTTTTAGAACAAGCCCAGAGGCAGACTGCATTCAAGATAGTACTTGACGAGAGTGTCCTACAGGAGTTGAAGCGACGTATTATGTCTTCTATTTCCAACATACCCGTGGAGGTTACAACCACCGATAAAGGTAACATTCAGGAGATAAGGATAAAGTCGCACACAGATGCCATCCCAGATAATCTTTTTACCCTCGAAGCTGGTAATCTAGACGCATTCGTAGCTCGTGAAATAGTTCGTATGCATGATGCAGCATGCGGTTTCCCTGGCTTGAGATTATATGTAGAAAATAATGAAATCATCATAACACTATGGAAGAATTCAAAGTTATTATCGTCGAAGACGTTCAGTTGGAACTAAAAGGTACTGAACATATTTTCAAATATGAGATTCCTGAAGCTACTATCATTGGCACAGCTCAAAATGAAGCAGAGCTATGGAAACTCATGCGTAAGGAAATCCCCGACATGGTTCTTCTAGACTTAGGCCTTGGCGGTAGCACCACCGTGGGTATAGACATTTGTCGTCAGTTGCGTGACAGATATAGTACACTCAAAATACTTATTTTCACTGGTGAGATACTCAATGAGCGTCTTTGGATAGAAGCCCTCTCGGCTGGTGCTGATGGTATCATTTTGAAGACTGGTAATCTGCTTCAGCGAGATGATGTGCAGATGGTTATGCATGGTAGAAAGATGGTATTCAATGAACCTATCCTTGAGAAGATATTGGTACGCTATCGCAAGAGTGTTCTTGGCGAGGTACATCATAGTGATGCACTCATAGATTATGATATAGATGAATATGACGAGCGCTATCTTCGTCACTTGGCTCTTGGATATACCAAAGATATGATTGCTAATCTCAAGGGAATGCCTTTCGGAGCAAAGAGCTTGGAAAAGAGACAGGTGGACCTCATTAATCGTCTCTTCCCTGGTAGCGAGCGTACAGGTGTTAATGCTACTCGCCTTGTTACTCGTGCTCTACAATTGCATATCCTTGACCTTGAAAACCTCAAGCCCGACGAGGAGTAATATGTTATGGATGAACTACTAAGATACATATGGTTGCATGGCACAGAGCGTGCAGCATCGGAGTGGCTCGTGTACACGATACTTTTTCTCGTTGCTGTGGGTAGTGTGATACGTAGCAAATTATTCGTTGTTCGCGATATTGATGCCATCGTATCTGCTATAGTCGTTGCCATTACCTGCAATGTGCTCTTGCTCCTTTCTGCCATTGTACCAAGTAGCCCTCTGCTTGCTGTTACTGGTCGTCTATTTCCATCGCCATGGAGTCATGGCTTGTTCCAATGTCTATGCCTTGAATGCATTCTTATCAGTATAGTTTTTGGACTTGTAGCAGGTACTATCCGCAATAGGCACGATGCTCAGAATTTACTCACATATGGCATAGCTCGTTGGCCATGGGCTATACTCCTATCCCTTTTGTTCTCCTTGATATTTAACGACAAGTAATTATTCTATCCAAATGATGTTATCAGAACTCAATGATAGTCAACGCGAAGCCGTATTGTGTTGTGATTCACCTTCATTAGTTATTGCTGGTGCAGGTTCGGGCAAAACTCGTGTTCTCACATACAAGATAGCTTATCTTCTCCAGCAGGGCATGCAACCATGGAATATACTAGCTCTTACCTTTACCAATAAGGCTGCCAATGAGATGCGCCAACGTATAGGCAAAATGGTGGGAGAGGAGACCGCAGCACGTCTTTGGATGGGAACATTTCATAGTATCTTTTCGCGTATCCTTCGTCAGGAGTGTATACATTTGGGTTTCAACAAGGACTTTACCATCTATGATGCTTCTGATAGTAAGAGCTTGATTAAGAATATTATCAAGGAAATGCAGCTTGACGATAAGACTTACAAACCAGGCTCAGTGGCCTCTCGTATTAGCATGGCCAAGAATAGTCTTATTCTGCCTTCTGCATATCAGGCCGATCGTCGCAATCTAGATGCCGACTTTCAGTCCAAAATGCCTGCCATAGGTCAGATATATATGCAGTATTGGACACGTTGTCGGCAGTCAAATGTTATGGACTTTGACGATCTCTTGCTCTATACTTGGATGCTCTTCAGTGAGCACCCCGAGGTGGCTCAGAAGTGGGAAGATCGTTTTCATTTCGTTCTTGTAGATGAGTATCAAGACACCAACTATGCCCAGCATGCTATCATTTGGCTTCTCACTCAGCACCGCCAGCGTCTATCCGTGGTGGGCGATGATGCTCAGAGCATTTATTCTTTCCGAGGTGCTAATATTGATAATATACTTCATTTTCAGGAACGCTATCAGGATAGTAAACTCTTTAAGTTGGAAGAGAATTACCGCTCTACTCAAACCATCGTCTCTGCAGCTAATTCGCTCATCAAGCACAACAGAGCACAAATACAAAAGGATGTTTTTTCAAACAAATCTATGGGCGAGCTCATCAGTGTGCATCAAACATATAGTGATATAGACGAGGCCAATGATGTGGCACGATGCATCAGAGAATTTCATCGTAATGAACAGATTCCATATTCTCAGATGGCCATCCTCTATCGCACCAATGCTCAGAGTCGTGCTTTCGAAGAAGTCATGCGCAAGAGCTCCATTCCTTATCGTGTATTCGGAGGTACATCATTCTATCAGCGCAAGGAAATCAAGGACGTCATTGCTTATCTTCGTCTAGTAGTCAATCTACACGACGAGGAAGCCCTACGTCGTATCATCAATTACCCTGCTCGAGGCATTGGCCAAACCACTCTCGACAAAGTTTACAAGGCAGCCTCCATGCACGAGCTCACTCCATGGGAAGTACTCACGGCTCCTCATCTCATTGATGTCAGTGCAGCCACACGCACCAAACTGTCTAAGTTCGTGCAGATGATTCTTAGTTTTCACGAACGCCATTTACAGGAAGATGCTCACAATCTAGTTTTGGACATTGTATCCGAAAGTGGCATACGTTTGGAAATAAACAAAGGCAGAGATCTCGAAGATATCTCTAGACAGGAAAACCTACAAGAATTGCTTGATGGTATAGCAGCCTTCGTACATGAGCGTAAGGAACAGGGCCAGGAATATATGCTTACCAATTACCTGCAAGAAGTATCTTTGCTGAGCGATGTAGACGAAGATGAATCTCAGAGTGAAGATCGTCTAACTCTGATGACAGTACATTCGGCCAAAGGACTAGAGTTTCGTGTAGTCTTCATCGTTGGCATGGAAGAAGGTCTCTTTCCATCACAGATGTCTACAGACAATATGAGAGCTATCGAAGAGGAGCGTCGACTCTTCTATGTAGCTATCACACGTGCCGAGGAATATCTAGTCATTACCAATGCTCGTAGTCGATTCAGATATGGTAAGACAGAATTTTGCGAACCATCCCGTTTTCTTCGCGAGATAGATCCTCGTTTCTTGCATGTTAAGGGCAGTTCACCCTTTGCATCATCCACACCAACGACTTCCATATCATCGAACTATCGCACGCCCGTTGTTCAGCAAGTATCATCATCAGTATCTTCAACTCCCGGTCGCACTATACCTACAGGTATTGATGCTCGTAGATTTGTCAAGGTCACTCCCTCGTCTTCCGCATTATCAACCTCCAGTACCAGTTCCAGTGGCACCCCATCCATCAAGGTTGGTACTCATATTCAGCATGAACGTTTTGGTCGTGGTCAAGTCATCGCTGTCGAAGGTAGTGGCATAGATGCCAAAGCCACCGTACAATTTGAAAACGTAGGTACCAAGCAACTTCTTCTCCGCTTCGCCAAATTTAAAGTCATTGGATAAGTAGATCTAGGATAACATTTCGAATTATTGCTGTCTGGTAAACTTTTTTACGATATTTAAATTAAGGGCTGACACTTCTCACGAGGTATCAGCCCTTTTGGTTACCTTTGTCTTTGCACAAACATAATTGTAACCATGGGCAAAGATAGTTATTTTACCGGACAGCAATAAATTAGTAAGGGAGATCTCCTCATTCCTTCTTTAAACACCAAGAGAGCACCACGCATGTGATGCTCTCTATGTAAATCTTGCGGAAAAGTAAAAATCAGAAGTGCTCACTCTCCTCTCTTATTCATTCATTTCTCTCCTAACGTAGTGTACAGGGTAGGTTAGGGGGATGAGTCTATTTCCCTTTTACTTCTTTCCCTTATAAATCAGGAAGCCTACGATGAAGGCTGCTAGGGCAATGAAGGCATAACCGATGATGGTGCTGTGCTCCTTGACTGCAGCCATTACTGCTGCTTCGCTGTCCATGCCGGGTATCTTGGACATGTAGTAGCCGAGGATGGCTAGGATGATGTTCCATGCTCCTGCACCTAGGGTGGTGTAGAGAAGGAAACGACCGAGCCCCATGCGAGCAAGACCTGCTGGGATAGAGATGAGTTGGCGTACGGCGGGAACTAGTCTACCGATGATGGTGGAGATGGCTCCGTGTTTGTCAAAGTATTCCTCGGCATATTTTACCTTCTCCTCGTCGATGAGGCACATGTGGCCGAAACGACTATTGGCAAACTTATACACGATGGGGCGTCCAAGCCAAAGGGCTAGGAAATAGTTGAACAGTGCGCCAATGATAGCTCCAAGGGTGGCAAACAAGACCACGAGAAAAACGTTCATCTCGCCTGTTACGGCTGCCTTCCATGCTGCTGGAGGTACTACGGCCTCGGAGGGGAAGGGGATGAAGGAACTCTCAATGGCCATGAACGTGGTGACGGTGGTATAGTTGAGATTCTCCAAGCAGAAGGCTGTAAGCTTCTCCATGGTGCTCAGTTCTGTAGTAGCAACGGCAGCGATAGAGTCAATGGCTGCTTGCTCGTTGGGTGATACTAGAGATGGAACTGAATCTAGTGACTCTGCTCCTAGGGCATTCATGCAGAATGCTAGCGATAGAATAGAAAGGATTTTCTTCATAGATAAAGTGTATGTGTGTGTAATGGGTTTTATTTTAGAGGAATGGTTTTTAGTAATGCTTCTTGATAAAGGTGCTCTTTTTTGTGGATTTCCATCTCAGATAGTCGAGCATATCGCGCAAAGCATAGCAAGGGCTGCCTCGATGGATGGATGAGAGGCAATGAACGAGATAGCACAGACGGCGGTGAGCATGGTGGGGTAGGTGACTATTGGTCTCCATGTCAAAGAGGCGTTTCTGTGCCCAAAGTCTCTTACTCTCAATGCTATCTTCCTGAACGAATAGTTCCTTTTCACTGAGGCGGATGGTATTGTACTTGTTGGCAATCTGTGCCACAAAGATGTCCATGGTGCCAGTTTTCAGCGCTAGCAGATGTGCAGGAGTTTGGAACTTGAGAAAGAGGTCCTTCTTCAATCCCACGATGGACGAGGACTGGCGGAAGAGCCCGTGGCCATTGGCCTGCTTAGCATAAAGATCGTGGTGCCAGGCTTCATGACCAGAGTTGATAAAATCTGACCATCCCTTGGTGCGCTGGCGCTGGTAGGGGATGAGCATAATGTCGCAATCGGTGCGCCATCTTTGCTCCATTTCATGCAACCAATGCTCGCTGGGTACTACGCTGGTGGCATTCATCACAAGCACATTTGGATATATGGCTGCTCTCATACCCAGGTGCAAGGCTAGACGCTCGCGACTGATATCACGAGCACTAGTGGGGAGCGAGAGATAATGAAGCTGAGGATGACACTCGGCCATGGCCTTGAGGCGGTCGATGGTGTCGTCCTCGCTATTCATATCTACTACCACCACCTCGAACTCCGTACCCTGCTGAGAGAGCAAGGCAGGGAGGTTGGCAGAGAGCGCTTCACTCTGTTCGTGAGCTATGATGATGATACTAGTCATTCTGCAAATCTTCAGAGGTGTATCCCTTGGGCAACTGACGGCAATTGTAGCCCGAAGCCATTATCTCGCCATAGGCACCAGCAGAGCGGAAGGCTATGAGGTCGCCACGCTTGGTACGAGGCATGCCATAGTTCTTGATGAAGACATCGCTACTCTCGCAGATGGGACCCACCACATCGTAGGTGATAAAGTCGGAAGAGTCTGTAGCTATCAGATTTTCTATGTGATGATAAGAACCATAGAGTGCAGGACGAATGAGGTCAGTCATACCAGCATCCACGATGCAGAAGTTCTTGATGGGATTGCTCTTGATATATAGTACGCGAGCAACGAGAGTACCACACTGAGCCACGATAGCTCGACCTAGTTCGAAGTGCAACTGCTGTCCTGGTCGAAGCTGAAGGTTCTCCTTGTAGGTCTTGAAATAAGAGTGGAAATTGGGGATAGGATTCTCGTTGGGTTGCTGATAGTCGATGCCAAGTCCACCGCCCACGTTGATGTCGCTCACGGTGGGGAAGCCAGCTGCCTCCAGACGGTCTTCTATCTCATTGACACGACGGCACAGGGCGGCAAAATCATCCATCTCCAATATCTGGCTACCGATATGGAAGTGCAGACCTATGAACTCGATGCCCTTCATCTCCTGAGCGCGGCGGATGACATCTTCCATGTCTTGCATGTCAATGCCAAACTTGTTCTCTGCCAGTCCTGTTGTAATATTGGCATGAGTATGCGCTCCCACATTGGGATTGATGCGAAGAGCTACACGAGCTACGGTGCCCATCTCAGTGGCCAATTGATTGATAATCTCCAGTTCGGGAATGCTCTCCACATTGAAGGCAAAGATGCCGTGCTTTAGGCCAAGAATAATCTCTCGGTCACTCTTGCCCACACCAGCATATACTATCTTGTTGGGCTTGAAACCAGCATCGATAGCTGCCAGAATCTCACCACCGCTCACGCAATCAGCACCGAAACCTTCTTGAGCAATGATGCTGAGCACCTTGGGATTGGCACAAGCCTTTACGGCATAGTGTACGTGCATCTCGGGGGTGATGTTGTCGCGTATGGCAGAGAGAGTTTGTCTGAGCAGCTCTGTGTCGTAGTAGTAAAACGGAGTGTCTATCTGTTGAAACTTTTCTATTGGGAACATACGTGTTTTGTTTCTTTCAAAAAACAGTATTTCTTCTTCTTGTTCTATTTGTCCGATGGCATGGAGATTGTACCTTGCAAGGGGAGTGTTTCATCCCCTGAACAAGGCACCATACCTTACCATAAGTTATATTGTGCGCGCGTGAATGGGTTGCGCATGTTTGCGGATGTTAGAACAAAATTTTCTGCAAAGCCTGCAATGTGCGCTGCTTGTCCTCAGCCTTAACAAGGAAGGAAATGTTGTGGTTGCTTCCACCGTAGGAAATCATGCGTACGGGGATTTCGCGCAATGCATCGCAAGCAATGCTCTCGAAACCACAGTTCTCAGGACGAAGGTCGCCAACAACGCAGATGATGCACATGTCTTCCTCTACAGAAACAGTACCGTACTTCTTTAGCTCAGAAACGATGTCTGCTAGGTGAGAGGTATTGTCGATGGTGAGGCTTACACCTACCTCGCTAGTGCAAATCATATCGATGCTAGTGCGATAGGTCTCGAAAATCTCGAATACCTTGCGCAAGAACCCATAAGCTAGGAGCATACGAGAGGAATTGATGCGGATGCAGGTGTTGCCATCGCGAGCAGCTACTGCCTTAATCTTACCCTCGTAGAATTCGTTGTTGATGATAGTGCCAGGAGCCTCGGGTGCCATGGTGTTGAGCAAGCGAACGGGTACGCCAGAGAACTTGGCAGGCTGAATACATGTGGGGTGAAGAATCTTAGCACCGAAGTATGCTAGTTCAGCAGCCTCGGCAAAGTGCAACTGATGCACGGGGGTAGTGCCCTGAACAAAGCGAGGGTCATTGTTGTGCATGCCATCGATGTCTGTCCAAATCTGAATCTCCTCTACCTGAAGAGCAGCACCAATCAAGCAAGCGGTATAGTCAGAACCACCACGTAGGAGATTGTCTATCTCGCCATAAGCATTGCGGCAGATGAAGCCCTGAGTGATGTAAATCTGATAGTCGGGGTTCTCGTTCATGAAGTAGCTACACTTCTCTGTAATATAGTGGAAATCGGGCTCTGCATTCTTGTCTGTACGAATCATCTCTAGGGCAGGGAGAAGGATAGTCTTGATGCCACGCTCCAAGAGATAGTTGGTAACCATGTTGGTAGAGATAATCTCGCCTTCAGCAAGGATAACCTTCTCCTCGAAAGAAGTAAAGTGTATCTTGGTAAAGCTACGAAGATAGCGGAACTGCTCCTTGAGGAATTCGCGAGTCTTTTCGCGCCATTCTTCTGTCTCATAAAGCTCGTCAACATGGCCCATATACTTGCGCTCAAGTTGATTGATGATGGTACTAGCACCCTCGGGATTCTTTTTGTAGAGATAGTCAGAAATCTCCACTAGAGAATTGGTAGTGCCACTCATGGCTGAGAGAACAACAAGCTTCTGCTGTCCGTCAGCTGTAATCAAGTCGCAAACGCTCTTCATGCGTTCTGGTGAACCAACGCTGGTGCCACCGAATTTTAGTACTTTCATGTTTTGTAGTTTTATTTTTTGTTTATTCGTTTACTTTTGTTAAGGTATTGTTCTCGCAAAGGTATATGCTACCAGGGAAGGAGATGGGCCACTGAGCATTGTGTGTGGAGATGACCACGGCACACTTTGTCTTCTCCCTGATGTCATTGAGCAGAGCAATTACACGTTCGCCATTCTCGGCATCCAGCTGACCAGTAGGTTCGTCGGCCAAAATGAGTTCGGGCTGGTTGAGCATGGCACGAGCAATGCAGATACATTGCTTCTGTCCGCCGGAGAGTTCATGTGGGCGACAATTGATTTTGTCCGATAGCTTGACCAGGTTCAAGACCTCCTCTATGCGCTCATCGCGGAGTGTCTTTTGGTTCCAATCAGTGGCACGAAGTACGAAGTCGAGATTCTCGTAGACGGTATGCTCTGATAGCAATCTGAGGTCTTGATGCACCACACCTATTCTTCTGCGGAGGAATTGCATCTTGTTGTGGTTTATTCTGCGCAAGTCGTGCTTCAGTACAATGGCTTGTCCACTGGAAATAGGAGTATTGCCGTACATGCTAGCCATCAATGTGCTCTTGCCACTACCCACAAGGCCCGTGAGATACACCATATCACCAGCCATGACCTGCATGTTAATGCCAGAGAGTATGGTACGCTCGTCGTGCTTGAGGTGGACGTTGTTGTAATTGATAATCATCTTTCAGAAAATAGACCTTCTTGTGTTAGAATCTTTATTTTGTTCTGGAGAAACGGATTTCCGAATCGTTGTAAGTCGTTTTTGAGGTACGATAACGTATTTTGTAACCCTTCTTTGTCCTCTTTCGCCTTGGGAGGATTAATGTTTCTTCCAGTTGGGATTATGGCGCTCCATTAGTTCTTGTGCCATCTGCTCTATGCGCATACCCTTGCTGGTGAGTAGTACTATCAAGTGGTATAGCATATCAGAGCCTTCGTAGACCATACGTTCGTCTGTACCATTAACGGCCTCGATAACTAGTTCTAATGCCTCTTCGCCTACCTTCTGTGCCATACGATTTAGTCCATCCTTGAAGAGAGATGTAGTGTATGAACCCTCGGGCATCTGGCGATGACGCTCCTCAATGAGGTCCTGCAGCTCGCTCAAGAAGAGTAGGGGATTGGTCTCACCAGCAGTAGTGGGAGTGCTAGGATACTCATTCTTCTCTCCCCAACAGGTATCGGTGCCAGTATGGCAAACGGGACCAACGGGATGAACGCGGATGAGCAGAGTATCATTGTCGCAATCGTTCTTGATGTCTACTACGTTGAGAAAGTTTCCACTAGTCTCACCCTTAGTCCATATGCTTTGGCGAGAACGGCTCCAGAAGGTCACCTTACCAGTCTTCACTGTAATGTCATAAGCCTCCTCGTTCATATATCCAAGCATCAGCACTTGGCGTGTGTCGGCGTCTTGTATGATGGCAGGAATTAATCCTTGCATTTTTTCAAAGTTAATGTCCATAATATGTTTGTATAGTGTATGTAGAATTATAGTCTTACGGGTATGTTTTCTTCTCTTAGATATTTCTTCAGTTCGGGGATACCAATTTCACCAAAGTGGAACACACTAGCCGCCAAAGCAGCATCTGCATGTCCAAGGGTGAAGGCATCGCGGAAGTGGCTCATCTCGCCAGCACCACCGCTAGCAATGATGGGTATGGAGAGACTATTGGACAGTTCAGCCAAGGCTTCGTTGGCAAAGCCAGTCTTCACACCATCGTGGTCCATCGAGGTGAAAAGAATTTCTCCTGCTCCACGCTCCTGTACTTCGTGTGCCCAGTCTAGGAGTCTTAGTTCCTGACGCTGGCGTCCCCCCTTGGTGTAGCAATGCCATCCATCAGCATCGTTGCGAGCATCTATGGCGCATACTATTACCTGCGAACCAAAATGCTGAGCTATTTTGTCGATGAGGCTAGGGTTGTAGATGGCTGCTGAGTTGATGCTCACCTTGTCAGCACCAGCATTGAGCAATCGTTCCACATCGCGAATCTCTTGTATGCCACCACCCACGGTGAAAGGGATGTTGATTTCAGCTGCCACACGACTGACAATATCTGTGAAGGTCTTACGTCCCTCGAAACTAGCCGTGATGTCTAGGAAGCAGAGTTCGTCAGCTCCATTGTCGCTGTATGCTTTGCCCAGTTCCACTGGGTCGCCAGCAGTGCGCAGGTTGACAAAGTTGGTACCCTTTACGGTCATACCATCCTTTACGTCCAGACAGGGAATTATTCTTTTTGCTAACATAGTTTGCTAATGTCTATTTTTCCTTCGTAATATGCCTTGCCGAAGACTACGGCAGGTATTCCACTCTCGTCTAGGTGAAGGATATCCTCGTTGCACGATACACCTCCAGAAGCTATTAGGTGAAGGTGTGGGTACTGCTGTAGAACCTCCTTGTACATCTCTGTGGCAGGTCCGCTGAGAGTGCCATCCTTGCTTATTTCGGTGCATAGTACGTTGGTCACACCTGCTTCCACGTATTTGCCTAGGAAACTGAGCAATTCTTCAGAGGAGTCTTCCTTCCATCCGTTGATGCTCACCATACCATTGCGCACATCAGCTCCAAGGATGATTCTCTCTGCACCATATTTCTTGAGCCAAGAGAGGAACATTTCTGGCTGGGTCACAGCTACGCTACCTATGGTGACCATGCTAGCACCAGCGCTGAAGGCCTTCTCTATATCTTCGTCGGTCTTGATGCCTCCGCCAAAGTCTACTATCAGATTGGTAGCTTCGGTGATGGCACGAAGCACTCCGTCGTTCACGATGTGCTTGCTCTTGGCACCGTCCAGGTCTACTATGTGCAGGCGTTTGAAACCAAGTTGCTCAAACTCCTTGGCCTGAAGCACGGGGTCTTCATTGTAGATGGTCTTCTGATTGTAGTCGCCCTTGGTGAGGCGCACGCATTTGCCATCAATCAAATCTATAGCGGGTATGAGTTCTATCATAATTTACTTTCTGTGGGCATCTCGAGATGTTTGTGGATAACGAGTGCGTGAGGTTTCTTTTACAGGTTGAGGAAGTTTTTCAGTATTCTTTCTCCCACGCTACCGCTCTTTTCGGGGTGAAACTGAGTAGCGTAGAAATTGTCCTTGTGCAGAGCTGCCGAATAGGGCAGGATATAGTCGCATGTGGCTATGGTATAGTCCTCATGATAGGGTACGTAGAAGCTATGCACGTTGTAGATGTATTCATGCTCATTGATGCCCTGAAAGAGTGGGGTAGAGAGGTTGTGAATACTATTCCATCCCATCTGCGGAACCTTGTCTTCATGTACCTTGGGAACGAATCGTTTTACATCCAAGGGAAAGATGCCCAAACAGTCGGTATTGCCTTCCTCGCTGTGGCGGCACATCAGTTGCTGACCGATGCAGATGCCAAGCACTGGTTGGCGCAAGTCTTTGATAACTTGGTCCAGATTGTGCTCCTTGAGGTAAGCCATTGCGTTGCTAGCTTCGCCCTGACCGGGGAAGAGAACTCTGTCGGCCTTGGCCAATAGTTCTGCATCGTCGGTGAGGATGGGGTCAATGCCCAATCTCTTCAAGGCGTGAACCACGGAGTATATATTGCCAGCGTTGTATTTTACTATTGCAACGTCCATATTACGTTCTTTCTAATGTCTATGTGTTGAGTTTTGTTATGAATTCTTCTTCAGAGTAAGACTATGGGTAATGCAGTTGGGGAGTTCCTCTTTGTAATGCGTAACCATAATCAGTGTCTTGTGCTCTCTTTGGCAGAAGAGGTCTATTATCTCTCGCACTCGTTGTCTGTTGTTCAAGTCCAGGCCGTGAAGAGGTTCATCCAGTATGAGCAATTCAGGGTCTTTGACAAAGGCTCTAGCCAGGAGGCAAAGGCGCTGTTCTCCGCTAGAGAGCTTGAGGAAAGTCTTGTCCTGCAAATGCTCTATGCCAAAGACGGCCATCCATTGTCGGCAGATATCTCGCTGCTCTGGTTTGGGACGGCAATAGAGACCTACGCTATCCGACAAACCGCTTGCCACGATGTCTATGGCTGGCAGGTCGCGGAGGTATGCTCTGTGCATCTCTGGAGAGACATAGCCGATGTGTTTCTTAATCTGCCAGATGCTTTCTCCTGTGCCACGTCTGTGTTCAAAGAGTTCTATATTGCAAGCATAGCTCTGAGGATTGTCGGCGCATACGAGAGATAGCAGAGTGCTCTTGCCTGCACCATTTTGGCCTTGCAGAGCCCAGCGTTCACCTTCGCACACCTTCCAAGTGAGTTCGTTCAAGATAGTACGATTTCCGTACTTGATACTGACATCGTGCAGGTGCAGAATCTCTCCGCCCTTCTGTGGGTAGAATGGAATGCTGGAGATGTCCTTAGCAGGAAGTTGCTCTATCCATTCTGCTAGATGAGTGGGTAGCGAAGCCGAGGGTTTGGATATGTTTTCGATGAACTCAGCCCTTGTTTGCTTTGTTTTCAGTTCCAGTCCTTCCACGGGGAGCACATGAGTGATGAACTCAGGTATGTCGTCGTATTTCGAAAGTACCAAAATGATGGTCAATTGTGTCTCCTCTGCCAGGGTGCTTAGTAGTTGCTTCAAGGCATCCCTTGTAGGAGCATCAAGTCCGATGAAGGGATTGTCCATGATGAGCACTCGGGGTTCGGTGAGTAATGTGCGAGTCAGTTGGAACTTGCGGAGCTCACCGCTGGAGAGTGAAATGATATACTTGTCGAGCACACCTTCTAGGTTGAACATTCTATAGAGCTCGTCTCTTAGGCCAGGGCGATGCTCTTCTATCTTTTCCAGCAAAGCTCCTGCTGTGGGTGTGTTCTCGTCTATGTCGTGCTGATTCCAGCGCTGCTGATAGTAGTAAGTTCCATCCTGGTCTCCATAAGAGTCGCGGAAGGAGATGAAGCGCAACTGTTCGCTGATGAGTCGCTTCTGGGTGGGGGTACCAGCTTCTGCGCCGGTGGTGTCAAAGTCGTAGTAGACACTATTCTGCAGTAGGGGGTAGTGTCCGGTGATAATCTCTATCAAACGGCTTTTGCCTGCGGCATTGTCGCCACAGATGGCTATCTGCTCTCCTGGCATTATCTCCATGTCTACGGGAGTGGCCATGCGCCAGTCGGGGTGGCGTGTGATGCCGTTGGTGATTTTGATTATTGGGTTCATTTAAAACTGAAAACTGAAATATGAAAACTGAAAACGGAAATCTCCGAGAGTAATTAAACTTGTTTAAATTGCGGATTCTACCTCACTACCTTCTATCTCACCAACCCTTACTCCATCTCTTTTGTAATCGTAATTGTAATCGTTTTGTGCTCGGTTTGAGGGTTTAGTCTTTTTTGCTGATGGGTGAGGAGGACTGTCGGTCCTTGTTCTTATTGACGAAGTCTTTCCATGATGAGTATTTCTTGTCTGTCTCGGGTCGTCCTATCTGTAGGAAGTGACAATATGCTGCTGCCAGTGCGTCTGTGGCATCCAGGAATCGTCCCACTTCTTCTTTGTCTAGATGTAGCATCCTTCGGAGCATGTCAGCCACTTGTTCTTTCGATGCAGCACCATTGCCGGTGATAGCCATCTTAATCTTCAGCGGAGCGTACTCCGTGATGGGCACTTGCCGTTGGATTGCTGCTGCCATGGCTACTCCCTGTGCTCTGCCCAGCTTGAGCATCGATTGCACGTTCTTGCCAAAGAAGGGAGCTTCGATAGCCATCTCGTCGGGCAGGTATGCATCAATGATGCCTGTGATGCGCTCGAAGATGTGGCCCAGTTTCAGATAGTGGTCGGAGTATTTTCTGAGGTCTATCACGCCCAGTGCCACGGCCTCTGCCTTTTTGCCTGATACGCGAATCACTCCGTATCCCATCATGTTGGTGCCTGGGTCTATGCCTAAGATTATCTTTTCCACGTTGAAAACTGAAATTTGCGATTAAGCGAGAGTAATGAAGTTCACCTCAATTGCCGAGCGTGAGCAAATTCGACGAAGTCAAATCGGAAAACTGAAAGGTGAAAACTGAAATCGGAAATCGGAAAACTATTTCGCTAGTCGCTAGCTCATCACTCTGTCATTTCTCCTTCGATTATCAGGCGAACGATTTTGGTCTTTGAGTTGGAACGAATGGTTATCGTCTTGGAGAAGCGTCCGGGCATTAGTCCCTTGCCGTTGTAGGTTACGCTGATGCTATCTCTCTCGCCTGGCTTGATGGGGTCCTTGGTGTATGCTGGTACGGTGCAACCGCATGAAGCAAAGGCCTGATTGATGATGAGTGGAGCAGTACCCACGTTGGTAAATCTGAAGGTGCACTTGCGGATGGGGTCCGACTGGGGGAATACGCCAAAGTTGTAACGCAGGGTGTCAAACTTAATCTCGGCATAGTTGTCTGCTTTGCTGCTACCAGTGGGGCGCACATCGCTATTTACTGTCTTTTGTGATTGAGCATTCATGCAAAGTGCTGTCATTAGGAGCATGCATGCCATGAATAAAATCTTTCTCATAAGTGTAGTTTCTGTATTTAATTTTCGCGCACAAAGATACGAAAAAAACTCGGATTTCTGCACTTCTGAGGGTACTATTTCTGAACTATGCCCAGTGTTTTCTTTCTCTCGTAGAAATGGTAGTATAAAATAGCGTGCCATACTCGAGCATCCGAATACAGCACGCTAGCGCCAAATAATATACCAAATGATGTTAATCCAAAAGTCGTTTTGGGGGTGAATCTCCGATGGTCCTTACAGGCCTTCGCACTCCTTTAGCCAACTTTGCGAAACGGCATCGCTGGGCATTTGCCAGTCGCCTCGTGGGGATAGTCCACAGATGCCCACCTTGGGTCCGTCTGGCAGGCAAGAGCGCTTAAACTGTTGATTGAAGAAACGTCTGTAACATACAGACAACCACTTCTTTATAACTTCGTCATCGTAATCATCTTGTTCGAAGGCATGGCGTGCCAGCATGTATATCTTGCTTGGGCGGAAACCATGGCGAAGGATGTAGTAGAGGAAGAAATCATGCAGCTCGTAGGGACCTACCAAGTCCTCTGTCTTCTGCTTGATTTCGCCATTCTCGTGGGCGGGTATCAGCTCGGGCGAGATGGGGGTGTCAATGATGTCCTCCAGGGTACTCTTCACCAATGTGTTCTTCTGCACACTAGCGTACCATGCTACCACCAGTCTTACCACAGTCTTGGGCACCGAACCGTTAACGCTGTACATGGACATGTGGTCGCCGTTGTAGGTGGCCCATCCTAGTGCCAGTTCAGACAAATCGCCCGTTCCCACTACCATACCATTCACCTGATTAGCTATATCCATCAGTATTTGGGTACGTTCGCGAGCCTGTGAGTTTTCGTATGTGATATCGTGCTTTAAGGGGTTGTGATCTATGTCCTTGAAATGCTGCAAGCAAGCCTCCTTGATGCTCACCTCCTTTATGGTGATACCCAGTTGCTTCATCAGTGTCAGAGCGTTCTGATAGGTGCGGTCTGTGGTGCCAAATCCTGGCATCGTTACACCCACAATACCCTTGCGGTCCAGTTTTAGCAGGTCAAAGGTGCCTACGCATACCAGTAGTGCCAAGGTGCTATCTAGTCCACCGCTGATGCCTATGACAACTGTTTTACACCCAGTGTGTTTCATGCGTTTAGCTAAACCAAGAGTTTGAATGCTAAATATTTCCTCAGTTTCGCGTGCCAACTGTGTCTTGTCCTCCGAATAGAAGGGGTGCTGACTGATGGGACGTGACAGGTCTAGGTCGTATCTCGTCATCATATCAGTGTTGGTGACCGTGAGTTTTTCCTTGCAGATTTCCTTTGCCGAATCGCTGAAAATCTTGTTAGAGCGGCGTTCCCCTCTAATCATCTCCACGTCTATTTCGCTTAGTATCAAACCAGCCTCCACGGCGTATGGTTTTCTTTCGCATAGCACGCTACCGTTTTCGCATATCAGTGCATTGCCACCATAAACCAGGTCTGTGGAACTCTCTCCAAAACCAGCACCAGCATATACGTATCCGCCTATGCACTTGGCGCTCTGGGCGCATACCATACTGGTGATGTGGTCGTTCTTGCCCACCAGGCTATTGTCTGCTGCAGGGCAAAGTATTATCTCTGCTCCCATCAGCGAGAGTGTGCTTGAGGGAGGTACGGGAGCCCACATATCGTGACCTATCTCTATGGCAAAGCTACAGGAGGGAGTATTGAAAATATGGTATCTGCTGATTTCCACCTGGTCGCCACAGAGCCATACCTTAATGTTGCTATCTATCTCTGCTATGGAACTGAACCAACGCTTTTCGCTAGTGTTTCTATGATTGCTCAGGTAGCTCTTTGCCACTATGCCCTGTATCTTGCCTTTCTGAAGCACTACGGCACAGTTAAGCATATCATGATTGCACACCACAGGCATACCCACAACGATAATCATATCCATGGAGCGTGTGAAGTCCATCAGCTTCATCAGAGCTATCTCAGCCTCCTCCACCAAGGTCTGCTGGAAGAAGAGATCCTGACAGGTACAGCCCGTAAGGCTAAGTTCAGGAGTGACTAGAATTTCCACGTTCTGAGCCTGTGCTTTGAGAACTAGTTTTTCTATTTCCTCCACATTGTGCTGAGTGTCTGCCACCCTCACCTCGGGTATACCAGCACCTACTCTTACGAATCCGTATTTCATACTTTTCGCTATTTTTTATTCAAAATTTCTGGGCAAAGGTATTGTTTTTTTTCTAGATGAGCAAAGGATTTTCTATAATATCTAAATATCTAATAGCTCTAGGAAGATATAGGAGAGCTTAGGAGCTCCCAGGCCTTTTCTCCGCTGCTCAAGAGCTGTGGGGGATGGAGAGTATATTAGAGGACGCTAGAGGGTATCAGTGGACGCAGAGGATTTTCTAGGAGATTCTAGGAAGTTCTACGAGGACTTTTTTTTCATGCTCCAAGGGAATGAGCTCAGCGATTACAATTACGATTACAAAGAATTAACACCCATGTGGATGTAGTGTATGGGTGTAGTTAGTAGTTTAGTTATATATTATTTAATATATATATATGTAAATAAATAATAAAATACATACTTATTATAATAATATATAAATAGATAATATATATACTTTTCTCTTTATCAGAGAGCCAGAGAGCGTGGGGCTGAGACCACATCCTCTGTAATCGTAATTGTAATTGGTAACAACTTTTTGATAAATTCATTCTTGCTACTGCCGCTGCAGTACCAAGAATCTCTGCAGATATACATAATATTAATTAAGATTGTCTTACCAAAATTCAACATTTCTCCCTCGCTCCAATAATTTACTTTTTATCTATGCGATAATGTAGCATCTTGCCCACCATACGAAGAACGATATCCCACCTCTTTCATTCAATCACCTGTAAAAAGAAGTCGCACGGGGAATAATCCTCATGCGACCACTTCTATTTTATTGGATAGAGTAGAATATTTACCTCCTCTTGATGTGATTATTTTGTTAACAGTTCATACGTAGTTGCTCTTGGTTTTCGCTTACCTATAATCCGCTCTAAGTTCGTTTTTCGTTTTGATTATCTCCATGCCGTGACGGATGGCTTGCTCGTTCATGGGGATGAGGTGGTGATAGCGTGGGGGGAGGGTCTTGTGCAGACCTTTTACTATGTCATCGATGCTGAGGATGGGGCGAACCTTGATGAAGGCGCCCAGGAGAAGCATGTTGAAGACCTTGCTGTTTTCCATGCGTGCTGCCTCGGACATGGCTTCGATGCTGTAGATGTTGATGTCCGTACGTGTGGGTGGTGTGAGTATGCTGGCTGGGTCATAGATGAGTGTGCCGCCTGGCTTGAGGCATTGTTCAAAGCGCTGTAGGGAGGGCTGGTTGAGCACTATGGCTGTGTCAAAGCTGTTGAGCACAGGTGAGGTGATGCGATTGTCGGAGAGGATGACGGTGACATTGGCCGTGCCGCCTCGTTGCTCGGGACCATAGGAGGGCATCCAAGTGACTTCTTTGCCTTCGATGATGCCAGCATAGGCCAGTATCTTGCCCATGGAGAGGACGCCTTGTCCGCCAAAGCCTGATATTATGATTTCTTCTTTCATTGAGATAGTTTTCGGTTTGGTTAGATTCTATTCTTTAAGTCTCCCAGAGGATAGAATGGTAGCATGTTTTCTGTCATCCACGCATTGCCCTGCTCGGGTGTCATACGCCATCCGGAGGTGCATGGAGTGACTATCTCTACCAAGGATGATCCACAGCCCTGAAGACTATTGGTAAAGGCTTGGCGTATGGCTTTCTTAGCGCGTGCTATATGGCCCACGGTATTGACTGCTTGGCGGCTGACGAAACAGGTGCCCTCGAGGGTGGCGGCTATGTCTGCCACTTTTAGGGGGAAACCGTGCAGATGTGCTTCGCGCCCATGAGGACAGGTGGTGGTCTTCATACCCATGAGGGTGGTGGGGGCCATTTGTCCGCCTGTCATGCCATAGATAGCATTATTGATATAGATGATGGCGATGTTTTCACCACGGTTGAGCGAATGGATGGTTTCGTTGGTGCCAATGCCTGCCAGGTCTCCATCGCCTTGATAAGTGAAGACGAGATGATTTGGCCAAAGACGCTTGAGTGCGGAGGCGCATGCTGGTGCTCTGCCGTGGGCTGCTTCCACCCAGTCGATGTCGATATATCTATAGGCAAAGACTCCACATCCTACGGGGCTGATTCCGATGGATTGTTCCTGTACGCCTAGTTCGTCTATCACCTCTGCTATGATCTTGTGCACGGTGGCATGTCCGCATCCAGGGCAGTAGTGCATGGTGCTATCGTTGAGAAGGCGAGGTCGCTGATAGACGATATTTTGTGGGTCTTTGATATTGTTTTCTTGTGTGAACATATGGTTTAGTATGATAGGTGTATTTGTTTGGTTGTCAGATGAGTGTAAAGGTGGATTATAGTAGTTGATTAATACGCTCAACTATCTCGTCAGGAGTGAGTACTACGCCACCGCTATGTCCAAGAAAGTGTATGGGGCACTGGAATTGTGAAGCCCATTGTACATCGCGAAGCATCTGTCCTTCGTTGAGTTCTACCACCAAGATGTGCTTCATTCTGGAGGCCATCTGTAGTATCTCATCCTTAGGGAAGGGCCATAGGGTGATGGGTCGCAGGAGCCCGATGGGTTTGCCCTGAGAGCGCAGTTGGTCAATGGCACCCATGGATATTCGGGCGGCTGAGCCAAAGGCTATGATGAGTATCTCGGCATCGTGGGTGAGATAGTGTTCGGTGCGCACTTCCTCTTGCTCTATCTGACGGTATTTCTCCTGCAGGGCCTTGTTGCGCTGTTCGAGGAGTGGAGAGTTGAGTTCTACGCTAGTGATGACATTGGTGTCTCTGCTCTTTCTGCCAAGGCCATTGGCTGCCCAGGGGCATTGCTGGCGTATCTCTTCATCGGTGCGACGTGGTGTGAAGGGAGGGAGAATGCACTTTTCCATCATCTGGCCTATGCTACCATCGGAGAGGAGGATGACGGGAGTGCGCCACTTCATCATGAGGTGCTTGGCAAGGCCTACCATATCGCAACTTTCCTGTACTGAACAGGGGGCAAGTACGATGGTATTGTAATCTCCGTTGCCACCGCCATAGACGGCTTGGAAATAATCGCTCTGGGAGGGTTGGATGGTGCCAAGGCCGGGGCCACCGCGCTGTACGGAGACAATGAGGCCAGGTACCTCGGCAATGGCCATATAAGGTATGATTTCCTGCATGAGGGAGATGCCCACACTGGCTGAGGAGGTGAGCACACACTTGCCAGAGCCTCCACCAGCATATATCATATTGATGCTGGCTATCTCGCTTTCGCTCTGAAGTACTACCATGCCAGTGGTTTCCCAGGGGCGCTGCTGAGAGAGGGTTTCGAGAATTTCGCTTTGGGGAGTGATGGGATAACCGAAGTATCCATCAAAGCCATATCGGATGGCTGCGTGGGCGATGGCTTCGTTGCCCTTGAGGAGGAGTATTTCGTTAGTAGTTTCCATTTAGGTTTGGCATAGGGTGGGGGATTATTCTTTAATACGATAGACGGTGATGCATGCATCGGGGCAGATGATGCCACAACTGCTACATCCGTTGCATAGCTCGGCATTGACCTGTGTGGCATAGTTGTAGCCACAACGGTTGACCAAATGCGAGAGCTGGATGAGATGGAGTGGACAGGCTATGGCGCAAAGGTTGCATCCCTTGCATCGCTCGGTGTCCACCTGAATGGTTCCTTTGAATTTAGCCATACTTGGTAGGAGGGGAGGGAGAGGTTAGACTTGGTTAGTTTTCGTAGGTTAGTTCCTTGTTCGTTTTCATTAAGTTAGTTTTCATCTTGCATTATGGGTGTATCTCTCGTAGAGTTTGTCTTTAGGGGTTGAGCAAATCTGTGTTTCTATAGCTGATGACCTGCATTACCACGTTGCGCTTGATGGCAGCTTGGCTGAAGGGGTTGATGCGTATAGCCTCAGAATAGAAGTTGAGGCATTGCTTCCAATCTTGGTGTTTCCATGCCTGGTCGCCCAGGGCGATGTACTCTTGTTCGGTCATCGGGGTATGAAGTCAGTTAGCTTGGTTTATGTTTTTAGTTTTCACAACGCAAAGATAGATGAAATTACTTTTTCCTAACAAGAAAATGGTGCTAGAAAATGACTAAAAACTGCATTTTGTAAGAAAAGTGTATAAAAAAAAGCCCTTTTCTTGCACAGAAAAACGGTTCTTTGTGCAAAGAAAAGGGCATTTGAGTGTTTGGAAACAGTTTCCCGAGTAAGGAGGATTATTGTCTCTTCAGTATCATCACATTGTTGCCAAAAATGTCGTTTGCATACATGTCAGAGTCTTGCACGCTGAGGGTGGTGCACATGCCTAGGGCTTCCATTACGGCAAATTCGATCTCCATGTCTTCGCTAATTCTCAGGGTAGCACCCACCTGGTCAAAGAAGATGCTATCCTCATTGGTGGTGTACTGTCCAAAGAAGCTATTGACAGAGGTGAAGCCATTGATGGTACCACTATCGGTGAATTGGATGAAGGGTCTGTTCTCAGCCGCCTCGGTGCTGATACCCATAGCCTCTATGATGCACCATTCGCCAATTATTTCTTTGTCAAGGTTGTTAGTGCTAGTGGTGGGGCAAGTGTTGCATGCGCATAGTGACAAGCAGGCCATCATGCATCCAAATAATGTCTTCTTCATAATATGTATAATGTTAGTTGTTGTTAATTTTTAAGTTTTAGAGTGTGTGATACACTCGTATTTATCAGAATTTATGTCACTCGGATAAAACAAAAATGTACGGGAGTGTGCAATTTTGTTGTTTCACGATGCAAATATACGTCAAAAAAATGTGCTAATGGTAGGAAAAGCCCTAAATAAATGAAGGAAATAGGTAGAGGGAAGTAGATTTTTACTATATTTGTATACGCCAAAAGGTAAGATTTAGTGTTTGAAAGTGACGAAAGGATGTTGTAAAGCATTTCTGCGACATAATTCTACGACATATATAATATAAATAGGTGTATATGGTGTTGTAATATAGCTAGAACTACAAAAAATCATATAAAAGTGTATAAATTTGTTAAAATTGTTGCACACATTCCGCAAAAATGTGTTACCTTTGCACTCGAATTTACACAAACAATGTAATAAATATGAAAAAGATTGTAACTTCAATGGCCGTAGCTTTGGCCGCTACATCAGCTTTTGCTGGTGGATTGTTGACAACAACTAATCAGAATGCTCACAGTTTGCGCTTCTTCTCTCAGGAGGCAGATATCAATCTAACTAGCTTGTATGCTAACCCCGCAGGTCAGGCTTTCTTGAAGAATGGCTGGCACATCAGCGGTTCTGCAATGACAGCTATGCAGACACGTAATATCGCTACTACTTTCCCCTTGTATGCATTCAAGGATGGCAAGCAGACTCACGAGTTTGAGGGTAAGGCATTTGCTCCCGTAATTCCTTCTATCGACTTTGCTTACGTTCAGGACAAGTGGAGCGTATCAGCTCGCTTCGGTGTAGTAGCAGGTGGTGGTACTTGCGAGTTTGAGAATGGTTTGGGTTCTTTAGAGGCTGTTGCTTCTAATATGATTATGTCTGGTGTACAGAATGCTCTTCCTGGTCAGTTGGCTGCTATGGGTGTTCCCGCTGCTAACATCCCCGGAATGGTACAGAACATCATGACCAATCAGTTCCGTTACAACCTGAACTCTAACCTTACTGGTAAGCAGAACTATTTCGGTTTCCAGGTAGGTGGTACTTACAAGGTACTTGACAACATGTCAGTATATGGTGGTGTACGTGGTATCTATGCTACTTGTGCTTACACTGGTGGTATCCAGAACATGCAGTACTCTATCGATGGCGGTCAGAACTTTGCTGCTGCTAATCAGGACATCGCTTTGGATTGTCAGCAGTCAGGTATGGCAGTTACTCCTATCATCGGTATTCACTATCGTCCCGTTGAGGGCTTGGAGTTGGCAGCTAAGTACGAGTTCAGAACTCGCGTTAAGTTGGAGAATACTACCACTCCCGAGAGCGCAGTAGCAACTCAGCTTCTTCCCCTTTATGCTGATGGCAAGAAGGTACGTACCGATCTTCCCGCTCTCTTGACCGTAGGTGCTCAGTATCGTCCTGTAAAGAACGTTAAGTTGGCAGCTTCTTGGCGCTACTACTTCGACAAGGCAGCTACTAAGGATGGTTATGTTGATGGTCAGAAGATTAACATGAACGACCTAATTGATGACAACACAATGGAGTTCTTGGCTTCTGCAGAGTGGAAGTTCTGCAAGTGGGTAGCAGCTTCTGCATCATGGCAGAAGACAGCGTTCGGCTTGTCTGACGCCTACATGAGCGACACAGACTTCACCGTAAGCAGCAACTCTATCGGTGCAGGTCTTCGTATCTATCCTTGCGAGCTATTGAGCATCGACCTCGGTTACATGCACACCTTCTACGATGAGCGCACCGTAAACACTCCTGCTAAGATGATGTCTAACGTGTACACACGTAACAACAACGTAGTAGGTATCGGCCTTAACTTCGCTTGGTAAAAAGATAATGTACAAAGAGCTTCATTTAGTAATAAATAAGTAAATTCTGCTTTTGTGAGCGACATACCTGGTGAAAAAACTAGGCGTGTCGCTCATCTTCGTGAAAATTGTAGATGGAGTTCTGGATTTATTGACGTGAAGATAATTTAAAAAACTTAATCATAACAACAATGTTTTACGAAAACAAAATCAAGGTCATCGACGGTGTGGCTATCGTAACTCCCGACAGAGAGATATCATATGCTGAGATGCTAGCAAATATACGTCGTTATGCTCAGTATGTATCGTTGGAGAAGGGAGCCAAGACACTTGTTTTTGCCGAGAACTGTGTAGAGTGGATATATAGCTTCTTCTCTATCTGGCAGAACAGAGGTGTGGCAATCCCCGTAGATGCTAGTAGCACAGTAGACGATGTGGCATACATCATGAACGATGCTCAGCCAGATGCCATTTGGGTTACTGCTCAGACAGAGCAGGTGGCTATGGATGCCATTAAGAAGGCAGGTGTGAATACTACCATACTTCGCATGGACGACCTCACAGGCCTTCGTGCTCATGAGGAGACAAAGGAAGAGGGTATCAGCTTTGAAGATAGCGATGTAGCTGTAATTCTATATACATCAGGTACAACTGGTTTTCCCAAGGGTGTAATGCTTACTTTCCACAACTTGATAGTAAACATCAATGCCATCTCTATCGATGTGCCCATCTTTACTAAGGAGAGCAGCACCCTGATTTTGTTGCCCTTGCACCACGTGATGCCTTTGGTAGGAACTATGATAGCGCCCGTGTTCACAGAGTCACAGATGGTACTATGTCCCACTATGGCAGGACCCGAGATTATGGCTGCCTTGAAGCGTGGTAAGGTAACTGTGATGGTGGGTGTGCCTCGTTTGTGGCAAACTCTCTACACTGGTATCAAGAAGAAGATTGATGCTAAGGGCAAGGTTGCTCAGATGATGTACAAGTTGTGCGAGAAGGTGGGTAGTTATTCATTCTCTCAGAAACTATTCTCTGCCGTACATGAGTCACTAGGTGGCAACTTGAAGTATTGCGTAAGTGGAGGTGCAGCCCTTGATCAGGAGATTGGTGTGGGTATGCGCACATTGGGTATCCGAGTGCTCGAAGGTTATGGTATGACCGAGACATCGCCCATGATTTCATTTACTCGTCCAGATGATATTATTCCTGGTTGTTCTGGTTTGCCCTTGCCATGCTGCGATTGTAAGATTATCGATGGCGAGCTCTGCGTCAAGGGCGAAAACGTAATGGTAGGTTACTACAATCGCCCCGAGGAGACAGCAGCTATCTTCGATGAGAATGGTTATTTGCACACTGGCGACCTAGCACGCTTTGATGAGAAGGGACGTGTGTACATCACTGGACGTAAGAAGGAGATTATAGTTCTTTCAAACGGTAAGAATGTACAACCCGTAGAGATAGAGTTCAAGATAGAGAAGTATGACACCTACGTGAAGGAGTGTGCCGTAACATATCACAATGACAAGCTCGTGGCAGTTATCGTTCCTCAGGATGATATTGCCGAGGGTAAGACAGATGCAGAGCTAGAGGCATTGCTCAAGCACGAGGTGTTGGAGCCCTACAATAATACCTCTATGAACTACAAGAAGGTGATGTCCATCTTCATCCTACGTACAGAGTTGCCACGCACACGTTTGTCCAAGATTCAGCGCTTCAAGGTGCTAGACATCGTAAAAAATGGTGTGGCACCTGTGACAGAAAAGGAAGAGGTCAAGATTGTAGAGCCAGATATGCCAGAATATGCAATCTTGCGCGACTATGTCAAGAAGGAGAAGAAACTGGACGTTGTTCGTCCTACCGACCACCTGGAGACCGACCTTGGTCTTGACTCTCTTGACCGCGTGAGTATGCAGGAATTCATCGAGCACACCTTTGGTGCAATGGTTAATGCAGACAGCATTCTTTCATTCACCAATTTGGAGCGTCTTGCACAGCATATTGCTACTCAGAAGACACACATGGATGTGGTGGAAGATATAGATTGGCATCAACTGCTCACCAGCACACCTGCCGTATTGCCCTCAAGCCCAGGTATCATGCTACCCATTGGTACGGGTATTGCAGGCTTGTTCAATCGTCTGTATTTCCGCCTTACCATCAAGGGCAAGGAAAACATACCTGCCAAGGGTCCCTTCATCATAGCCCCCAATCATCAGAGCTTCCTTGATGGTCCTTTGGTAACGACTGGTTTGCCCATGGATGTTGTCAAGAACTGTTATTTCTATGCTACAGAGGAGCATTTCAATACTGCTGCTAAGCGTTCAGTAGCTCGTCAGTGCAATGTCATCTTGATGCAGATGTCCAACTTGAAGAACTCTATCCAGCACATGGCACAGGTGCTCAGAGCTGGCAAGAATCTGATGATTTTCCCCGAAGGTCGTCGTACCAATACTGGTGAGTTGGGTGACTTCAAGAAGACTTTTGCTATTCTTTCTAAGGAGTTGCAGATTCCCATCGTACCTGTACGTATATCTGGTGCTTTCGATGCTCTTCCCCGTCATAAGACATTGCCTCGTCCCAGTAAGATTACAGTGGAATATCTTCCCCCAGTAATACCAGATGCAAACAAGTCTTACGATGAGATTTCTGAGCAGATTCGTGATATGATTGCACAGTAAAATTACAGATCACAGATTAATGACGAGCGATTAACGATTAGCTCAAATGCAAATATAAGCGCCAACCTTGATGATGAGGTTGGTGCTTTCTTTAGGTACGCTCAGCATGAGCATTAGCTAACGGGTGTAAGTCCCGGGCGAGCCCTATAGCTACTCGGAGCAGGACATACATTCTTGCCGAACAATAAGAACGGAATCCAACTACTCCATCTCTGGGGACGTGTCTAGCTTTGTAGTATGCAAGAATATAAGCGTAAACACTTATAGCATATAACAAATTATTTTTTTAGGACTTTTGTTATCAACATCTCTGCCGTGGCTTCGTCCACGTTTGAGTTATCATCACAATGATAGATATTACTTGTGCATTTGAAGGTCCTGTCTTTATGGAACTCCAAATTGCAAGTCATGTGAATGCCTATGAATGATTTATATGCGAGTAAGGATTTTAGAGTAAACTCTTTATATCCACATCATTGCACACCAATCTAAAACCGATATTATCAGGAGCCAATGTTTCCGACCAATAATCATGGTAGCTATATGTATTATATCCATTAACCACAGCTCCTGTATATATTCGCTCTTTGGTTGTTTTTCCGCCTTTAACTATATCTTCACCATCTATCCTTTTGCACAATTCTCCCACATTTCCGAACATATCATATATTCCAAGAGTATTAGAGTCTTTCAGGCCTACAGGAAAAGGCGTCTCAACATCTATCCATGCATAGTTAGATATTTTTTCATAAGTTTTGTCTTCCAAATGAAAATTATTAGTTCTACCACCATGCGCAGCATAGTCCCATTGAGCTGAAGTAGGCAGGTCAAATTTTAACCCTGTTATGCGATTTAGCTTGGCTATAAAGCGAAGACAATCCTCATATTCAATATTGAAAACTGGAAGATTCTCATCTTGAACCTCATATTCAGATGGGTCATATCCCATTATCAATTTCCATTCTTTCTGCGTAATCGGATATTTTGAAATGTAAAAAGAATCTACTTCTACGGCACTTGGTTTCGCTTTCCG